>CAVRBK010000081.1:0-6846 GCA_963719025.1 uncultured Gammaproteobacteria bacterium | reverse complement strand
CCGAAACATTCGTGAATCGTGCAGCTGTCAGTGGCGGCGGCGGACCCTTCGCGCTGGCAGGGCAACAGATCAGTATCCACTCTCTTGGGCCTGACCGACGGTGCCCAATCCTGAGTGGGATGGAAAGATGACAGGGCAGCAAAAGCATAAGACCGTGACTACAGCTTCGCTTGTGGTGTTCTTGCCAATGCCGAGCTCGAGGCCGCTAACGGCGCTCGCACGGCACTCGGAAGTATCAACTGCACAGCAGCGACGATCGACGGCCTCGTACCGGCGGTTGGCCCGGGCGACTACCAGGTGGTGGTCACCGACGCCAATGGCACCGAATCACCCATCGGCGTGACCCTGACAGTGGGTACAGCCGAAGGTGTCGGTGAGCGCCCGAACGGCAATCCCTATGCCGTGCACACTGTACCCGGCGACTTCGCCACCATCCAGGCAGCGATCGATGATGTTTCGGTTTCAGCCGGCGATATGATCCTGGTAGCGCCGGGTAATTATGACGAAATGGTCATCATGTGGAAGCCGGTCAAGCTTCAGGGCTGGGGTGCGGGTGAGGTCTTCATCAATGCCCGCTCAGTACCAACGGAAAAGCTCATCGCGTGGCGTGAAAAGGCGCAGGGTCTGGTAACTGCGGGTGCTATCTCGGAAGGGCCAGGCGACAAGCCGGACTCGTCGGCTTCCCGGCGCTGGATGCGGGTGCCTTCCCGAGTGAAGCGGGTGCCGGTATCTTCGTGGCGGTCTGAATATTGATGCCCTCTTTGGACAAGGCTTCAACATCTTGCTGGCGATACCGGCGTGTGAACGCATACCCACGCCGACCAGCGAAATCTTGACGATTTTGTCGTCGCCGACCACCTCACGCGCGCCAAGATCCGCTGCACAACCTGATTGAGAATGTCGATCGCTTTGTCGTAATCGGTGACGATTCACGGTAAACGTGAAATCGGTCGTGCCATCGTTCGGCAGATATTCTGCACGATCATGTCGACTTCGATGTTGGCGTCGCCGACCGGGCCGAGGATCTGGTAGGCGATGCCGGGCTTGTCGGGCACGCCCCGGATCGTGAGTCTTGGCTTCGTCGCGATTGAACGCGATGCCGGAAATCTTGGCTGCTTCCATGACTGTCTTCCTCCAGCGTGATCAGCGTGCCCGCCGCCGTCCTCGAAAGCTGGACAGCACGCGCAACGGTACATTGTACTTGCCGGCAAACTCGACCGAACGGATCTGCAGCACCTTGGACCCGAGGCTGGCCATTTCCAGCATCTCCTCGAAGGTGATGCGATCGAGCTTGCGCGCCTTGGGCACGACGCGCGGATCGGTGGTGTAGACGCCATCCACGTCGGTGTAGATCTGGCACTCGTCCGCCTTCAGCGCCGCGGCCAAGGCCACGGCCGTGGTATCCGAACCACCGCGGCCGAGGGTGGTGATATTGCCGTGCTCGTCGACGCCCTGGAAACCCGCCACCACCACGATCCGCCCCGCCTTGAGGTCGGCACAGACCCGGGCGTCATCGATGTCCATGATGCGTGCCTTCGAGTGCGCGCTGTCGGTCAGGATGTGCACCTGCGGCCCGGTATAGGAGCGCGCCTCGCAACCGATGTCATGCAGGGCCAGGCACAGCAGGGCGATCGTGACCTGCTCGCCGGTCGACACCAGCACGTCCATCTCTCGCGGACTCGGGTGCCCGGTGATCTCGTTGGCCAGCCCGATCAGCCGGTTGGTCTCGCCGGACATCGCCGACACCACCACCACGACTTCGTCGCCACGCTCACGATGACCTTTCACCCGCGCGGCAACGTTCTTGATGCGCTCGACCGTTCCGACCGAGGTTCCACCGTATTTCTGGACGATCAGCGCCATATCGCTGCGGTATCCCTAGCTGTCAAACAACCACGGCCCGACATCTGCCGGGCCGCAAAGACGCGGGATTTAACACTATTTCTGCGCCGATTTAAAGCTTTTCGCCGACCCAGGCAATCGCCTGCTCAAGCGCCTGCGGTACGCCATCGGGGTTTGACCCGCCGGCCTGGGCCATATCGGGGCGCCCCCCACCCTTGCCGCCAACGTGCTCGGCGGCCAGTTTGACCAGGTCACCGGCGCGGCAGCGATCGGTGAGATCCTTGGTCACGCCGGCAATCAGGTTGACCTTGTCGCCATTTACCGCCGCCAGCAGAACCACCGCACTGCCGAGCTTGTTCTTGAGCTGATCGAGGGTATCGCGCAGCGATTTCGGGTCGACCCCGTCGAGCCGCGCCGCGAGCACCTTCGCACCCTTGATGTCGACGGCCTGGGAGGCAAGATCCGATCCGGCCGCACTGGCCAGCTTGCTCTTGATCTGCTCCAGCTCTTTTTCGAGCTTGCGGTTGCGCTCCAGCAACTTGCCCAGCTTGTCTTCGAGCTCATCCCGACCGGCATTGATCAATTCGCCCAGATGCAACAGGCGATCCTCGTCGGCCTCCACCCACGCCAGGGCACGCGCACCGGTAACCGCCTCGATACGCCGCACACCGGATGCGATACCCGTTTCTGCCGTGATCTTGAACAGGCCGATATCGCCGAGCGCCTTCACATGGGTACCACCGCACAGCTCAGTCGAGAAATCCCCCATGCGCAGCACGCGCACCTGTTCGTCGTACTTCTCGCCGAACAACGCCATCGCACCTGCGGCCTTGGCTTCGTCGAGCGCCATGATGCGCGTCTCGACCGTGCTGTTGATGCGGATATGCTCGTTGACCAGACGCTCGATCTCGACCAGCTGCTCGCGACTGATCGGCTCGAAATGCGAGAAATCGAAACGCAGCCGCTCCGCCTCCACCAGCGAGCCCTTCTGTCCGACATGATCACCGAGCACCTGCCGCAATGCCGCGTGCAACAGGTGGGTGGCCGAGTGGTTCAGCGCTGTTTCAGTGCGCTGCGCGTCGTCGACCTCGGCGGTCACGTTGTCGCCGATGCGCAGCGCGCCCTGCCGAACCTCGCCGACATGCGCAAACACCGTACCGGACTGCTTGCGGGTATCGCGCACCCGAAATTCCGACTCGCCGCCCACCTTCAGCAGACCGGCATCACCGGCCTGGCCGCCGGATTCGGCATAGAACGGCGTGCGGTCGAGCACGACCATCCCGGTCTCGCCCTGGCTGAGCTGCTCGGCAGACTCACCTTCGCGGAACAGGGCGATTACCGTTGCCGAGTCCTGCAGTCGATCGTAGCCGATGAAATCGGTCTCCCCCTCCACGTCGAAATCGGTCGCGCTGTCGATACCAAACTGGCTGGCGGCACGCGCGCGCGCGCGCTGCGCATCCATCTCGAGTTCGAAGCCCTCGCGATCAATACGCATCTCCTTTTCACGCGCGATGTCGGCCGTGAGGTCTGTCGGGAAGCCGTAGGTGTCGTACAGCTTGAACACCACCGCACCCGGAATGACATCGCCGTCGAGCTCACCGATCGCATCGTCGAGGATCCGCATCCCCTGTTCGATGGTCTCGGCAAAACGCTCCTCTTCCACGCGCAGCACGCGGGTTACCAGATCTCTTGCCTTGTGCAGTTCGGGATAGGCCTCGCCCATCTGTGCATCCAGCGCCGCCACCAGCCTGTGGAAGAAAGGCTGCTGCTGACCGAGCTGATAGCCATGACGGATCGCCCGGCGGATGATCCGGCGCAGCACGTAGCCGCGCCCCTCGTTGCCCGGGGTAACCCCATCAACGACCAGGAACGCACAGGAGCGGATATGGTCAGCGATCACGCGCAGCGATTTCGATTCGAGATCCGTTGTCCCGGTTGCCTCCGCGGCCGCCTTGATCAGCGCCTGAAACAGGTCGATCTCGTAGTTCGAATGCACCACCTGCATGACCGCGGCAAGGCGCTCGAGCCCCATCCCGGTATCGACAGACGGCTTGGGCAACGGGGTCATCTCACCGCTGCCGTCGCGGTTGTACTGCATGAAGACCAGATTCCAGATCTCGATATAGCGATCACCGTCCTCTTCCGGTGTGCCCGGCGGCCCGCCCCAGATGTCGGCGCCGTGATCGTAGAAGATCTCCGAGCAGGGGCCACAGGGACCGGTATCGCCCATCGACCAGAAATTGTCGCTCTCGAATGGTTTGCCGCCGGGCTTGTCACCGATCCGGGTGAAGCGGTCCGGGTCCACGCCGATCTCGTCGAGCCAGATTGCCGCAGCCTCGTCGTCGTCCTGGTACACCGTTACCCAGAGTTTTTCCGCCGGCAGCCCCATCACCTGGGTCAGGAACTCCCAGGCGTACTGAATCGCCTCGCGCTTGAAATAGTCGCCGAAGCTGAAGTTGCCGAGCATCTCGAAGAAGGTGTGGTGACGCGCGGTGTAGCCGACGTTCTCGAGGTCGTTGTGCTTGCCGCCGGCACGCACGCAGCGCTGCGAACTGGTCGCCCGCACGTAGTTGCGCTTGTCCTTGCCCAGAAACACATCCTTGAACTGGACCATCCCTGCATTGGTAAACAGCAGGGTCGGATCGTTGGCGGGCACCAGGGGGCTGGATTCCACGATCGCATGGTCTTTTCCTGCGAAATAGTCGAGGAAAGCGGTACGAATTTCGGCGCTGGTCTTCATACGGGGCTAGGAATCACGAGACGACAAACCGGAAATGGTATGCAGGTTGGCCACAAAAGTCACCAGAAGATCGCATCAATTTCACGAATAATCAGTAGATTAGCGCCGCACGAACTGGACGTCTTACCGGCCTGCCGAGGATGGCAGCTACACGCCCCGGTGTGGCTCAGAACTGGCGTACCTGATCGAGGTAGCGATACACCAGGCTGAGGGGGAAGCCGCGTTGTTCGAGAAAGCGCCCGCGCCTGGCCATTTCCCGCCGGTCTTCGACGGCCGAGTCGCCAAATTTGTGTGTCGCGGTGCGCACCAGCAGGTCCAGCCAATCGGTATCTGCCAGATCCAGGCCGCCCTCAACCAGGTCGCTGCTGACGCCCCGCTCGTTCAGCTCGGCGCGAATCCGCAACGGTCCAAAGCCCTTGCGGCTGCGCTGGTCGATGTAGGTCTCGACGAATCGTTGATCGCTGAGCAGGCCGCGCTGCTGCAGGCCGTCGAGCACCTCGTCCAGCGCATCGCCAAGGCCGAAGCGCCTAGCTAGCTTGCGTCGAAGTTCATGGCATGAGTGCTCACGTGCGGCCAGGATTTTGACCGCCGTCATCTCGATGGCGGCGGACTCCTCCTCGGGCTGCCGCGCGGCTGAACTCAAGTCTTGCTATCCGTCGGCTCGGCCTCTGCCGCGGCGGCGGCTTCGGGTTCCGCCGGCATCAGCGCTGCACGGATCTGCGCCTCGACATGACGGGCAATATCCGGGTTCTCCTTGAGGAATTTACGCACGTTCTCCCGGCCCTGGCCGATGCGGTCGCCGTTGTAGCTGTACCAGGCGCCGGATTTTTCGATCAGGCCCTGGCCGACCCCCAGCTCGATGATCTCACCCTCGCGCGACACGCCCTCGCCGTACAGGATCTCGAAATTGGCCTGGCGGAACGGCGGCGCCACCTTGTTCTTGACCACTTTCACGCGGGTTTCGTTGCCAACCACCTCGTCGCCCTTCTTGATCGCGCCGATGCGGCGGATATCCAGGCGGACCGAGGCATAGAATTTGAGCGCGTTACCGCCGGTGGTGGTCTCCGGACTGCCGAACATGACGCCGATCTTCATCCGGATCTGGTTGATGAAGATCACGATGCAGTTCGAGCGTTTGATATTGGCGGTCAGCTTGCGCAAGGCCTGCGACATCAGACGCGCCTGCAGGCCGACATGCGAATCGCCCATGTCACCCTCGATCTCGGCCTTCGGCGTCAGCGCCGCAACCGAGTCGATCACGACCACGTCGACAGCACCGGAGCGCACCAGCATGTCGGTGATCTCGAGCGCCTGCTCGCCGGTATCCGGCTGCGACACCAGCAGTTCGTCCATGTCGACGCCGAGCTTCTCGGCGTATACCGGGTCGAGCGCATGCTCGGCATCGACAAAGGCACAGGTGCCGCCGATTTTCTGTGCCTCGGCGACGATGTGCAGGGTCAGCGTGGTCTTGCCCGACGATTCCGGCCCGTAGATCTCGACCACCCGCCCCTTCGGCACGCCGCCGATACCAAGCGCCAGATCCAGGCCCAGCGAACCGGTCGAGATCACCTCGATATTGCGAATCGCGGTGCCATCGCCCATGCGCATGACCGAACCCTTGCCAAACTGTTTTTCGATCTGGCTGAGTGCGGCTGCCAGCGCCTTTTTGCGATTCTCGTCCATTCTCATTCCTCTGCGAGCGGCTTGTTATGCGGTGTTCGGTTGAGTGTAGTTCGTTCTCTTTTTGTTTTCTAGTGCGAATTGCGTCCGACGGCCGGCGGGTTGGTCAAGCTAGCCCGACCGGCCAGCGACGCAGCGGATGATACAGCGGCGCATCGCCCGGGCGGGACTCGACCAGGGCGTATTCGCCTACGGTCCAGGTCAGCGATTGCAGCGGCCCGGGGTCGATCTCTTCGGTGACCTTGCGCGCCAGCGTGACATGCGGACAGTAGGGTCTTTCCTGCAACGGCAAACCCATCTCCGTCAGCCCCTCGGCAAGCTGTTGATATAGCGCCCCCAGTTCGGCAGGCACCGAACTGGGGGCCGCAAACATCACCCGCGGCGTCGGCCAGTAGCCGATGTCGTCGAGCACGATCGAGAAGGGCTCGGTCTGGATCGATCGACCCAGTGCAAACAGGTCTTCGAGCCGCGCCGCGTCGACCGCGCCGAGAAAGTGCAGGGTCATGTGCAGATCGGCACGATGTTGCCAGCGCACCGCTGCCGGGAGGTTGTGGGTCTGCCAGTGGAACACAGGCTTGAGAATT
>CAVRBK010000080.1:0-42078 GCA_963719025.1 uncultured Gammaproteobacteria bacterium | reverse complement strand
GAAGATCCTGTCGCAATCGAACTATGTTGGCGCTGACTACGATGTCATCGCCAACTCGATGACCGGTACCTTCGAATACGAAAAGGGCGACAAGCGTGACGTGCCGGACTTCAACGTGTTCTTCCGCTACAACGCGACCTATCCCTATTACTCGGATGCGGTCTGGTATCTCAGCCAGATGCGTCGCTGGGGCCAGATTGCCGAGCAGAAGGACGACAGCTGGTACGACCAGATCGCCAAGTCGGTGTATCGCCCGGACATCTACGAGACCGCCGCCAGGGAACTCATCGCGAAGGCCACATGAGTGCCGACGAGTTCCCCGATTTCGCCAGCGAGACCGGCTATCGCGCGCCACAGTCGAGTTCATCGATGGGGTGACCTTCGATGGCACCAAGCCCAACGCCTATCTCAAGTCGTTCGCGATCGGCCTGAAAGACGCGGACAAGCTGTAAGTCGCAGCGCGACGGCGGGGTCGTTGGCCCCGCCATAACCGACTTTTTTGATCACGCTACAAAGACAAGGAGCAGGCCATGATCGGTGCCATCCGAAACCGCAAGACCTTTGACAGTGCCATGCTGGAAAACGCACTCGGTTTCCTTTCCGGGGACAAGCTCACCCGGATGAGTGCAAGCCTGGCGAGCAATGTACTTGTGCCCATGGCGGCAGTGCTGGTTTTTCTGCTGATGTGGACGGCCGGCGCCAAGCAGGTTCAGACCTCGCTCGGTGAGCTGCCGGGGCCGTCCCAGGTGTGGACCCAGAGTGTCTCGCTGTACGACGAGCACCTCGCCGAACGTGAGAAGCAGGCACAGTTCTACGAGCGCATGGATGTGCGCATCCAGAAGGCGGTGGCCGCGGGCAAACCGGCCGAGAGGATCGAGAAGATGCAGGGTCGCAAGTACACGGGCCAGGCGACGTTCATCGACCAGATATTCACCAGCCTGTGGACCGTGCTGACCGGCTTCCTGATTGCCTCCCTGATCGCCATCCCGGTAGGGATCGTTATCGGCATGAGCCAGACCCTGTACCAGGCGTTCAATCCGATCATCCAGGTCTTCAAGCCGGTGTCGCCACTGGCCTGGCTGCCATTGGTGACCATGGTCGTATCAGCCGCCTACGTGTCGGACGATCCCTGGTTTGCCAAGTCCTTCCTGACGTCCGCGATCACCGTGACCCTGTGCTGCCTGTGGCCCACCATCATCAATACCGCGGTGGGTGTCTCGGGGGTCAGCAAGGACCTGATCAACGTGAGCCGGGTATTGCGTCTGAGCTGGCTGACCAAGACCGTCAAGATCGTTCTGCCTTCCGCAATCCCGATGATGTTCACCGGTCTGCGCCTGTCGCTGAGCATCGGCTGGATGGTGCTGATCGCCGCGGAGATGCTGGCGCAGAACCCGGGCCTGGGCAAGTTTGTCTGGGACGAGTTTCAGAACGGCAGCTCGAACTCGCTGGCACGCATCATGGTGGCGGTACTCGTCATCGGCTTCATCGGCTTCCTGCTCGATCGCGGCATGCTGGTATTGCAGCGCGCCGTCAGCTGGGACAAGAACGCGGTGATGCGTTGAGTACATCGGTCCTGCGGCAAGGGCGACTGAGGCCCTGTCGCCTGCGCGGGCTTTACGCGAACAACACGAAAACGTGAGACAAGCATTATGAACAGTTATCTGAACATCGATCATGTCGGCATCACTTTTCCGACCGACAATGGACCGCTGAATGTACTCGACGAGGTCAACCTGCGGGTCGACGAAGGTGAGTTCATCTCGTTGATCGGTCACTCCGGCTGCGGTAAATCGACGGTGCTGAATATCGTCGCCGGTCTGCTCCAGGCCACGACCGGTTGTGTGTTGCTGGAGAATCGCGAGGTGGGTGAGCCCGGCCCGGACCGCGCCGTGGTTTTTCAGAACCATTCGCTGCTGCCGTGGCTGAGCGTTTACGACAATGTGCGCCTGGCAGTCGACCAGGTGTTCAAGAAGTCGAAATCGAAGGCCGAGCGCGACGAGTGGACCCGGCACAATCTCGAGCTGGTGCACATGACGCATGCGCTCGATCGCAAGCCGGACGAGATATCGGGCGGCATGAAGCAGCGCGTCGGCATCGCCCGCGCCCTGGCGATGGAGCCGAAAGTGCTGCTGATGGACGAGCCCTTCGGCGCGCTCGATTCCCTGACCCGGACCCATATGCAGGATTCCCTGATGGAGATCCAGTCGGCGCTGAACAACACCGTGATCATGATCACCCACGATGTCGATGAGGCCGTATTGCTGTCCGACCGCATCATCATGATGACCAATGGCCCGTCGGCCACGATCGGTGAGATTCTGGACGTCGATCTGGAGCGTCCCCGTGACCGCCTCGGCCCTGGCCGAAGACCCGGCCTACAACCACTACCGTGCCGAGGTCGTTCGCTTCCTGCATGAGCGTCATGTCACGGCGACACCGGCGGCCCCGGTTGATTCGGCTGACGATGATGCAGAGAAGGGCGACGCCGCTGACCAGGCCAACCTGCGCCTCGCTGCAGGCTGAGGTTTCGTCATGACCGATCAGTCAGTTTCCGTAACTTTCGATCCCGCGCTTCTGGAGAAGCCGGAGGTCGCCGTCGGCTTTATTCCGCTCACCGACTGCGCACCGCTGGTTGTCGCAAAGGAAAAGGGATTCTTCAGTCGTTATGGCCTCGAGGTCATGCTGAGCAAGGAGACGTCGTGGGCGAACATCCGCGACAAGGTCGCGGTCGGCATTCTCGATGCCGCGCAGATGCTGGCGACCATGCCGATAGCCAGCACCCTGGGCATCGGACCGATCGACAGGCCGATGATCACCGCCTTGTCGCTCGATCTGAACGGCAATGCGATAACCGTTTCCGAAGCCCTCTATCGCCGGCTCAAGCTGGCCGATGCGCCAGCCATGTCAGCCTCGCCGGTCAGCGCCGCTGCGTTGAAACAAGTGATCGGGGATGATCAGGGCAAGGGCCGGGCACCCTTGACCTTCGCAGTGGTTTTCCCAACCTCCACCCATACCTACGAACTGCGCTACTGGATGGCGTCGGCGGGCATCGACCCGGACCGCGATGTGAAGCTGGTCGTCGTGCCACCATCGCAGATGGTCAGTGCGCTGCGTTCCGGGCAGATCGATGGTTTCTGTGTTGGCGAGCCCTGGAACCAGCTGGCCGTGCGCGAGGGCCTGGGGCGCGTTCTGATCACCAAGTACGAGATCTGGCAAAACAGTCCGGAGAAGGTGCTGGGGGTCAGCGAGGAATGGGCCATGCAGCATCCGAATACGCACCAGGCCCTGGTGATGGCATTGCTCGAGGCCGCGGCATGGGTGGACCTGCCGGAGAATCGTGCCGAGGTTGTCGACCTGATTTCCCAACCTCGCTATGTCAACGCGCCACGCGATGCCGTGCGGGTTTCGATGCAGGGCACCTTCCAGTACATGCGTACCGAGTTCGCCCGCAGCCTTCCCGACTTCAACGTGTTTCATCGATTCGCGGCGAACTTTCCATGGCGTTCTCACGCGGTCTGGTTCATGACGCAGATGCTGCGCTGGGGGCACATCGACAGGCCGCTGGATATCCGGGCGGTGGCCGAGCGGGTCTATAGGCCAGATCTGTATCGCCAGGCCGCTTATGCCCTGGGCATGCAGGTGCCAGACACGGACTACAAGGTGGAGGGGCTGCATGCGACGGACTGGCAGCTCGGCGGTATCCGCCTGGGTCCTGACAGGTTCTTTGATGGGCGGGATTTTCAGCCGGCAGATCCGATCGCTTACCTGCGCGGTTTCGATGTCGCCAACCTTGCTGCGCCGATAAGTGAACTCAGCAATGCCAATCCCGCGCTGCAGCCGACCGATGTGGCTGGCCTGAACACAACGAATTAAGAGGAATCGAAATGGGCAAACAGAAACTTGTGATGATCGGCAACGGCATGGCCGGCGTGCGTACCCTGGAAGAGGTGCTGAAGCTGGCGCCCGGGCACTACGAGATCACCGTATTCGGTGCCGAGCCGCATCCCAACTATAACCGAATCATGCTGTCACCCGTGCTGGCCGGTGAGAAGACCATCGACGACATCATTCTCAACAGCCGCGAATGGTATGAGGAAAACGGCATTCGTCTGATTACCGGTGATCCGGTGGTGGAGATAGACCGGGTGCATGGCAGCATCACCACCCGTAGTGGTCTGTCGGCGGGCTACGATCGCCTGCTGATCTCCACCGGTTCCAATCCGTTCATCATCCCGGTGCCCGGGCACGAGAAGAAAGGCGTCATCGGCTTTCGTGATATCGCCGATGTCGAGGCCATGCTCGAGGCCGCATCCAGCTACAAGAATGCGGTGGTTATCGGTGGTGGTCTGCTCGGTCTGGAGGCCGCGAATGGCCTGATGAAGCAGGGCATGAACGTCTCGGTCGTCCATCTGCTCGACAGCCTGATGGAGCGCCAGCTGGACAAGCCGGCGTCGGCAATGCTCAAGGTCTCGCTGGAAGACCGTGGTATGCAGTTCCTGATGGAGGCACAGACCGCAGAGATCCTCGGTGAGGACCGCGTCACCGGTGTGCGCTTCGCCGATGGCAGCGAGGTCGCTGCCGATCTTGTGGTGATGGCCGTGGGTATCCGGCCGAACGTGGAACTGGCGCAGAAAGCCGGGCTGCACTGTGAGCGCGGGATAGTCGTGAACGACACGATGCAGACCTACGACCCGAAGATCTACGCGGTCGGCGAGTGCGTACAGCATCGCAATGCGTGCTACGGCCTGGTGGCGCCGCTGTTCGAACAGGCCAAGGTCGCGGCCAATCACCTGGCGCAGATGGGAATCGCGCGCTACGAGGGATCGGTTACCTCGACCAAGCTGAAGGTCACCGGTATCGATCTGTTCTCGGCCGGTGAGTTCAACGAGGGCGAGGGTGACGAAACCCTGGTGCTGCAGGACCCGTCACAGGGTGTCTACAAGAAACTGGTCATCCGCGACAACAGGATCAAGGGCGCCGTGCTGTATGGCGACACCATGGACGGCACCTGGTACTTCACCCTGTTGCGTGAAGGTACCGATATATCCGCCTTCCGCGGCACCATCCTGTTCGGTCAGCACGATCTCGGCGATGCCGGGCACGGTGATGCCTCGGCCAGTGTGATGGCGTTGCCTGCCAATGCCGAGATCTGTGGCTGCAACGGCGTCTGCAAGGGCGATATCGTCGACGCGATATCCAAGAAGGGCCTGTTTACCCTGGAAGACGTGCGCGCGCATACCAAGGCATCGAGCTCCTGTGGTTCCTGTACCGGCCTGGTCGAGGCGATTCTGGCCAGCACCGTGGGCGAGGGTTACGACCAGGCGCCCAGCAAAAAGGGTATGTGTGGCTGCACCGATCACAGTCACGACGAGGTGATCGCCGCGATCAGGCAGGGCGAACTCAAGAGCATGCAGGCGGTGCGCGACGCACTGGACTGGAAGACGCCGGACGGCTGTGCGTCCTGCCGGCCGGCACTCAACTACTACCTGCTGGCGAACTGGCCGGATGAATACCAGGACGACGCGCAGTCGCGGTTCATCAACGAACGCGCCCACGGCAACATCCAGAAGGACGGTACCTATTCGGTGGTGCCGCGCATGTTCGGTGGCCTGTGCACCGCGAACGACCTGCGCGCCATCGCCGATGTGTCCGACAAGTACGAGGTGCCGGAGATGAAGGTCACCGGCGGGCAGCGCATCGACCTGTTCGGGGTCAAAAAGGAAGACCTGCCGGCCATGTGGAAGGACCTGTCCGACGCCGGTTTCGTCAGCGGCCACGCCTACGGCAAGGCCATGCGCACGGTCAAGACCTGTGCCGGCAAGACCTGGTGCCGCTTCGGCACGCAGAACTCGACCGGTCTCGGCGTGCAGCTCGAAGAGCTGACCTGGGGTTCGTGGATGCCGCACAAGTTCAAGCTGGCGGTGTCCGGCTGTCCGCGCAACTGCGCCGAGGCGACGATCAAGGACTTCGGCGTGGTCTGCGTCGATTCCGGCTACGAACTGCACGTCGGCGGCAACGGCGGCATCAAGGTGCGGGTCACCGACCTGCTGTGCAAGGTCGACACCGAGGAGGAGGTGCTCGAATACTGCGCCGCCTTCACCCAGCTGTACCGCGAAGAGGCGCACTACCTGGAGCGCACCGCGCCCTGGGTCGAGCGCGTCGGTCTGAACCATATCAAGCAGCAGGTGCTGGACGATGCAGAGAACCGCAAGGCGCTGCAGCAACGCTTCCTGCATGGCCAGACGTTTGCCCAGATCGATCCCTGGAAGGCGCGTGCCGAGGGTGAGCAGGCGCACGAGTTCACGCCGCTGAAGATTGCCTAAGAACCGTGGGACGCCAGGGACTCGCAGGCAAGCCCGAGACGAATACGGCGCGGTCGAGCTGTCGATGGTGCCGGGATTATCTGCAGAGTGTCCGCCAATCACTGCGTCCCCCAAGAGGTAGAGAAATGACTAACTGGATTGAAATTGCCGGCCTTGAGGACATCCCGCAACTGGGTTCGCGGGTGATCCGTACCGATACCATGGATGTTGCCGTGTTTCGCACCCGCGACGACCAGGTTTTCGCCTTGCGTGACGCCTGTCCACACAAGGGGGGTCCGCTGTCACAGGGTATCGTTCACGGCACATCGGTGACCTGCCCGTTGCATAACTGGAAGATCGACCTGGCCTCCGGTCAGGCACTGGGCCCGGATGAGGGTTGCGCCAACGTGTTCGCGACCAAGGTCGAGGATGGCAAGGTGTTTCTCGCACTGAAGGCGGACGAGGCGGCGGCGTGATCATGCCACGCAACGTCATGCTCGACGGCTGAGGCGGTCGGGCCGGCAATACTTTCTCCAGGGAATCAAGACATGCCAATTGGACCAGCCAGGGAAACATCGATCAGTCTCGCAGACAGAATCATGCTGTCTGCTGTGCTGTTGCGTTTGGGGCTGGCGGGATGACTGCCGAGAACGCCGGAGCGATCGCGGGCCTCCGCCGCGAAAAGACCAAGACGACCTGTCCCTATTGCGGGGTCGGTTGCGGCGTTACCGCATCGGTGGATGACGATGGTGTGGTTGAGATCCACGGTGATCGCGAGCATCCGGCGAACTACGGGCGTCTGTGTTCCAAGGGCACGGCGCTTGGGGAAACCACCGGGCTGGAGGGACGCCTGCTTTACCCGATGGTCGATGGTGCGAGGGTCAGCTGGGACAGCGCACTCGCTACGGTCAGCCAACGGCTTCGCCAGGTCATCGATGCGCACGGGCCCGACGCCGTCGCGTTCTATGTGTCCGGCCAACTGCTTACCGAGGACTACTATGTCGCCAACAAGTTGATGAAGGGTTTTATCGGCTCGGCGAACATCGACACCAACTCGCGTCTGTGCATGTCTTCTGCTGTCGCGGCCTACAAGCGGGCCTTTGGCAGCGACAGCGTGCCGAACTGCTACGAAGACCTCGAGCTGGCCGATCTGGTGGTGCTTACCGGATCCAACCTCGCATGGTGTCACCCGGTGCTCTACCAGCGCATCCTGGCGGCAAAGAAGGCACGGCCGGAGATGCGGATCGTCGTGATCGACCCGCGCCGCACCTCCACTTGCGATGGTGCGGACAGGCATCTTGCGCTGCGCAGCGGGAGCGATGGCCTGTTGTTCAGCGGTCTGCTGTATTGGCTGTCCGAGCAGGGGCAGGCCGATGCGTCATTCGTGCGGGATCACACCGAGGGTCTGGAAGAAACCCTGGGGCTCGCGCGCTGGTATGCGCCGTCGGCCGCGGCGGTGGCGGCACAGTGTGGCCTGGAGGAGGCTGACGTCGCGGCGTTTTACGATCTGTTCGCCCGTACCGAACGTGTCGTCACGGTATTTTCGCAGGGTATCAATCAATCGAGCAGCGGCACCGACAAGGGCAATGCGATTATCAACTGTCACCTGCTCACCGGCCGCATCGGCAAACCCGGAGCCGGGCCGTTCTCGATCACTGGTCAGCCGAACGCGATGGGCGGTAGGGAAGTTGGCGGCCTGGCCAACCAGCTTGCGGCGCATATGGATATCGACAATGCCGCGCACCGTGATCTGCTGGGACGATTCTGGACGGCATCCACACCGGCAACACAGGCCGGGCTCAAGGCTGTCGACCTGTTTCGGGCGGTCGAATCGGGCGAGGTCAAGGCGCTGTGGGTGATGGCGACCAATCCGGCGGTCAGCCTGCCTGACACGGCACAGGTCCGTCGGGCCCTGGAAAAGTGCGAGTGCCTGATCGTCTCGGACTGTGTCGCCGATACCGATACCCAGCGTTACGCGGACATCCGTCTGCCGGCGCTGGCCTGGGGTGAGAAGGATGGCACAGTGACCAATTCAGAGCGCTGTATCTCGCGACAGCGCCCGTTTCTCAACGCGCCCGGTGAGGCGCGCGCAGATTGGCAGATTGTCAGCCAGGTTGCCGGTCGTCTCGGTTATCCGGGTTTCGACTACACCGGGGCGGCGCAGGTCTTCGATGAGCATGCGCAGCTATCGGGTTTCGAGAATCGCGGTGAGCGCGATTTTGATATCTCCGGCCTGGTGGGGCTTGCATCCTCGCAATATGACGCACTGACCCCGGTCCAGTGGCCGTGTGTCGGCAACGCGGAGGCCAGCAAACGCATGTTTTCGACCGGTCGGTTTTTCACCGACAGCCGGCGAGCCAACTTTGTGCCCATTACGCCAAGGCCGCCGGCGCAGCATCCGGACGAACGCTACCCGCTGGTGCTGAACACCGGGAGGGTGCGGGATCACTGGCACACCATGACCCGCACCGGAAAGTCGCCCCGTCTGTCCGGTCACATCACCGAGCCCTTCGTCGATATCCATCCGCTGGACGCGGCCGGCGTTGGTCTGTGTGAGGGAGAACTTGCCACCGTGATCAGTGCCCTTGGTGAGACAACGCTGCGTGCGCGCCTGAGTGATGCGCAGCAGGTGGGTCAGGTCTTCGCACCGATGCACTGGAGTGATCAATTCGCCTCGGCGGCACGCGTCGGCAGCCTGGTCAACGCGGCAGTCGATCCGGTGTCCGGTCAACCCGAATTCAAGAACACCCCGGTGCGGGTGATGCCATATCGGGCCAAGTGGTACGGGTTTCTGCTTTCCCGCACTGAGCTCGAGCCGGCGCAGGCCAGCTACTGGTCAAAGGCCCGCCGCTATGGGCTCTGGCACTACGAACTGGCGGGAGAGTTGTCGCCGGACAACTGGGCGGTCAGCGCGCGGCAACAGCTTGATGTCGATGGCGATGATGCCGAGTGGCGCGAGATGTACGATTCAACGCAGATCCACTATCGGGCTGCGCGCATCGTCGATGGTCGCCTCGACAGCGTAATCATAATCGGGCCGGAGGCGCAGTTGCCGCCACGCGATTGGCTGGTCGCCCTGTTCAGGAAAGACCGGCTTGAGGATGCCGAGCGTTCACGCCTGTTGCGTGGCACGCCACCATCCGGGCAGCAGGACGAGGGCGCCATTGTGTGCTCCTGTTTTAGTGTCGGTGTGCATACCCTGACCAGGGCGATCGAGATGCAGGGCCTGGATACGCCAGAGGCCATCGGCCGCGTACTGAATGCCGGCACCAATTGTGGTTCCTGTGTGCCGGAACTGCGTCGCCTGATCGCCGATACGCAGGTCAGCGCCGGTTCGAAGGCCTCCGCCGCATCCTGAGCGCGCACGGCGTGTGCTGACCGGCTATGGCGCTGTGGGGTCTGGCTCGAACGATGGCCGCAGTGCTTGCGGCAGCCGGTATTCCAGGCGCCGGCCGTCGATGGGCGAATCGAAGGCGAGGGAACAGGACGCCAGGCAAAGATTTCTCCGGCTATCCGCGCTGGCGCGACCATGCAGGCGATCGCCGACAATCGGGAATCCGGCCATGGCGAGATGGCGGCGGATCTGGTGTTTTCTGCCGGTCTCGATGCGCACTTCGAGCAACGATTGGTCGTGCTGGGGATCGTATTGCAGGAGGTGCGCATGACTCACGGCGTGTCGCCCATCGATAGGGTCGGTGAGGGTCAATGCTTCCGGGAAGCCACCGTGAACGATGGCCTGGTAGCGCTTGTCCAGCCTGCACTGCTGAAACTGTTGGGTGAACCAGGCCGCGGTCTTGCGGCTGTGAGCAATGATCATCAGGCCGCTCGCGGCACGATCGAGCCGGTGAACGATGAAGGCCGGGCGCTGCGGGCGCAGTTGCTGCTCGACCCAGCGGTTGATCGTGCAATGATCCCCCCACTTGGAACCCTGGCTCAGCATGCCGTACGGTTTGTGCCATATGCTGAACAGCTGCTCGTCGGCGATCAGGATTGCCGGGTCCGGTTGATGCTCCAGCACCGCCTCGTTCCAGTACAGGTGAAGCACGTCACCGCCCGCCAGGGGCTTGTCGGCGCGACGGATGCGCTGGGTGCCGTGGCCGCGGCTGAGCCATACGGCCCCTTTCTTCATGGCCCGCTTGACCGCCTGCCGGCTCAGTCCCGAAGCATCGCTGAGCAGGTCGACCGCTGAACGCCCGGGGTCATGAACCTCGACATGATATTCGTGTTTCATGGTTACGGCTGACGGCAGTGCTGTCGAGCGCCACGTCGGCCGTGATCGGTCAGTCGGTCGGGGGATGTTGTCTCGGCCATGATCGAGAAGTCTGACAGATCACGGCCCGGCGGTGAAACGTCGCTTGGGGTTTGGTTTCTGCTGTCCGGTGTCCCGGCGCAAATTATTGGATGCTGCGCCGATGTCGTGCAACGTATACCCTTGTTGCCGGATTTTTACCTGGGCTGTTCCTGTTCATGACCATCGATGTGCCGACGCTTGCGTTCGTTGCGTTCTCGGGCACCGGCAAGACGACCCTGCTGAGCCGCCTGATACCGCTGCTGAGCCAGCGCGGCGTGCGGTGCGCCGTGATCAAGCATTCGCATCATGATTTCGAGATCGACCTGCCGGGAAAGGATTCGCACCGTTTGCGCAAGGCGGGTGCCGCACAGGTACTGCTGGCCTCGCCCTACCGCACCTTTTGGGTCGAGGAGGGTGACCGGTCGACCGAGCCGGTATTGAAGGACCTGTTGGCGCGTCTCGACAGCGACAAGCTCGATCTCGTCCTGGTCGAGGGCTTTCGCCACGAAAGGCTGGCCAAGATCGAGATCCATCGGCCGTCATTGCGAACGCCACTGCTGTGTCGCGAAGATCCGGATATCATCGCGCTTGCCTGCGATGCCGCGTTGTCGAAGCCGGTCGGGATCCCGTTGTTGCCGCTGAACGAGGTGGAAGCCGTTGCGCAGTTCGTGCTGGCGTGGTTACCCGGCCGCTAGTCGGCTTAACCCTGAGAGAATTTTTGCAGACCTGGAACATAGCTGCGGACGGTTACTCGGCACGCAGGCCCTTCGGATTCGCGAGCATCTGCTGCAATTGATCGGACGGCAGCGGATGACTGAAGTAGAAGCCCTGCAGTTCGTCGCAGCCATTTTTATTGAGGAACGACACCTGTGACCGGGTTTCCACGCCTTCTGCAATGACCTCCAGCTGCAGGCGCTTGGCCATGTTGATGATGGTCAGGGTAATCTCGCGGACGTCGCCGTTGTCCGATATCTCGCGGGTGAATGACTGATCAATCTTGATGCGATCGAGCGGGAAGTGCTGCAGGTGGCTGAGTGATGAATAGCCGGTGCCGAAATCGTCGATCGCCAGGGTTACGCCGATTTCCTTCAGGGTCAACATGATGCTGGTGGCTTCTGCCATGTTCTGCATCAGCGCACTTTCGGTGATCTCGAGTTCGAGCTGCCCGGCCGGCAGGCCGCTTTCCGCGAGCGCGCTGCGCACATCGCTGAGCAGGTCGCCATCGATGAACTGCAGTGGCGACAGATTGACCGCCAGCCTCAGCGGACCAAGGCCCAGCTTGTTCCACTGCTGTACCTGCCGGCACGCGCTTCTCAGTACCCATGCGCCGATCTGCTGGATCAGGCCGTTGTGTTCCGCGACCGGAATGAAAGTGCCGGGGTAGACCAGTCCAAGCTCGGGGTTGTGCCAGCGCAGCAGTGCCTCGACGCCGATCAACCGCCGGTTGCCACCGCTGATCTGGGGCTGGTAATACACCTCGAACTCGTCGTTTTCCATGGCCGAAATCAATGCCTGCTCAAGCTGTGAGTGGGCCTCGACTTCGCGTGCGATGTCGTCGGAATAGGTGCAGGGTTTGATGGATCGTTCGATGCGTGCGCGGAACATCGCGATATAGGCATCACGCAACAGGCTTGCGCCATCCGGACTGTTGGTCGGAAACAGGCTCATGCCCATCCGTGGCGATAGCGCGACCTGGGAATCGTCTACATCGATCGTCTGTTTCAGCGCATTCAGCAGGTTCCGCGAGATATTGCTGGCACTTGACGGATTTTCGATGTTTTCGATAAGAATGCCGAAATCATCGCCACTGAGGTGGGCGACGAGATCGTCGCTGCGCACGGCATCGCTGAGTCGTGCGGCAATCGCGCGCAGCAGTGAATCGCCGGCCGATCGACCCACTATCCCAACCGCTGAGTCCGACCAGCTGATATGGACAATCATCAGGGCAGTGATATGACCGTCAGTTGCACTGCCGGGCAGCAGTGCCGTCAGCCGTTGTTCCAGCACATGCTGGTTGGGCAGGTCGGTGGCCGCATGATGCAACGCCTGGTGTTGCATGCGCACGGTCAGTGACTGGTTGATGCGTTTCTCGCGCAGCAGCGACCAGGCACCCCACAGGGGGAAGCCGACCACCAGAGGTGTGATGGCCGCCGCGGGAGCAAACCAGAGATGCCAGCCCACCAGCAAGGCGCCGGTCGCCGCAATCATGCCGATGACTGCGGCAAAGAACAGCAATGTGCCGGCCGGAAAACCGGCAGATACCATCAATGCCGTGCCGATGGCGGTGAGCACCAGGGTAATTGCGGTCTGTTGCTCGGGCTTCAGGGCGGTGGAAAGTCGGCCTTTCAGCAGGCCGCTCAGAATGTGCGCGTTGAGTGTAACGCCCGGCATGCGCTGGTGATCGAAAGATACCGGTGTCGATACCACATCACCCAGGCCGGTCGCGGTTGAACCGACCAACACATACCTGTCTTTTATAATCTGTGCAGCGTCGTCGTCACTCAGCAGGCGGTGCACCGAGATGGTGTTGACGGCGTCGGGCCTGGGGTCGAAGGGAATGAAAAAACGTCCCTGGCGCATCCAACCGAAAGAGGCGGTTGCATCGCCTGATGCAGGTGTGTCGCCTGATATTCCCGCCGAACGGCCCGATACCTCGAGCAGCTTGAGCGCAAAGGCGGGCCAGTGGGCATCGTCGATGCCGGCATAGGCAAAGAAGCTGCGACAGAGTCCATCGCTGTCGATCTCGATATCGACATGGCCGATCCCGGCGGCGGCCGTCGCCAGTTCGGGGATGGGCAGTACCTCCGTGATCAGCGCGCCGGCAGTGCAGGGTGACTTGGCGCCACGGCCAGTACCGCTCGGCCGTTGCGTCGGAGTGCCTCGGCAAAGTGCATGTCGGCGGCCGGCGGGTCGCGTTGCGATTCGGAAAACAGGACATCGAAGCCGACGGCCAGGGGTTGCATTGCGGTCAGTCGATCGAGCAATTCGGCATGCGTCTGGCGCGACCAGGGCCAGCGACCGATTTTCTGCAGGCTGTCGTCGTCAATCGCGACGACGACCACCTCGTCGCTGGCACGATGTTGCTGCCAGGTGAGCATGTAGTCGTAAATGAGGTGGTCGATGCGTTGCAGGGCGACACTGTTGGACAGCAGATAGCCCATTGTCGTCAGCAGGACGATCAAGACCAGTGGGGCCACCCTGTTCAAAGTGCGCGCACGGTCTCGCATGAGCTTACAGCACAAGCACCCCGAGGATGCCCAGCAGTGGAACGATCCAGGCGCTGGCATCCTCTGGTGGGTCGATACGCTGCACCGTGCCCCACGGGCCCAGGTAGCCGTCCGGTTCGATGATCCTGACGCGCAGGTAGCGTACCTGACCGCTCAGTTGGGCAAATTCCAACGAGGTGTTTTCGCTGGTCCGGTCGATTTCGATATCCGAGAACCCGGGGTCATAGGCGAGCTGTACCTGGTAGCGCTGTCCCGGCTCGGATTTTCCCCAGGAGGCGACGAGGTGTCCTTCGTCGCCGGCGACGATGGCATCCAACTGTCCGGTACGGCCTTCAGGTTCCAGCTGCGGGTCACACTCGCAGGGCCTGTCTCACCATCAGCGCTGACGCTGCTGACGCGCCAGAAATAGGTGCCCGGCTCGGTGATCGCGTCGACGACGTAGCGCGTCGAGCGCAGATCCTCCCGGCGGACCAGCAGGCGTTCAAAGCTCGCATCTGCGGCGATCTCGAGCAGGTAGTTGTCGGCCTCGGCGGACGCCGTCCAGTGCAATTCGGCGCTCTCGCCGCGCAGCGTCTGGCTCGTCGGCCGGATGCAGGGGTACCGGAGGGCGCGGATGGGTGTCCATCAGCAGGGTTCGCACGACGCTGAGTCCTTCGATGCCATCGGCGTCGATACCGCGAATCCGGATCCGATATTCGCCATCGGGCAGATCGGGTAACGGCAGTCGGCTCCTGTCGACCAGTTTTTCCCAGGCGAGGATATCCAGTTTGCTGCCCTCGCTGAGTTCCACCCGGTAGGCTTCGGCGCCATCGACGGGTTGCCAGCTCAGTGACCAGTGTGCCCGTCGTACGGGTGACGGTATGGGTCCAACCAACGGCGCGGCCAGCAATGGCCTTGGCACTGCTGGTTGCTGGTCGGTGACGACCCGGGTACCAAATCCGGCGGGCACCAACCGGCCCTTGTTGCCGCCGGCGACACCGACCGATCCTTCGAGAACCTCTATATTGGATGCACCGCCGTTGTCTTTGACCGCGGCCCGGTACTCGGTGCCGCGCACGGCGCTTATCGCCGAGGGTGTCTGGATCTGAAAACGTGAACCCGGTCCTGTCGCCGGGGTGACGCGGGTGTCCAGCCGACCGTCGATCAGGTTCAGGCGGGAGTCGACCATGCCGGTCTCACCGTGCGCGGACAGGTGGTCGAAGCGCATCTCGCTCGATTGATGCAGGGTGACGACCGAGTTGTCGGCGAAGCGGATGGCGACACTGCTTCTCGGGCCGGTCTTCAGGCTGTCGCCGAGATAAACCCGGGTATCGACGGTCACGTCCGCAACCAGGCTGCCATCCTGCCGGTTCAATCGCACACTGCCTGCTAGGCCGGCGATTGTCGCTGGCACCGGGTTGCTACGGATCCATTTCATCGGCACCCGGATCCGGGTGCCTGGCCTCATCCGTTTCGGATGTTCGACATTGTTCAGCCTGCGCAACTGGTCGTAACGCAGTGGACTGTCAAGATACTTTTCGCTCAGGTTCCACAGATTGTCGCCTTCGACAACGCTGTAGATCCAATCTGCGGCCTGCGCACACTGCAAAAAAACGCTGGCGACGAGGGCACACACGATCCGATGTAGCACGGCTTTCCCTGAATGAAACACGCGACTTCCTCGCATAAATCCCCGCAGTCGGTACATCTGTCGGCCTTTGCGCTTTCTTAATCATACGCCACCATCCGGAAATCGGGCAGGGCGCGTCAGTTCAATCGAGGTTAACGGCCGGCCAACGGAAATCGTTATCCGTTACCGAATATAATTCCTGTCAGGCCTTTGCATGATTGAAAACTGTCATGGCCGTGGGCGGACATTCACTGTGTAATCGGCGGAATTGATTGGGCTTGCTACGCCACTACCCCGGGGTTGGAACGAAATGACCGAACAAATACGCCGCGTCGCAGTATGGAGCGGCTGGTTGCGCCTGGCGCATTGGACCATGGCGGCCTCGACCATACTGCTGCTGGGTACCGGGTGGCTGGTGGCGAACTCGCCATCTCTGGCGCCGGCAGCGGTGGATTTCCACTACCTCGCCGCCAGTGTTCTGGTCTTTTCCCTGGCGTTGCGGACACTGCTGGGATTCTTTGGCAAGGGGGCGGATCGGTTC
This sequence comes from uncultured Gammaproteobacteria bacterium, assembly GCA_963719025.1. Taxonomy (GTDB): domain Bacteria; phylum Pseudomonadota; class Gammaproteobacteria; order Chromatiales; family Chromatiaceae; genus Thiosocius. Next base: position 26,108 of record CAVRBK010000080.1, on the reverse strand, counting down.
GAGCACATATTGCTCAGCGATGCGGAGGTGGCGGCAGTCGGCGATAGCCTGAAGTTCTACCTGTCCCTGGGAAAGACGCCCATGCCGAACTGGTTTGCGCATAATCCTTTGTGGAAGCCGCTGTACCTGTTGTTGTTCGTCGTGCTTGCGCTGTCGGCCCTGACCGGCTGGTTGATGCCGGATACGCCCCTGTTGGGACGACTCTATCTGCCCGCCGTGCATGGCTGGCTCGCTACCACGGTGGCTATCGTGCTGGCATTGCACCTGTTCAGTGTCGTGTTGCAGGACCTGCGTGGACAGTCGGCCGATATCTCGGCGATGATCAATGGCCATCGGTATTTCAGTATCGATCGCGACAGTCTGGTCAAGCCGGAGCTTCCGCAGGTTTCGATCAAGCTGGACGACATCGGCAGGAAGTAGTGTCAGATCGATCGCCGCTCAGAACGGCCACGGCGATTTGTTTATGGCCGTCAGCGCGATGTAGGCGAAACAGAGCAGTGCGGCGATCAGCGCGGCGATCCGTCTGCCGCGCGTTTTACCCAGCCGCAACGCGATGAAGCCAAACCCGATGTAGGCCAGCAGCGCAACAATTTTTGCCGCCAGCCACGGCTGTTCCAGCGGCGACAGTGCCAACCGGCTCGCCATCCAGACGCCGCTGACCAGCAGCAGGGTATCGATCAGGTGAGGCCAGGTGCGCATCCAGCGCAGTCGCAGCACGTCGGAGTCGGCCAGCATCAGACCGCCGCGCAGGGCGAAGCCGGTAATCGACAACACCACCGTGGTCTGGTGAACCAGCTTCAGCGATTCGTAGGACAGCATGCGGCGGGTTTTCTGCGCCGCGGGTCGTCAGCGCTTGTTCTGCAGGGCGTCGCGCAAGGCCTGGGTCACTGTCTCCAGCACCTGTATCCGGGCAAAGCGTTTGTCGTTGCCGGCGATCAGGTTCCACGGGGCGTGTTGCGCACTGGTGCGTGCCAGCATCTCGTTTACCGCACCCCGGTACTCGTCCCACTTCTCGCGATTGCGCCAATCCTCGTCGGTGATCTTGTAACGCTTGTACGGGGTGTCTTCGCGCGCCTTGAAACGTGCCAGCTGTTCTTCCTTGCTGATCTGCAGCCAGAATTTCTGCACCACGATGCCGGAGCGGGCGAGTTGTTCCTCGAAATCGTTGATCTCGAGATAGGCCCGCGCCCAGTTGGCATGACTGGTAAAGCCCTCGACCCGCTCAACCAGCACCCGCCCGTACCATGATCGGTCGAATATCGTCATGCGGCCGGCGCGTGGCACATGCCGCCAGAATCGCCACAGGTAGTGATGGGCCAGTTCTTCGTCGGTCGGGGCGGCGATCGGTATGACATCGCGCAGACGCGAATCAACGGCCTGGGTAACCCGCCTTATCGCGCCGCCCTTGCCGGCCGCATCGACCCCTTCAAACACCAGCATGGTCGAGATGCGTTTGCTGTAGGCCTCCCAGGCAAGATCATTCAACTCGGCCTGGAGATCTTTGAGACGCTTCCGGTAATCGCTGCGCTCGATCGTCTGTGTCAGGTCGATACGGTCAATTATCGTGATACGTGCCTCGGGGGCGTCCGGCAGCAGGTCGCCGTTGATGCTCGGCGGGGAATCCTCCACCCGGCGATCATCCAGTGGTTGCTGGGCCAGTGCCTCCTGGATCTCGCGCAGCAGAATTCGTCCGGTCATCATGTCGCGGTAGCGCCGGTTGGTTGCCTCGATAACATGCCAGGGTGCACGGCCGATATCGGTACCTCGTACCACGCGGTCGGCGATCAGTTCGAACCGTTGGTATTGCTGGCTGAACTTTTTCTTCTTCGGCAGCATTTTCCAGCGGCTGCGGTCGCTGCGTTCGAGGGACTTCAGGCGCTTGCGCTGATCTTTTTCCGAGAAGTGATACCAGCATTTCACGATGACCGCATCGTCGTGAATCAGCATGCGTTCCAGTTCGCGGATGCCACGCATGCACTGATCAATGTCGGCGTCACCCCAGTTGTGGGCGAAACCCTGTTCGATAGGCCAGAGGTACCAGCCGCCAAAAAAGACACCAATCTCGCCACGCCGTGGCATGGCTCGCCAGAAGCGCCAGGCCCGGGGGCGCAGTTTTTCGTCGTCGGATTCTTCCCAGAAGGCATAGACATTGACCCCGCGGGCATCGAGCCACTCGTCCAGGGCATTGACCACTTCGCCTTTGCCCGCGCCCTCCATGCCCGCAATGATCATGTACACCGGGATGTTGCGTTCGCGCAGGGCAATCTGTGCTTCGAGCAATTCGGTACGCAGTTCTTCGACTTCTTGGTTGTACGCGGCCTTGCTCAGGCTGCGGCCGATCTTGGCGGTGGCAAACATGGGATCTCCCTTTTACTTGTTCTGTCAGCGACACGGGGCGTCGCGGCGCGGACGCCGCGATTTCCCTTCCACTAAAGATAGCCGGAGTTGGCGAGGTTATCCGAATCGTCGCCGGCCGATGGCGCACTGGCGACCTAGCGACCGGGGAGGGCGCCGCTGATCCGGTGTGTCTCGGCGAAATCGAGCATCCTTTGAATCGACTTCACGGCGTCGTCACGAATCGTCGGGTCGACAGTAATGCTGTTGTGGCCGTTCTGGAGCAGTTGTTCGAGATTCTGCAGCGAGTTCTTGGCCATCCACGGGCAATGCGCACAGGACTCGCAGGTGGCGCCGACGCCGGCGGTCGGGCGCCGAGATGAGCTTCTTGTCCGGCGCCAGCTGGTGCATCTTCCAGAAGATGCCGTCGTCGGTCGCGACGATGAATTCCTCGTTGGGCATCTCCGATACCGCCTTGATCAGGGCGGTGGTCGAACCGACGACGTCCGCCTGCTCCAGCACGTCCTGCCGGCGATTCGGGATGAACCAGGATTGCGGCCTCCGGGTGCAGGCGTTTGAGGCGTTCGAGGGCAAAGCCCTTGAACTCTTCGTGGACCACGCAGCTGCCATCCCAAAGCAGGATGTCGGCACCGGTCTGCTGCTGTACGTAGCGGCCAAGGTGTTTATCCGGCGCCCACAGGATCTTCTCGCCCTGCTCGTGCAGGTGGCGGACGATCGGCAAGGCGATCCCCGAGGTAACCATCCAGTCGGCGCGCGCCTTCACGGCGGCGCTGGTATTGGCGTACACCACGACGGTGCGGTCGGGATGCGCATCGCAGAATTCGTTGAACAGGTCGGCGGGACAGCCTTCGTCGAGCGAACAGGTGGCGTCGAGATCGGGCATCAGGACGCGTTTTTCCGGATTGAGAATCTTTGCGGTCTCACCCATGAAGCGCACGCCGCAGACGATCAGCGTGTCGGCATCCGTTGTGCTGCCATAGCGGGCCATCTCCAGGGAATCGGCGACGCAGCCGCCGGTCTCTTCGGCCAGTGCCTGCAGGTCACCGTCGACATAGTAATGCGCGACCAGCACGGCATTCTGCTCATGCAGCAGTTGCTTGATGCGCTGAATCATCGCGTCCTTGTCGGCCGGACTGAGTTGCGGCCACACCGGGTGCGCGCGGCACCTTGATCGCGGGCGGCGTCGGTTGAAAATTGATCGGCTGTATCTTCATTTGATGATCTCCACCCGATTGGGGTGCTTGGCCCGGTATTCGCGAGCTGGCCGGTGTTTGCCGGTCCGGCACAGCTTGCCCGTCTCTTCAATAAGGTCGAGCGAAAGCATGCGCTTGCGGAAGTTGCGCTTGTCCAGTGGCTGGTTGAGCAGTGACTCGTAGACGCACTGCAGTTCACTCAGGGTGAATGTCTCCGGCATGAACTGAAACGCGATGGTCGAATAGTCGAGCTTGGCGACCAGGCGGCGGTGTGCCATGTCGATGATCTGCGCATGGTCGAAGGCGAGGTCGCGGCAGGTCCTCGAAGATCGTACCAGCCGACATCGGCTGCATCACTCGCAGCGCGCGGCGTGGCCAGTGCATCCTGCGGCAGCAGGGCGTAGTAGGTGACGCTGATCACCCGCTCGCGCGGATCCCGGTGGGTGGCGCCGAAGGTGTACAGCTGTTCGAGATACAGACCGGTGAGGCCCGTCTCCTCGGCCAGTTCGCGTGCCGCACAGGTATCGAGGTCTTCGTCGATATCGAGAAATCCACCGGGCAGCGCCCAGTCACCCTTGTGCGGGGAATTGGCGCGCTTGACCAGCAAGGTACTCAAGCGACCTTCACGAATGGTAAAAACCACGACGTCGGTGGTGACTGCCGGGTGCGGGTAGGGGTAGCTGAATGCCTCGTTCGGTGCGCGCATGGTCTAGTAAGTGTTATTAGTACACCGACGAACATAGTGTTATCGATACACCTTGTCAAGAAAATGTCGTTGAGCGCAGGTGTCAGACGTTTTATTCCCGTGTTGGCGCGGTCGTTGCCGCGTGAGGTGGTGTACCTCGCTCAAGTTTGGCTGCCCGGTGCCGCTCAACAGATACACCGGGAAATCGTCGTAAAAGCAGAATTGTGGATAAGCAGCGCCCCCTCTATGAAGAACTGATCGCGGTAGAGTCCATACCGCCGATGCCCGCGACTGCCGCGCGCTTGTTGGCCCTGGCGGCTGACCCCGACGTCGCGATCGACCGACTTGCCGAGGTGATCGAACGGGATCCTCCGCTCAGCGCACGTTTGCTGGGAATTGCCAATTCCGCGTTTTACGCCCCCCGTCATCCGGTCATGACAATCAAGGTCGCCATCATTCGGGTGCTGGGCATCACGATGGTGCGCAACATGGCGTTCGGCATGGCGTTATCCGGTGGCCTGAGCACCGCGAACTGTCCCCGATTCGATCTCACCAGTTACTGGGTGATGGCGTTGGGTACGGCCGATCTGGCAAGCGGTCTGGCGCGCGCGGCAAAGGTCGAGGGTATGCCTGATCCGGACACGGCCTACCTGGCCGGCCTGCTGCACAACCTGGGCGAGTTGCTGCTGGTTCATGTGCGTCCGCACGATATGAACGAGGCGCTGCGGCGCTTCGCCGAAGACCCCTCGATACCGCTCGAGCAACACGAGCGTGACGTGATGGGGATGGATCTCTGGGGGGCGGGCGCCTTCCTGGCGCGACATTGGCAACTGCCGCCGGTTATCGCGACCACGATCGAGCAACTTGGGCGCCCGACATCGGAACAGACCGGCGGACCACTGGTGCCCCTGTTGAATTCCGCCAGGCAGTGGCTGGCCCATACCATCGCCGGCGGCTTCGATCCGCTACAGGTGGTTGGCGTCGATGATGCGTACTGCGAGTACCGTTCCGCGGGATTCCATGAGCGCTATGACGATCTGAGGATATTGGCCAAGTCGATGCACTGAACGGCCGTTCGGTGCTTCATTTGCGCTGCTTTGCGTGTAAGCGCTGCTATTCCCCGCCTGCCGGCCACAGCCATGCCGCTCCGCGCACACCACTGCTGTCACCATGCATTGGCGCGAGCAGCTTCGTGCGTACCACGTCGGAAAAGACGTATTGCGACCACAGCCTCGGTACCTGTTCGTAGAGACGCGAGACCTGCGAGAGCCCGCCGCCGAGCACAATGACCTCGGGATCCAGGACATTGATGATGCCGGCAAGGCTGCGCGCCATGCGATCTGCGTAGCGGTCGAGACAGTCCACGGCGCGTTGTTCGTGTCCGGCTGCACGTTCGACGATCTCGATGGCGCTGACCGCCGGACCGCCGGCCCGATAGTCAGCGGACAGCCCAGGGCCGGAGAGAAAGGTTTCTATACAGCCACGTTTGCCGCAGTAGCAGTCGGGGCCGGGGCGCTCGTTATCCAATGGCCAGGGCAGGGGGTTGTGGCCCCACTCGCCGGCGATCGCATTCGGCCCCTGCAGAAGTTTGCCGTCGATGACTATCCCACCACCGGTGCCGGTTCCGATAATTACCCCGAACACACTGGCCGCGCCGCGCGCCGCGCCGTCGCTGGCCTCGGACAAGGCGAAGCAGTCTGCATCATTGGCGATCCGCACCGGTCGGTCGAGTCTCGCGCCGAGGTCTCTGTCGAGGGCCTGGCCGTTCAGACAGGTCGAGTTGGCGTTACGCAGTCGACCGGTGACCGGTGACAGCGCGCCAGGCGTGCCGACGCCGACGGGGCATCGCCGGCTGCAAGCGTGTTCGAGGGTCGAAACCAGGCTGGCAACGGCGTCGAGCGTGCCCTGATAGTCACCGGCGGGCGTGGGAACCCGCCGGCGGTCAGATATCCGGCCATCGTCCTGCAACACGATGCCTTCGATTTTGCTGCCACCGAGGTCGATCCCGATGCGCGGCATGCCTTGACTCCGGCGGCCTCGGGCTGCGTCAGCCCGTGTTGCCGACCCGTGCGCTGCCGGTTTCGTTGAGATCCTCTGCAGCGTCGTCGCCAACATGCGTGGCCGCCAGTGCCATCGGCGGATTGCCGGATGGATTGGTGAAGCTGTCGTTCAAGTCCTGCACGTAACGGTCGGCGTCTTCCAGGACCTGCTGGATATGGCGCCTGCTGCGCCGCGACCAGCCGGCGGGGTTGCGGCTGAAAATACTGCGCCACGGTTTCGTGTTGGCGAGGAATGCCGAGCGCAGGCTGCCACGCAATCCCAGCTGCTGGCCCAGTCTGTCGGCCGCCCGCAACAGCGACTTGGCGGCGAGATGCCGAACGCCGAAGTGGACGAGCAGCCAGACGAGATAGGTGGCGAGCGCGCCGAAGTACAGGTTCACCGGGTTCGCCGTCAACGCGTCCCACCAGGCCGCCTTGAGCTGCAGGCCGTCCCACTGTCCCAGTTGGATCGTCAGGGCGAAGAAGCCGGTGATCAGTGCCACCGCCGCCACGGCATCGCCGATCAGGGTCCGCTTGCGCCAGCCGGTCAGTATCTGGTTGATACCGGGTACCACCTTTTCCTCGAACGAGCGTGCGGTTTTTTCCAGCGTCCCGACAATGCGATAGGCGCGCTCGATCTCGACCTGTCCCATGCGTTCGTGGATATCGTCCAGATCGGCGTCGCGTTTCGACTCGAAACGCCGGCGCAGGGCCTCGTCGGGGATCGGGTTGGCGGCCTCGTCATTGTAAATGGCGAAAAAACGCCCGGCGGTAAGCCCACGCTCACCGAGGGCACGTTGCCATGCGGCGACTACCTCTTCTGGATTGTCTTCCCGCGCCGTGGTGTCTATCTGGTTGAGAATATAAAGAAACTTGCCCGAATCCGGCCGGTTGATGGTCTTGCTGACCAGGTGGTCGAGGGTGTCGCGCATGGCCCCGGGTTCCGGATGCCGGGCGTCGAAGAACACCAGAACGAGGTCGGAAAGATCGATGATGTGGTCGGTGATCTTCAGGGTCGAGGTACGCTGCGCGTCGGCATCGAACCCCGGTGAATCGATCAGGATCTTGCCGCGCAGTGCGGGGCTGGCACTGGTCTTGAGTTGCAGGTAGGCGTCGATCCGCGAACCTTCACCGGCGGCCACCTTCTCGATCTCGCTGCTGACCTTGTAGAACGGGAAGCGCGGATCCGAGTCCAGCGCCTGTCCCGGCAGGGCATGCGTGGTGGACTGGCTGCTGAAGCACAATACGGTGAATTTGTCGTCCACTGCCTGGTTGCCGCTGCGCTGCAACTTGCTGCCGAGGTAGTGATTGATGAAGGTCGACTTGCCCGCAGAGAAGGTGCCGAGGACCGAAATCAACGGCCACCAGGGGATCTGCGTGGCATACGACTGTTCCGGACTGAACAGGCCCATTCGGTAGGCCACCGCATCGAGCACGCGAAAGCTCTGCACGGTGGTCAATAGAACCGGGTTTTCCTGCTCAAGGTGTGCCTCGAGGTGTTTGAGACGGGTCTCGATGACCGGGCCGGCACCACGCATAAGTCGATTCTCCTTTGATCCTCAACGGTTGTTTTGCGCATGGTAACGCGTTGCAGCGGGCAAGGTGCGAGTTCTGTCGGTCAGGCTGGATTTCCTGTAAGTTCCACTAAAACAGCAAGTGCTGATATGCTATGCAGCCATTCCCCGACGCTGTCCTTGGTGGATTATTGATTTATTGCAATCCGAGGCGCTAGTGACGGATAATCGCAGCACTCGGAAACACTCCAAACAGGCCTCAACAAGGTCTCGCAACTATTTGCGTTTGAGGGTTTTTTTTGCGCTTTGCCAGGGGGGTGATGTGGCCTTGTACGACATCCAGACGCCGCCCGCCCGGCCTGGTACTGACGCGCACCGCGGGGGGATGCTCGGTTTGGCGTACCGTCCTGCTCGGCCGTATTCTCCAGACGGCCGATTGACCGGGACTGAAGACCGCTATTGCCGGTTCGATATGCGACCATTTTCCCGCTTTCGTGGGCACGACGCCATTACAGGTTGATTTTCAGAATGCACAAGTTACTGCTTACCTCGTTCACCGCTGCGATGATCACGTTCGGCTCGCCGACTTTCGCGCGGGATCGGCAGTTCGAAGACATCTTTATCGTCAAACAATCGTCCGAGACCCCGACGGTTGTCGTCAGCGGCAACGTAGTGCCTTTTAAAGAAGTGACTCTGGCCGCACAGCAGCCGGGTCGGGTCAAATTCATCGCGGGTATTGAGGGCGAATCGTTTCAATCAGGTACCACGCTGGTTGCGCTCGACGAAGACGAGTTGATGGCCAAACGCAGCGCGGCCTATGCGCAGTTGTCGGCGGCCGATGCCGAGATGCGCAATGCCGGGGTGCAGTACTCGCGCGAACTCTGGTCGCCGCAGTCGAATTCCGGTCCGGGAGGCATGGGGATTCCCAATCTCTTTGATCAGATGTTCACCCGCCCGGCCGAGGATTTCATGGGGCAGCGTGATCGCGGCGCCGAGCGCAGTGCCGATCTGTATGGCGCGAGTACGCGGATGGAGCAGGCGCGCAGCGCCATTGTGCGCACCCAGTCCGAGATTCGCGCCATCGATGCAAAGCTGCGTGACGCCAAGAGCCTCGCACCTTTCGATGGTGTCATCGTTGAGAAGTACGTTGAGGAAGGCGATACCGTGCAGCCCGGGCAGCCGATGTTGAAGTTTGCCGACGTGACCTGGCTGCAGATTGAGGTTGATGTGCCCGCAGGACTGGCGCAGGGGCTGCAGCCGATGAGCGTGCTGCAGAATGCGGCCACCTTCGACAGTCACCCTGAGCCGGTTGCCGTGCGCATCGCCCAGGTGTTTCCGATGGCCGATTCGCAGCGCCATACGGTCAAGGTGAAGTTCGATATCCCGCAGGGCGTGTCGAAGCCGGGTATGTATGCACGGGTGCTGATTCCCGATGCGACCGGGCCCGCCAACAGTCAGTTGCCGGTGATCCCGAGTACAGCGATCCGTTATCGCGGCAGTCTGCCTGTCGTGTATATCCAGAATGACCAGGGCGAACCTGAGCTGCGGATGATCCGCCAGGGCAAGCTGTTGGACAACGGCATGACCATGGTGCTGTCCGGCATTGCGCCGGGCGATCGTGTATATCCGAATCCCGGTCCTGACATGACCAGCAGAACGCGCGGCGAGTAAACCCCCGCGTGCCCCTCTCGGCGCCGGCAATGCGACCGGCGCGGACTAGACAAAACGGACTGAAGAACGCATGAGCGATCAAGCTACGCCTCCCTCCGGCCCATCGCAGCCTGACGCCGCGCCAGAAAACAATCTGGGTCTCGCCGGCAACATGGCGCGATTTTTTATCAACTCGCCGCTCTCGCCGCTGCTCTACATGGCGATGCTGCTGCTCGGCATCCTGGGTCTGATGGCAACGCCGCGCCAGGAAGATCCGCAGATCTCGGTACCGATGGTCGATTTGATCGTTCAGTACCCGGGTGCGGATCCGGACCAGGTCGCGTCGCTGGCCGTGCAGCCGCTCGAGCGCATCATGTACGAGATCGAAGGGGTCAAACATGTCTATTCCGCGAGTCAGCGCGGCATGGGCGTGGTGACCATTCAGTTCGAGGTTGGCGAGGAGATGGAAAACTCGCTGGTCAAGGTGAACGACAAGCTCGAATCGAACATGGACCGCATTCCGCCAGGCGTCATGCCGCCATTGGTCAAGGCCAAGGGTATTGATGACGTGCCGATCGTGAACCTGACCCTTTGGTCGGAGCATGACTACAACGGCGACGGGGTCCCCGATGTCGACGACTCACAGCTGCGACGGCTTGCGCAATCGGTGCTGCAGCACATCAAGGAGATCCCCGAGACCGGCAACAGCTTCGTCGTCGGTGGTCGGGCCGAGCAGGTCACGGTCGAGGTCTATCCCGAGCGTCTGGCCGGCTATGGTCTGAGTCTTGCGCAGGTGGCCGGCGCGATCACTGCCACCAACCTCGAACAGCAGATGGGTGGCGTTGAATCGGGCGGCACGCACATGATGGTGGTCTCTGGCGCCTTTCTGGAGACGGTCGAAGATATTAATCGCCTGCAGGTGGGGAACCACAACGGCGTGGCGGTCTATGTGCATGACGTCGCCGATGTCAGGCAGGGACCGGAGGACGCCTCGCAGACGGTCGCTTATTACACCGGCGCGGCCGCGGAAGAGCCGGATCGTGCGGTCAGCGTGCCGTCCGTCACCATTGCCGTGGCAAAAAAGAAAGGCACAAATGGGGTCACGGTTGCCGAAGCGGTGATCAAGCGGGTCGAGGCCTTGCGCGGACGGATGATTCCAAACGATGTGAACATCAGTGTGACGCGCAACTACGGCCGCACGGCGCAACAGAAGGTCAATGATCTGATCTTCAAGTTGTTCATCGCCACCATGTTTGTGTTCTTCCTGGTGTGGATTGCATTCCGTGCGCTCAAACCCGCGTTTGTCGTGCTGTTCGTTGTGCCTGTCGTGCTGTTGTTCACGATTCTGTGCGCCATGCTTCTCGACTTTACGATCGACAGGGTGTCTTTGTTCGCCTTGATATTTTCCATCGGGATTCTGGTCGACGATGCCATCGTGGTTGTCGAAAACATCTATCGACGATGGCTGGAGGAAGGCAAAACCGATATGGAGACCGCGGTCGACGCGGTGCGCGAGGTGGGCAACCCGACCATTCTGGCCACCCTCACCGTAATCGGTGCGTTGCTGCCGATGGGGGCCGTCAGTGGAATGATGGGGCCGTACATGTTGCCGATCCCGGCGCTGGGCTCGGTGGCGATGGTGATCTCCCTTTTTGCCGCTTTTGCATTCACCCCGTATTTTGCGATCCACGGCATGTTCCGTCCGACCATGCACTACCTCAAGACGGCGGAGAAACGCGAACACAAAGAGGCCGAGTGGCTGGAGCGTCTGTACCGCCGCATCCTCATGCCGATGATCAACGACCTGCGCAAGGCCCGCCTGTTCAAGCTGGCGATGTGGGGCACCCTGATCGTCATGTGTTCGTTCTTCTATTTCAAATGGGTGGCGGTGAAGATGCTGCCGCTGGACAACAAGCCCGAGTTCTCGGTTGTCCTGGATATGCCAGAGGGCACGCCTTTGCCCGATACCGGCAACATGGCGCACATCATCGCCGAGCGTCTGCGGCGCATGCCGGAGGTGCTGGCGGCGCAGATCTATGTCGGTACCGCGAGGCCGTTCGATTTCAATGGCATGGTTCGCCACTATTATCTGCGCCAGTCACCCTGGCAGGCCGAGGTTCAACTGCAACTGACCGACAAGGGTGAGCGTTCGCGCTCGAGTCACCAGATTGCGGTCGATGCGCGCGCCCAGGTGAAAGAACTGGTTGAGGGCAGTGGTGCGCGCTTTGCTGTGGTCGAGATGCCGCCCGGGCCGCCGGTGCTGCAGTCGGTGGTGGCCGAGGTGCATGGTCCCGATCCGGAAACGCGCCGCCAGGTGGCGCGCGATCTGACTGAGATATTCGGCCAGACGGAGAGCCTGCGTGATGTCGACAACTATATGCGCGAGCCATACGACTATTGGCACTTCGAGGTCGACAACGAAAAGGCCCAACGGCGTGGCATCTCGGTAGAGAGCATCAATCGCGAATTGTCGATGGCCCTGGGTGGATTCGTGCTGGGCGATGTGAAACAGCGCGCTGGCCACGAACCGATCAACATCGTCATCCAGGTCCCTTTGGCGGAGCGGGCGCAGATCAACCGCCTTGGCGATATCCTGGTGAAGTCGCCGAATACGGGCGCCGCTGTGCCCCTGCGTGAGCTCGGTTCATTCGAGCGACGCAAGGAATCCCACATTATTTATCACAAGGATCTGCGGCCGGTTGAGTATGTCGTGGCCGACGTTGGGGGGCGGCTTGCCGCGCCGATCTACGGCATGCTGCAGGTCGAAGACAAACTCATGGAGTTGGGTTGCGAGACACCTGACGGCGCGCATCTCTGCGACAACATGTACTACATGGGACCGCCACCCGACGACAGCGTTTCCGCGATCGAGTGGGCCGGCGAGTGGACGGTCACCTACGAGACCTTCCGCGACATGGGGATCGCGTTCGGTGCTGCGCTGGTGCTGATCTACATCCTGGTGGTCTGGGAGTTCGGCAACTTCCGAATCCCTGCGCTGATCATGGCGCCGATCCCGCTGACCCTGCTCGGTATCATTCCGGCACACATGCTGTTTTTCCAGTTCGGCTGGGGCGGAGAGTTTACTGCGACCTCGATGATCGGCTGGATTGCGCTGGCCGGCATCATCGTGCGCAACTCGATCCTTCTGGTGGACTTCTCTGTTCATCGTATCCAGGAGGGTGATTCGGTCGTGGATGCCGTTATCACGGCGTGCAAGACGCGAACGCGCCCAATCCTGATCACTGCGCTGGCGCTGGTGTGTGGATCGTCGGTCATTTTCTTCGATCCGATCTTCCAGGGGATGGCGATCTCGCTGGCCTCGGGTGTCATGGTGTCCACGATTCTGACGCTCGTGGTTATCCCGCTGGGCTGTGTCGCCGCGGCCGAATCGTTGTGTGCGGTTGCCGGCAGCACCAAGTGCCGCAAGTTCCCGCGGGGTGGCGGTCCGGATGACGGCGGGCAGGGGCCGAAGGCGGCGCCGCGTGTCGGTGACCCGCTGTGGGTGCGTGCCTGGAGTGGATTCGCCGGGGTGATGTTTGGTGCGATAGGCGTAGTGGCTGCCGTGGTGTCGGGGGTGCGCGGTCTGTTCAGATCGAAGCCCGGCCGGTCGCCAGCGGCGGTCACGCCGGCACCGGCTTCGACACCTGTCACAAAGGCAGACGAGGCGGTCCAGTCGGCGCCGTCCGGGGGTATTCCTGGCGTTGCGGTCGAGCCGGCACCAGCCGCCGCACCCAAGGCGGTAGCGCGGAAGAAAGTCGGCGCATCCGAGAAAACAGCCGCCAAGAAGGCCTCTGCCAGGAAGGCGCCGGTGAAGAAAACCGTCGCAAAACCATCCACAGCAAGAAAGGCTGTGAGCAAGAAAGCCGTTGCGAAGCAGGCTGCGCCGGAAAAGGACGCGACAAAGCGCGCGGCTCCGGGCAAGTCCACGACCGCCAAGGCCGCGACAAAAAGTGGTAGACCTAAAGCGGCGGCGAAAGCAAAACCTGCGGCGTCGAAGCCTGCTGCCACGAAGGGCAGTGCCACAGTCAAGGTTGAAACGCCGGGGCGTGCGGCGGCCAAGGCCAAGTCGAGTGTGGGCGCCAGTCGCAAAAAGACAGCAGGTCGCCGGGGTATCCAATTGAAAACACTCGGAAAACCTGGCGGTGACGGTCTAAACTAGGGGTAGACGGCCTTGATCGGCGCACCGTGAGTCACGTGCGCTGTTGTGACATGGCCGGCAAGCTGGAGGTTTTGGATCTTGGGCGCTCGGAAGTTTTTGTGGAGCCTGGTGCTGGGGGGGCTATGTCAGCCCCTTCTCGGCCTATTGCCTTCTGTTGACGCTTTCGCCGCTTCAGCCATTTCACTCACCACCATTGCGACGCCGCGGGCGGAGTTCCAGCCGACGGCACGTGCCGATGATCGGCTGTCAGAGGGCGTCACCAGGCGACAGCGGCCGGTCATTCCAGCAAGCAATGGCCTGCGCGGCACCCGGTTGCCTGATCTGACGGGCACCCGCACCGGCGCGCGCAAGGCGGTCCCGATTACCCGCGGCCAGGAACTGGGGTTCAAATTCCGCCCTGATGAGCGCGAAGCACCGTACGGTTTTTCTGGCGGATACGCTGGTGACGGCGCTACGGCCACTCAGCAAGGCGATCCTGACACGCAGTTTCGGCCAATGCCGCGACGGCGCAAGCCGACCTACGAGGAACTGCAGGCCGAGCAGGCCGCACCTCAATATCCCGCCACACCGGCGATGCCCTATCCCGCCTTGCCCACGCCACCGATACCCGGGTACCCGGGGCAGTGGCCGCGTTGGTAGAAGAACCCGCCGCGCGCTCATCCGGGAACCGCAGCTAGTCGGCCAGCGGCCCCGGTCGTGCAGCAGCTGTCGCGCTTTTCAGTCCGGCAGACCTGTTTAGCCGTTTTTTGGCAGTGCAACCCAGGCGAGTCCTGCAGAGCACGGGGCGTCGAAAAGTTTCCGCGGGAAAAGGCGAAAAACGAGGTTTACACAAACAATTCACAGTTTTCACACGGTTTTCCACAGCCTTTATACACAAGATATTGTGATTGACACATTGTCGAGAGCGTATATATTGTGGGTTGAGAAAGCCGGGGGCGGAATTTTTCGTGTTTGGCGTTTGTCGGGGGGTGATATCTTGGTCGCGCGGATTTTTTCCTTGGGGTCAACAATAGGATTGTCGGCCCTGTTGTTCCTTGGAGGCGTGTCTGTATCTCCCGTCGTGGCGGGTCACTCGGCTTGGTCGGGTTATTCTTCGCAGCCCAAGCGCCCACAATTTCGTCCGTGGCAGCGGACTGAGACGCGTTCGCCGTTGCATCGCTGGAGGCCACAGGTCTCGGTGGCCGGACGGTCCGTGACAATGCCGCTGACCGGCGGGCGATATCTCCCGGACACGTCGCGGCGGCTGGTGCCGCTGCTGCTGCCCGGGACACGTTACGCAGCCCCTGCAACGGCGCCGGCAGCCCGCTCGTTTGGTGCCAATGAGCGTTTCAGGCCCAGCGTGCGGCCGGCTGCGGGCGGCCTAGCCGACGACACTCATCAGCCCGGCTATTCGGCGCAGCAGCGGCAGATTCAGGCCCAGTTCCGGCCCCGACGACAGCAGGCGAAGCAAACCTACGAACAAATCCAGGCTGCGGCCCAAAGCGTTGCAGCATGGCCCGGCGTCGGACAATTCGATTACCGGCGGGCAGGGGCTTTGCGGCCGTCGGCACCGTACTGGGCGGGTTGGTAAACACCCGCCATCAAAACAAAAACACGCGCCGCGACAGTGTGGTGCGCAGGCCGGCAGCTTAGCGCTGGCTCTTAATTAGAATTATGAGAGGAAGAGCATGAAGTCTAGCAGGTATGTCATTGCTTTTAGTGGATTTATAGTTTTAGGCGGGAGTCTGCTTTCGAGTGCTGAGGCGCTGGCATTCGGGCAACAATGGCGACCTGCCCAGGCCTACGGCGCGGCTTACACGCCGCACTATCAGCGGGTGGCCAACATGCCGAATTTTCGTCCCAGGCTGGTGGCGCAAGCTGCCCCGCGTGCGGCGGGCCGACTGGCCTCTTTGAGGCCGCAGCAGAGGCGCAGCCTTCGCTGGAACGGCTACCGGGAGGGTGCATCTCGCGGCCTGAACCGCGACGTCGCGCGCTATCCTGCCGCACCGGTTTATACGCCGATGCCTGCGGCTTACCGCGGCTGGGGTCAACCTTATGTCGCGATGGTTCGGCCGATGCAGCAGCAGGTGCCGCATTTTGCACGTCAGTTCGCCTGGCGTCCCAACGTGCCGGAACAGGCCAGGTACCAGCCGGCCCGGCAGCCGCTGCAGCCCCGGCAGCCGACCTATGGCGTTCGTGCCGTGCCGGTCAGTCCAGGCTTCCGCCCGCAGGGCGGCTATGCGCGGGTTGCTCCTGTGATGGGGGGCTGGCGTCCTGCGACCCAGTCACTCAGTGCGCGCAGCCAACGCTATGCTCAGCATGCGCCTGCATATCGTCCGGCGAGTCGATCGGCGTACCCGACCTTGGCAGGCAACTGGCCCGCGCGCTATCCGGCTGCTGCCGCGCCAGCCGCCTATGCGCCAGTCGCTGCGGGTGGCCACTGGCGGCCGAGCGTGGCGTCTACACAGACCAATTGGCAGGCCGATCGGTCGTTCCGCCCGGCCGGCTATGGCAAGACGCGGCATGCTGAAAAGCTGTTGACGGACAACGCGGCGGGTTCAGGTACGCGTGCACTCCCAGGCTGGGTGACCACCTATCAGGATTCGTCCGCGATGGCGGATGCCTGTTACTGGTGCAACGGAAGCTGAGGCGCTACGATCGCCGGTATGATCACGGTAATCGGCAGCCTTAAAGGGGGTTCGGGAAAAAGCACTGTGACGTTCAATCTGGGTGTCTGGCTGGCCATGGCCGAAAGGCAGGTGGCGGTTATCGATGCCGATCCCCAGGCGACACTGACCGACGTCCTCGAAGTGCGCAGGGAAGAGGGTTTCGAGCCCATGGTCGACCGGCTCGACACGGCGCAGATGCAGTATGGCGATGGTTTTAAGGACTACGATGAAGTCCTGATCGATGTGGGTACGGCGTCGATGGAGAATCTCAAGTTGGCGATATCGATTGCCGATCGCCTGCTGGTTCCGGTTCCCCCGAGCCAGGCGGATATCTGGTCTACCCAGCGTTTCCTGCGTTTCATCGATTCGATCAAGGGAAGACCTGAACAGGAAGTCCTGGGTTTCATCAATCGTGGTGATACGCATCGCTCTGTCCGCGAAACCGATGAGGCCGCTGCGGCACTGGTCTCGCTGCCGGGCATTCGCTACCTGAAACCGCGATTGTCGCAGCGTACTGCTTACCGGCGATCTTTCAGCGAGGGTTTGGCCGTGTTCGAGCAGCAACCGCGCGGCAAGGGGGCGGCGGAGTGGAATGCCCTGGCAGCCGTGCTGTATGCGGACATCCTGTCCTGAGAAGGCGCCAATGCCTGGAAACCTGATTTCTTTGCTCGCCAACTTCCTGGCTTCCCACCTGATACTCATCTGTCTGTTCGGTTTTGTGCTGACCGGGTTGCGGGTGTTCGGGGTTTGGGAGGAAGAGCGGGTATCGCAAATCGCTCCCGTGATGCCGGCGGCACCGAGCGAGGGTACCCCCGTCGCGCCTGGTTCGAAGGTGACCCAGAAGCCCAAGACGTTTGCGCCGAAAGAGAGGCCGGCGGTGGAGGGCATGGGGACCGGTTCCAGCAACTCGCGTGGCGAGTTGCCGGCTACACCGAGGGCGCCGCGGCTGATTGGCGGCAGCCTGCCGATCTACTCCGAAAGCCGAGCGGAACCGGCAGCCGCGACCAATCATCTCGATCCCGAAGGGGTGTTCCGTCCACCAGTGGTGTCGGAGCCGATGATCCCGGTGACCCGTGACCAACTTCTCCAGCAGGCCCGTCGCGCCTTCTGGAATGGTGACTTCGAGGGGGCCGAGGCGATTTACATGACCGTGATTGCCCAGCAGCCCGGCGATCCGGATGCCTTTGGCGAACTGGGAAACCTGTACGAGGCCATGGGTAAAGCCGATCAGGCGCTGGACGCGTTTTTCGAGGCCGGGGTTCGCCTCAAGGCCCTGGGGGAAACCGAAAAGCTAAAGATAATCATGGGTTTATTCGAGAAAGAAGGCGATCCTCGAGCCCAGCAACTGGCACCGTAAGGCCGCGTCTCGACGGTCCCTCATAAGCCGACTTTGATCTGCATAAGTATCTTTTGTGTGTGGGCTTATGCTAAATTACTCATTTACGGATAAACCCAATAATGAGGATTTCCTGTGAGCAATGCGAATCAAGCGGCTGAGGTGGTTGCCGACGCCAATGCTGGGTATGCGCGACTGTCAGAGGTGTTCGAATCCAGTGCGCGGCGCTGGGAACTGATCGTCTATCCGTCCCTGTTCGCCTTCATCATTCTGGCGGCGTACGGTTTCTACCTGATCTACAACCTGGCGAAAGATGTGCACTATCTGGCCATCAGTGTCGACACCAACATGACCACGCTGGCCGGCAACATGCAGAACGTGTCGGAAAACATGAGCCAGTTGACGGCCAATGTCCGGGCGATGACGGTCACGATGGATTCGATCGACAACAAGGTTGCGACGCTCGAGCCGATGCTGGCCAATCTGGACTCGATGGACGGCGCGATGCAGTCGATGACCCACTCGACCCACACGATGGGACGCGCAACCCAGTAGTATGCAGAGGCGATATGGGGCGGTTGAGCTACAGCGTCGGACGGCCCGATGTCGTTCATGAACGACTTTATTCCCTGGTAAGGCCGTACACTATCTGCGAAAAAAGCCCCGTGAGGGGCTTTTTTTATGCGTCGATGACGGCATGTCCGTCGTCGTACGTGATCGTATTCGCCGGTTCCTGCAGGAAATAGCCCTGGATGTAGTTGACGCCGATATTCCAGAGTATTGCCAGGCTGCCGGCATCCTCGACATTGCTGGCGACCGTCTTGTATCCGGCCTCCTGCAGTTTGCTGTTGTGTCGCCGAGGGTCTGCTGCTGTTGCGCGTTGCCGGCCAGGTTGTCGCATGAATTCGGGTGACAGCTTGACGACATCGATTTCGAGGTGGCGGAACAGCGGATCCGCGGCGTCGGTCGCGCATAGTTATTGATCGCGATACGGCAGTTGACCTTTCTCAGTCCGTCGATCAGCTGTTTGGCCGGTCTCAACGCGGCGCGAAGATCCGACTCGCGGAACTGGAACACCAGCCAGGCCCCTTTGGCCCGGAATTCGCGCAGGCAGTCACAGATCCACAGCAACATCGAGTCGTCCTCGATTCCAGCGCGCGACAGGATGATGTAGAAAACGATTTTCTTACCGGCTTTGCGGTGACTGGCGATCTCACGGATGGCGTTGCGTACCACCCAGCGGTCGATCTCGGCCAGGCGGCTGGCATCGTTGGCTGGCGAAAGAAAAACCTCTGGCACGATTTCCGATCCGTCTTCACCGAGCAGTCGCAGGTAGACAGAATAGTTCTCCCGGGTATCGCCCTGCAGGCTGACGATCGGCTGGTATTTGAGACGGAAACCGTCGTTCGCCAGAGCGTCGTCGATCTGCTTGACGATTGCGGCATCCGGCTCGGGCATATGGCCGGTGTCGCCCGGAATCTGGTCGTTGTAGAAAACGACCCGGTTATCACCCTCACTGCGTGCGATGCCGGTTGCGCGGCATGAGCGATTGATCAACTCGTGCGCGGTAGTGTCGCTGTTCTTGTCGGCGCGCGTAACGCCGATGGAGTAGAGCGGCTTTATGGGTGAATCGTGGACACTCTTGAAGGCATGGCCGCGCAGATTGTGCAGACAGCGTTCGGCGATCTCGAGTGCCGGCTCTTCGTCATCGCACAGGATCATGAAATCGTGATCACCAAAGCGTGCCAGCGTATGTGCAGTCGTGGCGGTTGCGGCCAGCACGCTGGCAACCTCGGTCAGCATGTGCTCGGCGCAGGTGAAACCGCAGTCCTGTCGCATGTCAGCATAATTGGTGATCGAGAGTTGCACGAGGGAGTGGCCGCGTTCTGCGCCTTCGTGACCGGAGACGAGTGCGTCGAGTCGTTCCATGAAGGCCTGGCGATTGAAAAAGCCGGTCTGGGTGTCGCGGCTGGTCAGTTCCTCGATACGTCGCTGCAGGGCCAGGTTCTGGCTCTGGTCGCGAATAAGAACCTGGGTGCATCGTTCGCCGTCGATATTTGCCGGGGAGAACTCCATCCGCGCCAGGAAGTTCTGTCCGTCGCTGGTCGCACAGCGAAACTCCTCGCTGTGTTTGCCGGATTCGTCGACCTTGCGCAAGGCGACCTTCAACTGGCCGCGCGATTCGGTATCGACCATGTCCATGATCGGCAGGCCATCGAGCTCGTCTTCCGACTCATAGCCAAACATCTCGAGATAGGCCTTGTTGGTGTTCAGGTACATACCTTCGTGGATGTAAGCGATGGCATCGCGTGAACTCTGCACCAGCAGGTTGCTGCGTTCTTCTGCTTCGGCGAGTTGGCGGCGCAATCGCCTCGCTTCAGTGCGCAGAAGCTGCGTTTGGTGTTCGCGTTGCACAGCCAGCGCGAGATGGTCGTCATTCTTTACCTTGATCAGGTCATGCAGGGCATACCGGATGGCCAGGGCCCGATGGGCCGCAGGTTCTTTTGCAACCAGGATGATGCTTGCGTCCGGGTTGTTGGCGCGCACTTTTTCGATGGCGTCCACACACGGCGTTGCCGCACTGTCGCCACTGATAACCACGAGCTTGCAGCGATCTGCCGCCAGCTGGTGATCGAGCGTTGCGAGATTCTCTGCCAGTTTCACGTGGGCTGCCTGGCCCTGATTGCGCAGCGCATTGGCGAAGCCATCGGCAACCGACAGCGGACAACCGACGACAAGCATCTCGACAGGGGCGCTGTTGTTCTCCGTGTTCGGGATGGCGCTGTGCGGGCGGGTTGTCATCGTGCGGTTATCCAAGTCCTTTCGGTGCTGGCTGGGCGTTACAGAACTTTCCACTTGGCCCACTAGAGATTGTTCCAGAGATCGTTGAATTCATCGCCGGGTGAAGATTCGTCATCCTGCGCGTCTTCTTCTCCTTTAACAAACTCGAACTGATAGCGGGCGAAGGCGCTGCTGAATTCCACCATCTTGGTCAGGCGGACAGGCTGCTCTTTCTCACCGATGGACAACAGGACTTCTGTGCCGGTCTGCAGGCTCATGGCGCTCATGATCAGGCTTGCCGTGGCGTTGGTTGACGGGTCGGTATCGTTGATCACCAGGCATTTGAATGACGGTGCCCGGTTACGCGGTGTTGACCTGTCACCCTCGCGTACTTCGC
Source organism: uncultured Gammaproteobacteria bacterium (assembly GCA_963719025.1). Taxonomy (GTDB): domain Bacteria; phylum Pseudomonadota; class Gammaproteobacteria; order Chromatiales; family Chromatiaceae; genus Thiosocius. The sequence continues at coordinate 5,351 of CAVRBK010000080.1, read as the reverse complement.
CAGCCTCGCACCGCGTGGACATGACTTCGAGGCCGAGATCGAGACTCTCGTCGGACAGCTGGTGCATCCAACGAACCACCCCAAGACCGTATTTCTTGCGGTCCGATGGTGCCTCCACCCCAATCAGTTCGCCAATTTTTACCCGTGGAATATTCTCGCCTTTCCAGCGTATGCAGTAACCGCCGGCGCTCTCGTTGATTGTGGTCACGGCATGTCTTCCGCCGTCATTCTCTGCGGCTTCGTGCTGCGGACCTCCGCCTTGCGCGGCAAAGTCCCGCAGCTTTGCTGCCGGTACGCGCGAAACCTTTGGCGCCAGATGGCTGTCGCTGAACAGCGAATCGGTTACGAAATCACTATCAAGCGGTGACAGTGAAACATTGTCGAGGCTGCCCGGTGTCCAATTGATCTTCGCCCGAGCCCGGGCCTGTGGCGTATCGTTCTCTTCGAGGGTGAACAGCGCGGCAGCCGTGGTGGCATAGGGTGGGTTTTCGTCTGCATGCAGATTCGCATAGATCGCATGCAGGCCGGCCACCACCTGCAGGTCGAAGTTCAGTCTGGTGCGTACAAAACGGCGATCGGGTGGGCGGCTCCAAGCCATGATGAGCAGCCTGAGCAGCGGTCGGGTGACGACCTGTTTGCCGGATTGGATGCCACTGCGGTTGTCCCAGGGTGCCTCTTCGAAATCGCTGCGCAGCTTTTTCAACAGCGCACGTACGTCCAGAATCGCCATGCGCTTGCCCGGCATAGGGGTGCGCAGGGAGTTGTGCATCGGCGCCGAGTCGGTCCACAGGTCGACGTTGAAACGGCCCAGACTGGTACCGCCATCGTCTTCGCTGAGTACAGTGGTGTGAGTCGACCACGCGCCCAGGTTCTCAAACAGCAGGCGTGCGTGGCTTTGGCGCAATCGATGCGGTGTCGCGCTGGCAAACAGCATCAAGGCCTTGAACAGGTCCTCGATACTCGAATTGAGGCCACCGCTTTTGCCGTCATCGGCCTTTACCGGTACCTGGTGGATCAGGTTCTGCGATGCATAGGCGTAGATCGCATTGATTTCACGCCAGACGCCGTCTGGCCAACTGACGTAGACCAGGGCGTACTGCAACAGGGTTTGGCCAAGGTAGTGGAGTGCCCGATGCAAGGCGATAACCAGCAGGCGGCGGTCGAAATGGGCGCTGTCGCCGGCGATCATGCGTTCGATGATGATCTTGTAGGAAACCGCGAGCTCTTTGTGCAACTCGCGTGCGAGCGCGGCCGTTTTCCAACCCTTGCGCGAGAGCGGCAGTCCAACTTCGACAAAGTGTTTCTGCAGGTTGTTGGTGATGTATTCGACCGGGGGCCTGAATTTCTCGACCGTCTTGGCGCGTAGCAGGTCAGGAATCTCGGTGCGGTTGAACTCGACGAGCGTGTTGTAGATCTGTCGGGCGGTCTCACCGATGTTGGCCATCGGCAGGGCATTGAACCAGTTTTCGGTCTCTTTCGGATCGAGCAGAAAATTGTTGGCCTTTGCCTCAGCTTGCCGCGGAATCTGTAAGCCGAGGAGCGGCCGCTGACCCGATTCGGGTCGCCGGGTGGGGCCCTGCGAGTTCTGGATTTTCGTCTGATTCGGTCAAAATAGTTTGCCAACACTTTAATTGAATGGATGGTCCAAACGCTCGCAGCGGGTCGTCGGCGGATTTACGTCGCCGCATCCGGATGTGCGCGTAAACTTCTGTAATCCGTCCATTTTAGCTGCTCAATCTACTGAATGTCAGTCTCGCTACCTGCGTTCAGCGACTCTCTATCGGAGTTTTGCCCGGTTCTCCCGGTATTTCCCGCACCATCTTCGGCACCAGGTATCCTGGCAAGCGGGCTCGCAGCGACCGCATCAGGGCCTCGGCCTCGTCCTGCGAAACGTCAAAATGCGCGGCACCGGCTACCGGGTCGAGCAGGTGCAGGTAGTATGGCAAGACGCCGATCCTGAACAGTGACTCGCTTAACGTCTCAAGGATATCGGCATCATTGTTGACTGACTTGAGTAATACCGATTGATTGAGCAGCATCGTGCCCTCCGAGCGCAGACGATGCATTGCCTGCCCGAGTTCGGGCGTGATCTCCTGTGGGTGGTTGGCGTGAATCACCCAAACGACCTGCAGGCGGGTGGCTGCAAACAGACCGGCAAGATGCCGGGTGATTCTGCTCGGCAGGACAACCGGCAGGCGGGTGTGGATACGCAGGCGCTGCAGTTGGGGGATCGCCTCGGCCTCTGCCAGCAGCTGACCCAACCTGCGGTCGGACAGGGTGAGCGGATCGCCGCCGCTGAGAATCAGTTCGCGGATTTCCGGCATCGTCGACAGCGTGGCCAGCGCACCGCGCCAGTGCTTCAGCAGTGACTGTTCGGCATAGGGATAGTGGCGGCGGAAGCAATAACGACAATGCACGGCGCAGGCACCGGTGGTGATCATCAGCGCCCGGCCGTGGTACTTCTGCAGCACCCCGTTGCCGTGGTTGGCGGCGAGATCGCCAACCGGGTCGCGGATGAAACCCTTCGGCCTGGCAAGTTCTCGATCGAGAGCGGCAGAACCTGCGCCAGCAAGGGGTCATGCGGATCGCCGTGACGCATCAGGCCGACGAAATAGCGCGGTACCTTCAGGGCAAAGCCGGGCGCGGTGAGCGGCGCGTACGGCAGGTCGCGGCCCTCGATTGCGAGGATCCGCAGCAGCTCTGCCGGATCGCTTATCGCGCCGGCGAGTTCACGTTGCCAGCGATCAGATTCCAAGCGCGGAGGTGAACAGGTTATCATTGCGGGCTTTGGTTGCTCTGCGTAGTGATGAGGATCGAATGGCAACGTACAACACGAACGAGTTCCGGGGTGGTCTGAAGCTGCTGCTCGACGGCGACCCTTGTACGATAATCGAAAACGAATTCGTCAAGCCCGGCAAAGGCCAGGCGTTCAACCGGGTGAAGATCCGCAATCTCAAGACCGGCCGGGTGCTCGAGAAGACCTTCCGCTCGGGTGAAACGGTCGAGGCGGCCGACGTCGTCGATCGTGATCTGCAGTATCTGTACAACGACGGCGAATTCTGGCACTTCATGGACAACGACTCCTTCGAGCAGTACCAGGCCGATGAGAACGCCATGGGCGAGGCGGTCAAGTGGATCAAGGACCAGGACGTGTGCACCGTCACCCTTGTGGAACGGTTCACCGATCGCGGTCGATGCGCCGAACTTCGTGGTTCTGGAGATCACCGAGACCGATCCCGGCCTGAAGGGCGATACCTCCGGCGGCGGTGGCAAGCCGGCGACGCTGGAGACCGGTGCCGTGGTGCGGGTGCCCGCTGTTCGTCCAGAGCGGTGAAAAGATCAAGGTCGATACCCGCACCGGTGCATACGTCAGCCGCGTCAAAGACGAGTAGGGCTTTGCGGGATATCGACTGGCGGCCGGGTGCCGATTCCGGCGCCTTGCATGCCCGCGCCGCCATGCTCGCCGAGCTGCGCGGTTATTTTGCCGCAACTGGCGTGCTCGAGGTCGAGACGCCGCTGGCCTGCCGCGCCGGCGGGACAGATCCCAATATCGAACCGCTCAGGGCACGCTTCGAGCCGGGCCGGGCTTTGCCGATGGGGTGGACGCTGTATCTGCAGACCTCGCCGGAGTTTGCCATGAAGCGCCTGCTGGCCGCCGGCAGCAGGTGCGATCTACCAGATCTGCAAGGCCTTTCGCAATGGCGAAGCGGGGCGACTGCACAACCCCGAGTTCACAATCCTCGAGTGGTATCGGCCGGCATGCGACATCGGCTGCCTGATCGACGAGGTGCACAGGGTTTTGCGCCTTGCGTTGCACAGGCCGGCGCTCGAGTGCGAGCAGATTGCCTATGCCGAACTGTTTGCACAGCACCTGTCGGTCGATGTGTTTTCTGCGGACGTCGCGCAGCTGCAGCAGATTGCGGTCGCGCGCAATGTCATTGGTGCCGAGCACTTGCAGCTCGAGCGTGATGCGTGGCTGGATCTCTTGCTGAGCCATTTCATCCAGCCCTTGCTGGGACGTGACAGCCTGTGTTTCGTCGCCGACTATCCGGCCTCCCAGGCCTCGCTGGCCCGACTGAATGAAGATGGCACTACCGCGGCCCGGTTCGAGGTGTTTTACCGCGGTATCGAACTGGCGAACGGTTTCCACGAGTTGACCGATGGTGGTGAGCAGGCCGCACGCTTCGAGGCCGACAACTGCATTCGTCGATCGCGCGGCCAGTCGCCGGTTCGGGTTGATCGGCAGTTACTGGCGGCGATGGAGCACGGCCTGCCGGATTGCGCCGGTGTCGCGGTCGGGCTGGATCGGGTGTTGATGTTGCGCCAGGGGATGAGCGACCTGGATGCGGTCTTGGGATTCTCGCTCGAGCGTTGTTGATCGGGCATTTCCGAAAGCCCCCCAACCGCTTGGCCGGGCCTTGTGGGCTGGTGTCTGGGTGATTGCCCTGATTTTCGTCCGTCATTAGATCGCCGGGATGAACTCGTTTGTCCAGTGATGCCAAAACCGGGAGAGCCCACCATGCTCAGGTCATTACTCGCTGCTGCCGCCTTCATGCTTTCTTCTCTTGCGCTGGCCGACGGCCATATGCCGCAGGCCTATATTGTCAGCCCTGCCGAGGGTGCAACGGTCGACAGCCCGGTGACCGTTGTCTTTGGCTTGAAAGGCTACGGCGTGGCCCCCGCAGGGACGATGAAGGAAAAGACTGGTCACCACCATCTGGTGATCGACGCCCCGCTGCCCGCGATGGGCGAGCCGATCCCGGCGAACGATCACTACCGCCATTTCGGTCACGTTCTTTAGCTGCAATTTTTTCTGTCACTTCTTTATTTAATGCAGCAAACTTACCCCGACCATGTTTGATTGATTTTTTCTGTTGTCTTTTGTAAGCGCACATCACTCTGCTTAATTGCTTTATTAGCTGCAGCTAATTCATTGTTAGCTGTTGCTAATTGATTTCTTTAGAGTTGAAATATTTTCTTCTAAATTATTTTGCTGATTTTGTAATGACTGCTTTTCTTTTTCAAGCTTTTCAATTGTTGCTGATGATGATTTTTTTTGTGATGCCAACTTATTTTCAAGACTTTCGACTGCTTCTTTAGATACAGACGCCAATGTTTTATTTTCGTCATCTTTAGCCTTAAGCTGCTGAGTCACTTGTTTATTTAAATCGGCAAATTTTCCAGCCCAGTCATCATTTAATTTATCTGATGCGCGCTGTAAACGAACTTCACTTTGTTTGATTTCTATTTGAGCTGCTAATAATTGATTATTCGTATCACTATTTTTTTTCGTTAAAGATTCAATTGTTTCTTCTAGCCCTTCTTTAGATAATTGCCATGCACGTTGCTCA
>CAVRBK010000079.1:0-13177 GCA_963719025.1 uncultured Gammaproteobacteria bacterium | reverse complement strand
GGAGCAGAACGGACCGAAGACCGTCGAGATGGTCGTCGACATTTGCAAAGATGCCGTACTTGTCGTTTCGGTCCATCGGTTTCGCGGAGCCAGTTCCGTTGAACGCCGTCGTGAAGCAAGGTCGCTCCGAAAACGACCCCTCCCGGATTCACCAGCGCCTTCAGATATTCGAACGCGATACCTTCGTGGCCATGTCGCCGGGAAGACAGTGGAGCACGTAGTTCAACCCGATGGAGTCGAACTTGGGGGTGTCGAACGGAATCGGCTCGAGCACGTTCTCGCCGAATACCTTGGGGCTTGAAGCGGCCGATGCGATGGCTCGCGAACTTCGAGACAGTTGGTGTTGAGGTCCATCAGCGCCACGTGTGGTGAGGGCGACTCGAATCGACAGCGGTCGAGAAAGTATCCGGACCCGACTCCGACGTCCAGATGGTTGATCGAGATGTGCTCGTTGTAGTGCTGCAGAATCCGGCGGGAGGGGCACTTCCATCAGCTGCACGTGAAAAGTATCCTAGCAGGCCATCGCGCACCGCACCGCCGACCAGGTAGATCTTCAATCGCATATGCCCGACATCATGCGTCACACCGCTTCGGCCTGGTCATCGACCTCGCGCTCCTTACGCTGCAGCTCCCACATGTCACGGTACACACCGTCGGCGGCGAGCAGGGCCGCGTGCGTGCCGCTCTCCACCACGCGACCGTCCGACATCACCAGGATCTGGTCGGCATCGACCACGGTTGAGAGGCGATGCGCAATGATCAGGGTGGTATGCCGTTCGGCCACCTCGGCCAGGGTCTCCTGGATCGCCTGTTCGGTGCGGCTGTCGAGCGACGAGGTCGCCTCGTCGAAGATCAGGATCTGTGGATCCTTCAGAATGGCCCGGGCGATCGCCACGCGCTGTTTCTCGCCACCGGAGAGTTTCAGACCGCGCTCGCCGACCACGGTCTCCCAGCCATCCGGCAGGCCCTCGATGAAGGTCTTGATGTGGGCCATGGCCGCGGCTCGCTCGATAGTCGTCGCGGGTGGCGCCCGGCCGGCCGTAGGCGATGTTGTAGTAGATGGTGTCGTTGAACAGCACGGTATCCTGCGGCACGATGCCGATCGATTCGCGCAGGCTGTCCTGGGTCACGTCGCGCACGTCCTGGCCGTCGATCGTGACCCGCCCGGCGTTCACGTCGTAGAAGCGGTAGATCAGGCGCGCCAGCGTCGACTTGCCGGCGCCGCTGTGACCGACCACGGCGATCTTCTGCCCCGCCGGCACCTCGAGATCGAGCGCGTGCAGGATCGTGCGCTCCGGCTGGTAGCCGAAATCCACGGCCTCGAAACGAATCCCGCCACCCGCGACCTGCAGCGCCGGCGCGCCGGCACGGTCGGTGATCTCGGGCTCGCGTTCGAGCAGTTTGAAGATCAGGTCCATATCGGCCAGCGAATACTTGATCTGGCGATACACGATGCCGAGAAAGCCCAGCGGGATGAACAGCTGCAGCAGAAAGGCATTGAGCAGCACCAGGTCGCCGATGCCGATGTCGCCCGGCTGCCACGCCGCGCATCGCGAGGAACATCACCACGGTAACGCCCAGCGCGATGACCGCCCCTGACCGAAATTGAGCAGCGACATGGAGGTCTGGCTCTTGACCGCCCACTGCTCCCATTCCGACAGGGTGCCGTCGTAGCGTTCGAGTTCCATGCGCTCGTTGCCGAAATACTTCACCGTCTCGTAGTTGATCAGGCTGTCGATGGCACGCGTGTTCGCCTCGGAATCGAGCCGGTTCATGTAGTGGCGAAAATCCATCCGCCACTCGGTGATGGCGAAGGTCACCAGCACGTAGACCACGACCGCACCAAGCATCGCGACACTGAAGATCAGGTCGTACTGGGTGAGCAGAATGAAGGCCACGAGACTGAATTCGACCACGATCGGCAGAATGCTGAACGCCATGTAGTTCATGATCTGGCTGACCGAGCGCGTCCCGCGCTCGAGGTCACGGCTGACCGCGCCGGTCTTGCGATCGAGATGAAAGCGCAGCGACAGGCGATGCAGGTGTTCCATCACCCGGGTGGAAAGCCGGCGCATCGCGCGGTAGCGCACCTTGGCAAACACGATGTCGCGCAGCTCGTTGAACAGCGAGGAACTGAGTTTCAGCGCACCGTAGGCCAGCAGCAGCGAGAGCGGCAGGACCGCGGCCATGACGGCCGGGTCGTCCTTCACCTGCTCGAAGTAGTCGACCACCTCTTTGAGCACGATCGGCACGCCGACATTGGCGACCTTCGAGAGCACCAGGCAGGCCAGGGCGAAAAGGGCGCGCCCGCGGAACTCCCACAGGAACGGCAACATCCCCTTGAGGTTTTGCCAATCCCGGCGATCTTTGTGGACTTGGGGCGATCCGCCCGCTGAATGCACCATGTTAGAATTCGCTGAAAATTCAGTTACCTGCTCGAACAAGCAGGCAGCTTACCAGAGTAACAACGATGCAAAAGCCTCCAATGAGCGACCCTTTATCCAGCTGCAGCAGCCTCCGAGCCCTTCGCCCTGCAGGTGATCGGCGACAGCATGGAACCGGAGTTTCCGGATGCCTGTATCGTGCTGATCGAACCCGCTGACTGGTGCCAACACGGCATGTACATCATGGCCCTGGTCGAGGGCGTGCGCTGGTTCAGGCAATACCTGAAAGACGACCAGGGCGAGCGCCTGATCGCGCTCAATGACCTCTACCCGCCGATCGAGCTGGACGGCCTGGAGTGGCAGTCCGAGGGGATCATCATGCAGCGCACCCTGCGCCGCCACCAGACCAGCTCCGGGCGCCGCGAGGTCAAGCACTACAACTACGGCTGAGCCCCTCAGCCCGGTCCGGCGGCACAGCGAAATCCAACCGAGCCGTAGATCGACCCGGCCTGCTCCGGCGACTTCACGTTGCGGAAGGAACTGCGCAGATCCGGCCGGTTTTCGTCCCACGATCCGCCGCGCAGCGCGCGCTGCCAACCGCGCTCGGGGTGATCGCAGGTGCAGTAACGGGGATCGTTGTTGGTCAGCGGGGGGGTGAACAGATACCACTGGTAACGCAGGCGCGATGCGCGGCCACGGCCCTTACTCTTTGTGGCAAGCCGGGTCGGCCACAGCGCATCCCATCGGGAAGGTCGCCGTCAGGATCGTCACCCGTTCGGCATGGACTTGCGGCACGCAGGCAAGGAGCACGGAAAACGCCGTGACACATCGAATATTCATCATTTTCCCCGAGGATAAGCCGCCTCGAGCATAGACCTGCTGGCACAGCGAAACCTTTCAGCGGTATTCAGGAATCTTTGCACCTTCAAAAGCACCGCCGGTTCGTGCGAGCATTGCAGGAGACATTCGTCCCGGAGTAACCGATGCGCTACCGACTGATCGCCCTGCTCGCCCTGTTGGCCACCGCTCAGGCGGGAATGGCCGATATGACTGCCACCACTGCCGACGGCCGCAAGGTTGTCCTGCGTGACAACGGAACCTGGGCACTGGCGCAGGATGCCGCCGCCGAGGCTCCCCAGGCGGCGCTCTTGACCCTGGAAAAACGCTTCGACCTGGCACGCGGCTGCCGCATTGGCCTGCGCCTGCAGAATGACCTTCCGGCACAGATCCGCACCCTGGTGTTGCGGTTCACCGCGTACAAGGGGGAACTGATCCCGTTCGAGACCGTCAGCCGCGGCTATTCGTACATCAAGCCGACCACCTCGCAGTATCAGGAGGTCGACTTCCGCGGGATCAACTGTGACGAGATCACCTCGGTCGAGGTGTTCGCCGCACGCAACTGCCATGTCGGGGTACTGACCAAGTACTCGGCCGACGCCGACGATTGCCTGAAGCTGTTTACGGTCGCACCCAGCGACATGATGGCGATCTCCCGACGCAAACCGGCGGGCTGAGCGCGCTCGAAAGCCCCCCGCCCGATGCGGTCAGAGCACCGCGTTGAGGCGGTCCTGGAGAATCTCGATCAGCCCGGGATGCTGTCCGACCAGGCCCGAGATCCCGACCTGCAGGCCCGGATTGCGCGCCTCCGCATCGCGACAGATCTCTTCGATGTCACCACCCGCACCGGCATGCCTGCCGGGCGATATGAACAGCATTGCGAGCACCACGTGGGTTGCACGGTCTGGTGCGGCGGCGCTGTCGAGCAGATCGCCCAACAACATGCCGTTGAAGTCGTACGCCGCACCCTTGCGCCGTTCCATCACCGCCTGGCTCAGCGCGATCTCCTCCGCGAGCCGCCCGCGCAGCCCAAGCGCCAGCTGCGCCCGCACAGCGGTTACCTCGGGTAGCGGCGAACCGTGATCCACCAGGATGACCCGATCCGCCTGCGCGCCCATCTGCGCGCAACACTGCGCCACGTTGTCGGCAAGGATATCGGTCAGGCGTGGCTCGCCCTGCTGCAACGGCGACAACACATCGGCCTGGCGCAGATCGAAGGCCCCGAATCGCTCGGCCAGCAACCCGACCTGTTCGGGAATGAACGAGGTCAGCGCCCGGCTGCGACCGAAAAACAGCGGCACGGTGATGAACTCGCGCTCGCCGCGCGCCAGATGATGCGCGAGAAAGGCAGGCAGTACCTCGGCCGGCCGGCCATCGAGCTGCGCCGGCGAGATGCGATCGGCATGCTGCAGTGATACCGCATGAACGGTCCGCCCACAGGCGGACTCAAGACCGGTTGCGATATGGCGCAGACTCAACGTCGCCGCGGCACGCGTCGACCCATTGTCGACCAGCAGAATCACAGGCTCGGACACTCAGATACCCCCGAAAGTCGATATCGCTAGAAAGCCCGGGATTGTGCCGCAATCCGCGTGCCCGGTTCACCCGTTTTGCAAGGTGTTGTCCACCGGGCGAGCGACCCGGCCGCTCAGACTATTGCGACCAGCTCGATCTCGAAGGTCAGGGCCTTGCCGGCCAGCGGGTGATTGCCATCGAGCTTGACGTGCTCGTCGTCGAATGAGACCACGACGAAATTGTCGGTGCGACCATCTTCGGCCTGGCCCTGCAGGATAAGGCCCGGCTCCAGTTCAACATCCTGTGGCATCAGCTTGCGTGGCACATCCTGGATCATCCCCGGATCTACATCGCCATAGGCCTCTTCCGCCGGCAGCGTGACCGAACAGCTGCCACCAACGGCGAGATCCTGAACCGCTTTTTCGAAGCCGGCGATCAATTGTCCCTTGCCGAGCGCGAACTCCAGCGGCTCCGCACCGCGCGAGGAATCGAACTGGGTACCGTCTTCCAGTGTTCCGGTGTAATGAACGCGTACGGTGTCGCCTGACTGGGGTTTTTGCATCGCGGGTCTCCTGTTGGTTTGGTTGCTTGGGCCATGCCGTCGGTGGCTTTGCACAACCACCGCATACCGCGCAGAGACCATGAAGAAACCGGCAACTCAGCCAATTGGGTAGCAAACACTAGTAAACCGGGGCGACAAACTCAACCCGCAGCCGAGCGAGGGCGCCTCGATTCCGATCGATTCATGCAGGGTCAGGCCGCAAATGCACTGGCGAAGCCCAGCGACACCAGGGTGAACAGACTGGCCGCGACCAGGATCCGTTTCGGATTGACCACTGTAGAGTAAACCCGATAGGCGAGCAGCACGCCAAGCAGCAGGAGCATACCGGCCGGCAGCAGTGACAGCGACATCAGCTGTGGTACGGCAAGACAGGACAGAAAGACCACGAACAGCAGGCGTGCTGCACGCACGGTACTCACCTTGCCGAAGCGCACTGCAAAGGATCGCTTGCCGGCCGCACGATCGGTGTCGATCTGCGGCGGCTGGTGAGAAAGCAGCAACGACATCGCCAGCGCGGCAAAGGCGACACTGCCGAACACCACGGCGCTGCCGGCCGGCAAACCCGCAACCCACCACAGGCAGCCGAACACACCCGGGCCGTAGCACACACCGGTTACCCACTCGCCCAGATGGGTATACGACAGCGGCCTCGGTCCGGCGTTATACAGATACCCGAGGACCACGAGCGGCACAGCGGCATAGAGCACTTGGAACTGCTGCTGGACGATCAGCACACCGAGGCCGAGAAAACCACCCGCCAACAGGCTGATGACGCCGTGCCAGGTCGCCAGGCCAGGCCTTTCGCCATGCACCCGTACCCAGGAGTCGAATTTCTCGACGTCCGCACCCAGGCGCCAGTCAGCGGCATCATTGAAAAGGTTGATCGCATGCTGCAGCAGCACCACGGCGATCGTGGCCAGCAGAAGGCCGATGGGATGTTGCAGCGATTGCGACGCAATCGCCGGGACACCCAGCCCCGGCAGCACGGATACCAGGTAGATCGGCGGGTTGAGTGCCACCCGCCACGATGGATCCGACACGGCCGGGGCCGGTTTCAGGTCAGCAACGCTCAGGCAAGCGCCGGAGTCGCCATGCTCGCGCGGAAATTATCCAGCGCACCGCGGAACCAGTCGGCATGCTGACGCTCGGAATCGACCACTTTCTGGTAGACCTCTGCCGCCTTCTGATTGTTCTCGGCCTTGGCCTGGTCGCGGAAACGCGGATAGATATCCTGGTATTCGCGTTCCTCGACACTGATCGCCACGGCCAAGGCCTTTTCGACGACACCATCCGGGTTCATCTCGATCAGGGCATCGCAGTTGGCGCGGATCGCCTCCAGCGCGTCAATCGCGCGCTGCGTATCCTCACCGCGCGTCGGCTGACCCATCTCCTGGTAAAGCTCGCGCAACCAGACCGCGTGCAATTTTTCCTCGCCGGCGACCTTGCGGAACAGCGAGGCCAGCTCCGGGTACCCGGCCTTCTCGGCCCAGCGGGCGAACTCGGGATACATGATCTGGTTCTCGTACTCTTCGACGTCAACGAACGATGCAGCGGTGTCCGCCATATCGCTGCTCTGCTGCGCGGCTGCAAAACACTCGAAAATCATCGATTCAGAAATTTCTGGCTTGGTCATGAAGACTCCTTTGGAACATGTGGCTTCGAAGCGGGCCCTTCTGCGCAGCCCGTCGCGTATGACTATAGCTGTTTTGCCATGTGCAGCAAAAGTCCGCTCACCTACGTGCTCGACAAATACGCGACAAACATTGCACATTCCCGGACCATCCCGCGCGGCCGCACTGGCATCGGTATACTGGCCTGCCTTTCCCCAAGCGCGAAGACCCACTGCACTCCAGGCAGCGTATCGGCGCCGCATCAGAGGACAAAACCGTGCCGCATTCACACCTGGCGAACGAATGGTCGCTGCTGCAGGCGCAGAACGATCGCAGCGAGCGAGACAGCCTGCTGATCAAACTGGCCAGCGTAACCGTGCTTGCCTCGGCCGTCCTGGTGCAGTCCGACAGCCTGTACCTCGCGCTGCTTATCGTCATCCTGTGGCTGCAGGAAGCCATCTGGAAAACTTTTCAGACACGCACCGATGCACGCCTGCTGGAGGTCGAGCAACTACTAGCGGCGGAACAGCAGTCAAACGGCAGTGACGCGATCGCCTATCAGCTGAACAGCCGTTTCCTCGCGCAGCGACGAGGCGCGACCGGGCTGATCGCGGAGTACCTGTCGCAGGCACTCCGACCGACAGTCGCCTTTCCGCATGCGGTATTGCTTGTGGCAATGCTGGCACGGCAGACTCGCCTGACAGTTCAGCCGAGGCTTTTGGCCGCAATCTCGTAAACGTCTTTCGACACCTTGGCCGCGGCAACCTGCTCGAGCGCGCCACGAAGATGAACCTGGCGCCCTTCGTCGAAACGCTTCCAGCGCGACATCGAACGCAGCAGGCGCGCGGCGATCTGCGGATTGGCCCCATCCAGCGCCATCACCTGGTCGCGAGTAAAGGCATAGCCGCTGCCATCCGCCGCATGAAAGCGTAGCGGGTTCGCATTGGCGAAGGAGCCGATCAGCGCGCGCACCTTGTTCGGGTTTTGTAGTGAAAATGCGGCGTGCCCCATCAACCACCCGGATCCGTTCAAGGGTGTCCGCGCGGCCCGACATCGCCTGCACAGCGAACCACTTGTCCATGACCAGCGGGTCACTCGCCCCAGCGCTGTTCGAAATCGGCCAGCACCGCATCACGCTCGGCATGTTCGCTGTCCGCCAGCAGACTCATTGCGGCCATGACGTCGGTCATGTTGTGCTGGCGCTCATACTGCGCAAGGCACAGGTCCGCAGCACCGTTGCCGTTGGCCGCAAGCAAGTAGCCCAGCACACGGTTTTTCAGGCTGCGCCGGCCAATCGCCGCCGGTGTCGGGGCATATGACGCATCGTCCTGCAGGCGCTGATAGGTCTCGAGAAGTTCCCTGGCCAAGGCCTGGCCGACCGCCTCACGGACCGCTTCGCGCGCACCGTGCAATGCATCCACATCGACCGTGTCCATGAAATCGCCCAGGTAGGAGATCGCCGGCAGCCCCAGAACCTCGGCAGTCAGTGCCGGCTCGACCGTGTCGCTCAACAGCGCCGTGCGAAACGCCCCGATGCAGCCCCTCCGGCACCTGCATGCCGGTACCGGCGCGGTGCTGCGCCACCATTTCGAGCAATACACGACGGATAAGTGTCTGCGAGGCATCCCAGCGGTTGAAGCCGTCACTGTCGTGCGCCATCAGGAACATCAGCTGGGCGTCGCTGTAGTCAAAAGACAATTTCACCGGCGCGCTGAAGTTGCGCAGCAATGACGGCACCGGTTCCTCGCTCAAGCCACGGAACACGAACGACTGCGATTTCCCGGTCAGCTGCAGGGTATGCTGCAGGCGCGCCTCCGGATCGTCACCCAGACGCAGCCGGCAGATCATCACCGCCACTGCCGACCAGGCCGGTCACAATCGGGATCAGAAACGGCGGCTTGTCGGTCTGACCAGGGGTATCCGGCACTGACTGGGTCAGGTGCAGGGTGAATTCACCCGACGCAGCGTCATACTCGGCGCGCACCGTCGACCTCCGGGGTACCGGCATAGTCGTACCAGTGCTGCAGCTGCGCTCAGATCGAGGCCGGAGGCATCGGCCATGCAGTGCACGAAATCCTCGGTGGTCACCGCCTGCGCCATCGTGACGTTCGAAATACAGATCGGTCGCCTTGCGAAAGTCTGCCGAACCCAGCAGATCGCGCCTGCATGCGCACCACCTCGGCGCCTTTTTCGTAAACCGTCACCGTGTAGAAGTTATTGATCTCGATGTAGGACGCCGGACGAATCGGATGGGCCATAGGGCCGGCGTCTTCGGCGAACTGGTGAGCGCGCAGCAGGCGCACATCGTCGATACGCTTGACCCCGCGAGACCCCATGTCGGCGGAAAATTCCTGGTCGCGGAAGACCGTGAAACCTTCCTTCAGGGACAGCTGGAACCAGTCGCGGCAGGTGATGCGATTGCCGGTCCAGTTGTGGAAATACTCGTGCGCAATAACACCCTCGATACCGAGAAAATCCTGGTCGGTCGCGGTGTCCGGCCTGCGCCAGCACGTACTTCGAGTTGAAGATGTTGAGGCCCTTGTTCTCCATCGCCCCCATGTTGAAGTCGTTGACCGCGACGATGTTGTACACATCGAGATCGTATTCGCGGCCGTACTGCGTTTCGTCCCAGCGCATCGCGTTGACCAGCGAACGCATCGCATGCTCGCACTTGTCGAGATTTTCCGGCTCGACGTAGATCCGCAGCACGACCTCGCGGCCTGATGGCGTGGTATGCCGGTCCTCGACAAAACGCAGGTCACCGGCGACCAGTGCAAACAGGTAGCTGGGCTTGGGGATCGGGTCATCCCAGACCGCATAGTGCCGTCCGGATGGCAGCTGGCCCGCCTCGCGAGGATTGCCGTTCGACAGCAACACCGGGTACTGCGCCTTGTCCGCCTCGACCCTGACGGTGAAACACGCCATGACGTCGGGCCGGTCGGGGAACCAGGTGATCTTGCGAAACCCTTCCGGCTCACATTGCGTGCAGAACATGCCGCTCGACCGATACAGGCCCTCCAGGGCAGTGTTGTTCTCGGGGGTAATGATCACCTCGCTCTCTAGCACGAAGGCATCCGGCGTTTCGGCGATCGTCAACGATTCGTCGTTTATGGTGTAGCGGTTTGCCGCCAGCTCGCCGCCATTAAGCCGCACCCAGACAGGGGTCAGGCCCTCGCCATCGAGACGCAATGCCCCGCCCCTGCCCGCCGGGTTGCGGCGGATACCCAGCCGCGACACCACCCGCGTGCCCTGCTCGCGCAGGTCGAAATGCAGGTCCACCGTGTCGACGAGATAGGCCGGCGGCTCGTACTCACTCAGCTGGATGGCACGGGGGGCGGCGTCTTTCATCATCGGGCTCTCAGTGGCAAGGGACAGATACTCGAAATCATATCGGCCTTGGCGGGATCGAGACCAGTCGACAAACCGTGCGGGATCAATGGGTAAATACCCGTGTTACGTTGCCCGCACGGTGTTGTTACGATGAATTGATAATCATCATAGGAGAAGGGCATGCCGGATATCGTTATGTACACTACCGCCATGTGTCCCTACTGCGTGCGCGCCAAAATGCTGCTGCAGCGCAAAGGCATGAGCTGGGACGAGAGACGTATCGACATCGATGATGCTCTGATGAGTGAAATGCTGCAACGCAGCAATCGACGCACCGTACCACAGATTTTCATTGGCGATCAGCATGTTGGCGGTTATGACGACATGGCTGAACTGGACGCCATGGGACGCCTCGATCCCATGCTCGGCCTGACGCCCCCGAGCGTGCCGAACGACGCCCGCCACACCTTCGATGCCTCGGAAGACGCCCCGACCTGAGTGCGATGAGCGGCGACAAGATGCGCCTCGACAAGTGGCTTTGGGCGGCGCGTTTTTATAAGACGCGTCCACTGGCCGGCGAGGCGGTGGAAGGCGGCAAGGTGCACCTGAACGGGCAGCGCAGCAAGCCGGGCAAGGACGTGCGGATCGGCAGCCGCCTGCAGATCAGCAAGGGCGGCCTGCGATGGGAAGTCGAGGTGGCTGTCCTGCCGAAACAGCGTAGGCCGGCCAGCGAGGCCCGGCATTTCTATACCGAGTCCGAGGAAAGCCGGCAAAGACGCGAGGCAGCCGCCGCCGACCTGCGCGCCACACGCCAGGCCACCCCGCTGCAAACCGAGTCCAAACCCAACAAGCGCGATCGCCGTCTTATTCATCGCTTCAAAGAACGCAGCCAATAGGGCAAGCTTCGTCGCCCTGCAGCAAATCTACCGGCCGACATGGATCAGGACGCTTTCCGCCAGACCTACCGCGAAGTCAACGAGGTGTATTGTGCGTTCGAAAAGAGCGTGCTGACCAACGAGTGCCGTTGCCCGCAGGCAGAGCGTTTCTGCATCGCTGAACGCGAGGGTGTGCACTGTCGCTCGGTAAGCGGCCAGTCACGCTGCCTGAAATGGCTCGACCTGCTGCGCGAACAGGCGCGTTTTGCCCTGCGCACCGAGGAAGACCGCAAACTGCTGCCGCATGGCAAGGCAATCCGCCTGCAGGTGGGCGGCATGCGCGGTATTCAGGCGGCGCTTGCCGGCGAGTCCCAGCCAAGCGACAGCATTGACGACATCGATGGCACGCTGGCAAAGGCAGAGCACACCTTCGGCCAGCTCGAGTCGGTGCCCTTCTCCACCGTCATGCGCGAAGTCGCGGCCTACAAGGTCCGCAAGCGGGCACGGCGTCGGCGTTGAGAGCCTTATGGGGCAGAACAACATCGCGCACAACAAAAACCCCCGGCTCCATCCACGGAACCGGGGGCCGGTACGGATGGATGCGCTGCGTCGCAACGCTCAGTGGGCGTTGAGCACCGCGCTTCTGTCCTCTTCGTACATGTCCGGCAGCTCGTGCGCGATGCCCTTGTGACAATCGATGCAGGTCAGACCGTTGGCAAAGCCTTCCTGGGATGCTGATGCCGGCAGCCGCTGCGGTGGCGGCGATCGCGCTGGATTTGATGAATTCGCGGCGTGTTTGCTTCGTTGTGCAGACTCCTGACACAAGTCTTGGATCTGGTTACGAGGAGGAACGGGCCACAGACCCGCCTTCATTGTTTTTCCGGCAGGATGGTCGACCCGGGGTCTTGATCTCCCCCCTGCCGATCGGCGTAGCAACTCGATTTCGTTCGGACACTGGCTGACGCTTCTCGCCCTGCATGGTGGTGACAGCGGGCTATGCTGGATTCAAGGATGCGCGTAGGCCCGGGTTGGCCTGTAATACACGACCAATATCAAGACCGCCCATCGGCTTATTGACACCGATCAATCGGGACGCGTTTCCGCCGGGAACAGCGAAAACAGCCGAGGCGATCGAACGATCGCCACGCTGGGGAGTACTGTCTATTTAGCGGCCTGAAAGTTGGTGCCGACAAGCGGCTTTGCATCGACCTGCGGCACGTGGCACTGGGTACAGAAGTGACGACCGCCGCTGGGCTTCGCCAGTTTCTTACCATCGCGACCGATGAAATGCGATTCGCTCATCTCCACCGACTTGGCTTCGTCCTTGCCTTCCTGCTTCATGTGACAGTCCAGGCACTTGTTGGTGGTCAGATTGATCATATATTTGTCGTTGGTGTGCGGCACCAGCGGTGGCTGCTCCTCGAAAGTACGCGGAATGTTCTCCTTGTCTTTCTTGAACTGCATCAATGCCGGTGCCGGCATTGTCTGAGTCAGGGAATGCGCATCACCACCCAGGGATTTGAGGTCAGCGGCTGCCTGCCCCATGACACCGATCAGACACACGGCAACGAGCAACATAACGAAGGTTGACTGCTTCATGACGACACCTCTCTTTGTTTATTGACGCCAGATACTGCCGGGCGTGCATTCGAAAAACGGGTTGAAAACTCAAAGACATCCTTGCCGCAGACGTCGATACAACGTCCACAGTTGGTACAGTGGCCCGAAGAGATCACCGGACTGAGCCCCTTCTCTGCACCTTTTAGTGCCGGCTTGATCACCTGGTGTTCCGGGCAGACGGCGAAGCAATCCATGCAATCGTCGCACTGCTCACGATTGACAGCCGAGACACGCAGCACCGCGCCGGCGCCCACCAATCCATAGAACGCGCCGACAGGACAGAGGTGCCCACACCAGGCCCGCCGCCCGACGAACAGATCGAGGAGGAAAACCGCGACCACCACACCCCAAGCCAGGCCCATGCCAAATATCAATCCACGAAACACCATAGATACCGGGTTCACCAGTTCCCAGGCCACGCTGCCGGTAATGCCGGCCACCAGC
>CAVRBK010000078.1:0-30925 GCA_963719025.1 uncultured Gammaproteobacteria bacterium | reverse complement strand
GTTATGTTCTGTTGCTCAACCGTTCGTTACGTATTGCTCCAGTGGAAGGCATCGCAGTATGGCGGCAAGCCGCTGGTTCGCGATGTGGTCCTGCGCCAGCTCGACTGGCCGAACCGACGGATGGTCAACACCTGGGTGATCCGGGAATGCTGGGCCAGGCGCTGGACCGGTCCGGACTTCAATGCCGCACAGGGTGCGGTGGCCGAGGAACAGCTTGAGCTGTTCTACAAAGAGGTGGTCTGGCGCTGATTATTCGTGCTTTTCCGCTGGCCATGCCTCAGCCGCCGCCAATGTCTGGAGCAACAATTCGCCGGCGTGATCCATGTCCGCTGCATAGGCAATGATGCCGTCTTCGTGTCCGCCCATCGCCAGAACCCCGGCCGCGGGATGCTGGGCGAGCAGGCGGCTGACCTCGCGGGCCATGGCCGGGGTGCCGTATCCGGCTTGTGGCGAGGTGGTCGGCAAACCCAGCGCCGCGGCCGCGTGCCAGAGGATGGGTGAGTGGACATGAATCACCGCATTCACCCCGGCTAGTGCCTGGTAGACCTCGCCGTGGGTCATGGCCTCGGACGAGGGTCGTGCGGGGCCGGTTGCCCACAGGCGGTTGGCGGTGCTGTCGAACGCCTCGACCAGGGCCAGGTCCGACCGTGTCAGTTGTGCCTTGCCGCCAGTCTGGGTGCCGGAGATCACGAAGCCGTCGGCGACCCGGATACTGATGTTGCCATAGGCGTAGCCGTCGTATCGCGACGGGTCCTGGCCGAGCAGATCGCGCCTCCGACAGCGTCCGAACCAGTGGAAAAGTCCGTCATAGTCGCCGTCCGGCGGCAGTTCGCCGGGCCGGTGGTCGAGCGAATATTGGATAACGCCTTCAGATTCTGTCATTCAGGCATTCTCTCAGGCGCCCCAGGACTGGTAAACTGTGCCGTTTGCCAAACCGGTTGCCGCATCATGCCGCTGAATACGACAGAAGAGATCATCGAAGACATGCGCCAGGGACGCATGGTGGTCATCATGGATGATGAAGACCGCGAAAATGAAGGTGACCTGATCATCGCCGCGGAAAAGACCACGCCCGAGGTCATCAATTTCATGGCCAAGTACGGCCGCGGCCTGATCTGCATGACCCTGACCAAGGACCGCTGCCGCCAGCTGCGTCTGCCGCTCATGGTCAACACCGACAACCAGCTGGAATCAACCAATTTCACCGTCTCGATCGAGGCGGCAGAGGGCGTGACCACCGGTATCTCGGCCGCGGACCGTGCAACCACCGTGCTGGCAGCGGTCAAGCCGGACGCGCAGCCGCAGGACCTGGTTCAGCCGGGGCATATCTTCCCGCTGATGGCGCAGCCGGGCGGCGTGCTGGTGCGCGCCGGGCATACCGAGGCCGGCTGCGACCTGGCGCGCCTTGCCGGGCTGACGGCCGAGTTCGGTGATCGTCGAGATTCTCAACGAAGACGGCACCATGGCGCGCCGCCCGGATCTCGAGACATTCGCCGCCGAACACGATCTGAAGATCGGCACCATCGCCGACCTGATCCAGTATCGGATCAAGAACGAGAAGACGGTCGAGCGGGTCACCTCGTGCAACCTGCCGACCGAGCATGGCGATTTCGAATTGGTGGCCTACCAGGATGTGATCGGCAGCGAGATGCATCTTGCCCTGGTCAAGGGGGCGATCAGCCCGGATCGGCCCACGCTGGTGCGTGTGCATGTACAGAACACCATGTGCGATATCTTCGAAAGCACGCGCGATTGCGGCTGGCCGCTGCGCCGGGTGATGGACCAGGTGGCGGAAGAGGGTGAAGGTGTGATCGTCGTGTTGCGTAACTACGACACGACACGTGAGATTATCCAGCGCATCCAGGACTACAAATGGCATAGCGTCGAAGACGCCATACCCGAAGCGTCGGGTCACCCATGACGATGATCTGCGTACGATCGGGGTTGGCGCACAGATACTGACCGATCTTGGGGTGCGCAAGATGCGCGTCATGAGCGCGCCGAAGCATCTGCATGCGCTTGCCGGTTTCGACCTCGAGGTCGTTGAATTCGTTAGCACGGAGTAATCAGCGGCAATGCCGTTGGAGAGGAATACTGCATGAGCATCAAGACTATCGAAGGTGGCCTGACGGTCACGAGCGCGCGTTTCTGCGTCGTGGTGGCGCGCTGGAACAGCTTTGTCGTGGACAGCCTTGAATCGGGGGCGATCGATACCCTGAAGCGCCATGGTGCGCGCGAGGAAGACATCACCGTCGTGCGTCTGCCCGGCGCGTTCGAGATGCCGCTGGTGCTGGACAAGATCGCAGCCAAGGGCGAATACGATGCCATCGTCGCGCTGGGCGCGGTGATCCGCGGCGGCACGCCGCATTTCGAGTACGTTGCCGGCGAGTGCGTCAAGGGCATGGCGCAGGTCACCCTGAAGCACGGCGTGCCGATTGCCTTCGGCGTACTGACCGTCGACACCATCGAGCAGGCCATCGAGCGTGCCGGCACCAAGGCCGGCAACAAGGGTGGTGAAGCGGCAGCGACGGCCATCGAGATGGTCAACCTGCTGCGTGAACTCTGAGGTGATGGCATCGTGAGTCGGCAACGCAGCCGTTCGCGCAGTCTGGCGATCCAGGCGCTCTACCAGTGGCAGCTGGCGGGCCAGGACGTCGGGACGATCATCAATCACTTCATGATCGAGCAGGACGAAAAGAAATTCGATACCGGGTACTTCGACGAGCTGGTGCGCGGCGTACCCGCGCGGCTCAACGAGCTCGATCTGGCGCTGGGGTCATGCATCGATCGCAAGATCGAGGCAATCGACCCGGTCGAGCGCGCCATCCTGCGGCTCGGCGCCTACGAGCTGATCGTGCACCCGGAGATCCCTTACCGGGTGGTGATCAACGAGGCGGTTGAGTTGGCCAAGACCTTTGGTGCCGAGAAAGGGCATCGCTACGTCAACGGCGTGCTCGACAAGGCGGCCCGCGCCCTGCGACCGCTCGAGGCCAAGGCGCGGCGCTGAGCAGCCCTGTGTCGCTCTCAGAATTCGACCTGATCCGGCAGTTCTTCGCCGAGGCAACCGCCAGCCGCGACGATGTGCGCCTCGGCGTCGGTGATGACTGCGCCCTGCTGCAGGTGCCCGACAACGCGGTGCTGGCGGTCAGCATGGACACCCTGGTCGAAGGGCGGCATTTTTTCGCCGATTGCGCCCCGGAGGCCCTGGGGCACAAGGCGCTGGCGGTCAACCTGAGTGACCTGGCGGCGATGGGCGCGGAGCCGGCCTGGGTGACGCTGTCGCTGACCCTGCCGGGTGCTGACCCGGTCTGGCTGGAAACATTTATGCGCGGGTTCGGGCGCCTGGCCGCCGCCCACCGCGTGCAACTGGTCGGCGGCGACACCACGCGCGGGCCACTCAGTATCACGGTGCAGGCACACGGTTTTCTGCCCGACGGTAAGGCATTGCGACGCGACGCCGGGCGGTCCGGTGATCTGCTGTTCGTCAGTGGCACCGTCGGTGATGCCGGTTTCGCGCTGCGGCATCATTCGCGACCTGTTGCAGACAGCCCCTACAGCGAGGAATTGGCCGATCGGCTCGACCGCCCGGTTCCGCGCGTTGCCCTGGGGCGGTTGTTGCTCGATCATGCGACGGCCGCGATCGACATCTCGGACGGCCTGGTGGCCGATCTGCGGCATATCTGCGAGGTCAGTGGCGTGGGCGCACGGATCGACTTGGGCAGCCTGCCGCTGTCTGCGCCGGTCGCGGCGGTCTGCGCGCAGGGTGATTGGGACCTGCCGCTGGCCGCCGGTGACGACTACGAACTGTTGTTCGCCGTGCCGCCGCATGCCCGGAATGCGATGCTCGATGCCTGTCATGATGCGGGCCATACGATCCATGAGATCGGCCGGCTGGTGCCGGGCACGGGTGTCACCCTGATCCACCCCGACGGACGAGCAACCCAAGAGGTGCCCGATGGCTTCGACCACTTCCGAAACTGAGTCCCGCTCGCTGCCCAGGCCGTCGCTGGCAAATCCGGTTCACCTGCTGGCCTTCGGCTTTGGTTCGGGCTGTTCGCCCAAGGCGCCGGGAACCATGGGGACCCTGCTCGCGGTGGGGCTCTACCTGCCCCTGTCGCTGCTCTCCCTGCCGGCCTACCTGTTGGTGCTGGCCGTGGTCATCGTTGGCGGCATCTGGTTGTGCGACAGGGCGGCGCGCGACCTCGGGGTACACGATCACCCGGGCATCGTGTGGGACGAGATCGCCGGCTACCTGCTGACCATGGTGGCGGCACCCTCCGGGCTGATCTGGATCGTCGTCGGTTTTGCCCTGTTCCGTCTGTTCGATATCTGGAAGCCCTGGCCGATCAGCTGGGTTGACCGGCGCGTTGGCGGTGGATGGGGCATCATGCTGGACGATCTGATCGCCGGTGTATTCGCCGCACTCTGCCTGCAACTGGCGGCCTACCTTTCTTAGGGCCAGTGCAATCATCTGCACTGATCTGTTGCAAGCCGAACGCCTGCCGTTCTCCTATAGTCACTGGGTATGCATCGACATCTGTGGGTTATCTTGAGATCTAGCCTCTTTCTTGCCTGTTTTCTGCTGCTGAACGCGGCTCTGGCCGGGCCTTCCGTGCGGGTGCTGGCGCTGTTTCCGGGCAAGGCAATGCTCGAGATAGACGGCAAGCGCAAGGTCATGTCCGCGGGTGCACGTCATCCGTCCGGGGTCCGCCTGATCAGCGCCGACACCACGCTGGCGGTGGTCGAGATCGATGGCCGGCGTGAGCAGCTGCGACTCGGCTCCACGGTGAGTTCGCGCTATGCGAAACCGCAGCAGCGCGAGATCCGCATCATCAAGGATACGGCGCGCGGCGGTTACTTCGTCGACGGGCTTATCAACGGCCAGTCGGTGCGCTTTCTGGTCGATACCGGGGCAACCACCATCGCGATGAGCGAGCGGCATGCGGCGCGCCTGGGGCTGGCGCATCGCGTGGACGGTGTGCGGGTCGGCGTGGGTACGGCATCGGGGCGCACCGCCGGGCATCATGTCACCCTGAAGACCCTGTCAGTGGGGGGGCTGCGCCTGCAGGATGTCGGTGCGGTGGTGATCGATGGCGACAGCCCTCAGCATGTCCTGCTCGGGATGAACGTGCTGGGGAAGTTCGAGATCGATCAGCGCGAGAACCTGCTGATCATGCGCAGCACGCGCTGAGCGCGCAGCAAAGCGGGATCAGGCGTTGCCCGCTTCGGCGTCCTTCTCGTGTTCGATCAGGGCATAGGCCGAGTGGTTGTGGATCGACTCGAAGTTCTCTGCCTCGACGGTATAGGCGCAGATCCGGTCGTCGGCGTTCAGGCGTGCCGCGACGTCGCGCACCATGTCTTCGACGAACTTGGGATTGTCGTAGGCCTGCTCGGTCACGTACTTTTCGTCCGGACGCTTGAGCAGGCCGTACAGCTCGCAAGAGGCCTCTTTCTCGACCAGTTCGATCAGTTCCTCGATCCACACGAAGCTGCAGGTGCGCACGGTCAGGGTCACGTGCGAGCGCTGGTTGTGCGCGCCGCGATCGGAGATCGACTTGGAACAGGGGCACAGGCTGGTGGTCGGGACCACGACCTTGATGAACATCTCGGGCTTGCCGTCGCGCACCTCACCGATCAGGGTCACGTCGTAGTCGAGCAGGCTCTCCACGCCGGAGATCGGGGCCTTCTTGTTGACGAAGTAGGGGAAGTTCATCTCGATGTGGCCGCGCTCGGACTCAAGGCGCTCGACCATCTCGCTCAGCATGTCCTTGAACGACTCCACCGAGATCTCGCGCTCGTGGCTGTTCAGGATCTGCACGAAACGCGACATGTGCGTGCCCTTGAAATTGTGCGGCAGGAACACGTACATGCTGAAGGTGGCGACGGTGTGTTGCTCGCCCTCGCTGCGGTCCTTGACCCGCACCGGGTGGCGGATGTCCTTGATGCCAACCTTGTTGATGGCGATACGTCGGGTATCGGCGCTCCCCTGAACGTCTTCGATTTCGGCGCTGCTTGTAGGCTTCGGGTTTGCTAGGGTCATGTGCTGCTCAGCGGGTCGAGCCCGCGTCCAAAGTCGAGTGATTTAGTCGGGATTATATCCGCTGCAGGGGTGCCGACAAAACATCGGAAAAACTGTGGCGGAGCCGCGCATTATCGCCGCTGACGCCGTCCGATGCTATCGTCAAATGCTTGCCTGGCAGAAAAACGCTTTATTTTTCAGTGCTTGCGGCCAACGATGTAGTGCGCGAGCTGGCGTAGGGGATCGGCTGATTCATCCATCTTCGCGATGCTGTCCAGGGCTTCGTCGATCAGGCGTCGGGCCATCTCGCGTGCCGCATCCAAGCCCATCAGTGCCGGGTAGGTCGCCTTGTCGGCGGCGGCATCCTTACCCTGCGTCTTGCCCAGGACATCGGTATCGCCCTCGACATCGAGCACGTCGTCGTGCACCTGGAAGGCCAGGCCGATGCATTTGGCGTAACGCTCAAGACCCGCAAGGCGGGCGTCCGCAGCCGCGCCGGCGGCCAGCGCGCCGAGGCGGACGCTGGCCAGGATCAGCGCGCCGGTCTTGTGGATGTGCAGGTTCTCGAGCTGGGCCAGGTCGATATCCTCACCGGTGGCATCCATGTCCAGTGCCTGGCCGCCCGCCATACCGCGTGATCCGCTGGCGTGCGCCAGCACGCCGATCATGCGCAGCCGGTCGGTGGCCGAGATACACAGTTCGTTATCTTCGCACAGCACGCGAAATGCCAGCGTCTGCAGTGCGTCGCCGGCCAGTATCGCGGTGGCCTCGTCGTAGGCCTTGTGGCAGGTCGGTCGGCCGCGCCGCAGGCTGTCGTCGTCCATGGCCGGCAGGTCGTCGTGAACCAGCGAGTAGGCATGGATCAGTTCGACCGCGCAGGCCGCGCCGTCAAGGCAGTCCGGCTTGACCCCGAGGGCCTGTCCGGCGGCATACACCAGCACGGGCCGCACGCGCTTGCCGCCACCCAGCGCGGCATAGCGCATGGCCGCGTGCAGGCGGCGGGGTTGGGTCGATTCGGGCGGCAGCCAGTGTTCCATTGCGCGTTCCACGCGCCCACGGCAGTCGCCGAGAAAAACCTGGAAGGCAGGATCAAGTGTCATCGTCGAAGGGTTCTGTGTCGGCCTCTGCGGTTCTGGCGGTCAGCACCTCGACCTTCTGCTCGGCGGCCTGCAGGGCCTGCTGGCAGGTGCGGGTCAACGAGATGCCGCGTTCGAAGGCGCCAAGCGATTCCTCGAGCGACATTTCACCGCTTTCCATGCGCTCGACCAGCGCCTCGAGTTCGTTCAGGGAGTCCTCGAATGAGGGGGGCTCGGTTTTCTTTCTGCTCATCGTTATCTGTTCCGATTTCCGCATACGCTACCGCACGGGGGCGTGTTGCGTAAACCGCGTCGCCGCCGGGTGATGTGCAGCACCGGGCTCCGAGGTAACATAGCGCCCCATGCATACCATCGATATTCCCCGCCGTGCGTCGGCGACTGTCCGGCTTCTGTACGCTCTGGCGTCGGTTTTCCCCGCGTTGCTTGCCGGCCCGTTGCCGGTGATGGCCGCTGATGTCGTGATTGATCCGTATGACGAGTATCGCGATGAGGTCGACAAAGGTGAGTTCTCTTACGACGACAGCAAGGACATCCCGTGGATCGAGAACGAAACCGAGGTCCTGGCCGTGCCCAGGGCGCAGGATCTGCAGCCGCTCGGGCTGGACAACCTGCCACCAGGGCTGCACATGTCGGCCGATATGACCCGGATCACCAGGTCGCCGGAAGACCGGGTGATTCGCCTGTGGTTGTGGGTGCACAGTGACCAGGGTGCCGAGAATGGTACGTTCGAGGGATACCGCTGCGAGAGCAGGGAATACAAGGTCTATGCCTACGCCAACCCCGCCCGCACCCCGCCGGTCAGCAAGGCGAAAAGGCCGCGCTGGCGGTCGGTCGGTGCGCCGCGTAGCGGAAATTACCGTGCTGAACTGCTGCAGGATTATTTCTGTGGCATCCGAGGTACCCGGTCCGCCGATGAGATACGCGATTTCATGACCGGCGAGTTCCGCCGCGAAACATTCATGTCCCACTGATTCAGCAACGGATTCCAGAATTTACGATGAGTGCCTACGACGCCTCAGCCATTGAGGTATTGAGCGGACTTGAGCCGGTGCGCAAGCGTCCCGGCATGTATACCGATACCAGCCGGCCCAACCACCTTGCCCAGGAGGTCATCGACAACAGTGTCGATGAGGCGATCGCCGGTCACGCGAAAAAGATCGACGTCCGCCTGTTCAAGGATGGGTCGGTCGAGGTCAGCGACGATGGTCGCGGCATGCCGGTCGATATTCACCCCGAGCAGGGCATCCCCGGCGTCGAGGTGATCCTCACCAAGCTGCATGCGGGCGGCAAGTTTTCCAACAAGAACTACCAGTTTTCCGGTGGTCTGCACGGCGTGGGTGTATCGGTGGTCAATGCGCTGTCGAAGCACCTGGAGGTGTGGGTCAAGCGCAACGGGGCGGAGTACAACATCGCGTTTGCGAATGGCGAAAAGGTCTCCGAGCTCGAAGAGGTCGGCACGGTCGGCAAGGCAAACACCGGCACGCGTGTGCACTTCTGGCCCGATCCGACTTTTTTTGACTCGCCTAAATTCAGTGTCCGCCTGCTACGTCACCTGCTGCGCGCCAAGGCCGTGCTGTGCCCGGGACTGCTGATCAGGTTCTTTCGCGAAGGCGAAAGCGAGCATGACGAGTGGTGTTACGAAGACGGCCTGCGTGACTACCTGCTCGACACCCTGCAGGGTGCCTTGAGTCTGCCGGAAGAGCCCTTCATCGGTAGCAGTGCCGGCAATGACGAGGCCGCCGAGTGGGCGGTTGTGTGGTTGCCCGAAGGCGGGGAGGCGGTCACCGAGAGCTACGTGAACCTGATACCCACGGCACAGGGGGGCACCCATGTGAACGGGCTGCGCACCGGCCTGACCGAGGCGGTGCGCGAGTTCTGCGAGTTTCGCAACCTGTTGCCGCGGGGCGTCAAGCTGGCGCCGGATGACGTCTGGAACCAGGTCAGCTACGTGCTGTCGGTCAAGATGAACGATCCGCAGTTTTCCGGTCAGACCAAGGAGCGCCTGTCGTCGCGCGAATGTGCGCCGTTCGTCACGGGTGTGGTCAAGGATGCCTTTGGTCTGTGGCTCAATCAGCATACCGACATTGGAGAAAAGATCGCCGAGCTGGCGATCAATGCAGCGCAGGCGCGACAGCGTGCCGGCCGCAAGGTGGTGCGCAAGAAGGTCACGCAGGGCCCGGCACTGCCGGGCAAACTCGCCGACTGCCTTTCCGATGACACGGCGCGTACCGAGCTCTTTCTGGTGGAAGGTGATTCGGCCGGTGGTTCGGCCAAGCAGGCGCGCGATCGCAACTTTCAGGCGATCATGCCGCTGCGTGGCAAGATCCTGAATACCTGGGAAGTGGATTCTTCCGAGGTGCTGGCCTCGCAGGAAGTCCACGACATCTCGGTTGCGATCGGCGTTGAGCCGGGTACCGATGATCTGTCGAAACTGCGTTTCGGCAAGATCTGCATTCTGGCGGATGCCGACTCCGATGGTTTGCACATTGCCACCCTGCTGTGCGCGCTGTTTGTGCGCCATTTCCGCGCGCTGGTGCAGGAGGGGCATGTGTATGTGGCGATGCCGCCGCTGTTTCGGATCGACGTCGGCAAGCAGGTCTTCTACGCCCTGGATGATCATGAACGGCAGGGTGTGCTGGATCGCATCGCGGCGGACAAGCTCAAGGGCAAGGTCAGCGTGCAGCGCTTCAAGGGGCTCGGCGAGATGAATCCGCTGCAGCTGCGTGAAACCACCATCCATCCCGATACCCGGCGGCTGATCCAGCTGGTTATCGAACATGGCGATGACACCAATCAGCTCATGGACATGCTGCTGGCCAAAAAGCGTGCCGGCGATCGCAAATCCTGGCTGCAGAAACATGGTGATCTGGCCGAGGTTTCCTGATCGCGCCGGTGTTGCATTCAATCAGCGGAATTTGACCCGCCGCAAATGAAGCGTGAAGTCTGCTTCACTTTTCCTATCAGTATCCGCTAATATTGCAATGCAGCATAACCTCACTCAAGAGTTTCCGGTATGACGTCGAACCGTGCGTGGCTATTCATTATCGCCTTCAGCCTGCTGGCCCTCGGTGTCCAGGTGTCTGCCGCGCCGGACGGACGGGCGCTGTATATCGAGCACTGTACCGCCTGTCACCAGTTTGATGGCGAGGGCGGCATCGGTCTGCCGCTGTCGAAGGACAAGCTTGACGATGTGTCGGATGACTATCTGCGCCGGTCGATCCGGATGGGTCGTCCCGGGCGGGTGATGCCGGCATTTCAGCGCATGAGTGATGCACAGGTCGATGCCGTGGTGGCCTTTCTGCGCCACCGCTCTGATACGCAGGAGATCACCTTCAGCCGCGAACCGATCGCCGGAGATGCCGCCAATGGCGCGGTCTTGTACCGCGAGTACTGCGTAAAGTGTCATGGCGCCGACGGCGAGGGTGAGGGCGAGGGGACCGGTGTCACCCTGTCGCGGGACCGCAGTTTCCTGGTCATGCCGGCGTCCATATCCAATTCCGGCTTTCTCGCATCCGCACCCGACCGGATGATCCACCGCGCGATCTCGGTCGGGCGCAAGGCATCGGGCATGCCGGCGTTCGGGCGAGACAAGCTCAGCACCGGGCAGATCAACGACCTGGTCGCCTTTGTCCGCTCATTTGAGCAGCGCGATCGCGTCGCCGAGTTGCTGGAGCCGGATGCCCGCCCGACCCACGTCTACGAGTCGCCCTACGACTTTGAAACCACGGTGAGCAACGTCAAGGCGGCGCTGACCGGTGCAAACTTCCGTATCTTTCCCGATCGCCAGCTGGAACAGGGCCTGGTGGACGAATTCAGCGTCAATCCGCAGCAGATCGGCATCCGCTTCTGCAATTTCAACGTGCTGTACGGCATGCTGAAGATCGAGCCGCGTCTTGGCGTGGTCCTGCCCTGTCGAATCACCATCATGCAGCGCGATGACGGCCAGGTGCTGCTGGTCGTGCCGAACCTCAGGGTTGTCTCGCGCTGGTTCAACAACGACGAACTGGTCGACCTGTGGGACGGGATGGAAGAGACCTTTACCGAAATCATCGAAGAGGTGACGCTGTGATGCCCCGATACATGCAGGCCCTGGCGCTGTCGATGCTGCTGTTGATTGCCGGCAATGCAACGGCGGACAACATGATCATGGCACGCATCCCGATGCGCGCAGACATCGTGCTCGAGTATGTGAAGAGCAGTGTCGAGGAACACGGTTACAGCATCGCCCACCTGCAGCTGTGCGACGGCGGTATGAGCGATTTCGGCTATAAGACCGATTTTTACCGTGTCGTGTTCTTTGGCAAGATCGACGAGGTGCGGCGGATCAGCGCCGACTACCCGGAGCTGGTTTCCTATCTGCCGTTGAAGATCGCGGTAATCGCGGAAAAGGAAGAGACACTGCTCACCGTGCTGAATCCGGCGGCGCTGTCGCCGTTCTTCGCCGACGAGGCCATGCAGATTCAGCTGGGACGCTGGCAGAACGACCTCGTGAGCATTTTCGACGATGTGCGACGGGCCACCGGTCGCACCCTTGCGGCGCGCGATTGATCGACTGAGTCGGCAGATCCGACACGCGGCCATTTCCCCTTTACCTTTGCTGACCTACACTTGGGCGGATAAGCTCAGCCTGTCGTAAAGGGAGATTCAAGGACGTGATCAATCAGAGACCGAGTCGCGAAGCGGTTGTCGCTGCGAGTGGCAGAGGATCGTTATCCGGGGAACCCTGCATCACGCGCTGACCGTTCACCGTGCCCATTTCCAAGCCGTTGCTCCACCGCATTCTTTTCGTTCTCATCCTGATGGGGACGGGGTACACGCATGCCGGGCAGAAACTGATCGCGCACCCCTCGGTTGGTGAGCACACGATTTCCATCAATACCACCCGCCTGATGTTCAGTATGCAGTGGCGCCAGTGGCCCGACGGCTCGCCGGTTCGCGTGTTCGTGCTGGCCGACAATCACCCGCAGCACCGCGCGTTCGCCAAGGACCTGCTGAAACTCTATCCACGCCAACTACGGCGAGTTTGGGACAGACAATTGTATTCGGGCACCGGGCAGACGCCGGAAACCGTCTCCAGCGAGGCGGAAATGCGCAGCAGGGTGGCAACTACGCCGGGTGCAATTGGTTATCTTTCGAGTGAGAATATCGATGAATCGGTCCATGTCCTTACGATCCAATAGCGGCGGCGCAACATTACGGCGGGCATGGGCAATAGCGCTCTTGCTGATCTTTGCCGGCCGCGCGGTCGCGAGCGATTGGGATGAATCGGTACAGGTGCATGGTTTCGCCTCACAGGGTTACGTGAATACCACCGACAACCGGTTCTTCGGCGATAGTGAGGACGGCAGCTTCGAGTTTACCGAGCTTGGCCTGAATGCCTCCTACCGTGCCACGCCGACGGTGCTGGTATCGGCGCAGCTGCTGTCACGGCGCGCGGGCGATATGTATGACGGTTCGCCATCGGTCGATTTTGCCCTGCTGGACTGGACGCCGATCAATACGGAACAGGCTTCCCTGGGTGTGATGCTGGGGCGGGTCAAGAATCCGCTGGGCCTGTTCAACGAGACACGCGATGTGGCCTTTACCCGGCCGAGTATCTTTCTGCCGCAGCAGGTGTATTACGACAAGGTGCGCAACCTGGTGCTGTCATCCGATGGTGTCCGTTTCCATGGGCGGCGCCTGACCGATCTCGGCACCCTGGAAATGGATCTTGGTATCGGCATGGCAACACTCGATGAAAATGTCGAGATCGCCTTCATGGGGCGCGACTTCGCCGGCGAACTGGACAACGACGGCCTCGCCTATGTCGGACACCTTGGGTTCGAATCGCCGGATGGCGCATGGCGGGCGGCGCTCAGCGGCGCGTGGGTCGATCTTGACTTCGAGCGGCGTGGCGCCGACCCGGTCGGCAGTGGTGATGTCGGCATGGCCTACTGGATTGCCTCACTGCAATACAACGCCGAGCGCTGGAGCCTGACGGCCGAGTACATGGAAGAGCCGATCGGGTTCGATGGCTTTGGTCCCTTGCTCGATGGGCGGGACAGCACGGTCCGGGGCTACTATCTGCACGGCAGCTACCTGCTGCGCAATGACCTGGAACTGGTCCTCCGCTACGGTGAGGGATTCGCCGACAAAGACGACAAGGACGGCCGAGCCAATGCCGCGGCCAGCGGTGGCCTGGCGCCGGCACACAGTTTCTTCCAGAAAGACTGGATGGTGGGATTGCGTTGGGACGTCACGCCCAGCTTCATGTTGCGTGCGGAGTATCAATGGAACAGCGGTACCTGGCCGCTTTCCCCGCGCGAGAACCCCATCCCGAATAACACGACCAGGGACTGGAACATGT
This sequence comes from uncultured Gammaproteobacteria bacterium, assembly GCA_963719025.1. Taxonomy (GTDB): domain Bacteria; phylum Pseudomonadota; class Gammaproteobacteria; order Chromatiales; family Chromatiaceae; genus Thiosocius. Next base: position 17,463 of record CAVRBK010000078.1, on the reverse strand, counting down.
TTTCAGTCCTCGGCTCGTACCGGTTTTGAAGGGTCGGTCGGTGTCTTCTGCGGAACACGGGGTACAGGAAAAGGATGCCGGAACGGCGTTCTTCAGCCTGAAGTGGAAGATCGGGCTGATCGTCACGCTGGTTCTGGTGATCATCAATTCAACGATCACGCTGGTGGCCTACCGGCAGTCGAACCAGCAGTTCAACCAGCAGAAGCTGGCGCTGTTGAAGCAGCAGCACAAAACCATCTCCGGGTTGCTGCGACGTGACTACGACCAGCTGACCAGCTTCGCCAGCTTCATTCCGCTGCTCAGTGGCGGGTGACGGCGATGACAGTGCCGCAGACCGCCTGCGTGCCATTCTCGCGCGTCATAGCGCTCTGCTCGGATTGGAGTGGGGTATCGAATCCCTGTCGTTTGTCGATCGGGCGGGCGAACTCGTCTACAGTTGGTCTGGCGATGTCGATCCGGCCAGCCATCGTGCGTTGGCCGGGCAGGCGCGCCGCAGCGATGGCCTGGTGGGTCGTATCGAATGCCTGCGGACCTGTGTGCTGACCCTCGCGATTCCCCAGCTCGAGGGCAGCCTGAACGGCGGGATCCTGGTGATCAGCCGCTCGATCGCCAACGGGGTGCTCGAGTTTCATCGGCTCTCCGGTTCGGAGGTCGCGGTGCTGGTCGGTCCGGTATCGGCGTCCGCGGGTTCCCCGGCCTCTGAGCAACGTTACCTGGCGCGCTGGAACCGCGAGGTGCCGGCGTTGAGCCACCCGGACCGCACGCTGAGTGTCTTGCGGATTTTGCAGAACGACCTATCCGATCGATGCATTGGCCGACGACGTCGTCTTCGTCGAGGATGCCGGTCAATGGTATGCCTGCCTGTTGGGTACCGATGATGCCGCCGGGGATTCCACCTCGTTCCTGGTGATCAGCCCGGTCAGCGAGGATCTTGCGCAATTGAACAGGGCGAATACGATCCTGTTGTCGGCCGGGATCGCCGGGCTGCTGGCGACCGCCGCCATACTGTTGCTGTTCCTGTGGAAACCGATGCGCAGGATCCGCCAGATCGTATCGGCGCTGCCGGCATTGGGACGCAGTGACTTCGCCGGCCTGCGGGCGGGCCTGCCGCCGCGCCGCATGGGTCTCTTCAAAGACGAGATCGATATCGTGGTCGATTCCGTGCAGCATCTTTCGGACGACCTGGAGGGGGCGCTGGAGGCGCGCAGCGAGGCGGAAAAAAACCTGGTCTGGCTGGCTGATCATGATCCGCTGACGAACCTGTTCAACCGGCGCCGTTTTCAGGAGGTGTTCGACCGGATACTCGCGCTGAACGTTCGCTACGAACGCACCGGTGCCCTGCTGTTTCTCGATCTCGATCAGTTCAAGTACGTGAACGACCTGAGCGGCCATCAGGCCGGTGATGCCTTGCTGTTGCTGGTGGCCAGCACGCTGCGCGATGCGGTGCGGCATTCCGATATCCTGGCCCGCCTCGGTGGTGACGAGTTCGCCCTGGTGTTGCCCGAGGCGGGTGTCGAGAAAGCGGTCTATATGGCCAACAAGCTGCAACACGACCTGAAGCAGGTCGATTTCTCGTCAAATGGACGGGTCCACAAGATCAGCAGCAGTGTCGGTATCACGCTGTTTCCAGACCATGGCACGAATCTCAACGACCTGCTGGCCAATGCGGACATGGCGATGTACCAGGCCAAGGAGGCCGGTGGCGCGCGTTGGCATCTGTATTCTCCGGACGAACAGGCGAAGGAACTGCTCGCATCGCGGGCGAAATGGCGCGAGCGTATCAGTCGGGCGCTGCTCGACGATGCCTTCGAGCTGCACTATCAGCCGATCTTCGATATCAAGGCGGGCAGGGTCACCCGTTTCGAGACCCTGGTGCGCATGCGTGACAACGCCGGCCAGCTGATCTTTCCCGACAACTTCATTCCGATCGCGGAGCAGTCGGGGCAGATCCACGAGATCGATCGCTGGGTGATCCGGAAGGTGATCGGCCAGGTACAGGCCAATCCGGCCATTTCACTGGCGGTGAACCTGTCGGGCCGGGTCCTCGATGATCCGTCATTGCTGGAGTGGTTCCACCAGCAGTTGCAGGACAGCGGGATCGATCCGTCACGCCTGATTGTCGAGATCACCGAGACCGCCGCCGTGGCGAACGTGCAGGATGCGATTGCCTTCATGCGGGATATCAAGGCGCTCGGCTGCCGGTTCGCGCTCGACGATTTTGGCAGCGGTTTTTCCTCGTTTGCCTATCTCAAGCAGTTGCCGGTCGATATCGTCAAGATCGATGGTGCCTTCATCCAGAACCTGGCCAGCAGTGACGAGGATCAGTTGTTCGTCAAGGCGCTCACCGATGTTGCCAAGGGACTGGGCAAGGTCACGGTGGCCGAGTTTGTCGAAAACGCGGAAACGCTGCGCCTGCTGCGAGGGTTTCGGTGTCGATTTCGCCCAGGGCTACCATATCGGTCGGCCCATGCCGAGCATGAAGGTCGGGGCCTGAGCGGCCTGTTGGCGTGCTACCTCGGCACACAATACAGAACGGTCTCTAACCCCATATCGCCGTGGCTTCTGAGATAGAAGTCATATGCTTTCGAGTAACTGTGGATCAGCAGCGGGATGTTCCAGAGATCCGATGGTCGGTGGTAAAGACATACGGCGAGTGCCGGATGGTGGTCGCATATGGTTGCTCGGCGCCAGCCAGGCCGCAATCTCGGCCCCCTCGATATCCATTTTTATGTCGGTGGATTTGATGCCATAGAGTGCCTCGTCAATGGCGACTCCATGGATCTGCACCGCGTCGTCAGTAACTGGTTTTCCATCGTCCCCACGAGATGGTCCAACGATGGTACTGGAGGAGCCATTGCGCTCGAATTGCAGAATGGTGTCCTCAGACCAGGCTCCGCAGGGATACACCACAATATCGAAATCACTGTTTGTGTTGTCACGCACCCTCCGCAGAAGCTGTGCGCGAGTGCCGCTGTTGGGTTCCAGCAGCGTGATGGAATGAATGGGTATGCCGGCGGTAGTGAGATAGTTCACGGCTACGCCCAGTGTATCGCCGGTGAATGCGCCACAATCGATAAAACGCACCGGCGTTGCCGCATCGAACAACGGAACATCGTCGGGGAAATACTGCAGCTGGCCATCATTGGGGATATAGGTCTCTGCAGATGGTCGGGTTCTGAAGGCAACAATCGTCTGCAGTCAGTTCGCGGCTCTTGTCGTCTGTCGAAAGCGCATCGAACAGGGCGATTTTTTCCACATCGACCATCGCACTCGCGTCCGCCGAGTACCAATGTGCATGCGCGAGGTATTGATCGATCAGGCTGTCTATTTCTCCCACGCTCTGGTTGAAATCGTAGACGCAGGAGAAACCATCGCTTCGCAACTCTTTGGCTATGCGGGTGCTGTGGCTGTCAACGGCAACATGTACAACGACGTCTTTCGCGGGAACGCTTTCCGGTCGGTAGACCGGGTGGCCGCAGACCTCTTTTGCGTCAGAGTAGCGATCGATAAAAAACGCGACCTGCTTGCCTGACTTGCTCAGCGCATCATGGAACCGTCTTCCGTTGCCGCTCGCGCCATAGATGGCGATGCGCTTTTGCATCTTCAATCCCTCTGGTGACAGATTCCCGTTTCATGGTTTGGCGGCAGCAGTGCGCGAGGACTTCCAGTGTTGTTGTGTTTTGTCTGTCCGCGCAAGGCGAAAGAACTGCCGGGCGTTTTCGCTACGGATCAAATGTGCCGCTTCGATCGGCAGATCATCCAGCCAGCCGCGATGAAAGTCGACAAACCGGTGCAGTTCCTGCCAGCCCGTATCGGGCTCGTCCCAGGGATTCAGGCGGTCGACCGGCCAGACAGGATCGGAGCCCACCATGAAACGATCCGCGAACTGCATGACCAGCTTGCGCCATTCCGGCAACAGCTGGCCGTTGTCATCGGTCATACGATTGGCGCGGTGGCGCCACGGATCGCGCGCCGATAACTCGACCTGGACGTTGGGGCAGGCGCTGAGCACACGCGCTACCTCGTCCGGTTTGAGCATGGATCCTGCATGGGCCCAGAGAAACCGCGTTTTCGGGATGTGCCTTGCAGAAGCCGAGGGTGTAGTCGGCGCGCGAAAACTCGGTGTGTACCAGTACCGGCACATCAAATTCAGCAGCCAGTTCGAACAGGCCGGCGATGGTCGGCTTGCGCCAGTCGCTGATGAAGCCGCCGATCATGTGAACTTCGCCAATACCCTGATAGCGGCCGGACGCCAGTGCCGAGCGCACGCGCTCAAGCAGTCCGTCGTCGCGATGCCAGATCGACCATTCGCCCGGGATGCGGTAGAGACCGTAGATCGGAACGACGATATCGGGTGCGAGCTGTTGTAACTCAAGCGCCAGTTGCGGCGGTGTGCCGCTGACCACGGCGAGCTCGATATTTGCGTCGGAAAGTACCCGGATTGCCTGCTCGGCTGTTGTCACCTCGCGCTGGTTCCATTTCCAATGCAGATGCACATCGGCGAGCGGCAGAGGACCTGCCCGCGCTGATGTGAAAAGCGGCAGTAGCAAACCGGCGAGCAGCCAGTAGCGAAAGTAGGTTTGTCGCATCGCGATCCCATGTCTTGGTGACAAGGCAATCTTAGGTTATCTCGGGATGCATCGAAACACGGATTCGAGGACCTCCGGAATTCGCTGTGCGAGGGCGTGTTCATGCGCAACCTGGGCCCTTACCGCTGCTCTTCCCTGTGCAAGACGGCATGGCGTAACGGCCTGCCGCCCGGTCCCTGATGTCCGACTGTTGTGGCGACGGATTCCGCCGAGCCCGGTATCGGCTTTGCAGAAAAAGTGCGGCGCAGCCGTCGATCCGATCAAGGGCCTAAACTCCCATGCAAAGATGCCGATAACGTGGCATGGCCAAAACCCAAGAATTAGACGCACTGCGCAAAATCGCTATGTTGGCTGATTTGCCTCCCTGGCAACTCGAGGTTGTCGCTGAGGCGCTGGAGCCGATGACGTTCAAGAAAGGCGCCATGATCGTTGAGCGGGGTAGCGATGATGGCTACACCTATTTCGTCTCTGAGGGACAGATTCAGCTCAATGCAGCGGATGGGGAGCAGAAGAAAATTCAGATCAGCGGTGATCTGGCGAAGACCCCGATTGCCAACCTGCGGCCAAGGATCTTCGGCGTCAAGGCGCTCAGCCGGGTCAGCGGGATGCGGGTACCCGATATCGTATTGAGTGCGGCCGGATGCAGTGGGCGGTCTCACGATTCGCGCGCAATCCAGGTTCAGAGCCCGGAAGAGGATGCGCGACTTGAAGCCGAATCCAAGCTCAGTTTCCACCTCTATCGCGACCTGAAGAACAATGCGGCCGTCCTGCCGAGCCTGCCGGACCTGGCAATGCGTATCCGTAAGACCATCGATGCGGATGTGAGCGATGCCAAGGCGATAGCCCGTCTCGTCGAATCTGACCCCGCCATGGCGGCGAAACTCATGAAGGCGGCAAACAGCGCCCTGTATGGCGGGCTCGGCACAGTCGAAACGACATCATCTGCCGTGGTGCGTCTGGGAATGAAAACCACCCGCCAGCTGGTTCTTACCTTTGCCCTGAAAGAGGTGTTCGAGTGCGAGGACCCGATGATTCGGAAGCGCATGAAGGCGCTCTGGAGGCACAGCTCCCAGATCGCCGCCCTCTGCTTCGTGCTCGCCCGCGAGATCAGGGGTACCGACCCGGAGGAGGCACTGCTGATCGGCCTGGTACACGATGTGGGGGCAATACCGATCCTTAATTACTCGCAGAAGTATCCGGCCCTGACGAATGATCCTGAGGCGCTTGAACAGACGATCGGGCGCATGCGCGGCGAACTGGGCGCGATGATCCTGCGTGACTGGCTGTTTGTCCCGGCTGTCGTGGCGGGGGCCCGCGACGCTGAAAACTGGACCCGAAAAAACCCGGGGAGGGCGGACTTCACCGACCTTCTTATCGTTGCGCAGGTACATGACATGCTGCGCACCGGAGATACCGACAGCCTGCCACCATTGGGTGAGATCAGTGCCATCGGCCGCGTGCTGGGGGATGGCGCGAGTCCGGAGAAGAGCCTGCAGGTGCTGCACGCAGCCAAGGAGCAGGTCGATGAGATGCGCAGCGTACTGAAGTCCTGATCGCAACGGATCCTGGCCTGAACAGGCAGAAAAAGGGCAGTGCCAGGACGATCGTCAGGCGGGCCGGTACGTCGGCGCTTCAGGTCGGGATGTTCTTCATGATCGAGATGCCGTCTGGGCGCGATCGGATCGTGGCAAGACGCCCTGCCCGGCCGATGGATATCGCCCGCCTTGTCTTGTCGCGCCGATCAGCTGCTGCTGATCATTGCGCGGACTTCACGCACATCGGCCTCGGCCTCCTCCAGCATGCCCAATGAGTGACGCGGCGTGAGTTCCCCCGTCGGGAGTTTTTGGTACGCCGGGGTCTCGTCGATGCGCGGCAGCGCGTTCTGCAGGGGCGTGCCGATCAGTGCGTGCAGGCGGGCCAGAATCACGATGTCGGTATTGTCCGGCACCGCTGAGCCGATGCGTAACCAGTTGTTGGCGTTTCGGACCACGTCCTGAAACTCGTCTTCCAGGTTCCACTCTTTCAGGGTAAGGAGGGCGGCCTCCAGGCGCAGGCTGTCGATGGCGTAGTTCATCACGACGTCGCGCCGCGCCAGAACAGGGTATTTGTTGATCCCACCTATGACTGCCACGGCACCGATATCATGCACAAGGCCGGCAAGCAGTGCCTGCTCGGGGTCGATCCCGGGTATCTCGCGCCCGAGTACGAAAGACAGTGCGGCGACTGAGGCGGAATGCTGCCAGAGGGATTCCATGCGCTGCTTCAGCGCTTTGGAATTGATCTTGAAGATGCTCTTCAGCAGACAGCTGTAGACCAGGCTGCGTACCTTGTGGCGGCCGAGGCGAGCGGTAGCCTGCTGCGTGCTGGTGATTTTCTTCAGGCCACCAAAAGCCGCGCTGTTGACCACACTGATCATGCGCGCGGTGAGTGCCGGGTCCAGTTGTATCAGGCGCGCGATGTCTTCGTTCTTGTTGTTCTGATCGTCGATCGCCTTGCCGATCTTCAAGGCGAGATCGGGCAGGCTGGGCAACTCACAGCGTGCCTTGCGAAAGTAGGCGCGCAGCTGTTCCAGGCCCTCGGCCTCGTCCCTGGTCAGCTCCGGTCGTTGCAGCTTGATGCCCGATTGCTGCGGCACGGCCGGGACCACGGATTCGGGTATCAACAGAAAAGTGCTCTGTTCAGCGGCGTACAGGCTGACCAGGCTCGAGCGCGGCGGCAGCGGGAATTGACTTTGCGGGCTGCCTGCGGCGAGGTGGATCAGGTAGCCGGTGTGGGTCTGCATCTGAACGCGACCGCTCTGCACGAAAATCGCCTGATCGGTAGGAAGCTCGTCGTTGATCACGCCCGGCATGAGGCTTATCCGTTCGACCAGGGGGGCTGAGGCTTCAAGGTTCTCACGCGGCAGGGTGGCATAGGGGCGCAGTACAACCAGGTCCTCAACGTCGACAGCGACCGCCGGTTTCTTTCGGTTGAGCCATTTTCCAAGCATGCTGTAGTTCCCTTGCTACCGGCCCCACTCGATAGACCTGTCCCGAGCTTTGCTGGCCGGACCAAAATAAGGCGCCCGCACAGCTGTTGCGGTAGCGGCCGGATAACCGGCCTCCGCAAACATTGTTTTGCCCTAATGGTGTCGGCCAAGTTACGCTTTCCTTTATGAATATTCGAATTATTCCTGTCACCAATTATGAGCAGAATTGCTCGCTCCTGAGCTGTGAGGCGACGGGCAAGGCGGCCCTGGTCGATCCCGGTGGCGATCCGCAGCGCATCATGGCGACGGTCGAGGAGGCCGGTGTCACGGTGGAGAAGATTCTGGTCACGCACGGACATTTCGATCATGTGGGTGCGGTGGCGCAGCTCGCACGTGATCTGGGCGTGCCAATCGAGGGCCCACACAAGGCCGATGCGTTTCTGTTGGAAACCTTGCCGCAGTGGTGCCAGCAGTTCGGCTTTCCCTGCCGCTGATGCGTTTGTTCCGGACCGCTGGCTGGACGAGGGCGATACCGTGCAGTTTGGTGAGCAGGAACTGCAGGTGAGGCATTGCCCGGGACACACCCCGGGCCATGTCGTTTTCTTTGACCCGGTGTCGCAGCGGGCGATCGTCGGTGATGTGATCTTCAAGGGCTCGATCGGCCGGACCGATTTTCCGCGCGGTGATCATGCGACGCTATTGCGTTCGATCCGCGAGCGGATCTTCACCCTGGGTGATGAAGTGACACTCTTTCCGGGACATGGCCCGACCACCCGGGTGGGAGAGGAACGCGCCTTCAACCCCTTTGTGCAGGGCAGCTACGGATAGCATCCCTGCGCGACGGGCGGATTCGACCAACCGGCCGATATTTTCCCCCGGACCCTGCGCCTTCAGGCCGTGGTCCCCAGTCCCCGTGACAGCAATGATGTTCGGGTATTCAACGGCTGCGGCCGCGATCTTCTTCGCCTGCCTGGTCCGCGGGATCTCGGGCTTCGGATCGGCGCTGGTGGCCGTGCCCTCGTCAAATGACTGTTGCTGTCGCGGTGTTGCTGCTGGCGAGCGGTCTGTCTTTGCTGCCGCGGGTATGGGGAACCGGGTGAGCTTCCCTCCCTCCTGGTCTTTCAGAGCGCGTCGAGCACCTCTTCGAAGCGTCGGGTGACTTTCAGGTTCAGCAGGTCGTCGGCCCGGGTACGGCCTGGGGTGATGGCGGCCATGGGTATCGCGTGTTCGGCGGCCAACCGACAGAAGCGGAAACCCGAATAGACCATCAGCGACGATCCGATCACCAGCAGGGCATCGGCCTGCAGCAGGGCGGCAACGGTTTCGTCGACCCTCTGCCGTGGGATGGTCTCACCGAAAAACACCACATCGGGTTTCAGCGTGCCACCGCAGGCATCGCAACGGGGGACCACGAAACGCGCGAAATCAGCGTTTTCCAGATAGGCGTCTCCGTCGGGTGCGGTCTCGGCGCTGAAATCGGCGAATTCCGGGTTTTCCGCGACCAGCTGCCGCTGCAGCGGCGCCCGCCCAAGCAGCTTGCCGCAATCCAGGCATACGATGTGATCCAGCCGGCCATGCAGGTCGACAACCCGCTTCGATCCGGCCGCCTGGTGCAGCCGGTCGACGTTCTGGGTAACCAGCTGGGAGATACGCCCGTCCGACTCCCACTGCGCCAGTGCCTGGTGGCAGCGGTTGGGTCGGGCCTGTTCGAACCAGGGCCAGCCGACCAGGCTGCGCGCCCAGTAGCGCTGCCGGGTAAGGTGTTTGTCGACGAAGTCGCGATACTGAACCGGTGCCGGGCGTTTCCAGTTGCCGTCTTCGTCACGGTACCCAGGGATGCCCGAGCCGGTACTCACACCGGCCCCGGTGAGGACAAACAGTCGCGGGTGCTCGTCGATGAACGACTGGATCTGATCAATGTCTCGGGATCTGGGCATGCTTAACCCGCATTGTACGAGAACGAGGTGGGCCGCTATATCCGCTTGTCGCACGGTCGGCCCAATACCGACTGGCGGAAATCATTGGTCCGCCGATCGCCAGCGATCTAACCGAGCAGGGCTGCAAAATCGGCCGGCGTCAGGGGACGATGGTAGAGATAGCCCTGGCAGCATTTGCAGCCCTGCGCGGCAAGAAACCTAGCCTGTTCGTCGGTTTCCACACCCTCGGCGACGACAGTGAGCTTGAGATTGTGCGCCATGGAGATAATGGTGGCGGCGATCTCGGCGTCGCTCTGATTGTGCGGTATCTCCGACACGAAACCGCGATCAATCTTCAGCTCGTCGATCGGGAAGCGTTTGAGATAGGCCAGAGAGGAGTAACCGGTGCCGAAATCATCGATCGACAATTTGACACCGAGCGACTTGATTGCTTCGAGCAAGCTGACGGCATCCTCGCCGTGCCCCATGATCATGCTCTCGGTGATCTCGATCTTGAGCTGATCCGGCGGCAGCCTGTTGTCGTCGATGGCCTGCGCGATCGAGTTGACGATATCCGGGTGCTGGAGCTGGCGTGCCGACAGGTTGATTGCCATGCAGAATGGCGTTTCAGCGATATCGAGCCATGCTCGAAATTGCGCGCAGGCGGTCTGCAGGACCCACGCGCCCATCGGCACGATCAGCCCGGTATCTTCCGCCAGCGGGATGAAGTGCTCCGGTGAAATCATGCCGCGGTCGCCGTCATGCCAACGAATCAGGGCCTCGCAGCCCATCAGCCTGCCCGATGCAATATCGACCTGCGGCTGGTAGACCAGGACAAACTCCTGCTGCGCCAGCGCACGCCGCAGGCGCGATTCCAGGGTGACCCGGTCGTTGACGGTCTCGGTGAGTTCAGGGGTGTAGAAGCGCAGCGTGTTGCGGCCCTGGTCCTTGGCCTGGGACATTGCCGCATCGGCATGTCGAATCAGGTCATCAGCGGTTTCGCCATCCTGTGGGAAAAGGCTGATGCCGATACTGGCGCCGACATAGATCTCGCTCTGGCCGGGCAACGAAAACGGGGTTTCGAGCAGGGACAGCGCCTGACGGGCAATCGCTGCCGCATCATCCGGCCGCTGGATGTCGCTGAGTACGATCACGAACTCGTCGCCACCAAGGCGGCCGAAGGTGTCCTCCGCGCGCAGCCGGTCTTTGATTCGCTTGGTAAGGCCCTGCAGCAATGCATCGCCACTGGGATGCCCGAGACTGTCATTGATGTTCTTAAACCGGTCGAGGTCGAGGAACAACACCGCGATCTGTTCCTTTTCCCGCTGCGCGTGGGTCAAGGCATGTTCGAGGCGGGAGTGCAGCAGCAAGCGGTTGGGCAGGTTGGTCAGGGGATCGTAGTGTGAGAGTCGCTCGAGGTTGGCCTCGGATTTCTTGATCTGGCTGATGTCGGTCATCACGCCGACGTAATTTTTCGGTTGTCCGTCGATGTCTCTGACAATGCTGATAGTCAGCAACTGCGGATAGATCTCTCCATCCTTGCGGCGGTTCCAGATCTCGCCCTGCCAATGGCCGGTATTGATCAGGCTCGCCCACATGGCCTGGTAAAACGCCTCATCCTGCCGTCCGGATTGCACGATCGCCGGATTGCAGCCGACAACCTCCTTTTCGCCGAAACCGGTGATCTCCGAATACGCCGGGTTGACCGCAATGATTTTTGGCGTCAGGTCGGTGATCACGACACCTTCACGGGTACTGTTGAACACGGCTGCGGCCTGGCGCAGGTCGGAATCGGCCCGGGCGCGCTGGACGGCAAGCCCGGCGATGCGTGAAAACTCGCCGATCAGCGTCATATCTTCTGCGCTGGGCGATTGCACGGTGGCGTGATAAATGCCGAAGGTCCCGCATACATTGGCATTCTCGTCCATGATCGGTACCGACCAGCAGGAACGGATGTCGGCTCTGGTCGCCAGTTCCCGATAGCCTTGCCAGTACGCATGATCTAAAACGTCGGAGACGATCACCGGCTCGGCCAGCGCCGCCGACGTTCCGCATGAGCCTTGACCGACCGCGATCGACAGACCGTCGACCGCCTCGTTGTAGAACGTCGGCAGGCTCGGTGCAGCACCGGTATAGAGTCGCCCATCGTGCTCGTCGCGCATCATGATCGATACCCGCATCTTCGGGCGGATCTGCTCCAGGCCCTCTGCCACGGTATTCAGCACGGCATGCAGCGAGGCACCGTTCAACAGGCTGTCGAGCGCGCCCATCCGGGTCTGCTGGGTCTGTTCCGAGATCTTGCGCGACGTAATGTCCTGCCAGGCACCGAGCGCGATGTTCGTTGGCTCCCCGGCGTCGGATAACAGCCGCAGCTCATCCCTGATCCAACGCACCTGCCCGGCATTGTCGAAGAAACGGTAGTCGTGGGATACCGAGCCCTGTGCGACCAGGGCTGACATGGCGCGGGTGGCGCCGTCGCGATCGTCGGGGTGCAGATGATCCAGCCACCAGCCGGCACGCAGCGCCTCGACTTCGCTGAAGCCGAACAGGCGCGTGATATTTGCGCTGACCCAGGTGGACTCGATGGCCGGCCCGTTGATTGTCAGCGTGTAAAGCACGACCGGGCTGCCCTCGAGCATGTAGGCAAGGTGCTGTGAGGTCTGCTGCAAAACCGCCTGCTCGCGCAGCAGTTGCGCCTGGCGATGCACCTTTTCCAGGGTTGGTCCGAGTTCGTGCAGGTATCCGGAGTGCTTGGCGATATAGTCGTCCACCCCCAGATGGATGGCGCGGGCGGCGATTTCTTCGCTTCCCTGGCCCGACACGATCACGATCGGGATCTCCAGTGCGCGCTCGTTGCGGATGGTCCGGACGGTTTCCAGGGCATCGAGTCCGGGCAGATGGTAATCGAGCAGGACCACGTCGTAGGCGCAGTCCTGGGCGGGATCGAGTGGCAGGTGGCTGAGCGCGACCACGGCATCCGGCACCACGGTCAGGCGGATGTAGGGTGAATGCCGGTCGAGGTGACGCCGGGTCAAATCGATGTCGGCGGCATTGTGCTCGGCGTACAGCACCCGCAATTTGTGCGGGCGATGCCTTGAACGCTCGCCGAAACGCTGGCAGGCGCCGTTGAGCGTCCCCGGCAGGTTGTCATACGCATCGACCTGTTTCGAGACATAGTCGTCAGCACCTGATTGCAGGGCTGCAATCGCCGCCCGTTGATCGCCGGAACCGGTCATCATTACGATGGCAAGGTCCAGTTCGCGTTCACGGATCTCATTGACCAGGTCAAGCCCGCTTCCGTCTGGCAGGCGAAGGTCGATCAGCGCAATATCGAAGTCTTCAGGACGAATCAACAGCTCGCGCGCCTCGCCCAGCGTCGAGGCCGGGCGCACCGTTGCTTCCGGCATCGTGCGCGCTATTGCCCTGGCGACAAGGTCGGCGTCGGTTGGATTGTCTTCGATATGCAGAATACGCATGCGGCCTACCGTGGCGGATGGTTGATCAGGCACCAATAGAGTTCGATCTGGGTGGCGACCTCCATGAACTTGTCGAAATCGACCGGTTTGACGATGTAGGAGTTGGCCCGATAGTGGTACGCCCTCTGGACATCTTCGTGTTCGCTGGATGATGTGAGTACCACAATCGGCAGGTCGCTACTGACCGGGTGTTCGCGAAACGCCCGCAGAACATCCAGGCCATCGACCTTGGGCAACTTGAGATCGAGCAGCACGACGAGCGGCAGCGGTTCATCGGACTCCCAGCGCGAGATCCACGCCAGTGCCTCCTCGCCATCGCGCGCAATCTCGACAGGATTGACCAGTTTGCGGCGGGCGAATGCGCGCAGCGTAAGGTCGACATCAACCGGGTTGTCCTCGACCAGAAGGATCGGGCGGTTGTGCAGGTCTCCATTCATTTTTGCAGCTCCAACAAGAACTCAGTTCCCTGTCCCGGTGTGCTGTTCGCCCAGACCCTGCCGCCCATGCGTTGCATCGCCTTGCGCACGATCGCCAGTCCGATGCCCGTGCCCGGGTAGTCTTCGGCACGTTGCAGGCGCTGAAAAATATCGAAAATGCGATCGTGGAACCGCATATCGAAACCGATACCGTTGTCTTTTACCACAACCAGGACGCCCCCGTCCGTGGCGGTGCTGTTGATCTCCAGCTCGGGTATACCCTGGTCGCGGGTGAACTTGAGGGCGTTGTCGATCACGTTGCGCAGGACCAGGACGAATCCATCGGGATCGCCGTGCGCGGTCGCTGCATCCAGGTTGATTCGCACGCTCACGTTGCGGGCGTCGAGTTCATGCTGTCGATCATTCAGCACGCGCGCGACCAGCTTCGGCAGGTCGATCACGGTGTCGTTCAGACTCTGCCGTTCCATCCGTGAATAGGTCAGCAGGTCTTCGATCAGCTGACTCATCTGGGCCACCCCTGTCCGTACGTTCTGCAGGAACAGACGGCCTTCGTCGTCGAGTTGATCGAGATGGTCTTCGATCAGCAGGCGGCTGTAGCCATCGATGCCGCGCAGCGGCGCCTTGAGATCGTGAGAGACCGAGTAGGTGAAGGTCTGTAACTCGCGGTTCGCCATGTTCAGTTCGGCGGTGCGTTGCTGTACCCGCAGTTCCAGGTCGTCACGGGCCCGCTCGACGGCGAGCTGTGCTTCGTGCAGTTCGGTCATGTCCTGGAAGGTGCCGAGTAGCCGGTTGGTATCGGACATCTCGTCGTGAACCAGGCGCGCGCGGCAGCGCACGTAGCGGGTATCGCCGTCGGGACGGATGATGCGGTACTGCATATCGTGCCGTTGTCCGCCGTGCAGGGTACCGTCAATCGACTGGGAGACACTGGCCCAGTCATCCGGATGAACGCATTGCTTCAGGGTGGCTGGGCCGGGTAGCGCATTCTGCGGCAGCCCCAGGATGCGGTAGATTTCATCCGCCCACCATGCCTTGCCGGAATTGGCCTCGAGCCACCAATGGCCCATGTGGGCCTGTGCCTCGGATTCAACGATACGCCGGTTGCGTTCTGCCAGTTCGGCCTCTGCCTGTTTCTGCTCGCTGATATCGGTGTGCGTTCCCAGCATGCGAAGTGGCTGGCCCTCGGCATCGCGTTCCTGGATCCTGCCGAGCGACAGGATCCATTTCCAGTGGCCATCTTTGGTCTTTTGCCGAAACTCCACCCGGTACTCTTTCGTCCGCCCGGCGAAGTAGTCGTCGAACACCTTGCCGGCGCGCTCGGCGTCATCCGGGTGCAATCTCGCACGCCAGGCGACGTGAGTTTCGTGAAACGTGTCGGGGTCGTAGCCGAGCATGTGCGCATACTCCGGGCTGACCACGGCCTCGCCTGTCTGCAGATTGAGGTCGTAAAGACCCTGGTTTGCCGCCTGCATGGCAAGTCGCAGACGTTGCTCGCTGTCCTTTAAAGCCTCTTCGATTGCCTTGCGCGCGCTGATGTCGGTGATGACCGCGATGCGGGATTCCCTGCCTTCGAACTCGCTGTCGTGCGAACTCGCGATAATGGTGATTCGGGCGCCGTCTTTTGTCAGATGATGCCATTCCCCGGCCTCGGCAAAGCCATGTAAGCCGGCTGCCAGCCGGCTGATCTCGGCCCGCTCATCAAGCGGATGAAGGTCAGGGAGGAGGAGTTTTTCGGCCTCGTGTTTCGTGTAACCGTAATGCCGGGTAAATGCCTCGTTGACTGCCAGTAGCTGCAGGCTGCCGCGCGCATAGATCAGCATCGGCGCCGGGTTGTGTTCGAACAGGCGGCGGTAGCGTGTCTCACTCGTTCTCAGGCGATGTTCGGTCTCCTGGTGATCCTCAAGAATACTGAGTAGGGCAAGGCGTGAACGCTCGGCATCCTTGAGTCGGCTGCGCATCAGTGGCGATTCAGGCACGGCAAGCCGTGCCTGCTGGTCTATCTCGGCATGCAGATGCCGGTTCTGTTCGCGCAGTTCGCGGACTTCCCGGTTTCGTCGGCGCAATTCCAGCTGCGCCATGACATGTCGGCTGAGGATGCGCAGTGCTTTCTCATGGTCGGTGGCCAGCTTGCGCGGCACCCGGTCGATGACGCACAGGGTACCCAGCGCGTGACCCTCCGGGCTTACCAGCGGGGCGCCTGCGTAGAAACGAATCTTCGGGTCCGCGGTTACCAGCGGGTTGTCGCTGAATCGTTGGTCGCTCAGCGCGTCTTCGACCACCAGGGTCTCCGGATGCAGAATGGCGTGTGCGCAAAATGCCAGGGATCGCTCGGTTTCCTGCGCCTCCAGCCCGTGGCGCGATTTGAACCACTGACGGTCTTCGTCGATCAGCGAAATCAGGGCGATGGGAGCTTCGCAGATATTGGCGGCCAGCTCCGTCAGGTCGTCGAACTGTTCCTCGGGAGGCGTATCCAGAACGTCGTAACGCTGCAAATCAGCCAGGCGTGCTTTTTCGTCGCGGGGGAATGGTGGCTCGATCACTTCGGATCTCCCCCAATCCTGTAGCGGGGCGCTGCTCCGCTCTTTATCAGTAAGGCGTTTACTTCGTGCTTCAGTTCCAGGATGCGTCCCTCGCGCCCCAGGATCACGCCCTGCCAACGTGTCAGCTCGTTGAACCGCGATTGCTGATCGAGCTGCATCTGTTGCCGATCGGTGATGTCCCGGGCGATACCCAGCACACCGATCAACCTGCCGTCGACGTCGAGGACCGGGGCCTTGATGGTCTCCAGAATTTCCTGGTGGCCGTCGCTGGCAAAGGTTACGGTCTCTTCATTGGTCACGGGTTTGCCGCCGGCTATGGCGGCGAGATCCTTCTCGCGGAAAAAATCCGCCAGCTTGCGATCGACGAAATCATGATCCCGTTTGCCTATGATCTCCGCCTCGTTCGCACCGAACAGCTTCTCGAAACGTCGATTGCAGGCCAGGAAGACGCCGTCCGGGTCCTTCATCCAGACCAGGTCTGGCAAGGTATCGAACAAAGTCCGCAGACGCGCACGGTTTATTTTGAGTTCGTCGAGCGCAACGACGCGTTCGGTGACGTCCATGATGACGCCGCCGATCAGCGACGATCTGCCTGTCCCGGGCAGGACAAATCGCAGGGTGTCGCAGTACATAGGCCGCTCGGTACCGCCGTGCCGCTGTTCCTGCAACAGCTGCGAGCCGGATTCCAGTGTTTCCAGGTCGTGCAGTGACTCCAGGCCGCAACCATGGTGGTGATCAGGCAGGTGGCTCTTCAGCCACTGGTTTTCGAACAGCGATTGATGGGATTCGGGATCGTGCACGAAGGCGCCCGCTGGCAGATTCTGCATGAAGCCGTGGAACAGTGACTGACTTTCCCTCAGCTCTGCAGATCTCAGTTGCAATTCGGCGTTGCGGCGCATCAGCTGGTACAGCATTGCCGCAAGCAGCAGCGCCAGACCGAATCCGAGAATCCGCACCATGGTGTGCGGGTTGTCGTGTGTGCTGGCGTCCCAGCCACCCATCGGCAGCGCGGCCAACTGCCAGCTGCCGCCCGGCAGGCTCACGCTGAGTTTTACCGGGTCTGTTTCGAACAGCGCCGGGTCGCCGTAAAACGTTTCGCCCATGGCGCCGAGACCGTCCTTGCCGCGCAAGGCGAGCATCAGCCCATCGCGGTGTCCGCTGAGCGATATTTCATCAAAAAGTATTTCAGGATCGGAATCACAATCATCCGTTGCAGTAACTAATGCGATTCCGGGGATATTATTACATTCAACTAAGGTATCTGCCGGTACTCCTGATAATACCGGGTGAAGTGTGTCTAAAGTTACTATGCTCGAATTTTTATACTCGTATTCCCACAATCATCACTTGCTGTCCATTGACGGATAAGTGATAAGGTATCACATAAGGTTCCTGTATATTCTTCAGAATAAACTAGATCAGGTGTCGGGTCACAATCATCACTTGATGTCACTATTGGAGTTTGCGGAATATAATTACAGTCAACAATTGTATCCGCCGGAACTCCAATGATCAATGGGGCAAGGGTGTCTACCAT
>CAVRBK010000077.1:0-57320 GCA_963719025.1 uncultured Gammaproteobacteria bacterium | reverse complement strand
GCCGGAGGCGTACCGCTATGACCTGCCGCTGGGTGACATTGCCGAGGTGTGGCGGAGAGGCAGCGTCATCAGTTCCTGGTTGTTGGACCTGCTGGCGAACGCAATGGCCGAGGATGCATCGCTGTCGTCCTACGCCGGGCGCGTGTCGGATTCGGGGGAAGGGCGCTGGACAGCGATCGCCGCCATCGAACAGGGCGTTCCCGCCCCGGTTTTGAGCGCGGCACTGTTTGAACGCTTTGCGTCGCGCGATCACGACGGTTTTGCCAACCAGGTGCTTTCCGCGCTGCGCGGACAGTTTGGCGGTCACCACGAGAAACCGGTTTGAGGCGCTGGCTGACACCGTCGGATGCGAGGCTATGGCCGCGCATGCCGGCATCATGCGACCACCTGTCGCCGACCTGAGACCAAGGATTGATGAACTCGCGTTAATCCAGCGGCCACCTTCCTGTCACCTCGATGCAAGCATCATGCACCTGTACGCAGCACTGCCGCCGATTGTTGGCGGACTGCAGTAAACAGGTAATCAAGGAGATTGACAATGAACAGGAAAACACGGCTGGCGGCCGCAATCGCGGTTGCGCTATCGACTGCAATCGTCGCTTCGGCGATCACGCCGGTATTCGCCCAGGAAGGTAACACCCATCCGGCAACGTCCGAAACGCAGTACCCGGCTGCAGACAAAGATCTTATTGCCGTATCGGAAGATGCGCTGCTGGCTATGCGAGATGTACGTGCTGCACGTCTGGCTATATTCAATGGCCTGCCAAAGAAGGCCAGGACCTATACCGATGCGGCAGCGGCGCGTATGGCCGCTGCGTTGAAGGACGTCGCCAGGTACGCCCTGGATATCAAACAACCGCTAAAGGGTGGCGAGGCGTATGTGCCGTTCGATGCCAGCCTGGCGGTCGTGGAAACAGGCATGCTTGGGGAAGAAAAGATGCAGCATGTGAGTAAAGCCAACGAGCACCTCCACAAGGGCGAAACGAAAAAGGCGGTCGAGGTGCTGAAGCTCGGCGAGATCGATGTGGTGCTGACCACGCGTCTGGTGCCGCTGAAAGCGGCTGAGCAAGGCATTCAAAATGCCGTCAAGTTGGTCAGCGAAGGAAAATATTACGAGGCCAACATCGCTCTGAAAGCGGTGGAAGACGCTGTACTCGTCGAGACCTTCGGCATCGATGCGGTACCGAAGGTGAAAGGACATTCGTGATGAACATTCTGTAGCGGCTGCATGACAAGGAGCCGGGTGTTCTGACTCGACTATGCGCGTGCCCGGCGGGCAACCGCCGGGCACTGCGATTCCCGTACCGTAGCGGTACTGGTCGACGGCTTGGCTGGAGTCTCACGGCTTTGGTTTCGCGCGGCGGAACGGTGGGTGTAATACCTTGGCCCAGGCGATGAAGGCATCGACATACAGTGGACAGAGCTGCGTGCCACGGAGCGCGCGGATGATCGATACGGCATTCGCATGCAGCATGCCCTTGCGGTAGGGCCGGTCGCTGGTCAGTGCGTGGTTGGTATCGGCCACCGCGGTGATGCCTGCGCTCTACGCGATCTGCACGCTCAGTTCGCCTGAACTTGCAGACCTTGCTCGGAGCCTTCGCCATAAAACACATCCTGCAGCGGGATCGGACGGCCGACATGGTAGCCCTGCGCATAGTCGACCCCGATTCGCTGAAGTGATTCGAGGATTTCGCCGTTCTCGACAAACTCGGCGATGGTTTCCAACCCCATGACATGACCCAACTGGTTGATAATGTCGACCATCGTGTGATCGACCTCGTTTTCGGCCAGGTGTCGAACGAAGGAACCATCAATCTTCAGGTAGTCGACGGGTAGGGTTTTCAGATAGCTGAAAGATGCAAAACCGCTACCGAAATCATCGAGCGCAAATCGACAACCGATATCCTTGAGTTCACTGACAAAACGGTTGGCATGCGTGAAGTTGGCTATCGCCACTGTCTCTGTGATCTCGAAACACAGCAGGCTGGGCGGCAGGCTGTATCGGTCCAATGCCTCCTTGACGTAGACCAGCAGATCATTGTCGGTCAGCACCGCGCCCGAAATATTGATTCCGAAAATCGATCCGGCAAGCTTCGGGTTTCCCCCCAGGGCCAGCGCCAGCATATCGATGGCATGGCCGACCACCCAACGGTCGAGCACACCCATGAGATCGTAGCGTTCTGCCGCAGGCAGGAATGACCCAGGCGAAATCAGGTTGCCGTTGGCCCCCTTCATGCGGAGCAGGATCTCGTAGTGCTTGCTGGTTTCCGCCTCCTGTCCAACGGAAACGATCGGCTGGGCCATCAACATGAAATGGCCGTCGTCCATCGCCTGGTGAATGTGCGGAACCCACTGCATTTCCGAATGCCAGCGCGATGACTCGCTATCGCCAGGCTGGTAGGTATGCACGCGATTTCGCCCTTTGCTCTTGGCGATATAACAGGCCTGGTCCACGATGCTCAATACCGTCACCGCGTTGCTGCCGGGGCTGCCATCGACCGGTGCAATGCCGATACTGACACCGACAGAGAACGACTTGCCCTCCCAGGAGAAGCGGAAGGCCTCGACACTGTGACGAATCTTTTCCGCAATTTCTGCGGCCTTCGAGAGCGGACAACAGGACAGCAACAGGCCGAACTCATCGCCGCCGAGACGCGCCAGCGTGTCCCCCTTGCGGACATGGCGTTTCAGTTGCACAGCGATCTGCCGGAGCAGTTCGTCGCCTGCTGAATGCCCGCAGGTATCGTTCACAATCTTGAACTGATCCAGATCCATGTAGCAGATGGCATGTTCGACGCCTGAATCCTCTGCGGCGGATTTCAGCGCCTCGCTGAGCTTGAGTTCGAAACCGGTCCGGTTGGTCAGCTGGGTGAGTGGATCGTGAACAGCCTGGTGGGACAACTGCTGCATCAGTTTGAAGCGGTCTGTCACATCGTGAATCACAATCACGGCGCCAATGAGGCGGTTGCCGCGGTCGCGCAACGGCGCAATGTTGTGCTCGACGATATGTTTCTCACCGGAGCGCGACAGCAACTCGGTCTTGCCAAGATCCCTGGGGGTTCCATTCTCCTGCAACCCGCTTTTGAGCGAATCGTTGAGCGACACGTTCCCAAGTTCGCTGAGGAATTCGAGTACATCCTTGATGGGGCGTTTGACCGCCGCGGAAGTTGGCCAGCCGGTGAGCCGCTCCGCGGCCGGGTTCATGTAAAGTATCCGGCCGTCGTTATCGGTAGTGATGACCGCATCAGCGATCGATTGCAGGGTGACCTGCACACGCTCCGTCTGTCTCGCAAGTGCGATCTGGGTTGCTTTCTGATCGGAAATGTCTGCCAGCGAGCCTGCCATTCGCTCGGCATTGCCCGACTTGTCGCGCACCGCCTCGCCACGCCCCAACATCCACAGCCAGCTGCCATTCTTTTTCTTCATGCGGAATTCGCAACGGAAGACCTTGCGATGCGCCAGGTGGGCATCGATCGCCAGTTTCACGCGTGGCAGGTCATCCACGTGGATCAGGCGCTCAAGACCGGTGAACATGCCGGGCAATTCGGCGTGACCGTATCCGAGAATCATGCCCAGCCGGGGCGAAAGGAACAGGCGGTTGCTTTGGACGTCCCAGTCCCAGATCCCCTCGTTACTGCCATTTATGGCGAGCTCGAAACGCTCCTCACTGCGGCGCAGGCGGTTCGTGGACTCCCCGAGATTCGCCGCCATGCGGTTGAAATTGTTCGTCAGTTCCGCGATCGGTCCCGTGCCCCGAACCGGTACCTTGAACTCGTGATCGCCATTGGCGAATCGGGTCGTGGCCTGACGCAATGCAGAAACCTGTCGTGAAAGCCGTGCACGCAGCGTCGCCGAAAGAGAGAGCAGGGCGACCAGCACGGCGACAGCAATGACGGCCATGGCATCGTGGATATCCTGATTGAGGTGTGCAGGCCAGGCGCTGCCCAGCTCGATGAACACCGAACCCTGTCGGCCGCTGCCGTCCCCAAGGGGCCAGTGTTTGAGACCGCCGCGTAACAGGCGGTCGTGTGCCTCCGTCTCTGACAGGTTTTCACCCAGCCAGGCACTGGCAACAATGTGGTTGTCATCGTCTGCGATGATCACACCCATCACGTAGGGAATCCGCGTCAGCTCACGGGCGTAGCTGTTGAGACGTTCCGGACGGTTCGAGTCCAGTGCAAACCGCACTGACTGCGTCAGCAGGGCGCGCGCGCTCGCCTGGTTGGAATCGAGCGAGGTGTCGAAGCTCTTGAGCAGGGGCGGCACAGTAACGGTGACATAGGCGCCGAGGCCCAGCACTGCAACAACGAGCCATACGAGGCTCGGCGAGATAACTTGCTTGAGTGAACGCAGCAATTCACACCCCTGTGACTTGTGGGACCAACGGGACCGGAAGCCGGGTTGTGTTGGCACAGACGGATCACAAATGTCTGTTACTTAAAGGTGTTTCGACTGTCACGGAAGAGACTTGAGATCTGGATGAAGCTGCTTCCCTAAAGTCGAAAGCACACATCGGGTGCGTCCGCAGGCCCCCTTCAGGCTCGGCGGGTTTACGCCAGCCTTTTCCGCGGGTAGCCCGCGCTACGCTCATGAATTGAACCTGCCGGACGAGCGGTTTTTACCGGTTCCGGGCTATCCGTTCGTCGTCTTCTATGTGGCGTGTTTGGCATGCCCGGCGAGATATCCGATCGTGGATGGCGGAATAACTTCTCTTCTCTTCCGCGGAAGACCCACAGCCCCGACGGACAGCATAAACGCCAGGTCGCGCCGCGGCGCTCAGGCTTGCGGTTTTGGTTTTGCGCGGCGGAACGGTGGGTGTAACACCTTGGCCGTGGCGTCCCGTTGCGGGTCGTTGCTCGCATGTGCCTGCGCGGGCAGCGAGCCTGTGTCCTGGGCTGCCGGGCCGGAACCGGGCTCGGCCCAGGCGATGAAGGCATCGACGCATTGTGGACAGAGCTGCGTGCCACGGAACTCGCGGATGATCGAGACGGCCTTCGCATGCAGCATGCCCTTGCGGTAGGGCCGGTCGCTGGTCAGTGCGTCGTAGGTATCGGCCACCGCGGTGATGCGCGCGCTCAACGCGATCTCGTCGCCCTTCAGCCCCTTGGGATAGCCGCTGCCGTCGAAATGCTCATGGTGCTGTTCGACCAGCGGCAGCACGGCGGCGAGGCTCGGGATCGGCGCCAGTATGCCGGCGCCGATGCTGGGGTGACGCTGTATGGCCTGGTATTCGGCTGCGCTCAGTTTTCCGGGCTTCAACAGGATGTCGTCGGGGACCCCGATCTTGCCGATGTCGTGCAGGCGGCCGCCGATATGCAGGGTCTCCAGCATCTCGTCGTCGGCGCCCATCTGCGTGGCGATCGCCACCGCGAGCTCGGCGACCGAGTCGGAATGGCCGCGCGTGTAGGCATCCCGGGCCTCGAGCGCCTCGGCCAGGGCGGTAATGCTCGCAAGCATCATCCGGCTCTCGGTTTCCAGGCGCTCGCGTTCATTGAGTAGCAGGCGGAACTGGTTGGACAACAGCTGTTCGAGTGTCAGAACGAGCTGGTCGAGGTTAAATGGTTTAATCAGAAATGCCGCGGCCCCGGACTGCATCGCCTGCTGCATGTTCGACCGCCCACCGGCGCGGCTCATCATGACGAAGGGCACGTTGGCCAGGGACTCGTTGCGATGCACCTTGCGGCACAGCGCCATGCCGCTGAGTCGTGGCATATTGTTGCCGCTCAGGATCAGGTTGGGCCTCAGGCTGCGCAGGCGGTCGAGGGCGTTGCGGCCGTCCTCCGCAACCACGACCTGGAAGCCTGCGTCTTCGAGGGCCCTGGCGATCATCTGCCGCGTATTCGGTGAATCCTCTACCAGCAGCACGGTCTGGCCGCGTCGGAACGCGATCCTGTTCAGGACGTCCTCGACCACCTCGATGAAGTGCTCGCGGCCGCTGATCTTCGACGCGTAGGCGTTGGCGCCGACGCTGAATCCGCGGTCGATGTCCTGGTCCTGGTCCCGGGACGTCAGGATGACGACCGGGAGCGCGCGGGTACGTTGATCCTGCCTGATCCGCTCGCACAGCTGATAGCCGTCCATGTGCGGCATGTCGACGTCGGTCACGACCAGGTCGAAGTCGCTGTTCTGCAGGACCTGCAGGCCACTGACGCCGTCTTCAGCCTCCTCCGCCGACGCACCGCGTTCCACCAGGGCGCTGACCAGAGCGTGGCGGATCATGCGGCTGTCGTCCACGATCAGTATGCGTCGCCCACCCAATATGCTCATGCTTGTCAGACCTTGCCACCGGCACGACGCGCAGCAGGTTCGACCGACGGCCGGTCTGCCGTCGATGCCGATGGCTGCAGCGGGTCGCGGCAGCGCGTGCGGATGCGTAATGCAAGAGTTACAGTTCTGTACCTTTAGCGGTTGCAGGCGCGGATTCTTGACGGCCGAACCGCCCGCGCGCCGCCGTCGATGACGGCCCGGGCCGGCTACTCGTGCCGCTTATGCCTGATGTGTTGCCGACGATGCCGGCAACATGGCTACTCCGTCGCCGCCTTCGGGGCCGGGTTCAGTAGCCGCGGCCTGTCGTGCAGTAGGGCCTTCACCACCGGCACCCATGCATCGTCGTGACCAAGGCCTTGCACGATACGAACGCTGTTCGCAGGCAGACGTGCGGCAAGCTCGGGCGGCACCACGCGGTCATCCGAGCCGAACAGATGTCGCTGTTCGAATGCGGCCGCGGCCAGCGCGGATGTCAGATCCATTCCCGACAGGGCGATGGTTAGTGGCGATATGCTGTGCAGCCGGGTCCAGGCGCCAAGATCGAGTGGCGAGGCGACCGTGAGCAGGGCGACGACGTCAGATCGAAGAAGGGCCAGTTGTGCGGCGAGCAGTCCGCCGCCCGAGTACCCGATGAGGATAATCTTTTCGTTCGGCAGACGTGTCCGGTCGATCAGCCTGTTGAGCGCGGCGAGCGGCGTCTCAGTAAAACGTCGGTCGGTCCAGTAATGAGCGGAACAGTTCGCCAGTTGCGCCGCGGGGAGGTATTGGCAGGGGCGAGCCAGGTACAACACCGAGTGATCGGCGACGAGTGCCGAGGCCAGTTTTGCACCGATTCCGGATCGCGGGGTCGGGTCGGTGGGCGGTTTGCCGTTCCGATGCCAGGCCGCCCCGTCGCCTTCGATAACTACCAGCAATGGCTGATCCGTCACGGCGGCGCCGCGGCGCAGCCAGCCAAGTGTTTTCAGATCGGGCCGACTCTCGCTGAATCTTTCGAATGCAGGGTCGGACGGCGGCAGGGGCGAGAGGTGCGAGCATGCGGCAATGGTCGACAACACCACTGCCAGCATGCCGCGCGGGATCAAAAAGCGTATCTCACGTTCAGTGCGATGCCGTTGTTGGTCATATCTTCCCTGAGCAGTTCACTGGTGAGGGCAAGCGTCCCGGAGAGGCCTTCGGTAGCGCCGGAGCCGTAG
The DNA here is from genome assembly GCA_963719025.1 of uncultured Gammaproteobacteria bacterium. Classification (GTDB taxonomy): domain Bacteria; phylum Pseudomonadota; class Gammaproteobacteria; order Chromatiales; family Chromatiaceae; genus Thiosocius. The sequence continues at coordinate 49,860 of CAVRBK010000077.1, read as the reverse complement.
ATTGATACCCCGAGTCCGACGATCAGGCCATCTTCATCGTTGGCGGGTTGTGGGCCAGCGGCAACGACCTGGTCTTCACGATCCAGATCGTAGGTATAGGTCAGCGACAATGACGGCATGAAGGGATCCATCCAGTACCCGACCGAGGCCTTGAGGCTCGCTTGGGTCAGGTTGTTGGTCTTGCCCACGTTCACGGTGCCGTTGCTCTCGGTGAAATTGGCGCGCCTGTCCTCGTTGTAAAGCAGACCGGCGGTGGCCGATACGAACATCTGGTCGTACCAATTCTGCGCATTGAGATTGGCTACGGCGATCCAGCCATCTGAGTCCTGGGTGCCGGTTATCGTGGTTGCACCAGCCTTGCGTCTCACGTCGGTTTCACTGTCGGAGTAGCCCAGCGAGAGATCCGCTGACAGCCAGTCATTGATTGTCAGGTTCACATACGGCATCAGGGTGACGCCCTTGGTCTTGCTGTCGCCGGAGTTGAAGGCCGTGTCGATGTCGGTAACCGAATAGCTGAGTGACAGGCCGACGACCACGTTCGGATTGAGCTGATAATCGCCGCCGATCGCAATACTGTTGCTATGGCCGTCGTAGCGGGTGCCCTTGAAATCATCCTCGATCCGGTTGACAGACCCATTCGCCCAGAACGAAACGCCTTTCGTTTCTTCGCCCGAAGAGAGACTCGTGAAGCCGTTCGGGAGAACGGCCGCATTGCCAGACCCGCTCCCTGGCATACCGCGCTGATTGAACATCGGATCGAACCGCATCCCGATCAGTCGAGCGGTATTTGCTGCCGTGAGGGTCTGTACGGAAATCGCTGTCAGTTCGGTGCTGGCGACATCGCCGGGCCCCGAATGCATCTCAATCGACAGCGCGGCCGTTGGTGCCATCGTGGCAATCGCAATCGCACTGGCTAGTAGGGGATTTTTCTTGTTGAACATCTGACGGCTCCGTTGATGAAGGCACGCGTCGTTCGACGGCACCGGAATGCGATGAATATATGACGCATCGCGCCATCACTCTTTGACGGGCGTCAGGGTAGATCGTGAAATCGTGTCGCATTATGGATGACGAGTACACGCGCATGGACAACAATAATGCTGGGTTACCCGCGGTGCGAGTTCGATGTGACAGGTCGTTTTCCAAAGCGATGAAGCTGTCCCGCCGTCCATGCCGTTTCCTCGCAATGTTTGTTGCGGATTGGCGGCCGCCGGGTGGTCGCCCTTCGGTCTTGCAGGAGTGTGTCAGATGAAAATGTCCGGCTTGCGAGCCCCGATACTTCGGTGCCTCGGTGCCACCCTGCTGGTGTCGCTCACGCCATTCGGGCTCGCTGTCGCGGCGCCGTTTCACCACCCACCGCCTGCGCCGCCGACGATTGTCCGGCCGCCGGTATTGCCTCCCATGGTGCCCTCGCGACCCATCGTGCCACCACGCGACCTTGCGCCGATCCCGCTGCCGGCGGAAAGCCAGGCCATCCCCAGTTCCAAGGCATCGAACAGCACGGCCAACGTCGCCCCGCCGACAGTCGCCAGCCCACCGCCGTCGCCGCCGACCAGTGGTGCGGTTGCGGTGAGAGCGCCTGCGGCAAAAACGTCATCGGCCAAGGCGGCCAAAAAGGCGGGAACCGCACTGCAACAGGCGCTGAAGGACATGGGCTACGACCCGGGTCCCATCGATGGTGTAGTCGGCAACGGCACGCTGAATGCGGTGTTCACCTGGATCAGCGATATAGAAGATCCGGATCTGCAGAACCGGGCCCGCCATGCCGCGCATAACAGCGATTACTCGCAGCTTGCAGAGATTGCCAGCAAGGCAGGCACGGACCCGCGCCCTGATTCGGCGCAAGCGGGGGAGGCGATTGCAGGCTCCGGCGCCGTTGCGCAGCCTGAACCGAAGCCCGCGGCATCGGAAACTGCGTTGCAGAGCCTTGCTCAAAGCATGGCGCCACCTCAAATGCGGTCGGCTGCCCCGGAAACAGAAAGTCCAACACCTTCGGAGATGGAAACGACCGGCGACGGTAAGGCGCTGGAAGGTGCAAACGACCTGGCGACAGGTCCGGTAAACCAAAATACCGCGGACATTGAAGGCTACCTGGACGATCTGCGTTCGTATCGAGCGGAAGCGACGGTGATTGACATGAACCGTCTCCCCGTTGGCTGCCTTTATGCATCGTCACCCGCGCAGTCGATCTTGGCGATCAAGGCCGAGATCGAAAGACTCATTGCACGCGTTAGACCCCGTCTGGTGGCGGCCAGAGAAGAATACGAAAAGCGGCTGGCAGCGCTCCGGTCGCATATCAAGAACAGGCAATGGGAGATCGAGCATTACACCGGCCTTGCCGGAAAGTGGCCGTACCAAACGGAATCCGGGAACGCGGAGCGCCTGCGCCGCATAGCGATCGCCAAGGCCAGTCTGCCGGTCATGCAGGCAACCTTGGCCACCTATGAAGCGAGTGGCTGGACGGTGGCCTGGGGTTTCGAAAACATAAACACCTTCAATATGAGCTATGTCGCCGACGATATCGACAAAATCATCTGGTTGCAGTCGCAGATGGTTGCCTATGAGGCCCAGTTGCCAAAACCCGACGTAACGAGTGGCCCCGGAGAGATGATTGCGGGGGGCGAATCAGCGTTGCCTATGCCAGGTGCCGGGCCGGCCGGCGCCGACCCGTCACAGGTCAACCAAACCCAGGCGGATATCGATTTTTATATGAGCAACCTGAAACAGAAGCGCGTCGAACTGCAGGCGCTGCAGGGGCGCAACGATATCTCTTCGGAGCAAAAGGCCAAAATACAGGCTGACATTGAATTTAATATCCAGAACAACGAAGCCATGTTGGGTGAGGCGCACGCCAGGCTAGCAGTGCAAGGCGGTACATTTGACGGCTATGACGGTAAGGTGCCGTCGGGTTTCGATCCCTACAAGCTGAACCAGACCGACGTGACGCTGCGCGACATAACGGCCAAGGCCAAGGCCGAGCAACAGGCCACCGAGCAGATGATCAAGACCCGCGAGTTCATTCGCAAGACCACCGACCAGGACGATGCCATCAACCTGATCCAGAAACTGGACCGGGTTGCCGGATTCGACAACCAGGGTGGGTTGGAGGACTTTGAGCGCCTCGACGCGGTACGCGAGTTTCGCCGTACCGTCTTCGAGACCCGCACCCAGGCCGACTTTGCGCAGGAGACGCTGGATGCGAAGTTGAGCGAGATCGCCATGGCCGAGTACGAGGTGGGTGCATCCCGGGTCAAGACCGGGGCAACCATTTCGGTTGCGCTGCTGGCCGGTGGTGCAGGCATGGCGGCCACCGCCGGCAGTGCGGGTTTGGTTACCACCACAGCCGCTACCTCGGCAGCACTGACCACGCAGGCGGCCACAGCCAGCAGCGTGCTGCTGACGTACAACATCAGCACCGGCGTTATCGACGGTTATGCGAAGAGCGGTACGGGCGGGGCAGTGGAAGGGGTGGCCAAGGAAACCCTGCCCGTCAATACCTATATCGCGATTCGTGACGGCAAGGGTGCAGCGAGCATCGGCGTGGGCCTCTGGCAGGATGCTGGCAATCTGCTGCAACTCTATGGGTGGGGCAACTCGCTGAAAAGCGCAGTCCAGGCCAAGACAGTGGCAAACGTGGAGAGCAGTCTCGAGGGCGCGAATGCCGCACTGAACCGCCAGTGGAAGCTCGATCAGGCTTCGTTCCTGTCGAACCAGATGAGTGCCCAGGCGACGACGCTAAACGCCGCGGGTGTGGGCAATGACGATAAAAAATCCGCTGCCGCCAGCGCGGCATCCGCCAAGCCGAAGCCATCGACTGGCAAGGCGCCAGCCAATACCAATGCGCTGCCGATGGGCGACTCATGGGCTTCGAAGGCCCCGATCAGCGGCGCGAAGGTACCGTTGGGCGATCTGCTGACCGGTTCGTCTGCGTCTGCCGGGACAAGCATCGAAGCGGCTCTGCCGTCGGGCCTCAATGCTGCAGCAACCATGTCCGAGGTGCAGGCCGCCGGCAGCACATTGATAGCGCAGTTCGACAGCAAGGTCCTGCCAATGATCGAAGCGCTGAATGCGGCCGACAAGGCCGCCGGCAAACCGGCCGCGGCAGGGCTGACGCCGACGCTGGAGCGCCAGATCGCTGTCGTGCGCGGCCTGTCACAGGGCGATTTCAGTCCTATCGTCGCCGACCGCATATTGCTGCAGGACACCGGGCAGAGCCTGGCGGAAACCATGGCGCAGATGGCCGGTGCCTTCGACTACGTCACCAAGCTATGAATAGCGGAGAAACCCAGATGAACGCGCGCTCAATCACCCTCACAATGGCGCTGTTTGCCTTGCTGCTTGGCGCCATGCCCGTGCCTGCCGGTGAACTGGAGAATGCCGTGAACGCGGCATTGCAGGCGGACGATCCGGTTGCGCTGCAGGAGAGCGTTGCCCGCCTCAAGGCCGCGGAACCGCGAAGCCCGATGCTGGCGCGTGGCCTGGTGCGACTCGCGGGTATGCGCCAGGACGAGACCATCTACGAGGCCCTGTTCACCCTGAATGCGGCGATCGCTGAACATCCCGATGATATCGGCCTGAAGCGGGCCCGTGCCCTGTTTATCGTCAGCGCCCCCTGGCAGAGGTTGGCCCTGGCCGACCTGGAAGAAGTGATCGCTACGGATGATCCGGGCGCGGTCGCGCTGCAGGCGTTTGTCGATGCCGCAGCCAACAATGATCAGACAGACCTCGGTGAGGCCAAGATCTCTGCCGCCTTGGCCAAGAAACAAAATCGCGATCCCGACCTGCTGCGTGCCCGCGCCGAAATCCGCTATATCCGATCAGCGTTCGACGGTGCACTGCAGGACCTTGCCGCGGCCACGGCTCTCAGCCCGCCGACCCTCAACGATCATCTTTTGCGCTATCGCATTCATACCCGGCAGGGTGCCGACCAGGCCGCTCTGGATGATGTCGTCGCGATGCGGAAAATGCTGCCGGATGATCGCGGGGTGATGCGCATGGGCGCTGAGGTGCTGACACGCCTGGGACGTTCCGGCGAGGCCGCCGCCCTGTTGAAAAAGGCCAATCGCTAACGGTCCAGCCCCCCCGGCAGGCCTCGCAACAGCTTGTGCGGCTAAATCGGCAGCACTTGATCCGCGGCAGTGTCTGCGCCACCCCGCTTCCTATACTTGGACTGATGGCCGGGCGCGGCGTGTTGACCCCGGCCGCACAATTCAATTTCCTGTGGGAGCAATGCGGATGGTACCCATCACTTATCAGGTCGTCGGTGAAGAGGATTACGCGCTGAAGATCAGCGTCGAGGGTGGCGGCGGGTTTGTCGTCGAGAGCGAGTCCTACACCAGTCAGGAGCCACGCAAAGGCACCCTGAGTAACGAACAGGGCGAGGCCCTGGTCGATGCGATTGAGGCGCTCGGCCTGCCGCGTGCGCATCCGATGCCGGAGGGCGTGACCGCGTTCGAGGCGCATTTGACCATTGGTGAGCCAGGGCACGAGGTGAGCTATGCGTTCTGGGAGGGGGCCCTGGAAGAGGACCCGCCGCTGAACACGCTGATCCGCCTGCTCGAGCGTCTCTAGCATACCGCGGCCTTGGCGCGATCGCCGACTCAGAATGGCGCGGGGCTGTGCAGCTGCAACGATTCACCGGTACCTGGATGGCTGAAGTCCAGGTGTTCGGCATGCAATAAAAGGCGCCCTGACAGGTTCCGGGCATTTTCGTCGGCATACAGCTCATCGCCCAGGATGGGATGTCCCAGCTCGGCCATGTGCACGCGCAGTTGGTGACTGCGCCCGGTGGTGGGGATCAGTTCGACGCGTGAGCAGCTGCCGCCCGCGTGCGGCGCCAGCGTGCGATAGCGGGTATGGGCGGCCTTTCCACTGCGGTTATCGACGTGCTGGCGTGGACGCCGCGGCCAGTCCGCGGCCAGGGGAAGATCGATCTCGCCTTTGGATGGATGCGGGGTTCCATGCACGCAGGCGAGGTAGCGCTTTTGCACCTGGCGTGTTTCGAACAACCGCCCGAGCGCGCCCTGGGTGTCAGGGTCGAGCGCAAACAGGACCAGTCCGGATGTGCCCATATCCAGGCGGTGCACGACAAGGGCGGACGGGAAGCGCAGTTGTACCCTCGAGACGAGGCAGTCCTGTTTCTCGGGGCCGCGCCCCGGCACCGAGAGCAGGCCGCTGGGTTTTTCCACGGCCACAAGATGCTCATCCCGGTAGTGGATCAATGGGTGGGCAAAAGGTGGTGGTTGGTACGACAGTTTCACCGCCGCATGATGCCACCCTGGGGTGGTCCATACCAATGGGACACCGGGTAGGATCCCGCCAGGCCCAGTCGTTCGCCACGCACGTTGATCGCTGGTGAGACCTTGCAGGCCCTGACCTGGCCGGGAGGATCCTCCACCGGGTGGGTCGATAGCCAGTCGCGCGCGGGCGCGCTGCTCACTGCGATACCCTGTGTCTGCTTGTTGCGGCGCCGGATTGCGACGTGGATCGCGGCCAGTTCCGGGCCGGCATCGCGTTGCACCAGGATGGGTGAACCGGAATCGCCGAAGGTCGCGTCGCAGTCATGGGTCATCAGCCCGGCCCCGCCGGACAGTCCGCTGCCGCTGCACGAGCGGTTGATCGTCAGGACATGTGGATGGTCGCGACTGTAACCCGCCTGGACCAGGTGCGCCGATGACGTAGTTGGCTCTGACGCGATGGGCAGTGCCGCGGTCTTGAGCGATATGTCGTGGTCGAGCGTGACCACGGCCCAGTCCTCGGTCAGTCTGGGGCGGCCGGGCCGGTAGCCGGGTGCCACGTCGAATGTCGATACGAGGGCATGTACCGCATACTCGCCACGTTGATAGCCGGCGAGAAAATGCAGCGCACACGGCGGGTACCAGGCCGCGGTGCGTTGGTTCCACAGGCAGTGCGCGGCGGTCAGTACGCGCCGTGGGCCGATCACCGTAGCGGTGCAGAATCCGCCCGTGGTGATGTTGAGGCGGCCGATCGCGCTCCACGGGTACTGACGCGAATTCCCGATGTGGCGGTCATCGTTGCCACTGATCCCGGGAACCTCCAGCCGCGGGCGCCCTGCATAAGTCGCACCGGCCAGAATGGCCAGCGAAATGCACAGGATACGGCCGCAATTTTTCATCCGCCTGATTCTGGCCGGTCGGGCGTCGCCAGGGAAGTACCAATCGCGGTGCCTGCCCCGCGCCGGTGCAAACCGATATAATCCCGCGACTTTTCAGCGTCGCGCTGTATTGCCGCCCCAATAATGTGGGAATGGGCATCCCAAGGCGGGCGGCGACCATTCTTCAGGGGGGAAGCGGGCAGCAGTGTCGTTAGCGAGGCGCTGGTAGTCTGCAGCGTGTCGCCCGGTGACGTGATCGGGTGGTGCCGCAAGAATCATGAATATGACTGTGAGCGACCTCATCGTGAGGTACATGGAACGCCTGGGCATCGAGCTGATCTTCGGTATGCCGGGCGCCCATGTGCTGCCGATCTACGACGCCCTGTACAAATCGTCGGTGAAGAGCGTGCTGGTGAAGCACGAGCAGGGTGCGTCGTTCATGGCCGGCGGATATGCGCGGATCTCGCACCGCGTCTCCGCCTGTATCGCGACGGCGGGCCCGGGGGCGACCAACCTGGTGACCGGGATCGCCAATGCCTATGCCGAACAGCAACCGGTTCTGGTCATCACCGGTGAGACCTCGACCTATATCTTCGGCCGCGGCGGTCTGCAGGAAAGTTCCGGCGAAGGTGGGGCGATCGACCAGGGTGAGTTGTTTCGCGGCATCACCCGCTATCGCAAGCTGATCGAGCGCACCGATTACCTCGGCCAGGTGCTGAACCAGGCCACGCAGGCGCTGTTTGCGCATCAACCGGGCCCGGTGCTGCTGAGCATCCCGTACAACGTGCAGAAGGAGCTGGTCGACAGCGATCTGCTCGACCAGGTGCATTTCCCATCGGTCACGACAGTGTCGTCTGGGCAGGGTGGTCCACTTGCCGAGGCGGCCGATCTGCTCGCCGCTGCGCACTCGCCGGCGATCATCGCCGGCTACGGCTGTATCAAGTCGGGTGCGCGGGAGCGTGTCAGCGCAGTTCAGCGAGACCTTCGGCATACCGGTCGCGACCAGCCTCAAGGGCAAGGGCGTGATCGCCGAGGGTGAGGGGCTGTCGCTCGGCTGCCTGGGCGTGACCTCGAACGGCGATGCGCGACGCTACATCGTCGAACAGGCCGACCTGCTGCTGTTCCTGGGTGCCGGATTCAACGAACGCACCAGCTACCTGTGGAACGACCAGCTGCTCAGCGGCAAGCGGATCGTGCAGGTGGACCGTGATCCCGGCCAGCTCGGCAAGGTGTTCAAGCCGGACGTGGCGGTGCAGGGTGATATCGGACGATTCGTGAGCGAGTTGTCCGACCGAATGAGTGAACGCGGCGTGTCACGCAAGAGTCTGCAGGGCTTCGATGCGCATCGTGCGCAGGTGTCGGGCACGCTGGCGGAACCGGTAGACGATAGCGCGGCCGACCCGGAGAAGTTCGTGCTGATCCAGGCGTTCTATAGCGCACTTGCGCGACACTTTCCGCACAAGGCCATCGTGTTCGACGACAACATCGTGTTTGCGCAGAGCTACTACGAGGTGTCCGACAGCAATCACTATTTCCCCAACTCGGGCATCTCCTCGCTGGGCCATGCCATCCCGGCGGCGATCGGCGCAAAGTTCTTCGCCGGCGACAGCCCGGTGTTCGCGATACTGGGCGACGGTGGTTTTCAGATGTGTTGCATGGAGCTGATGACGGCAGTCAACTACGCGGTGCCGCTCAACGCCGTGGTGATCAACAACGCCACCATGGGACTGATCCGCAAGAACCAGTTCCAGCTGTACGACGAGCGCTACATCGACTGTGATTTCGTCAATCCCGATTTCCGTGCGCTAGCCGATTCGTTCGGCATTCATCACTACCGGGTCGACCATGTCGATGATATCGAGGCCCTGTTCGCCAACGCCGACCTGCGCAACGCCATCAACCTGATCGAGATCACCCTGGACAAGAATGCGTTCCCAACCTACCTTTCCTCGCGCTGAGGCCGTTTCGGCAAAGCGGCTGGCCGACCAGCGGGCGCGCATCGAACGGCTCGAGGCCACGCTCTGGGCCGACGGACCGAGTGATCAGCGCCTGCGCGAGTACCAGCAGGCCTGGCGTGCACTGGAGGCGCTGATCGCCGCACAGGGCGAGGACCATCGCCACCATTTCGTCATCGTGATTCCGGTGGCCGACAGCCCACGCCACCTGCAGGCCTGTCTCGACAGCCTGCTGACCCTGTGCGACCGCTACGCTACGGCGGCCGCGACGGCGAGACGCTTCCGCAAGGTATCGGTATTGCTGGCGGATGACTCCGGACTGGCGCCGTCGATCGCCGCGCACCAGGCGATTGCCGATCACTTCACCGCACAGGGGCTTGCCACCGAGTATTTCGGGGTTGCGCAGCAACTGGCCCTGCTCGAGCGACTGCAGTCGCACGATCTCGAGCCGATCATCGGTCGGCACGAACTGCCAGCCTTTGCGCGCAAGGGCCAGGGCATGATGCGCAACATCGCCTACCTGCGCCTGGCCGAGATCGCCGAGCCGGCATCGTGGCGATCCGCTGCTGTTCTTCACCATCGATGCGGATCAGTCGTTTCGCGTGCGGGTCGCAACCGACGATGGCCAGGGCGACCTGTACGCGGTGAATTACCTGCATGAAATCGATCGCGTGTTCCGCGAGACCAAGGCCCAGGTGCTGACCGGCAAGGTGGTTGGCGACCCGCCGGTATCGCCGGCGGTGATGGCGGCGAACTTTCTCGACGATGTTATCGGCTTCGTCGGCGAGATGGCCGACACGGCGGCGGATGATACCTACCGGCAGCCGGCGCTCGATGCCCGTGGATCCGGCGATGCGGCCTATCACGATATGGCCGACCTGTTCGGCTTCGATGCCGGGCGCGAGTTCTACCGCTATCACTGTGACCTGCCGGCAACGCCGACCAATCGCCAGTGCTTTGCCGATTTCGCGCGACACCTCAACCGTTTCTTCCACGGTGAACACCCGACGCGCACCACCTGGTACCGCTACCAGGCGGTTGCACAAAGCGTGCAGCCGGCGCGCACCGTGTACACCGGCAACTATGTGTTCAGTGTGCAGGCGCTGGACTGGTTCATCCCGTTTGCCCCGCTGCGCCTGCGCATGTCGGGTCCAACCATGGGACGCCTGCTCAAGGCCGGGCTGGGTGAGCGATTCGTTTCGGCCAACGTGCCGATGCTGCATACGCGCACGCTCGACAGCACCGGTGAATCCGAGTTCCGCCCCGGGGTGGTGGCGCAGCAGCAACAGGTTGATCTGAGCGACGAGTTCGAGCGCCAGTTTTTTGGTGACGTCATGTTGTTCAGTATGCAGCGACTGGCCGAGGCCGGTTATCCGCAAGGCTGTCCGGACCCGGTATCCCTGGCAGGTCTGCTCGACCAGGTCAGGGACGGGATGCGCGAGCGCTATGCCGACCGCCAGCGCCTGGTACTGCAAAGGCTCGATCAGTTGCAGAGCGTGCTGGGTGAAGCGGGGCGCTGGTGGCATGACGACCCGACCTGCGCCGAGGCCATGCAGAACTTCGTCCGCTTCATCGACAACCTGGCCAGGAACTTCGGCCGCGATTCCGCCTGGGTGAACAGGATCGATTCGGCCGACCACTGGGTGGCCTGGCGCCAGCGCCAGGTCGAGGCGATACAGGGTTTCGACAGCGCGACGCGAGGCCTGGCGGGCGGCGCTGCAGACCCTCCGCAGCGTCGGCTGATGGCGCGCTGGTTACGCTACACCCTGCATCGGCTCGCCCACCGCCGGCGCTATGCCCTGCTGGCGGAGATGCTCGCCGCGCAGCGACTGGATGCCGCGAGCCTGCGCGCACGGCAGCAGGCCGCGTTTCGCGGGATCGTGAACCACGCCAGCGTAAACACCGACTTCTATGCCGAACGGTTTGGCGACCTGTCCGCGCTGGGTACGGATTTCGGTCCGGCTGAACTGCCGGTTCTGAGCAAGCGCGATGTGATCGAGAAGCGCGAGCGCATGCTGTCCCGAACGGTCGATCGGCAATCGGTGAAAGAGGGGCACACCGGCGGCTCGACCGGGCAGCCGCTGACCTTCTATTACGATCAGGACAAACACCAGCGCATGCTCGCCGGCATGCAGCGCGGCTTCATGATGTCGGGCTGGCGGCCGGGACAGCGTGTGCTCTACCTGTGGGGCGCAGCGCGGGATACCCGCCGGGGCGCGGTACTCGGTGGCGATCAGGCTGGCCTGTTCAGCGTGGAGCGCAGCCTGGCGGCGATCGAGTACACCGCGGCGCGCCTGGCCGAATGGCTGACCGTTATTGAAGGCTGGCAGCCGGCGCTGCTGTATGGCTATGCCTCCGCGCTCGGCGAGCTGGCGCGCTTCATGCTTGATCGCGGCTGGGCGTTGCGGCACTCGCTGCTCGCCGTGTATTCGACCGCCGAGCCTTTAGACGCACAGCAGCGCGAACTGATGCAGCGGGCGTTCGGCTGCAAGGTGTTCGATCAATACGGCTGTCGCGAGGTGCCGAACATTGCCTGGGAATGTCGCCATGGCAACATGCACGTGTTCAGCGACCTGGTGTTGCTCGAATCACTGCAGACCGACGGTGAAGATCGCCTGCTGGTGACCTCCCTCACCGATCACACGATGCCGTTCATCCGCTATGAACTTGGCGATACCGGGACCCTGCAGGATGGCGAGTGCGCCTGCGGTTCGCCCTTCCCGATGATGGCGATGGGCACCTGTCGGCAGAACGACCTGGTGCGACTGCGCGGCGGCAGGCGCGTGCATCCGGCGTTCTTCAACGGCCTGTTGTATGGCCACAACGACGTTCAGCAGTACCAGTGGGTGCAGCATGCATTGGACGAACTGCGCCTGAACCTGGTCTGCCCGCAGCGCCTGGGCCGCGACGACGAACAGGCCATTCGCCGGCGTATTGCCGATGAGCTCGATCCGCAGATCAGGCTCGAGTTTGCCTACGTGAACGAGATCGCGCGAACGCCCGCGGGCAAGCATCGCTTCGTGATTGGCCTGCCGGCCCCGGGGTAGCCGCGGGCGGCGCAACGGGGCGGCGCATGCGCGATAATCCGCCTGCATTCTTTCACACACAGGACGATCGCGGATGGAAAGGCCAGGGCGCGGTGTTGCGCGACTGTTGCGGCGAGCCAAACGCCTTCTGCTGATCCTGCTCGGGCTGTTTCTGCTTGGCTCGGTCGGGTTGGTGTTACTGCTGCGCTGGGTCGATCCGCCCTATTCGGCGGTCATGCTGCAGCGCCTGGCCAGCGAGGGTGGGCCGCAGGATCAGCGCTGGGTGGCCTTCGCGCAGATCGACCGCGAGGTGGCACTGGCGGTGATCGCGGCAGAGGATCAGCGCTTCTTCGATCACTGGGGGTTCGACACGCAACAGATCATCGCGGCGGTGGAGGACCATCTGGATGGCCGGCCGCTGCGCGGCGCCAGCACGATCAGCCAGCAGGTCGCACGCAACCTGTTCCTGTGGCAGGGCCGCAGCTACCTGCGCAAGGGGCTCGAGCTATGGTTTACCGTGCTGATCGAGGGCCTGTGGACAAAGCAGAGGATCCTGGAGATGTACCTCAATTTTGCCGAGATGGGGGAGCGCCTGTTTGGGGTCGGCGTGGCCGCCGAGCACTATTTTTCTGCAGCGCCAGCGGATATCGGTCGCCGCCGCGCGGCCCTGCTGGCGGCGGTGCTGCCCAACCCGGTGTTGTACCGGGTCGATCGTCCCTCGGCCTATGTGCGCAAGCGCCGCGACTGGATTATCGGCTCAGATGCGTAACCTTGGTGGCTCGCGCTATCTGCAGCGCATGCTGGCCGGGTCAGACTGAAGTAATGGGGTCGGGGAGGCGTATGATGACGGCCGCCCCGTCCCGGCCTGTCAGGATTCACCAGCGTGCGGGTTGGTCTCCGCTGCCAGGCCGTGATTCATCGGGTCGTCACGGTAGTCCCGGGCGACCTGACCCCAGTCGGTGCCCACCGGGTAGCGCTCGTGGTAGCTGCGGTAGGCGGTGCCCTCGGGGCTGTCACGCACAAACTCGTACAGGCTGATGCGGCTCGGGCCGCTCTTGACGATCTCGCCCTCGAAGGGGTTCATCGCGATACCGTCGACGTTTGCGTCGAGGGTCCAGCGGGTCAGCGAGGACAGGGTGTTGTGCCGTTCCACCGGGGCGAAAGACAGGTGAGCGGTATTCTGGCCATGGACATATTCTTCCGCGCCGATCTGCTGCTGAAACGCGAATGACTGGGCCAGGGCGGCGGTCGAGGTGGCGGCGAAGATGCCGGCAATGATCAGGGTCTTCATGATGTCAGTCTCCGAATGTTGGCTTGTTGGGGCGTGAAATTCGCCTCCTTCGGCCATAGAGACCCGCGACATCGGGAATTCTTTTCACCCGCGGTTGCTTACATCCGTCGGGGCGCAGTGTCGGCGCCTCAGTGGGCGCGCGGTTTTTCGCACCAGCAGGAAAACCAGCCGAACACCATCGGGCGAACGGCGGCGCGCAGGCCCTTGTCCATCAGCTTGTTACGCAGACAGACGCAGACACGCTTGCCGAGCCTTAAATGCAGTGCTGCTTTTCCGAGACTTTGTAACATGGCGATTACCTGATAAATTCCACTTATATTAGCACATAATAATATATATGTCCCGCATTTCGTCCACAGGGCAGCAGCGAACGCTCGCAAGCGCCGGCTCCGGACGGTATCCGGGTGTCGCCGCTACGGCGGGAGCGGTGCGCTGGCCACCTGGTTGCGGCCCGCGGCCTTTGCCCGGTAGACCGCCTCATCGGCGGCCTGCAACATGGCGGCCCCGGCCTCGGCGGCAGGATGTCGGCTGCCCGGCGCCAGGGCCGAAACGCCGATCGAAACCGTTACCGTGACTGGTTCGCCGCTTTCCAGCATGATCGGTGCGGCGGCGACGCCGCGGCATATCTCGTGTGCCAGCATCTGGGCGTTCTGTACGTCGGTCTGCGGCAGCAGCACGGCAAATTCCTCGCCGCCGTAGCGCGTCGGCAGGTCGCTGGTGCGCAGGCGTGCCCGCAGTCGCTGTGCCAGCGCGGTCAACACCTGGTCGCCGGCGCTGTGACCGTGGGTGTCGTTGATTCGTTTGAAATGGTCGGCGTCGACGAACAGGCAGGACAGCGCCTGGCCGTAGCGTTGTGCCCGGGTCACCTCCTGTTCCAGCCGATGCTGCAGATGTCGGCGGTTGTACAGGCCGGTGAGGCTGTCGGTCAGCCCGGCCAGGCGCAGGCGCTCGCGGTTTACCGCGTTTTCCAGGCAGACCGCGGCGACGCAGGCCAGGTGGGCGAGAAAATCGGTCGCCTGGCCGCGCTGAAAACGTCGCGCATCACGGCTGCCCAGGCACAGAAAGCCGGCCAGGCCATCGGCCTGGCGCAGCGGCAGCAGGGCGACGCTGCCGCCGAGGCGGCGGCCGAACAGCGACGCGGTGACGGTGTCGTCCCAGGGCCCGAGCCAGGGTGCATTCAGGTCGCTGAAAAGCGCCCGGGTGGCGCCGACATCGGTGCACAGTTCGATGTCGCGCATCAGGCAGGCATTGTCATCCGGCATGGCCGAGAGCAGGTCGCGAATCACCGAAAGGGGTCAAGCAGTTTGAGTTTCGCACTGTCCAGGGCGAACGAGCTGCGCATGCCGCTGGTCAGCCGCTCGAGCAGCTTCACCAGGTCGCCGGCGCCGAGCAGTGCGAGTTCGCGTTCCTGGAAACGTGCCAGCACCTGCTGGTTGTGCGCGGCATCGCGGCCCAGCGTCTCCAGCAGTCCGCGCAGCATATCGTTCTGCTCGAACAGAACCTGCTGGTCGGGGTTGTGGATCGGTGGCCGGTTCATTGAATTTACATCGGCATCCAGCGGTTCAGGCTTTAGATTCCGACCGGGCGTTGGCGACGCCCCGGCCGGTGCGGTCTGGATGAGTATGGTCGGCGATCGGGCCGGGGTATAGTGCAGCCTCCGCAAATCGCGAATTCCAGGGAGGGAATATGCGCATCCGGGGTTTCTGTCTTTTTCTGTCGATTTTTTCTTTCGGCCTGCCGGCCGCCGCCGCGGTCTACCGCTGTGTTGGCGCCCATGGCGAGGTCGAGTTTACCCAGCTGGCCTGCGACTCGGGCGCGACCCTCGCGGTTATGCCATCGGCACCGTCTGCGCTGCCCGGCAAGGGCCTGCGCAGCGGTGAGCGCGCGTGGTTGCAGCAGCGTGTGCGCGAGAAAGGCCGGTCGAAGGGAAAGGTCAGGGGTCCCGGTGGGACAGCCAGGGCCGCTGCCAAAGACCGCAGTGCCTACCGTTGTCTGCGCAAGCGGCGGCAGCTGGATGCGTTGAATGCGGAGATGCGACGCGGCTACAAGGCCGGTCGCGGCGAGCGGTTGAGGCAACGCCGGCGCGGCTACGAGGATTATCTCGAGGAATTCTGTTCTTCCTGAAGCGAGACGGTGGGTGCGTCAATCTCGCGCCGCGTGTGCGAGCTCCAGCGCAGGAAGTTCGGCTCGGTCAGGTAGCCGCGGCTGACCACGTAATTGAGCACATTGCGCAGGCGGAACAGGTGGACGACCGAGTCGACGCGGATGATCTCGCTGCCCCTCTCGTCGAAGAACACGATCGACGGCGCGTAGAAGATGCCGAGTTCCTTGGCCCAGTCGCGCGCTGTTGACCGTTGGCCGTCCGGTTTGATCAGCGGCGTATCCGACCACATGTCGAGCTGCACGCTCTCGAAACCGTCGAACAGCTTGCGCACCACTTTGCGCTGCAGCGGCTGGGTGTGCAGGATGTCGCAGGCATGGCAGTCGCCCTGTTCGAAGAACACCACCAGCGGCAGTTCGGCCGGGAAGCGCGAGCGGTCGAGGTTGTACGGCGGCGGCGTAAAGAACGGTTCCTCGACCAGGTCCCCGGCCTCGAACCGCAGGGTCTGGTCGCCGCGCGCCATGTACACCGGGAATTTCTCCCGCTGGTAGTGGCCGCCGGCGACGTATTCGAGCGCGGCGCGGAACTGGTAGGGCGGGTAGTAGCCGCGCAGGCGCAGCGCGATCCGTCCGTCGGCGTCGTAGAACACCAGCGACGGCGTGAAATTGGTCCCCAGCGCCTGCGAGTACTCGCGCTCGCTCATCGACTCGCCGTCCGGCGTGGTGACCTCCTCCGGGCTCCAGATGTCGATCGGGATCACGTCGAAGTGCTCGCGCGTGTAGGTGACGATGTCGGGTGTCTGAAAGTTCACGTCCATCAGCATCTTGCAGTAGGCGCAACGCTTCTGGCCGAAGTACACGACGATGCCCTGCTTGCCGCCCGCGACGGCCTCCTGCGAGGTCTTCGTCGAGCGCGAGAAAGCTGTTCTTGAACCACGTCGGATACTGCAGCAGATCGTCCAGCGGGGTATCGTCGAACTGCAGCGGGTCGTCCTGCACGGCGATCGCCGCGTTATTGCACACCAGGCCGAGCAACAAAAGCAGCCAGAGCGGCGCGGCCTCTCTCAGTCGGTGGGCAAATGGCGTCAAAGGTATCTCCCCCAGTTTTCGGAGCGATCGCCGAATACCAGAAAGTGCGGATTCAACAGCGATTCCTTGGTGTTATAGCGCAACGGCTTGAGTTCGGTATCGGTGACCCGGCCGCCGGCTGCCTCGACCACCGCCTGGGCGGCCGCGGTGTCCCACTCCGAGGTGGGGCCGAGGCGCGGGTAGATATCGGCGGTCCCTTCGGCGACCAGGCAGAGCTTCAGCGAACTGCCCATGCTGACGATCTCGTGCGACGCCGAGCCGCTCGAGAAAGCGCTTGCAGGCTGTCGCCGGCATGCGAGCGGCTGCCTGCGACCCGCACCGTGCGTGCGGCGATGCGCGTTGCACGTGGATCGGCATGCTGGTGTCGTCGGCATCGATTTTCCAGGCGCCCTCGCCGACCTCGCCGACATAGCTGACGCCGCTGACCGGGACATGCACCACGCCGAGCGACCGGGCAGCCGTTCTCGATCAGCGCGATGTTGACGGTGAATTCGCCATTGCGCTTGACGAACTCGCGGGTGCCGTCGAGCGGGTCGATCAGCCAGTAGCGCGTGCCACTGGCTGCGCGTGGCGAACGGGATATCGGCGCCTTCCTCGGACAGTACCGGGGTGTCCGGGTCGAGTCTCGCCGAGGCGCTGGACGATCACCCTGTGCGAGGCGAGGTCGGCCGCGGTCAGCGGTGAATCTGTCGGCTTTTTCCTCGACCGAAAAATCCTGGTGATAGACTTCGAGAATGGCTTCGCCCGCCTCGCGGGCGATGTCGAGCAGTTGTTGTGCCTGTGGTCCCATGTGCTACCTCCGAATTGTTACTGTTCGTGAGCGATTATTCGATGCGGCGTGCGAGACCACCAATCATACAAAAGATCCCGCCGCACCGTGGGCGTGAGGACAGCGGACGATGTTTGACTGGCAGAAAATCGATACCGTCCTGCTCGACATGGACGGCACCCTGCTCGACCTGCATTTCGACAACCATTTCTGGCTCGAGTACGTGCCGCGACGCTACGCCGAGGCACGCGGCATCGACCTTGCCGAGGCGCGCCAGGCCGCTGCATGCGCGCTACCAGGATATCGCAGGGCACGCTGGACTGGTATTGCGTCGATCACTGGACGCGCGAGCTGGGGCTGGACATCGCCCTGCTCAAGGAAGAGGTGCGATCACCTGATCGGCGTGCATCCGCACGTCACCGATTTTCTCGATCTCCTGGCGCAGGCCGGCAAGCGGCGCGTGCTGGTGACCAATGCGCACCAGAAGTCGCTCGAGCTGAAGATGCGCCGGACCCGTCTCGGCGAGCGCCTCGACCATGTGGTGTGCGCGCATGACCTCGGTCTGCCCAAGGAGGACCAGGGATTCTGGGTCCGTCTGCGGAGGAGGAGTCGTTCGACCCGCAGCGCACGCTGTTCGTCGACGACAGCCTGGCGGTGCTGCGCTCGGCACGGCAGCTACGGGATCGCCAACCTGCTGGCGATCCTGCGGCCGGATACCCGCCAGGCCGAACGCCAGGTCGACGAGTTCCCGGCGGTGCCTGGTTTCGGCGATCTGCTCGACGAGTTGCGTCGCCAGGTGGATTGAGCGGCGCACCGGGTGCGCCCGCATCGACGCCGCCGGAGCGCTTCAGCCGGCCGGAGAGGGATGCCCGACCAGGTAACCCTGGATGTAGTCGCAGCCTTCGTCGGCCAGGAAGGCGCGCTGTGCCTCGGTCTCCACGCCTTCGGCGACGACCAGCATGTCCAGGGCGTGGGCCAGGCGGACGATCGCCTGGACCAGTTTCTCGTCGTTGCGCACCTTGCCGATGCCGGCGATGAACGATTGGTCGATCTTGATGTAGTCGAACGGAAAGCGCCGCAGATGGCTGAGCGAGGCCTGGCCGGTACCGAAGTCGTCGAGCGCGATGCGCACGCCGCGCCGCTTGAGTTCATCGAGCACACGGCTGGCGGCGCTGAGATCGGTCTCCAGCGTGTCTTCGGTGATCTCGATAATC
The DNA here is from genome assembly GCA_963719025.1 of uncultured Gammaproteobacteria bacterium. Lineage (GTDB taxonomy): Bacteria > Pseudomonadota > Gammaproteobacteria > Chromatiales > Chromatiaceae > Thiosocius. The sequence goes on along the minus strand of CAVRBK010000077.1, from coordinate 31,302 downwards.
AGCTGCCGTGCGGTGAGTCTGCCCTCGTCGATGCGATCGAACAGGCGCTGTGCGAAGGCGTCGTCGTGCAGCAGGCGGGCGCTGAGGTTGATCGACAGCACGGCATCCGGGGTCGGGCGGATGGTCTGCAACTGATCGAGTGTCCAGTCGCTGATCTGGGTGCACAGCCCGGCATCGTCCATCGCCTCCATGAAGATGGCGGGGCGCAGCATCCCCTGCTCGGCATGCGGCCAGCGCAGCAGTGACTCGTAGCAGTGCAGATGGTCGTCCGCGATGGCGCGGACCGGTTGAAAATGCAGTTCCAGGCGATGCTCGCGCACCGCGTCGCGCAGTTCGTTCTCCAGCGCATGCTGGGCGGCGGCACCGCGCGTCATCTCGTCGCTGACGTAGCGGAAGCTGGAACCCTGGCTGCGCTTGGCCGCGTACATGGCGGCATCCGCCTGCTGGATCAGCCGGTCGGGATCGGTGCTGTCGTCCGGTGCCACGGCGATGCCGATCGAGGCCCCGCTGTAGAACAGTTTGCCCTCGATCTCGTAAGGGCGCTTGATCGCATCCAGGGCCTTTTCGGCCAGCAGGCCCATTTCGCTGCGATCGTGCAGGTTGTGCAACAGGACCGCGAACTCGTCACCGCCGAGGCGGGCGATAAGGTCTTCCTGGCGGAATACCGTCTCCAGCCGTCGGCTGATCTGCACCAGCATATGGTCGCCCGCACTGTGACCGTGGCTGTCGTTCACCTGTTTGAAGCGATTGAGGTCGATGAACAGCACCCCGGTCAGCATGCCGTGCTGCTGTGCATCGGTGATCGCTGCGGCCAGCCCCTGGCGGAAACGTGCGCGATTCGGCAGTCCCGTGAGGCTATCGTGGTGGGCGAGGTGGTCAAGTCGCTGCTCGCGTTCCTGGACCTGCGCCTGCATGGCGGCGAAGGCGTCGCGCAGTGCCTCCGTTTCCTCCACCGCCGGCGGGATCGATACCACCGAGCCGGGCTCGTGGGCATGTTGCCTGAGGCTGTCGGCAAGGCGTTGCACCGGGTTGAGAATCAGCCGATCAAGGCTGGCGAAGCCGATGATCCCGAGGGCTGCCATCAGGCCGAGCGTCAGGAACAGGGTGATGGCGAGGCGCAGGCCGATGCTGCCAAGGGTATCGACCTGTCGCCTGGCCTGCGCCTGCAGCTCGATGCGCAGGATGTTCAGACGCTGCTGCATGCGCTGCAACTGTGGATCGAGTTCTCCCCGCAGGTAGCGCAGGTCGGCACGCCAGTCGGGTAACTGCAGTTCGGCGTACATTTGCGTGTAGGCCGTTTGCCAGGTCGCGGCATGCGTGGCGAGCTCGTCGAGCTGCGCCGCGAACACCGAAGACGCCTCTGCTGTTGCCGCGTCCGCGCGCAGCGTTGTCAGTTGAGTCCGCACTTTCTCGGCATACAGGTGCAGGTTGCTGGCACGCGCGGCCATGCCGGCGGCCGGATCATCGGCGTGTGCGCCGAAGCGGTTGGCGATGATCAGCCGCAGCTCGTCAATCATGCGCAGCCAGGATTTGCGCAGGTCGTAAAGGCGGCCCGCAATAGCGGGGGCGTCGTGATCATCGCCATCCTCGATCAGGGCATCCAGCAGGGCGGTGAACTGCGCGTTGTTCGGTTGCAGTTGCTCCTCGATCAACCTGTTGGCCGGGAACCAGCGCATGGGGTCCTGCCTGATCTGCACCAGCTGCCCCACGCTGTCGAGCAATGTCGCGGCATCTCCCAGCAAGGCATCGCTGATCATGCTGACATCGGTGTCATTGCCCCGAGTGTTGTGTCGGGCGAGGCGGCTCAGCGCGCTGTGCAGACGTTTACCGACGGCATCGAGCTCCTGCTGAACCGGGGGCGTCGGCGTCAGCAGGAAATCATGCAGGTGCTGGCGCAGTTGGTAGAGTTCGGCAAAGCTGTCATTGAGCAGGACGATGCCCTGTTCACGGTGCGCCGCATCGCGCGAGGCCGCCCGGTTGACCGACGAGCTGTACTGGTAGCCAAAGATGGCAATGGCCGCGAACAGCAGGCTCAGAATGCCGAAAATCGTCGCGTAGCGGACCCGGAAGCTGGGTAGCTTGCGGGGAGCGCGCGCCTTTGGTTCCGGGGGCTGGTGCATGGCCAGTCTCAGTAATGCTCAGCGAGCACGCGGCGAATGACCTCGCGCACGCTATCGTACTGCCGGTCATCGACCTGGCGAATCGCGGTCAGCTGCATGCCGGCAAGAATCCGGCGTCCGCCCTCCGACTGGTTCAGCTCAAGCAGCGCGCGCTGGATCGCGCTGCGTTGCGTATCGCCGATCCGCCCGTCGACGGCCCACGGCAGGTGGGCTATCGGCATGCTCTGGGCAAGAACGCGCAACGCTGCGGGCGCCAATCGGCTGCGCAGAGAGGGCTGCTCGAGCGCGACGTCGCCGGCGACAGCGGCGTCGCTCTGCCGGTAATACAGCGCGAGCACGGCCTTGATCGGGTTCTGCGCGAAGTTTTCCAGGTAATCGCCGTTTTGCAGGCCGTGCTGACGCAACAGGTCGGTCGCCAGAATGTAGCTGACCATCGCCTTGGGGCCGCCGCCGAACAGGATCTTCTGGCCCTTCAGGTCGGACAGCGTGTGGTACGGGCTGTCGCGGTGAACGTATACCGTGGCGCGCAGATTGTTGCGCGCGTGCTCCTCGTTGGCGGCAACCAGCTGGTGACCAAGCTCGCGGTGCGCGCGTACATAGTGGTACTGGTTGTAGTGCACCAGGTCGAAGCGGCGTTCTTCGACCCCGGACCAGAAAGCGGGGTAGTCGGCCGGCGTCTCGAGTTCCACAGCGACATCGAGACGTTGTGCCAGGTAATCCGCCAGCGGTCGGAACATGCTGCGCGTTTCCTCGGCCGGGTAGCGCGGGAAGATGCCAATACGCAGGGGATCAGCATTGACGCTGTCCGCCGAGCGGGTCGCCAGCGGGAACAGCAGCAGGAGCAGGGGCAGGATAAGACGCAGCATCGGCGGGCGATCGGTAAACACGTTGGCGATAGGGTGAACTGTGACAGATTTTCACCGCCGGGTGGGGCGGGTATCCTGCAGCGAAGCCGGTTCCCACGGCGCATTGTTGTCGGCCTGGACGCCTCAACGCCCGGCGCATGGATCAGCCATCCCAGCGCTTGAAGCGTTTTCGACAGTACTTCAGCAGGTCGGCGTGATTGCGGAAATGGTAGGTGAAGTGCGTTTCTGCCGGCTCGTCGAATTCGCACCAGTCGTTGCTGTAGTCGCGGCAGACCTGGGGGCGGATCTCGTAGATGCCGCAGGCGCCATCGGTCCTGCAGATGTTCACAGCTGCCGCGAATCAGCAGGTACCAGCCGTCATCGTCCTGTAGACCTCGACATGGTCGTGCGAGATCTGCCACAGCACATGGTCGAAATCGGCCTTCGAGCGCAGTGGCCCGAGCGCCTCGGTCGTGTAGGTGCAGCAGGTCGAGCCGATGCAGCGGCTGCACTTGTTTTCGACGGGGATCTCGACCGGGGTAACGGTTTCGGTCATGCCTGCGGGGCGCTGTCGCCACTGGGTTTACGGCGCCGCCGCGCGGCGCGGTTTGTCGGATGAGGCTGCGTCGCCCGACGAGGCCCTGCCTGCTTTCTTGGCGCCGCCCGGGCTCGCCCCTGGCTTGGGTCTATGACCTCCGCCACCGCGCGGTTTTCTGCCGCCACGTCGTCACGCCGTTGCAGCCGATCGGCCTTGTCGATGCGCACGCGGCTGCTCGGGATCGACTTCGGCGAGCAGGCCGGCGGTGACCGAGTTCGACGGGAATCTTGTGGCCGATGAATTGCTCGATCTCCGGGCAGCGAAAAGGCATAGGTCTCGCAGGCGAAGGAGACGGCATCGCCCTCGGCGCCGGCCCGCGCGGTGCGGCCGATACGGTGCACGTAGTCCTCGGCATCGTCCGGCAGGTCGTAGTTGACCACGTGGGTGACGCCCTCGATGTGCAGGCCGCGCGCGGCGACATCGGTGGCGACCAGTACCGAGACCTCGCCGCCGGAGAAACGTTTGAGCAGGCTCATGCGCTTCTTCTGCGGCACGTCGCCGGACAGGATTGCGGCCGGGAAAGCCGTTGCCCTCGAGAAAGCCCCAGACCTTGTCGGCCTCGCGCTTGGTGTTGATGAAGACGATCACGCGCGCGTCCTCGTAGCTGCGCATCAGGCCGATCAGCAGCGGGATCTTTTCCTCGTTGGCGACCATGTAGGCGGTTTCCTGCACCCGGTCGGCGGTGATCTGCTCGGCCTCGACCACGATCTTCTGCGGGTTGTTCATGTGCTCGTAGGCGAGTTCGGTCACGCGGTAGGACAGGGTCGCCGAGAACAGCATGCTCTGGCGCTTGTCCGGGTCGGGGCAGCGCCGCAGCAGGAAGCGGATGTCCTTGATGAAGCCCGAGATCGAACATGCGGTCGGCCTCGTCCAGCACCAGCACCTGGATCGCGCGCAGGTCGAACACGTGCTGCTTGAAGTAGTCGATGATGCGACCGGGCGTGCCGATCAGGATGTCGACGCCGTCCTCGACGGCCTTGCGCTGGCTGTCGTAGCCGGTGCCGCCGTAGACCACGCGAACCTTGAGGCCGGTGTGCGCGGCCAGCACGCAGGCATCCTTGTAGATCTGGACGGCCAGTTCGCGGGTCGGCGCCAGCATCAGCGCGCGCGGCTGGTTCGGCTCGTCGTGACTGCTCGGCCGGCTCCTGGTCGAGCAGGTGCAGGGTGGCCAGCAGAAAGGCCGCGGTCTTGCCGGTGCCGGTCTGCGCCTGGCCGGCCACATCGTGCCATCGAGCGCGAGCGGCAGGGTTTCGGCCTGGATCGGGGTGCAGTACTCGAAGCCGGCGTCGCGCACGCCGTGCCAGGATGGCCTCGGAGAAGGGAAAACTGTCGAATCGTGTCTTGGTCAGGTGTTTTTCGCTCATGGCGGGCAAGCATACCCGAATTCCCATCCCTGAGAGCGCTCAAGGGCTTGAAATTAGGCGGGTTGATCGGCTCAAATGGCGCAGGAAGCGCAAAGCCGCTCACGACAGCCGGAAATGGCGCGCGAAGCGGTACCCTACTCCGCTAAACGCGACGCGCCGTTCTGGGGCGTCGATTCCGAATTCCGAAACTATCTGGAGACAGTCAGTGAGTGACAAGATCGTTCATGTTACGGACGACAATTTCGAAAACGAAGTGCTGCAGTCGTCCGATCCCGTGCTGGTGGACTACTGGGCCGAATGGTGTGGCCCCTGCAAGATGATTGCCCCGGTGCTGGACGAGATCGCCGGCGAATACGACGGCGAGGTCAAGATCGCCAAGCTGAATATCGACGACAATCCGAACACGCCGCCGCGTTACGGCATTCGCGGGATTCCGACCCTGATGCTGTTCAAGGACGGCGAGGTCGAGGCGACCAAGGTCGGTGCGGTATCCAAGTCGCAGCTGACCGCGTTCATCGACAGCAACCTCTGAATGACCGCTCCAGATCGCGGCGTCGCGGCGTCGCAGTCAATAGTTGCTGGACGCGCGCCGAACGCGTGCTAAACTTCGCTCAGGTCCCACCCGCGTGGCCTGTCTTCCCACGAAACTTCCAAGTTGATTCGGGCGCTCCTCGCGTCTGTTCCCGAAGTCAATCTCAATCGAACTATCGCTGTTCCGCAGAAGGCTGGACATGAATCTCACCGAACTGAAGAAAATGCCCGTTCCCGAGCTCACCGAGCTGGCACAGTCCATGAATATCGAGGGCGTCGCCCGCTCCCGCAAACAGGACCTGATCTTCGCCATCCTCAAGGCGCACGCCAAGAAGGGCGAGGACATCTACGGCGATGGTGTGCTGGAGATCCTGTCGGACGGTTTCGGTTTTCTGCGTTCGGAGGATTCGTCGTACCTGGCCGGGCCGGACGACATCTACGTCTCGCCCAGCCAGATTCGCCGTTTCAGCCTGCGCACCGGCGACACGATCTCGGGCAAGATCCGGCCGCCGAAAGACAACGAGCGCTACTTCGCGATGCTCAAGGTCGACGAGATCAACTTCGACAAGCCGGAGAACGCGAAGAACAAGATCCTGTTCGAGAACTTCACGCCGCTGTTCGCCAACAAGAAGTTCAATCTCGAAATGGGCAACGGCAGCACCGAGGACATCACCGCGCGCACCATCGAACTGTGTGCGCCGATCGGCAAGGGCCAGCGCGGCCTGATCGTGTCGCCGCCGAAGGCCGGTAAGACCATGCTGATGCAGAACATCGCCCAGTCGATCGCGATGAATCATCCGGAGTGCCACCTGATCGTGCTGCTGATCGACGAGCGCCCGGAAGAAGTCACCGAGATGAAGCGCTCGGTGCGCGCCGAGGTGATCTCCTCGACCTTCGACGAGCCGGCCGCGCGCCATGTGCAGGTCGCCGAGATGGTGATCGAAAAGGCCAAGCGCCTGGTCGAGCACAAGAAGGACGTGGTTATCCTGCTCGACTCGATCACCCGCCTGGCGCGTGCCTACAACACCGTCATTCCGTCCTCGGGCAAGGTGCTGACCGGTGGTGTCGATGCCAATGCGCTGCAGAAGCCGAAGCGCTTCTTCGGTGCCGCGCGTAACGTCGAGGAAGGCGGCTCGCTGACCATCATCGCCACCGCGCTGGTCGAGACCGGCTCGCGCATGGACGACGTGATCTACGAGGAGTTCAAGGGCACCGGCAACATGGAGGTGCACCTGGACCGCCGGATCGCCGAGAAGCGCATCTTCCCGGCGATCAACATCAACCGCTCCGGCACGCGCCGTGAAGAGCTGCTGATGCCCGAGAACGAACTGCAGAAGATGTGGATCCTGCGCAAGATCCTGCACCCGATGGACGAACTCGCGGCGATGGAGTTCCTGTTCGACAAGCTCAAGGTCACCAAGACCAACCAGGAATTCTTCGACGCAATGAAGCTCGAAGGCCTGATTCGGCCTGACGCGGGCGGTGCAGTGCGCGGCCCGCAGGGCGTTGCCATGCTGTTACGTCTAGCTCGCCGATCGCAAGTGGAGTGCCGTGAACGCGACGCCAGACTCCGCCGATTCGCAGTGCCATGATCCTTGCCGCCGGGCGCGGCGAGCGCATGCGTCCGCTGACCGACCACACCCCCAAACCGCTGCTGCCGGTTGCCGGCAAACCGTTGATCGTCTGGCATATCGAGCGCCTGGTCGCGCGCCGGCATCCGCCGCCTGGTGATCAATCACGCCCATCTTGGCCAGCAGATCGAGGCCGCCCTGGGTGATGGTAGCTGCATGGGGTGTCTCGTATCCGCTATTCCGCCGAAGGCGAGGGGCGGGCCCTGGAGACCGGTGGCGGGATCATTCAAGGCCCTGCCATTGCTCGACGATGCGCCGTTTCTGGTCGTCAACGGCGATGTCTGGAGCGATGTCGACGTTCGCCGCGCTGCGCATCGCCTGCAGACGCCTCGGCGCACCTGCTGATGGTCGACAATCCGCCGCACCATCCTGCCGGTGATTTTCGCCTCGCCGCAGGGCGGCTGTATGCCGACGGCGCAGCCGCGCCTGACCTTCAGCGGCATCGGCATCTATCGCCCGCAGCTGTTTGCCGCCTGCACGCCAGGCCGCCTTTCCGCTGGCCCCGCTGCTGCGTGCGGCGATGGCCGATGCCCGGGTCAGTGGTGAATATCACCCGGGTCGCTGGATCGATGTGGGTACCCCGCAGCGGCTCGACGAGCTGCAGCAGCTGCTGGACCGCTGAGCCCGGTTGCGCCCGGCGCAAATCTGCCCGCCATCGATCGCGATTGCGGGTTACCCTTGTGGGTATGGGACAGGAGATCACCGACAGCCGGTTCGACCAGGCCGCTTTCGCGGAATTCCGGCACCGCCTGGACGACGAGACGGCGCTGCTGGAAGACTGGCTGGCGCAGGGTCGGCTGCATTCGCCGCGTCGCCGCTTCGGTTTCGAGATCGAGGGCTGGCTGATCGATCGACACGGCCGGCCTGCACCGCAGAATCAGGACTTCCTGGCCGCCGTCGATGATCCGCTGGTGGTGCCCGAACTCGCGCAGTTCAACTTCGAGATCAACTCGCAACCCGCCGCGCTCGATCCTGGTGCGCTGGACGCGATGCACGATGCGCTGCTCAGGCGTTGGCAAAGATGCGAGCAGACGGCCGCCGGGCTTGACCTGCGCACGGTGTTTACCGGGATACTGCCGACCGTGCGCAGTGACGATCTGTCACTCGAGCACATGTCGCCGATGTTGCGCTACAAGGCCATCAACGACCAGGTGTTCCGCCTGCGTGGCGGTGCGCCGATCGTGCTCGATATCGACGGCGCCGAGCATCTCGACCATGAACACTATGACGTGATGCTCGAGGCCGGCACCACCTCGCTGCAGATCCATATCGAGGTCGATGCCGCGGAAGCGGCGCGTGCCTTCAACGTGTGCAAGATGATCTCGGCGATAACCGTCGGTGCGGCGGCCAATTCGCCCTACCTGTTCGAGCGCCAGTTGTGGCATGAAACGCGTATTCCGCTGTTCGAGCAGGCGGTATCGGTGGGTGCCAGCGATTACAGCAAGCGTGTGACCTTCGGCGTACGCTATGCGCAACAGAGTATCCTGGAATGCTTCGAGGCCAACCGTGTACGCTACCCGGTGATCCTGCCCGACCTGATGGATCAGCCGCGCGAGGCGCTGGCGCATCTGCGCCTGCACAACGGCACGATCTGGCGTTGGAATCGGCCGCTGATCGGCTTTGACGACGCCGGGACACCGCACTGCCGGATCGAGCACCGGGTGGTGGCTGCAGGCCCGACGGCGCGGGACGCCATGGCGAATACCGCGCTTTTCCTCGGTCTGTTCGAGGCGCTGATGCGCAGCGAGCAGGTGCTCGAGTCGCTGATGCCGTTCGAGACCACGCGCGACAACTTTTATGCGGCGGCACGGCATGGTCTCGATGCCAATGTGAGCTGGCTGGGTGCGGCGTCACAAAAGCTGGGCGATTTGCTGCGCGGCCGTCTGCTGGACGTCGCGACCGATGGCCTGGTGGCCGCGGGGCTCGGGCATGCCGAGGCGCGACGTTGGCTCGATATTATCCGCGGTCGCGTCGACAGACAGTTGACCGGCGCCGACTGGCAGATGGCGTGGATCGAGAAACACGGGCGCGATTTCGCTGCGCTGGTCGATGCCTATGCCGAACACCAGGCGAGCAATCGTCCGGTGCATGAATGGAGTTTGAAATGAGCGAGTTGTTGCGCGAACGGGACGAGTTCCCGGTGTCCCTGCTGGAAACCGCTGCCGAAGGCCTGCACGAGGTGCTTGGTGGGCCGACGCTGTTTCATCTGCCCGGCCGGCGTGAGCCCGCATTGTTTGTATCGGTGCTGATGCATGGCAACGAGACCAGCGGTTGGGATGCGATCCGCGAGGTGTTGCACGGGTTTCTCACCGCCGATGGTTTCGACCTGCCGCGCTCGCTGAGCCTGTTCGTCGGCAACACCGAGGCGGCCGAGCAGGGCGTGCGGCACCTGCCGGATCAGCCCGACTACAACCGCGTGTGGCCCGGCAGCGAGACGCGGGGCACCGAGGAACATGAGCTGATGCGCGAGGTCATGGACCGCATGGCCGATCGCGAGATCTTCGCCTCGATCGACGTGCACAACAATACCGGGGTGAATCCGCACTATGCCTGCGTCAACGTGCTCGAGCACACCTCGCTGCACCTGGCCTCCCTGTTCGGCCGCACCGTGGTCTATTTCGTGCGGCCGCGCGGTGTGGCATCGATGGCGATGGCGGCGCTCGGGCCGTCGGTCACGCTCGAATGCGGCAAGGTCGGGCAGGCGCACGGCGTGGAACATGCGACTGACTATCTGCATGCCTGTCTGCAGCTGTCGGAGATCCCGAGTCATCCGGTCGCTGCGCACGATATCGAGCTGTATCACACCGTTGCCGTCGTGCGGGTGCCGCCCGAACATACCTTTGGATTTGGTGATGCCGACAATGCGATCAATTTCCCCGTGCATCTGGACACCATGAATTTTCGCGAGCTGCCGGTCGGCAGCCTGATTGCCGAATGCATTGGCGGCATCGCCCAGCCGCTGGACGTGCGCGACGAGCAGGACCACTCAGTGGCCGAGCGTTTCTTCGAGCTGGAGGAGGGACGGCTGCTGACCCGCGTGCCGGTGATGCCGTCCATGTTGACCTGTGATCCCGAGGTCATCCGCCAGGATTGCCTGTGCTACCTGATGGAGCGTTACAACGACCATCTGGCCGATGCGGGCTGAATCTTGCCTGCCGTCGGGCCACTTATCTCTTGAAGTCGGCCGCAAAGACTGCCGGGATCTCCCGGGCAGGGCCGTGGAGCAAGCCATGACACCGATTACCATCGACGTCGAGGCCTCCGGGTTCGGCAGGGGGAGCTACCCGGTCGAGATCGGACTGTCAATGGCGGACGGGACCCGTCACTGTTACCTGATCGCGCCGGCGCGCAGCTGGACGCATTGGGATGAGAAGGCCGAGGCGGTGCACGGCATCAGCCGTGAACGATTGCTTGGCGATGGCCGGCCGATACACGACGTGGCCTTGCGACTCAATGCGCTGCTGGGTCACAAAACGGTCTACAGCGATGCCTGGGCGTTCGATATGTCGTGGGTGGGGAAGTTGTTTGATGCGGCCAATCTGCTGCAGAGTTTCCGCGTGGCCGATATCTCGGATCTGCTGAGCGAGGCGCAGCACGAAGACTGGCAGGCGGTAAAACGACAGGTCATTGAGGAGCTCGGGCTCGAGCGACACCGTGCCAGTGGTGACGCGCGTATCCTGCAGGAGACCTGGCTGCGCGTCAGCAAGCTCACGGCTTAACAGCCGGCGGTTGCAGCGCGACTTCGCCGGGCGGCAGTGGCACCAGCCCGTGGTCGATCAGGAAGCCCTCGGGCCCGATAAGCTCTGGCGACACGATGGTCTGGATAAACGCATCGAGGCCTTTTACCAGGCGCGCATGCGGCGGTTTCACATAGAGAAACAGTGGCCGGCTCAACGGATACACCCCGTTTTCGATCAGTTCGAATTCGGGTTCGATGCCATCAATGGTCGCGGCCTGCAGTTTGTGCCGGTTTCGATCGAGAAAGCTGTAACCGAAGATCCCCAGTGCGACCGGGTCGTTGACCAGTTTGCGCACCAGGCGTGCGTCGTTCTCGCCGGCATTGATAAAAACACCATCCTCGCGCAGCGCGTAGCATTGCTGACTGAATACCTCGGGATCGCGCAGGAATACCTGCTGCAGGGCCGGTATCGAACGACAGGCTGGTTCGAGCAGGCGTTCGAGGAAGATATCGCGCGTACCGGAGGTCGGCGGCGGCCCCAGCACCCGGATCGGGCGATCGGGCAGCGCCGGATTCAACTGCTGCCAGCTTTGATACGGGTTGGCGATGAGTTTGTCGGGGTTGTGCGGGTCGGGCACCTCGCGGGCAAGGGCCAGGAACAGGTCGGTACGCGTCAGTCTTAGCTGCTCGCCCAGCTTTGCGCTGGCGAGCACGATGCCGTCGTAGCCGATCATGATCTCGCGCGCGTCGGTGACCTGGTTGTGCACACAGCGGGCACGTTCGCTGTCTTTCATCGGCCGTGAGGCCATGCTGATGTCCGGCGTATCCAGGCCGATGCCGCTGCAGAACAGCTTGATGCCACCACCGCTGCCGGTTGATTCGACGACCGGGGCGATCTCGCCTTCGTGGCGGCTGAAATACTCGCCGGCGGCCGCGACAATGGGGTACGCGGTCGACGAACCGACGATCAGGATGTGTTGCCGCTGTGGCAGCCGTGCGGCGCCGGCCGGGGGCATGTTGGCAATAGCGCAAATCAACAGCAGCGCCAGCATGGTGGGGCTGTTTTTGTTCATGGCGGTATCTTGCCACGGATCGTAAACAACGGCATGGCGGCCAACGCCCTGCGCCGGCGCTGGGTTGATGGAGCGGGAACGACTTCAGGAAGCGTAATCGGCGCGCAACCGCGGCTTCAGACCGTCGTATTCCTTGTAATGCTAGTGGGCCAAGTGGAAGAAGGTGCGAAAGGTCTCGTCATCGTGGGTCCGGCTGAGCAGGCCACCGAGCCGGTAGGTGTCGAGGACCATGCCGGGATGCTCCACCCGCCGGCTTGCGCGGCTGACGGTAGGGATAGCCGGCACAGTTTTCGACCTTCAGCTCGAGGTCCGGCAGCTTGTGCCGCCGGTCTTCGGGATTGGCCAGGAGGTTGCCGGTATCGAGCTGCCGGATCGGCGCATCCGTGCGGTTCGCGAGCGAAACGAAGGGGCTGTCGGCGGCGTGAGTCGGGGCAGCCAGCCCTGTGAGCAAACAACAGAGTCCGGTGAAGACCCTCCCGGGACCCCGCATCCGACGGCTTGCCAGCAGGCCCACTTTCCCCGATACCTCCACGGCTGAAAATGTGACAGCCTGATGGTAGGTGTAGTGGTTTTACATGCTTTGCATATACAAAGTGTGGGGGAGCGGCGCCAGGCGAGGGGCGTCTTTGGGAATTTAATGGCGTGTCAGGCCATACCAGACCAGCCCGGCCATCTCGTGCAGCACCAGGTAGCTGCGACCGAGCACCGCCGGGTTGCGGCAACCAGTCGTTCAGTCTCGTCCCGGGCTGCCTGAAGGTCGCCGGTGTGTGGAAGAAGGCGAACGGTGCCGCAACGGCGTCGATACCCGCTGCCCGGGTGCTCAACAGGGCCCTGGGCATGTGGAAGGCGTGGGTCACCAGGATGACCCGGCGCAGGCCGCGCTGCTCCAGCAGTTCCCGGCTGTTGCGCGCGTTCTCCCAGGTGTCGCGACTGGCGCTGTCCAGGGCGACCGGGGTGACCCCGGCGCGCTGTTGCAGCCAGTCGGCACCCAGGTCGGCCAGGGGTTGGGTATCGCCCTTCACGCTGCCGCCACTCAACACGATCGGCAGGCCGGTGGCGCGGTGAATCGAGAGGCCATAATCCAGCCGTTCGAGGCTCAGGGACGACAGCGCGTCGGCCCCGTTCAGCTCGGGATTGTGCCGACGGGTGCCGGCGAGAAACACCAGGATGGCATCGGCACGCGAGTCTTTGAGCTGTTGGGTGGTGAGCGCCGGAACCGTCTCCAGCTTCGCCGCCCAGCCAGTCCAGGCCTGTCGGGTGTCGACAGGCCGTAGAACAGCACGATCGCGATCAGCAGCAGCAGGCGGCCGAACAGCCTGCCGGCGAACAGCCAGCCGATCAGCAGCATGAGCAGCAGAATGCCGGGCGGCAGCAGGAACAGTTTCAGGATGGCGCGGGTGGTTACATCGATTTCCACGGTCAGGGGTTCCGCTGGTTGTCCGGGGTGTGTGCCCGGTGGGTAATGGTAGGTGGCTCAGGCACCCAGCACCGGGTTGGCCTGCAGATCGGCGTGGTAGGACGAGCGCACCATCGGGCCGCTGGCGACGTTGCGAAAATCCCATCTGTTCGCCGCGCTCGCGCAAGTGCGTCGAACTCTGCCGGGGTCACGAAGCGCTCGACCGGCAGGTGATCGCGGCTGGGCTGCAGGTACTGGCCGAGGGTGAGCATGTCGCACGTCGTGGTCGCGCAGGTCCTGCATGACCGCCTCGGATTTCGTCGCGCGTCTCGCCCAGGCCGAGCATGAGGCCGGACTTGGTCGGCACCTGCGGGTGCAGCGCCTTGAAGCGTTTGCAGCAGGTCGAGCGACCACTGGTAATCGGCGCCCGGGCGGGCCTGGCGGTACAGGCGCGGCACGGTTTCCAGGTTGTGGTTGAACACGTCCGGCGGCTGCGCCGGCAGACGCTCGCAGCGCGCACCTCCATGCGTCCGCGGAAATCCGGCACCAGCACCTCGATCGTGGTCGTCTGGGCGTCAGTTCGCGCACGGCGCGCGATGCAGTCGGCGAAGTGGCCGGCGCCGCCGTCGCGCAGGTCGTCGCGGTCGACCGAGGTGATCACCACGTACTTCAGCGTCATCTCGGCGATCGCCTCGGCCAGCTGGCGCGGCTCGTCGGTATCCGAGCGGCTGCGGCTTGCCGTGGGCCACATCGCAGAACGGGCAGCGCCGGGTGCAGATATCGCCCATGATCATGAAGGTCGCGGTGCCGTGGCTGAAGCACTCGCCGAGGTTCGGGCACATGGCCTCCTCGCAGACCGAGCTGAGCTTGCGCTCGCGCAGGATCTGCTTGATCCGACTGACGCCGGCGCCGGTTGGTGGCCTGGCGCGAATCCAGTCCGGCTTGCGCTGGACCTGGGTGGTTGGCTGCACCTTGACCGGGATCCGGCTGACCTTGTCGTGGCCGCGCTGATGGGTTTCCGGGCGGGAGCGTGAGGGGGCTTTGTTTGACGGTTCAGACATGGGCAGCGGTTCGCCAGGCGAGTGTTTAGCGAATTGTAGCGGTTTTCGAGCCCGGCCGATCCCCTGCCGGGTGCAGGCATGAACGACGGGCTGGCGGGGCGGGTCGCTGAATCCCCATCGTCGGGGCCGGAATGGTGCCATCCCGGCAGGGTTATACTGGCGGGATCAATCTGCACAGGATCATGATCATGAGTGAGTTTGGTGTTTTTACCGTCTTTCTGTTTGGCCTGGCCGCGGTCATCCTGTTTCTCGGAGTCAAGTCGGTGCCGCAGGGCAACGAGTGGACCGTCGAGCGCTTTGGCAAGTACACCCGCAGCCTGCGCCCGGGACTGAACCTGATCGTGCCGGTGATCGACCAGATCGGTCACAAGCTGAACATGATGGAGCAGGTGCTCGACGTGCCGACCCAGGAGATCATCACCAAGGACAACGCGATGGTCGCGGTCGATGGCGTGGTGTTCTTCCAGGTGCTGGACTCGGCCAAGGCCGCCTACGAGGTGAGCAACCTGCAGTACGCCGTCGCTCAACCTGACCATGACCAACATCCGTACCGTGATGGGCTCGATGGACCTCGACGAACTGCTGTCCAAGCGTGACGAGATCAATGCCCGTCTGCTGACCGTGGTGGACGAGGCGACCACGCCATGGGGCGTCAAGGTCACCCGCATCGAGATCAAGGACATCAGCCCGCCGACCGACCTGGTCGAGTCGATGGGGCGGCAGATGAAGGCCGAGCGTGACAAGCGCGCGGCCATCCTCGAGGCCGAGGGCCTGCGCCAGGCCGCGGTGCTCAAGGCCGATGGTGAAAAGCAGGCCGCCATCCTGGAGGCCGAGGGCGACAAGGAGGCCGCATTCCGCGAGGCCGAGGCGCGCGAGCGTCTGGCCGAGGCCGAGGCGAATGCCACGCGGATGGTCTCCGAGGCGATCGCGCACGGTGATATCCAGGCGGTGAACTACTTCGTCGCGCAGAAGTACGTCGAAGCCCTGCAGACCATCGGCAGCGCACCGAACCAGAAGCTGATCTTCATGCCGATGGAGGCCAGTGGTGTCATCGGTGCGCTGGGCGGCGTCGCCGAGCTGGCGAAATCCGCGATGGAAAAGGGCAAGGCATGAACGGTTACCAGCCCGACTTCTGGCACTGGTGGATCCTGGCGCTCGGCCTGATCATCGCCGAGACGCTGCTGCCCGGCACCTTCTTCCTGTGGATGGGGGTCTCGGCGATCGTGCTGGGGCTTGTTGGCGTGGCTGATGCCGGCGATGAGCTGGGAGACCCAGCTGATGTTGTTCGCGATCCTGTCGCTGGTCAGCATCGTTGGCTGGCGGATGTGGCAGCGCAGGCATCCGGACGAGAGCGATCAGCCGACCCTGAACCGCCGCGGCGAGCAGTATGTCGGGCGGGTGTTCGTGCTGGAGACGCCGATCGAGAACGGTTTCGGCAAGGTGCGTGTCGGTGACACGCTGTGGCGGGTGAAGGGTGATGACGCGCCGGTCGGCGGGCGGGTGAGGGTGGTCGCGGTCGACGGGATCGTTCTGGTGGTTGAGGCTGCCGGGTAGGCTGGATCGCCCTTATCTCGATGTTTGTGGTGATGCGCTGTGGGCGCTGGTATAGCGGTCATCCCGTTGTCAGCTACAAGGTCCCCGGCCCCGTCGACGCCGCCGAGCATCGCAGGACCAGACCGGGAGAAGCGAGGACTGTCTGAGTCCGGCGTAGCCGGGCGAGTTCCGCAGCGCCGGGCTGGGTCGAGAAGCGCAGGGCACCCCTTGCGTCAGCAAGGGGCAAGTCGCAGGGTGTCTTTTTCTTTGGTTCGTTTCTTTTGGACAAGCAAAAGAAATGAACAAGAATACCGGTGGTATTGGCCAAACTGCCGATCACAAGACCGATCGATCAACGCTGACGTCGTTTCGCCTAAAACAGACGGTTTATCCCATCACCCCATCGTCCCGCGTCAGCACCAGGTACATCGCATCGACCATCTCCAGGGTCGAGGCATCCAGTGCGGCGGCACCGACATCGGGTGGCAGTTCGGCGAGGCGCCAGATCGGCGCACGGATACGCTGTACCACCTCTTCGAGCAACAGGTCGCCGTCGACGCTGTGGCTGAACTGTACCGCGACATGCAGCAGCGCGATCTCGCGGGCCAGCGGGCCGGCCACGTCTTCGGGTCGCATCAGGTGCTGGAAGGAATCGATGAAGCTTTGCGGCAATTGCCAGACGCGCGCCAGTTCGGCGGCGAATTCCATGGCATCCGCACCGATCAGTTCATGCTCGTGGAACAGCCGTGACTCGAGCCCCTCGTCCGCGTGGCTCAGGGCCTCACGACACTCCCTCGGGTAGTGACTGAACAGCACCAGGTGGCCGATGTCATGCAACAGCCCGCGCACGAACAGGGCCTCGGTGTTGCGCAGTCCGTTGCCTTCGGCCATCGCCTGGGCCAGGAAGCCGCAGTGCACGCTGCGATACCAGAAGGTATCGATATCCATCAGCGAGTTGGTGATACCGTCAAAGGCCTTCGACACCCCGGCGGCGAGCGCCAGGTCGTGGATCTTCTGCATGCCGAGGATATTGGCCGCGCGCGAGACCGTGTCGACCTGTGCGCGGAATCCGTAAAAGGCGCTGTTGGCCATGCGCAGCACGCGTGCCGCCAGCGCGGGATCGAGTGAAAGCACCTCTGCCACGTCGGCCATCGACGCATTGTCGGACTCCATGACCTCGCGCAGACGGATATAGACGTCCGGCAGGGACAGTGACTCGAGCGAGTCGTAGAGCACATCGTCGAAATTCAGGGCTGTAGACATCGCCACTTGCCTCGTCTGGGATGAAGGTTCCTTGTCTCCCCTCACTATCGGCTGGCGACCGGCAGCCTTGAGGCCCGGCAGGGGCTATGCGTCATATTTATCGCAGCCAGGGCGAAAAGCTTCGGTTGGGTCACCAAAACCCGGGCGGACCATGTCATTGCCAGCGGTCGAGAAAACCGCTGGATGCGTCTACAGCAACACGCGTTCGATGCCGCCCGCCTTAGCCTTGGCGAGAAAGTCCTGTTGCCAGTTGGCGCCCTTCAGGTGCCGGATCAGTTCGACCACGATGTAGTCGGTCTGCAGGCCGGTCTCGTCGGCGTAGCGGGCGAGGCCCTGCTGGCAGGCCGGGCAGCTGGTGAGCATCTTCACCTGGCCTTTGGTCGTCTCCTGGCCGGTCAGTGCTGCGAATGCCCTCGCGCAGTTCTTCCGCCTTGCGGAAGCGCAGCTGGTTGGCGATATCCGGGCGCGCCGTGCCCAGCGTGCCGGCCTCGCCGCAGCAGCGGTCGGACAGCGTGACCGGCTGGCCCAGCAGTTTGGCGGCGACGCCTGGTCGGATCGTAGGTCTTCATCGGGCGTGTGGCAGGGGTCGTGGTAGAGGTACTGCACGCCCTCGACACTGTCGAGTCTTGACGCCCTTCTCCATCAGGTACTCGTGGATGTCGAGCAGCCGGCAGCCGGGGAAGATCTTCTCGAACTCGTACTTGAGCAGCTGATCCATGCAGGTGCCGCAGGACACGATCACGGTCTTGATGTCCATGTAGTTCAGCGTGTTGGCGACCCGGTGGAACAGCACCCGGTTCTCGGTGGTGATCTGCTGGCCCTTGGCGTGCCAGTCCGGCGGAGGTCTGCGGATAGCCGCAGCACAGGTAGCCGGGCGGCAGCACCGTCTGCGCACCGGTCTCGTACAGCATGGCCAGGGTGGCCAGGCCGACGTCCGAGAACAGGCGCTCGGAGCCACAGCCGGGGAAGTAGAACACCGCGTCCGATTCCTCGGTGAGGCGTTCGCTGTCGCGGATGATCGGGATCATCGAGCGGTCTTCGAGGCCCAGCTCGGTGCGGTACGAGCGTTTCGGCAGCTCGACGCGCATCGGCCGGCGCACCAGCTCGACCACGATCTCCTTGATCTTCGGCTTGCCGGTGGTCGCCTGCGGGATGTCGCCCGGCTTGCCGAGCAGCTTGCCTTTTCTCGCCAGGTCGTGGGCCAGGGTAGATGCCCTTGAAGCCCCAGTCGAGCATGCCCTTGCGCATGATCTTGACGGTGCGCGGGTCGGTGGCATTGAGAAACTTCATCGCCGCCCAGGTGCCGGCATTGAAGCGTTTCTTGCCGCGCTCGGTGAGGATCTTGCGCATGCGCATGGTGACGTCGCCGAAGTCGATATCGACCGGGCAGGGGGCCTCGCACTTGTGGCAGACGGTGCAGTGATCGGCGATGTCGTTCATCTCGTCGAAGTGTTCGAGCGAGATGCCGCGACGGGTCTGTTCCTCGTACAGGAAGGCCTCGATCACCAGGCCGGTGCCGAGGATCTTGTTGCGCGGCGAGTACAGCAGGTTGGCGCGCGGCACGTGGGTCATGCACTTCGGTTTGCACTTGCCGCAGCGCAGGCAGTGCTTGATGTCGTCGTTGAGCGCGCCGAGCTCGCTCTCCTCGAGGATGATGGCTTCCTGCTGCACCAGGCGCAGCGACGGGCGTGTAGGCGCCGTCGAGACCGGAATCCGGCATCAGCTTGCCGCGGTTGAACACGCTGCGTGCGGATCGACCTGTTCCTTGTACTCGACGAAGCGCGCGAGCTTGTCGCTCTCGAGGTACTGCACCTTGGTCAGGCCGATGCCGTGTTCGCCGCGAGATCACGCCGCCGAGCGACTGCGCCAGCTGCATGATGCGGTCGACGATGCGGTCGGCCTCCTGCAGCATGCGGTAGTTGTGCGAGTGCACCGGGATGTTGGTGTGCACATTGCCGTCGCCGGCATGCATGTGCAGGGCGACGAACAGGCGATTGTTACGCAGCTCGGCATGGATGTCGCGCAGGGTCGTCGCGCAGTGGTTCGAGGTTCGAGCCGCGGAAAAGCTCGCGCAGGGGCTGCTTCAGCTCGTCGCGGTACGACACCCGGATATCGCGGCGCAACAGCATGTCGAGCAGGCTGTCGCCATCCTGCAGACGCAGTTCTCCTCGTCGGCCAGCAGGACGCTGCCGCCCTTGCCATCGGTGAACTCGCTGGCCGGTCGGTCGAGGCAGCCGGCCAGGGTCTGCCAGCGCTGTCGCACCTCGCCCAACAGCTCGCGTGCCAACAGATACTTGTTGCGTTCGAGTTCGTCGACATCTTCATCGTCGTCACCGGCGGCCGGTATGTTCTCTTCGAGCTGTGCGTCGAATGCCTCGAGCACCTCGAGCTTGTTGGCGATCGACTGCTCGATATTGATGCGCTCGATGCCACGGCTGTACTCGGCCAGCTTGTCGAGCGGGATCACCACGTCTTCGTTGATCTTGAAGGCATTGGTGTGGGCCGAGATCGCGGCGGTGCGTGCGCGGTCGAGCCAGAAGCGTTTGCGCGCATCGGCGCTGATCGCGATGAAACCCTCGCCCTCGCGCGCATTGGCCAGGCGCACGACCTCGCGAGGCGGCGCCGCGCCAGGGCCTGCTCGTCGTCGCCGACCAGGTCGGCGATCAGCACCATCTTCGGGCGTTCGCGGCGCGCCGCCTTGGTCGCATAGCGCACCGCTTTCACATAGCGCTCGTCGAGGTGTTCGAGGCCGGCGATCTGCACGCCGGCGCAGGCCGTTGACGTAATCGACGATCTCGACGATCGCCGGTACCGCGCGCCCAGGTCGGTGCCGAAGAACTCCAGGCACACCGTGCGCACATGCTGCGGGCATGCGGTGCAACACGAAGCGCGCCGAGGTGATCAGGCCGTCGCAGCCCTCTTTCTGCACGCCCGGGCAGGCCGGACAGAAACTTGTCGGTGACGTCCTTGCCCAGGCCGGCCTTGCGGAACACGCTGCCGGGCATCTCGAGGATCTGCGGGTCGCCTTTCGTCGGTGCGGCCGTCGGGTTCGTAGCGCCGGATGCGGAAGCGCACCGTCTCCTGTTCGTGGATCTTGCCGAGGTTGTGGTCGAGACGTTCCACCTCCAGCCAGTCGGCCTGCGGCGTGACCATGCGCCAGCTGACCAGGTTGTCGAGCGTCGTGCCCCACAGCACGGCCTTCTTGCCGCCGGCGTTCATCGCGATGTTGCCGCCGATGGTCGAGGCATCCTGCGAGGTCGGATCGACCGCGAAGGCCAGGCCGTTGGCATCGGCCAGGTCGGACACGCGGCGGGTCACCACGCCGGCGCCGGTGCGCACGGTCGGCACCGCGCCGTCGACGCCGGGCAGCGCGATGCTGTTCGATCGCCGACAGGTCTTCCAGTTTCTCGGTGTTGATCACCGCGCAGTGCGCGTCCAGCGGCACGGCCGAGCCGGTATAGCCGGTGCCGCCGCCGCGCGGGATCAGGGTCAGGCCGCAATCGATACAGGCTTTGACGATCGCCGCGACCTCGTGCTTCGCGTATCCGGCGAGATCACCACGAACGGCATCTCGACGCGCCAGTCGGTCGCATCGGTGGCGTGCGAGACCCGCGCCAGGCCGCTGAAGTCGATATTGTCCTTGCGGGTGATCCGGGTCAGCGCGCGGGTCACCCGGCTGCGCAGGGCGTGCGCGCTCGCCGAAGCAGTTGGAGAAGCGGTCGACCGCATCGCGTGCGGCCTCGAGCAGGCGGGCGGCATCCTGGTTGTCGTTGAGGCGCTTCTCGAACTGTGTCCAGACGGTGATTCAGGGCCTGGATCAGTGCGTCGCGCCGGTCGACGTTGTTGATCAGGTCGTCCTGCAGGTAGGGGTTGCGCTCCACCACCCACATGTCGCCGAGCACCTCGAACAGCATGCGCGCCGAACGGCCGGTGCGCCGCGTGCCGCGCAGCTGCTCGATCAGCCGCCAGTGTTCCTCGCCCAGGTAGCGGATGACGATCTCGCGGTCGGAGAACGAGGTGTAGTTGTAGGGGATCTCGCGGATGCGTTCCATTGACCTGACGGTTGCCTTTGCTGCTGCTCTGGGGATGTGAAGAAATCAAAAGGGCCCGATCGCTGCGGGCCCTGCGGAAAGTTTATCCGAAATGAGCCCAGGCAGGGTGTCCCGCGGCGGGGTATGTGGACGAAACTGTTCAAGACTGAGCATTGCGAAAGTCCGAAAAAAAACCACCGTGAGCAGGGTCTTTAGGAACAGAACACGCAATGTCAGGAGAAAACACATGAATCCCTACTGGATGCTTCGATTGCCCTTCGCGGCAGTATTCGCCGGCCACGGTGCCGGCAAGATCCTGATGCCTGCGGCGTCGGCCGAGATGTTGCAACTGCCGGTCGCGCTGGTGCTGCTGGTTGGATTGGCCGAGGTGTTGGCCGGGGTCGGTGCGGTGGTCGGCGGCCTGGAACGGGCACCGCATCGCCTGTTGGTGGATCGCCTGGCCGGCCTGGCGGCTACCCCGGTGTTGCTCGGGGCGATCGGCATGGTGCACTGGCCGCGTTGGTCATTTGTGGCCACCGAGTCGCACCCGATGGGTGGCATGGAATTCCAGGTGGTCTTGCTGGGCATCGCCCTGTTCCTGCTGCTCGGCGGCGCCCGCAAACAGGCCTGAGCCGGGGCATCGGCGCGGCGGTCCGATGCATTTTCCGCATGACCGCCGCGTGTTAGCGTGGGCCTCTGTGAGGCTTTCTGGAGTGACCCATGCGCGGTGTCTTTCTCGATCTGGCCAGCCTGGCCGAAAAGGATCTCGACCTGAGTGCGTTTGCCGACCTGCTCGATGACTGGCGGACCTATCCCGCAACCGGCGCCGATGAGCGCCTGGCGCATATCGGCGATGCCGAGATCGTCGTCACCAACAAGGTGGTGCTCGACGACCTCCTGCTGCAGGCGGCGCCGAACCTGAAGCTGATCTGCCTGACCGCGACCGGCTACAACAACGTGGCGATCGAGACGGCGCGTGACCTGGGCATCCCGGTCTGCAATATCGTCGCCTACGCCACCGACAGCGTGGTGCAGCACGTTTTCGCCCTGATGCTGGCCCATCACACCCGCCTGTTCGACTACAACGCGGCGGTGCGCGCAGGCGAATGGAGTCGCAGTGCGCAGTTCTGCCTGCTCGACTACCCGGTGCGCGAACTGCGCGGCATGACCCTGGGGATCGTCGGGTTTGGCGAACTGGGCCAGGGGGTGGCGCGCATCGCCGAGGCATTCGGCATGCAGGTGCTGGTGTCGCAGCGCCCGGGCGGCGGGGTGGCGGCGGGTCGCTACCCGTTCGAGCAGGTGCTGGAGGCGGCGGACGTGCTGACCCTGCATGTCCCGCTGCTGGACAGCACCCATCAGCTGATCGACGAGGCGGCCCTGGCGCGGATGAAACCGACCGCGCTGCTGATCAATACCTCGCGCGGCGCGGTGGTCGACAATGTCGCGCTGGCCGACGCCCTGCGCCGCGGCGAGATCGGCGGTGCCGGCATCGACGTGCTCGACGTGGAGCCGCCCCCGCCGGGACATCCGCTGCTGGCCGACGATATCCCGAACCTGATCGTCACGCCGCACTCCGCCTGGGCCGGTCGGCAGGCGCGGCAGAATGCGGTCGATCAGACGGTGGAGAATATCCGCGCGTTTCTGGCCGGCAGCGCAAGGAATCTTGTCAACTGAATGTTGGGGTCTGGCGGTTGTTCCCGAGACGGAGGGAACCCCGAAGGTTTCTGCCTCTCCGGGCAGCGGCCTTTCACGCGTGGGTCACCGGCAAGCGCGGCCGCACCACCGGCGGTTCGATTGACGCGGCCCGCCAGGTCAGGGTTTATCCACCCGATCACCCATCAGCGGGCGCATGGCGTGCAGCAGGTTGGCGAACAGGTTGGCGATGCCCGCGTTCCTCGCCGGCCAGCAGGGCTTTCATGTGTGCCCGTTGGGTCGGCGCGCTGAAACAGGCCGGGCAGGAGTCCGGGATGATCGGCAGTTGCGCCGCGGCCGCGAAGGCGGCGGTCTGGGTCTCGCGGGCGTAGACCAGTGGGCGGATGACGCGCAGGTCGCCGGCGTCGTTGGTGTAGTGCGCCTTCATGGTGCCGAGCTTGCCCTGATGGAAGGCCGACATCAGGAAGCTCTCGGCCAGGTCGTCGAGATGCTGGGCCAGGGCCAGCACGTTGTAGCCGTGGTCACGGCAGGTGGTGTACATGATGCCGCGCTTCATGCGCGCGCAGTAGGCGCAGAACGAATCGCCGTCGAGGCGGGTCTTGGCCTGCTCCATGATCGGCTGCTGCCGGTAGTGCCAGGGAACCCCCAGGGCGTCGTAATAGTCGGTCAGCGATGAGGGGTCGAAACCATCGACCTCGGGGTCGACGGTGATCACCCCGAGCTCGAAGCGGACCGGCGCATAGCGCTGCAGATGCCGCAGAATCAGCAGCAGGCTGAGCGAATCCTTGCCGCCGGACACGCCGAGCAGGATGCGGTCACCGTCGCGGATCATGGCGTAGTCGGCGATGGCGCGGCCGACCTTGCGCAGCAGCGATTTCGGGGGAGTGGTAATTGTCTGCCTGGTCATGCGGGGATTCTATCGGCATGTTGCTCTGGCTGCGCGCGCGGCAGTCGCACGTCCGACCCGATGCAACCGGTATACTGTGCCGCCGAAAGGATCGAAGCGTTAACAGGAATCGACCGATGATGAGTTTTATGGGACGGGCGTCAGCCACTTGCCGGGCCGGCATCGTTGGGGCGCAGCGCCATGGATAGACCGGAGTATCGGGTCGTTCTGACCGGCGATGTGAAGGCCGGTTTTTCCCGCGAGGCCGTGATTGCCGCCTTGAGCCGCTTTTTCGAGGTGTCGGCCGGCGAGTTGGTGCGCGTGTTCGGCAACGGGGGCTGTCCGGTTGGCGGCGCAATGGACGCGGACCAGGCCCTGGGGCTGCAGCGGCGTCTCGAGCAGATGGGCGCGCGGGTGAGGGTGGACAGACTGGCGGAGGGCGCGGAGGTGGCGGTTGCGGTGTTGTCGCCGCCGGTCCACCGGGAGCTCGATGCCGCCGGCCTGATGCATTGCCCGGCCTGCGGTCACGAGCAGCTGGTCGCCGAGAGTTGCGACGAATGCGGCGTGCTGTTCTCGCAGTTCAACCGGGGGACGCCGGCGTCTACCGGGGCGCCGCCGGTAGCCAAGCCCGCGCCGGCGGCCAAACCGGCGCGCCAATCCCCGTATGCCCGCCGTGATGTGCACAAAGACGTCAATGACGGATGGCGTGACCAGTGGCTGGACGAGGGCGACAGCACGCCCAGCGAGGAATTTCACCTGCGGCTGTTCATGGGTACGCACTCTGAGCACCTGATCCACGCCTGCGAAAAGATGACGGTGGGCCAGCGTGTGCTCGGTCGGCTGTCGTGGACCTGGGGGGCGGTCTTCAGCCCCTTCCTGTGGGCGCTGTATCGCAAGATGTGGGCCTGGGGGCTGGTGATCTTTGTCACCGAGATCTTCCTGCCGGTGCTGCTGATCATTCTCGGCACGAAAGAAGGGATCTCCGACAAGCTGACCTATCTCGGCATCGCGCTGCTGATCGCCAACCGGGTGTTCTGGCCGGCCGCGCTGAAAAGCCTGTACTGCCGTCATTCGCGCAATACGATCGCGCTGCTGCATCGCATGTCGCCGACCTATGCCTCGGATATCGATATCGCAACCCGTGGGGGCACCAGTCGAACCTCGGCTTTTGTCGGAATCGTCATGGCGATCGTGACCTCGATGCTGACCTGGAGCACGGTCGATTCGCTTTACGCCGCGGTGTACCAGGGGCCGGCTCTGTACAGCACGCCGGAAAACCTGCCGCCGCCGCCGGCGTTGCCCGTGCCGGCAGGTGACAAGCCACCGGAGATCCAGACCGACCTGCTGGCGAACGAAAACAAGTGGGTGGCGACGCGCAACAAGCTGCGCGTGCTCGGGCAGCGGGTGAACGCCTGGCTGGTGGATGCCGGGAGCTCGATTGATGCGGCCGCGCTGGATATCGGGCAGATCGCGACCTCGTTGTCGCTGGATGACGATGGCCTGCTCGATGGCTGGGGCAACCGGATCGATTATCAGTCGGACGGCAAGGGCTACAAGCTGATCTCGTCCGGGCCGGACGGTGCATTCGGATCGTCCGACGATGTCGAATATCGTCGGATCCTGCAGCGCCGATAGCTTGGGTAGCCTGGTGGCTGGCTGGTCTACAAGACCCAGTCCGACAGGTCGAAGCGGAACGGCTCCAGCCGCCAGCTTGCGCTGGTTGCGTGCAGCATGACGCACGAGGGGCCGCCGTAGGTGCGACTGCGGCCGGCCGCCCCGGGGTTGACGACCCAGGGCTGGCGTTGCTGGTCGATGGTCTGCCTGTGGCTGTGGCCGTACAGGATAAGGCGTGCGTCCGGGTGGCGTTCGCGCAGTCGGTCGTGGCGCCGGGCAACCGGGTTGGCGCGGTGGCCATGCTCGACCGCCAGCGTGCCACCCGGCAACGCCAGGTCAATTGATGCGGGCAGTCGCTGCAGTGTCGTCAGCGCCGAAACCGGCCATTTGCCCGGTGTGTCGTTGTTGCCACTCACCGCGTGTACTGGCACACCGGTCGATCCCAGTTCATCCAGTACCGACGGGTGGCCGATATCGCCGGCATGCACGACCATCTGGCATTGCCGGGCCAGCCCGAGAATGCGTGGATGGATCCGACCGTGGGTGTCCGATAACAGAAGAACGCGCGTCGCCCCGGGCACGTCTCAGCGCCCGTCGACCCGTTGGCCGACCGGCGCGACCAGCAGGTACAGCAGCCAGCTGAACCAGGAAAAGAAAAAGATCAACACGATCCAGACGAGCTTTTCGGTGCCGTTGGTCTTTTTCGAACGCAGGATCAGGATGACCGGCAGCCACCAGATGATCGCGAGCAGAAAAAGCCCGACGACGCCGAGACCGAGTACCGCCTGCATGGAAAACCCCTTGAATCAACAGCGAAATCGAATCGGATCAGTGTGTCGTGATGAATCCGCGTCTTCAAGCCTTGCAACGGCACCAGGCCGAGCTGCTCGGCATGTCGCCGTTGTGCACAGATGGTCGGGCCGGTCGTGGTCGGCCAGCCCAGCCTGTCGCCGCTCATGCTGATCGGCCAGGCGCCGGGCGGCAAAGAGGGCGAATTGGGTCGACCCTTCGCCTGGACGGCGGGCAAGACCCTGTTCGGCTGGTTCGAACAGATCGGCATCGATGAGCAGGCGTTTCGCCAGCGCGTCTACATGGCCGCGGTATGTCGCTGTTTTCCGGGTAAAAAGCCGAAGGGTGGCGACCGGGTGCCGAACCGCGACGAGATCGCCAACTGCGCGACATGGCTGGATGCCGAACTGAACCTGCTGCAGCCCGAGCTGCTGATCCCGGTCGGCAAACTCGCGATCGAGCAGTTTCTCGCCGGCGAACAGGCTGGTGGATGTGATCGGCAGGCAGCACCGGGTCAGCTCGAGGGCAGGGCGCTGGACCTGATCGCGCTGCCGCACCCGTCCGGCGCCTCCACCTGGCATCGCAGTCGAGCCCGGGAAATCGCTGTTGCAGGATGCGCTGCGAGCTGATTGCGGCGCATCCGGCATGGGCGGCAATGATCACTGGTTCCGGCTGACCGTTCGACGGCATAATGCGCGCTCGAACCTCGCCGCCCCAAGGGCAGCTCACATTCAGGAGAGATGGCATATGAGAGCATTGTCAACCGGTCTTATCCTCATGCTGTTGAACAGCGTCAGTCTGGCTGCGGTGCAGTCCAAGGCGATCGAGTACAAGGACGACGAAACCCCGTTGACCGGATACCTGTACTGGGACGATGCCATCGAGGGACAGCGCCCCGGCGTACTGGTGATCCACGAGTGGTGGGGCCTGAACGACTATGCGAAGAAGCGCGCCCACATGCTGGCCGAGCTGGGCTACGTCGCGTTTGCCGCCGACATGTACGGCGACGGGCAGGTCACCGACAAGCCCGACCAGGCCAAGACCTGGATGCAGGAGGTGACCGCCGACGTCGAGGGCTGGCGCGCGCGTGCGCTGCTGGGACTCGACCAGCTCAAGGCCAGCGGCATGGTCGCCGGCGACAACCTGGCGGCGATCGGCTACTGCTTCGGCGGCGCCACGGTGCTGCAGATGGCCTATGTCGAATGCGCCGGTCAAGGGCGTGGTCAGCTTCCACGGCGCACTGCCGGCCGCGCCGGAAGAGGCCAAGGGCAAGATCGGCCCGCAGATTCTGGTCCTGCACGGTCAGGCCGACAGCTTTGTCGCGCCCGAGGTCGTCACCAACTTCCGCAACAAGCTCGAAGAGTCCGGTGCGGTCTGGGAGATGAACACCTATGGCGGTGACGTCCGTCACGGCTTCACCAACCCGGATGCCGGTTCGTTCGGGATCGGCAACCTGAAGTACGACCAGCGGGCGGATGAGCGGTCGTGGGGGCGGATGCAGGGGTTTTTTGGCGAGATTATGGATTGATCGAGAGAAATGGCCGAACATCGGCGAGGAGTGACACGGATTGCTGAGCCCATTCTCCATCGCCATGGGTCATCGGGACAGAATTTTGTGTCGCTGGCCCGCATCCCAACTTGATAAAGGCGTTAAAAATACAGATCTGCGCACTCCCGGCAATTTGCGTCTGTTGCAAGCATTCGTTGCCGTTGTTGAGTGAAAGACTATGTCGGCGAACGACGGGATTCCTATGAAGGTTATTGTACAAATTCCCTGCTTCAACGAAGAGCAACGCTACCGCAGACGGTGGCCGACATTCCACGGCGATCGATGGCATCGACGAAGTCGAAATCCTGATCATCGACGACGGCAGCACCGACCGCACGATCGAAGTGGCGCGGGAGATCGGCGTCGATCACATCGTGCGCAACAAGAAGAACATGGGTCTTGCGCGAACATTTCGCCGTGGGCTGGATGCCTGTCTGCAGGCAGGTGCCGACATCATCGTCAACACCGACGGTGACAACCAGTATGCCGGTGCCGATATCGCCAAGCTGGTCGAGCCGGTGCTCGATGGCACGTGCCGATATCGTGATCGGCGATCGGCAGACACGCAAGATTGCACACTTCTCGCGGGCAAAAAACTCCTGCAATGGCTGGGCAGTGGCGTCGTGCGGAAGCTGGCCGGTATCTGGGTGCCGGATGCGGTCAGCGGCTTTCGCGCCTTCTCGCGCGAGGCGGCAATACGAACCAATATCGTCTCGTCGTTCAGCTACACCATCGAGACCGTCATCCAGGCCGGCAAGAAGGACATGGCCGTAGTCTCGGTGCCGGTGGGCACCAATCCGAAGACACGCGAATCGCGACTGTTCAAGAGCATCCCGGCCTTCATTCAGCGCCAGGTCAGCACCATCGTGCGCATGTACGCGATGTACCAGCCGCTGAAGGTGTTCTTTTATATCGGCACCTTCCTGACTGTTGCTGGGCCTGATCCCGATCGTGCGCTTCCTGTATTTCTACTTCACCAGCGGCGGCGATGGACACCTCCAGTCGCTGGTGCTTGGCGGCGTGCTGTTGCTGATGGGCTTTATCGCCTATCTCGCCGGCCTGGTTGCCGACCTGATCTCGTTCAACCGGCAATTGCTGGAAATGACGCTTGGAGCGTGTTCGGCGAATGGAATTGAAAGCCATAAGCAGGAAGATGACAGCAGGCCAGGATGATGTCTCAGTCCAACATGTTGCTTTTCTGGGGAACCTACGACCTGGGAAAGCCTCGCGTGCCACGAATCCTGATTCGCGGGCTAGCAAGAAAATGGCGTCGCAGTTTCGCAATGTCACTTCGATCTGTGGAAGGGAGTGGACGACAAGAGTCAAGTGCGTGGTGTGATTCCGAAGGTGTGGATTGCATTACGACTTATTGCGATCTATCCGATATTGATTTGGCGCTACCTCAGGGCGCCAAAGCACGACGTTGTAATTGTCGGATACCTGGGATTGATCGATATTCTGGTGCTTTGGCCATTTGCCAAACTCAGGCGAACCCCCGTCGTTCTCGATGCATTCTTTCGATCTACAACACCGTCGTTGAAGACCGGCAACTGGTCGGCAAAACCAGTCCAGTCGCAAGAGTTTTATGGTTCGCGGAATGGCTAGGCTGCCACGCTGCGGACAGGTCGATCACCGATACGAAGGCGCATGCCGATTATTTCTCGAAGACGTATCGCCAGAGTCGAGACAAATAGGAAGTGTTCTTGTTGGCGCTGAGCCCGAAGTCTTCGACGGGTCAAAGTCCCCTGAAGCTACGCAAATCACCGGGAAAGCCCCAATTCGGGTACTTTTTTATGGGCAGTTTATTCCCCTCCACGGTATCGAAACCATAGTTGAGGCGGCGGCCCTATCGGCTGACGAGATCGAATGGCGAATTGTCGGTCGAGGACAGGAAGCTGTTCGAATCAAGGCGCTCATTGACAGACTGCGCCCGCACCAGCTTGTATGGGATGATTGGGTGCCTTACCGAGGAACTGCGTCCAGCATATTCAACAGGCGGACATTTGCCTCGGCATTTTTGGCACGACAGAAAAGGCTGCGCGCGTGATCCCAAACAAGGTCTTTCAAATTCTGCTGGCGAAGAAGCCGCTCATTACGGCAGACACGCCGGCGATTCGCGAACTGCTCGTACCCTCCAGGGGGCTGATGCTGGTCCCTCCAGGCAATCCGCAAGCATTGTACGATGCAGTGATTGAACTGGCGGCACAGTTAAAACGCGACCCCGCGCCGCGAACAGAGATACCAACCCTTGAGCCCTTCCATCCCGGTGATATCGGAAGGGCCCTGATTCGGGAGCTTCTCTTGATGCTGAGGGGCTCGCATAAAGTGAAACAAGTATGATTGCTGACATTTCTCCCAAGCTGATCGCCTTCTATTTGCCGCAATTTCACCCGATAAGAGAGAACGATGAATGGTGGGGAAAGGGCTTTACCGACTGGGTCAACGTAAAAAATGCCAAACCCCTATTCAACGGCCACCGACAGCCCAAAGTGCCTGGCGACGAACTCGGCTACTACGATCCGACAGACCTCGAGGTGATAAAAAAGCAGGCGGAACTGGCCAAGTCGCATGGCATTCACGGGTTTCTGTTTCTTATCACTACTGGTTCAATGGGAAACTGCTGCTTGAAAAGCCGGTAGAAAACTTCCTGAAACAACAAGAGCCGGACATGCCGTTTTGCATGTGCTGGGCGAATGAGCCATGGACGCGGGCCTGGGATGGGCGAGAGCGGGATGTGCTGATGCCTCAAGCCTATGGTGCGCGAGACGAATGGATCGCGCATTTCAACTATCTCTTGCCGGCATTTAAAGACAGTCGCGCGATCAAGGTCGGACGGCAAACCGGTCTTCCTGATCTACCGTGCATCCGCCATCGACAACGTCAACGACATGATCGAAACGTGGCAGGACATGGCTCATACGCGACGGCTTGCCGGGCCTGCACATCGTGACGATGTTAACGGCGTTCACTGGCCAGAAAGAGCTTGCTTCCATCCATGCCGATGCGCGTGCGGGAGTTCTACCCTACCCATGCATTTAGACCAAAACCACTGGACCTTCTCGGACCCGGGTTTCAAGATGGGATTACATCTGCGAGTCTTGAAACGCTATCACCAGGTTCTTTGCCGATAAAGTCATCCACGTTGATTACGATTACATTTGGAAGCGTATCCTGCTCACGCCGAAGCGCTTCCCGATCCAGTACCGCGGCGTCTTTACCGGATGGGACAATTCGCCAAGAAAGCAGCACAAAGGCGTGATCATGGACAACGCCACACCGGAACGCTTCGGTTACTGGCTCAACAAGCAGCTAAAGCGAGTGCGCGAAGACAAGACACAAGAGCCGCTGGTCTTCGTCAACGCATGGAATGAATGGGCTGAGGGCGCATACCTGGAGCCGGATAAAACGTTCGGTTCTGGATTTCTGGAAGCCATCAAAGATCAGATGTCGACGGATTCTTCGAGTTCGATGCAAAGTGATTCCTGATGAGTATCTCTTTGGCAAAGAAGTTGGCAGCTGCTTTTCGTATGAGCAATGTGCGGGAGGTGGGAGCTAAATTGGGCGAATGCCCAGCCTGTGGGCGCACGCTATTCATAAGACTGGATAAGTCGGATTGGGGCGTGAGGTGCGTGCGCTGTGGCGGTGCGCCTAACTCGCTGTCTATCATCTCTGCCATTCAGCGTTAC
>CAVRBK010000076.1:0-4179 GCA_963719025.1 uncultured Gammaproteobacteria bacterium | reverse complement strand
GGCGCACCCAGCCTGTTCACCATGTTCTCGGACCCGGCACGATCGATGATGGGTCAAGGCAGCCCGGGCATGGAGCGGCGCTCCACCCTGTACTCCCAGGGGTCCAGGTCGAGACCGCGCGCAACAGCGTGGACCAGGCGCACGCCGCCCTGCGTGAACTGGACGAATCGCTGCAGAACGCGATCAGCTATGCCCCCTTCGACGGGGTCATCCTCAAAAGAATGGTCGAACAGGGCGACATCGTTCAACCGGGCATGCCGCTGGTCAGCTTTGCCGACGTCACACGTCTGCAGGTTCGTGTCGACGTGCCGACCCGACTGCTCAAGGTCATCAAGGCAGGGGTGCAGATCACCGCCAGCCTGGACGGCGATGCCGGCGCGGTGCCGGTGTCGGTCGATCGCATCTTTCCCATGGCAGATGCCGGGGGCCACACCACCACGGCAAAATTCAACCTGCCCGCGGGTACCCAGGCACACTCCGGCATGTATGCCGAGATCATCCTGCCCGACCCGGACAACGCGATTTCCGGTCTGCCGGTGATTCCCGGGTCCGCCATCGTCTGGCGCGGCAGTCTGCCCGCGGTGTTCAAGGTGACCGACGATGGCCGTGTCAAGCTGCGCCTGATTCGTGTCGACGAACCGTCACCCGACGGTACGGTCGGTGTCATATCCGGCATTCAGACAGGCGACCGCATCCTTGCCGATCCCGAGGCAGGCATGCGAAGCGCTCGCTGAACAGTCAGTCGGCGGAACACCGCCATTTCGTAACGTCACCCCTGCGACAAGGAACGGCATGAGCACATCGGATAAACCAGAACAAAACGAACCGGTCGTTGTTTCCCCGAATGACAAGCCAGGCGCCGCCGGGGTGCTGTGCCAGACCTTTATCCATTCCCCGCTCTCCCCCCTGCTGTATATCGTCATGCTGTTGCTGGGTATCTACGGACTGATCGCGACGCCGCGCCAGGAGGATCCCGAGATATCGGTACCGATGATCGACATTCTTTACCAGATGCCGGGTGCCTCGGCGCAACAGGTTTCCGACCTGTTGATCGCCCCGCAGGAACGCGTGCTCCGCGAGATTCCCGGCATGAAGCACGTCTATTCCGCCAGCGACAAGGAGATGGGACTGATCACCCTGCAATACCGTGTGGGTGAAAAGATGGAGTCTGCCCTGGTCCGCACCATGGCGAAGCTGCAGACCCACGAGGACCAACTGCCACCTGGCGCGAAACCCGGCGTCATGAAGCCCAAGGGCATCGACGACGTGCCCGTGGTCACCTTGACCCTGTGGTCTGAAGAGCTCGACGACTCGACCCTGCGCGCGCTGGCCACCACGCTCAAACAACGTCTGAAACAGGTCCCGCAGACCGGCAATTCCTTTATATCGGGCGGCCGCGCGCGCCAGTTGCGGATCGATGTCACCCCCGAGCGCCTGGCCGGCTTCGGCCTGAGCATGGGGCAGATCGCCCAGGTCATCCAGGGCTTCAACAGCGAACAGACCGTCGGCTTCAGCGAACGTGGCGAGCACTATGCCTACGTTGAAACCGGCACCTTTCTGCGCAATGCAAATGATGTGCGCCGGCTCGTCGTCGGCCTGCATGAGGGCCGCCCGATCTTTATGAGCGACGTGGCAAAGGTCACCATCGGGCCGGAACAGGCCAGCCAGATGGTCTGCATTCTCCAGCGGCGCCGCTTACCCGGGTGAACCGGTGGACAACGCCCAGGCCGTGACCCTGGCCATTGCCAAGAACAAGGGATCGAACGGGGTCGAGGTCGTCCGGGCGATTCGTGAAGAGGTTGAAAGACTGAAGGGCGTACTGATTCCCGACAACGTGCATATCGAATACACCCGCGACTACGGCAAGAGCGCCAGCGACAAGGTCAACGGCCTGTTTATCGACCTGATGATTGCCACCGTGATGGTGATGCTCCTGGTGTGGCTGTCGATGGGGTTCAAGCCGTCCCTGGTTGTATTTGCGACGGTCCCGCTGGTGCTGACCGTGACCGTGTTCTCCGCCATGCTGATGGAATACAGCATCAACCGCGTGTCGCTTTTCGCGCTGATTTTTTCCATCGGTTTCCTGGTCGATAACGCCATCGTCATCATCGACAACATCTACCGTCGCTGGCTGCTCCATGGTTCGCCGTCCACCGCGGTCGCCATCGATGCGGTGCGCGAGGTCGGCAACCCCACCATACTGGCAACCTTTTGTATCGTCGCCGCACTTGCCCCGATGGGTTTCGTCAGCGGCATGATGGGGCCCTACATGGCGCCCATTCCCGCGCTGGGCTCGGTCGCCATGCTGTTCTCGCTGTTCGTCGCACTGGTGTTCGCGCCCTGGATGGCCATGCGCGTCATGCCCAGCATGCAGCAGTTGCACGCGATGGCGAAACGCGACGAGGGTATCGACAAGAAGATTGCGGGGATCCACGAGTACACGATTGGTGTCCCCTGGAAGCAGCGTCGCAAGGGCCGCCTGTTTCTGTATTTCCTGATAGGTGGCTTCGTGGTTGCCGCCATGCTGTTCTATTTCACCGGTGTCACGGTGAAGATGCTGCCGTACGACAACAAGTCCGAGTTCCAGGTCGCGATCAATATGCCGGCCGGCACCGCACTGCCGGAAACCGCCAGTTTTACCAACGAGATTGCCGAGGCCATTCGTCAGGTACCCGAGGTGGTTTCGGTGCAAACCTATGCCGGCACCTCGATTCCTTTCGATTTCAACGGCCTGGTGCGGCACTACTATCTGCGCATGTTCCCCTGGCAGGGGCAGATACAGGTCCTGCTGCTCGACAAGAAGGAACGCGACCGCGACCAGCCACGAGATAGCGGTGGCGGTGCGGGAGTTGATTGCCCCCATCATCGAGGCAGCCGAGTTTCCGGCGACAAGGACGGCGCCGGTGTCACCGTGGTGGAAATGCCACCCGGCCCTCCGGTTTTGCAGACAGTGGTTGCCGAGGTTCACGGCCCGGACCCGGAGACCCGCAAGCAGGTCGCCCGTGACCTGAAAAAGATCTTCGATCAATCCGAGCTGGTCGGCGAGGCGGAAACGATGATGCGCGAACCGATTGGCCATCTGGCGTTTCGAGATCAATGCCCAAAAGGCCGCGCTGAATGGTGTTTCCATCGAAACCATCAACCAGCATCTGGCGATGGCCATGGGTATGTTCAATGTCAGCGACCTGAAGGAAAAAGGCCTCGAAGAGCCTACCCAGATCCTGCTGCAGGTTCCGCTGTCGATTGCGTGCCGACCTGAACAACCTGGCCAACCTGCCGGTCATGACGATGGCGGGCACGAGCGTTCCTCTTGGGCAACTGGGGGAATTCGTTGAATCGGTCACGGGAGTCGTACATCGTGCGCAAGGACCTGCGCCCGATCGAATACGTGGTCGGTGATGCCAAGGGGCGCCTGTCCGCACCCATCTATGCGCAACTGGATGTCACCCGTCTGCTGGAGGACTACAAGGCCCCGGATGGCGTCAGCATCAGCGGTGAGTATATCGGTCCCCCGGCAACCGACAGCCAGTCCGGATTCGAGTGGGGTGGCGAATGGACCGTGACCTACGAGACCTTCCGCGACATGGGCATTGCCTACGCGGCAGCGCTGCTTGCCATCTACATGCTGGTGGTCTGGCAGTTCGGCAACTTCATCATTCCCCTGGTGATCATGGCGCCGATTCCGCTGACACTGCTGGGCATCGCGCCCGGGCACTGGATCATGGCGGCGGACTTTACCGCGACCTCGATGATCGGCTGGATTGCGCTGGCCGGGATCATCGTGCGCAACTCCATTCTGCTGGTCGATACCACGCTGTTGAACCTCAATGCCGGCATGTCGCTATATGACGCGGTCATATCCGCCGCCATGGCAAGAACCCGCCCCATTCTGATCACGGCCGTATCGACCATGGTGGGCGCGGCCATCATCCTGGCCGACCCGATCTTTGGCGGCATGGCGATCTCGCTGTTGTTCGGGCTCCTCGTCTCCACCATCCTCACCCTGGTGGTGGTGCCACTGGGCTGCCTGAGTGTCGGCGAGGAAA
The DNA here is from genome assembly GCA_963719025.1 of uncultured Gammaproteobacteria bacterium. Taxonomy (GTDB): domain Bacteria; phylum Pseudomonadota; class Gammaproteobacteria; order Chromatiales; family Chromatiaceae; genus Thiosocius. The sequence continues at coordinate 133 of CAVRBK010000076.1, read as the reverse complement.
CCTTCCGCAAAGTTGCAGAACGCCATGTCTGCGAGATCGACTGATCGACCTGAGTCGCCCGGACGGCCTCTGAGGCCAAACTGGCCGGATCGGCGCTGACCGTCGCGCAGGACCACAGGCAAGACGAGTCATT
>CAVRBK010000075.1:0-93763 GCA_963719025.1 uncultured Gammaproteobacteria bacterium | reverse complement strand
GCGGATAAAAAAAAAAAATGGGGGGGGGGGGGGGGGGGGGGGGGGGGGGGGGGGGGGGGGGGGGGGGGGGGGGGGGTAAAAAAAAAAAAAAAAAAATAAAAAAAAAAAAAAAAAAAAAAAAAAAAAAAAAAAAAAAAAAAAAAAAAAAAAAAAATGGGGGGGGGGGGGGGGGGGGGGGGGGGGGGGGGGGGGGGGGGGGGGGGGGGGGGGGGGGGGGGGGGGGGGGGGGGGGGGGGGGGGGGGGGGGGGGGGGGGGGGGGGGGGGGGGGGGGGGGGGGGGGGGGGGGGGGGGGGGGGGGGGGGGGGGGGGGGGGGGGGGGGGGGGGGGGGGGGGGGGGGGGGGGGGGGGGGGGGGGGGGGGGGGGGGGGGGGGGGGGGGGGGGGTGTGGGGATTTTTGATGATGATGATGATGAACCTGCACATGTATATATAAATATTTCATAAAAAAATTTATATTTTTAAAAAAAAAAAAAAAAAAAATTTTTTAAAAAAACGCGCTCCCTTTTTTTTTTTTTTTTTTTTTTTTTTTCTTTCTTTCTTTCTTTCTTTCTTTTCTTTCTTTCTTTCTCCTTCCTCCCTCTTTCTCCTTTCTGCCTCTCCTGTCCCTCCCTTGGGGTGGTGCTGTTGGCCAGTGAGGTTCTCCCTCGGCGTGGGTGCGGCTTTGTTTTTTTTTGGGGGCGGGGGGCCCTTCAGACGCTGCTTTGGGGTTGGGCGTGCCCACCTTAGGGTCGTTGGAGGATCGCGGTATAGAAGGCCTGGATAACCGGGAACCAGACGATGTCACCGGTGCGGAATCCGACCAGCCGCAGGACCGACAGATCCTTGCGTTTGCGATCGACATTGGCCCACAGGCTGGCGCCCAGTGACAGCGAAAAACCGACCAGCCCGATGATCGCGATCGCCCAGTAAATGGCCGACAGGTTGCGGTCCATGCGCATCACCAGGTCGATATCCGAGGCCTTGGTGCGCACGTCCAGGCCCTGTTCAAGCAATTCCGCCTTGAGTGGCGCCACGTCGTAGATCGAGCGCGCATACAGGCGGAAACCCGGGTAGCTGCGGGGCTCATCACTGCTGCTGCCGTCCCAGCCCAGCTCCGGTACCGCGCGCCCGTCGCGGTAGTCCTCGAATGCCTCGACCAGGCGCACATCGGCGAACGCGCCGTCGCGCGCGAAGGCCGAGGCAGGCGCGACAGCGGTTACCGTCAGGGACAGATGGGTGCGTTCCTTGCGGCCACGAAAGCGCCGGGTGATGCTGCCGTCGACGTTGTCGCCCTGTTGCACCTGCAGTTTGTTGGCGGCCTGCTGCGACAGCACCACCCCGCTGGTGCCATCGGGCAACGGGCTGTCGGCCGGCAACAGCGGTTCACCGATCCCCGAGGGGATCAGTTCGGCGCGCACGATGCGGTTGGCCTGTTCGCTGTTCAACTCGATTGTCGCGGCGATACTGCGGGTACGTGGCACCAGGAAGGCCACCTCATCGCGCAGGCGCATGTTGCCGAACCAGTCGCGATCGAAGTGGCCGCTGCTGATCGGGCGGACCTCGCGGTTCTCCGGGTTCTCGATCAGCTGATCGAGCATGCCGCCGACGATGCCGAACTTGAGGCCGAAAAGCACCAGCATGGGGCCGAGCACGGCGGCCAGGGCCAGCACGAAACAGCTGGACATCTGCCATTCGTGGGAATAATCGCGCGAGGCGAGGCGGAGGGTTTTAAACAGTCGCATGATCGGTCAGCCGTTAACTACAGTTTCGGTCGTGCGACCGTCTTTCGAACGATGGGTGTGGTGGGCGAGCCGGCGCAGGCCGAGTCGCTTGATGTGTCGCCAGGCATGGCTGGCGACGACCACGGTGATATTGCGCTCTTCGGCCAGGCCGATGAACAGCGACATGATTTTTTCTGCGGCAAAGGGGTCGACCGAGGCGGTCGGTTCGTCGGCGATCACGATCGACGGCTCGTGCGCGAGCGCCCGGCCGATGGCGACACGCTGGCGTTCCCCGACCGACAGGGTCTCGGGCAGCTTGTCGAGATGGCGGGCGATACCCAGTTCGCGGGCCAGCGACTCGACCGTGTCGTCGTCGCGCAGGCCGAGCACGCCGCGCGACAGGCCCATGTTCTCGCGCACCGTGAGGTAGGGCAGCAGGCCGCCGGTCTGCATCACGTAGCCGATGTGGCGTTTGCGCAATTCGCCGAGCTTGTTCATCTGTTTCTTTTTCCACAGCCGGGCCACGTCGATCGCATCGGTTTCCTGTTCCGGGCGGAAGCGGTAGGCCGCGACCTCGGTGGGTTGCGAGATGAACGCGAGCATGTCGAGCAGGGTCGATTTGCCGCAACCGGATTCACCGATCAGTGCGATCTTCTCGCCCTGGGTGATCTGCAGCGAGGGCACGCGCAGGCGAAAGGTGACACCTTCCGAGGCGCGGTCGCGTACCACGTCGCGCAGATGGTAGACGGTTGGTTTGGTCTTGTTTCGTGACTGGAAAACGTTTTGCACAGGTGGTTGAACTACCCTTGTTTTGCTCCGCCGAATCGTCGGAGGTTTGGAGGTTGATTGGATAAAGCATCCTGTGGAGAGGTGCTTTCGCAAAACTTCACGCGTGGCGAGTATCGCCGGTTGGTTCATTTCTTTTGCTTGTCCAAAAGAAACGAACCAAAGAAAAAGACACCCGACGACTTGCCCCTTGCTCTCGCAAGGGCTGCCCTGTGCTTCTCGCCGTTTTCGGCGCGCGTGAACTCCCTCCCTTCGGTCGGTCAGACATGCACGCGCTTCATCCGAAAACGGCTGCGATGCTCGGCGGCGTCAACGGGTTCCGGGTACCCGCCGCCGGCCACGGTGCTTTCCCTCCCCCTTGGTGCCGCCGAGCACCGCAGGGCGAAACCGGGAGGAGCGAGGACTGTCTGAGCGATCAGCGATCGCGAGTTCCGCAGCGCCGGTTTCGGACGAGGAGCACAGGGAAGCCGTTGCGCAGCAGCGGCCAAGCCTTGGGGTGCCGTTTCTTTTGGTTCCTTTTCTTTGGGCAAGCAAAGAAAAGGAACGCGGGTGTGCTCCGCCGAGCACATCAAACAACACCGAACCTTCCACTCAGCCCAGCCCTCAGGGCAGCATCTCCAGCGCCACCGGGAACACCGAATCGCCATCGACCGCGCCGCCGTCCAGGCTGACCCACAGGTCGGTGTGGTCGTGCAGCGCGCGGTAATAGCTGATCTTGTTCTCCAGGCGATGCAGGAACTCGATCTGGCGACGTGCCGGCCAGGCCTCCCAGTCCTCCAGCGACAGATTCATCACCTCGCCGGTGTACGGCAGATCCTCGATGTACTCGCGCATGAAGCCCAGGTCCGACAGGCTGTTGCCTTCGCCTGCGGTGGTCGCGGTGGTGCTGCCGAGCTGTTCCGGGTCGCGCGCGATGGTCGCCGCCAGGCTCTTCAGTTCGTTGAGGAAGTTCTGCGGTGACAGCAGGCCCTCCTCGGCGGTCTGCAGCACGTCGCTGGAGAATATCGTGCAGGTCCGACAGCTGGTCGCGGGTCAGCAACACCTGGACATCCAGCGTGCGTTGCTCCGGGTTGCGGATATCGCGGTCGAGCAGCCAGGCATCGAACACGTTCGGTATCTTGCCGCCTTTGGCGCGCTGCAGGTAGCGCATGCGCAGGGCATAGCCCAGTTTTGCGACCTTGGTCTGCAGATCGGCCAGCTGCGGGTTGACGCTCGGCGCCGCGACCTCGACCGGCTTCGCCGGCTCTTGCGGCAGTGGCTGGGCCGCGCCGGCCATCTGCACCTGCATGGTGATCTGCCCGGCCAGGGTGTCGAGCACATGCCCGAACTCTTCGACGTCGCCGGTCGGCACGGCGTAATACAGGCTGCCGATGCCCGGGAACTTGGCCAGTTCGCGGTACTGCGCGGCGGCACTGGCATGGTCGGCCTTGCTCGACTCGGTCAGCAGGTGCAGGACAAAAATCGCCACGCCTTTTTCGCGCGCCAGTTCGCCGCAGGTCCCTCGGCATCCATTCCGGTGCTCGACAGCGGATCGCTGCCGTCGCGCGGTCCGGCGTCGGTGACCAGCACCAGGTAACGCGCGGCGTGCGGTGCCCAGTCCATGTCGTCGAGCGCCTGCTTGACCCCGGCATAGGCATCTTCGACGAAGTCCTTGCTGGACACCTGTGCGGCCGAAAGGTCGTTCATCTGGCGCAGGAATGTGCCCGGGTTGCGACCCTGCTCGAGATCGACATAGGTGCGCGCCAGGTACTCCAGGCCGGGTGCGGCCTGCGGTGCATCGCGGAAAGCGACCAGGCCGAAATTGACGTTGCCGAGCAGGCCGGCATCACCGAGGGCGTCGTAGATCTTCATCACCGCCTCGCGCGTGCGGTCGATATAGGGGTCCATCGACAGGGTGGCATCGATCGCGAACACCAGGCCCGCGCGATAAGCATTCTGGTCTTGGCCTGTCGCTTCGGTGATCGCGGCGGCCGGTGTCGTGGATTCGGCTGCAGCGGGCTCGGCCTGGATCGCTTGCGGCGCGCTGTCCAGCGGTACGCTGGAGACCTTGAGCAGACGGGCCAGCTCACTGCCGATGTACAGGTCTTCGTGTTTCAGGATCGGGACCAGGTAGAAATTCTCGCGGATGTCGAGTTTGCCCGCCGGCTGGATCGCGACCACCGGGGAGTCGGCCTGCTCTTCGCCTGCCTCGGCCGCGCGATACAGCGCGCTGTACTTCTCCAGATCACGCGATTTCGCCAGCTCGCGTACCGATTCGGCATCGCCAAACAACAGTGCACGATCGCGCCCGATAGCCTCGCGAAAGGCAACGGTGAGACCCTGTGTCCACTCGATGGTGCGCTGTTTCTGCAGCCATCCGCTGGTGCCGCCATGCCGATCGGTACCGACCTGCAGCCACTCGCTGCCGCCGGCGCCCTGTTTGGCATAGACATAAAAGGCGGTGAATGGGGTTACCGGCTCGCCGCTGGCATCGCCGATCTCGCTGTGCAGGGTCGCGCCCGGCACGGCAAGAACCCGCTGGTACAGCGACTGTTTGCCGGGTATCAGCAGCGGCTGGGCGGCGAACGCGAACTGTAGCGGAAGGATAATGCTGAGGGCGACCAGCCATCTCGCCAGCCCCCGAGTGAGCCTGTTCATGTTTATTCCCATAACAGCGATATGCGTTGCGCCAGCGGGTCACCGTTGGCGGCCATCTGTTCAACCCGCGAACGGAGTGCGGCGAGTTGCGCGCGGCCCTCTTCGTTGCCGTTCTGTGCGGCCAATTGGTACCACTTGTGTGCCTGGTTCAGGTCAGGGGCCTCGAAAAGACTGCTGGCCGGATCGTGGCTGGCGGGGTCCGCCTGCTGCCCCAGCGTGAGCGCCGACGGCACATGGCCTTCACGTGCGGCAAAAAAGTACAGCAGGTAGGCATCCGGCAACTCGCCATTGACCTGGGCGGTTTCCGCCGCCGCGTGGATCTTCTCGAGGTCGACTACACCGGTCGCTCGCATCTGCGCAATCATGCTGCGCGCCATGGCGCCGGGGCGACCATCGACCGCGGAAGCGGGTGTGTCGCCGGCGGCATCCGGTGTGGGCTGCTCGCTGTCGCCGAGCAGGCTGGGTGCGGGCTGCGCCGATCCGGACCCGGCATCACTGGCTGTCGTGCCTGCAGGTGCTGCTGGCTCATCCGGGGCATCACCAGGCACCAGCCAGACCGCGATCAGGGTCAGCAGGGCGATGATGATGATCAGTTTCCAGGGGCCGCCGCGCTTTTGCGGGTGGCTCTCGGCGACTTCGGATTCTACCAGGGGGGCGTCCATTGGCAGTGCGCTCACTTTTCATTTGTTCTCGGTGGGGGGATTATCCCGAACTCGGTGCCCACTTGAAAGGAAACGACGTGAAACAGGTCATGTTTACGCTATTGCTGTTGCCCGCCCTGTGTTGGGCGGATAGCCCACGGTATCTCGAAATCCTCCCGCAGTTCTGGCGCACATCTGTACCCGGACGGTGGCCAGGGGCTCTACTGCGGCAGGGATTTCCGTGCGCATGACCGAAATTACAACGTCGAGCACGTCTACCCGATGGCCTGGGTCACCAAGGCGCTGCGTTGCGGGGATCGCCAGGCCTGCCGGCGCAGCAGTGAGCGCTTCAACCGGATCGAATCGGATATGCACAACATGTATCCGGCCCGCCGGGATCTGAACAAGGCGCGCGGAGCGTACCCGTTTCGCGAGATTCGCGGTGAACGGAGGGTTGAACCGGGCTGCGATCTGGAGATCGATCATCGCTCGCGGGTGGTCGAGCCGCGCCCGGTGGCACGCGGCAATATCGCCCGGGCCATGCTGTACATCGCGGATGCCTATGATCTGAAGCTGTACGAGCGTCAGCGGCGGCTGCTGCTGCAGTGGCACAGCGACGATCCGGTCGACGATCCTGAGCGTGAGCGCAATCGACGGATCGGGGCGCTGCAGGGGACGCTCAATCACTGGATCGAGTAGCACCGCCAGGGCGTGCGGCAGAAACGAAAAAACCGGGCCGAGGCCCGGTTTTTTATCCGCTGATCAGTGACTTAATCGGTTTCGATCTTGCCCATCAGCGCGAAGCTTTTGACGAAAGGTCCGGCCATGCGCGGATCCTTGATCATGCCTTTGAAGTCGCCGGTCAGAAACTTCAGCTTGCCCATCGCGAACGCGGTGCCCAGGCCGGTCATGCCGATACCTGCAGCGGCCCACTTCATCCAGTTCTCGCGATCAGCGCGCATGTCCCAGTCCGGGGCCGTGCCGTCGTAGTCACCGGCGCGAACACACTCGCCATTTTCGACCACGAAAACGCCGCGTGGCTGGTCTTCGTTCTTGAATCCGCAGGTGATCACCGAATTGAAGCCGATGCTTGCCAGCTTGTCTTTGACCTCCGGGTCTGCGTTCCATTCATCTTTCAGACTGTTCATCCAGTCCGCGGAAAAGAGTTCTGCCATTTTCATTACCTCCTCAAGGCATTGTGTGCACAGCGGGCGACAACGTCCTGTCTGCTCGACCCGGATCGGGTGCCGAGGCGCGGGAACGGGCAGGCGGCCGATCGGCCTGGACGGCCTGCGGATTCGCGAGCAACGATACTGTTTGGAGTCGACCAGACAGGACGCTGGGACCCTGGTCCCCAACCATTGGGACCGGCGGTATCTAACCACAGTCTCGGCAGCCAGTGCCTTCAAAGCTGTTTATGCGTCGCCGTCGGGGATTTATTTGCTTTTTGCGCGATGACGCGGTTACTCGGCACGAGTCCGAAGGTGTCCGTATAATTGCCGCCTTTCTCCCGAACCCGTCTGTCCAGCATGTCCCTAGACCGCACCGCACAACTCGAAGCCCTGATGGCCCAGCGCATCCTGATTCTGGATGGCGCCATGGGCACCATGATCCAGCGTCACAGACTCGGGGAGGCCGACTACCGGGGTGAGCGCTTTGCCGACTGGCCCTCGGATCTGAAGGGCAACAACGACCTGCTGGCGATCACCCAGCCGCAGGTGATTCGCGGCATCCACGAGCAGTACCTCGAGGCCGGCGCCGACATCATCGAGACCAATACCTTCAACGGCACGCGGGTCTCGATGTCGGACTACGGCATGCAGGACCTGGCGCACGAGATCAACCTGGCCGCGACCCGCCTGGCGCGCGAGGCCTGCGACCGGTTCAGTACGCCGGACAAGCCGCGTTTCGTCGCCGGGGTGCTCGGTCCGACCAGTCGTACCCTGTCGATCTCGCCGGATGTGAACGATCCCGGTTACCGCAACATCTCTTTCGAAGAGCTGGTGGCGCAGTATTACGAGTCGACCGATGCGCTGGTCGAAGGCGGGGCCGATATCCTGCTGATCGAGACGATCTTCGATACGCTCAATGCCAAGGCGGCGGTCTTCGCGATCGAGAAGTACTTCGATGAAAAGGACCTGCGCCTGCCGATCATGATCTCCGGCACCATCACCGATGCGTCCGGTCGCACCCTGTCAGGGCAGACCACCGAGGCCTTCTACAACAGCCTGCGGCATGCCGAGCCGATCTCCATCGGGCTGAACTGTGCGTTGGGCCCGGACCTGCTGCGCCAGTATGTCGAGGAGATGTCGCGGATCGCTGACTGTCACGTCAACGCCCACCCGAATGCCGGTCTGCCGAACGAGTTTGGTGAATACGACCTGAGCCCCGAGCAGATGGCCGACCAGGTTGCCGAATGGGCGGCCAGCGGTTTCCTCAACATCATCGGCGGCTGCTGCGGCTCGTCGCCGGAGCATATCGCGGCCATCGCGCAGGCGGTCGAAGGTATGGCGCCGCGGCAACTACCGCAGATCGCCACCGAGTGCCGCCTGTCCGGTCTCGAGCCACTGAACATCGGCAAGGACGCGCTGTTCGTCAACGTCGGTGAGCGCGCCAACGTGACCGGCTCCGCGGTATTCAAACGCCTGATTCTCAACGAGGAATACGAACAGGCATTGGATATCTGCCGTGCCCAGGTGGAAAACGGTGCGCAGGTCGTCGATGTGAACATGGACGAGGGCATGCTCGACGGCGAGGCGGCCATGGTGCGTTTCCTCAACCTGATCGCGTCGGAGCCCGACATCGCCAAGGTGCCGTTGATGATCGACTCCTCGAAGTGGGAGATCATCGAGGCCGGTCTGCGCTGCGCGCAGGGCAAGCCGATCGTCAACTCGATCTCGATGAAAGAGGGTGAGGACAAGTTTCGTGAGCAGGCCCGGCTGTGCCGACGTTATGGTGCGGCGATCATTGTCATGGCCTTCGATGAAAAAGGTCAGGCCGATACCCGCGCGCGCAAGGTCGAGATCTGCACCCGGGCCTACCGCATCCTGGTCGACGAGATCGGCTTTCCGGCGGAAGACATCATCTTCGATCCGAACATCTTCGCCGTGGCCACCGGTATCGAAGAGCACAACAACTACGGCGTCGATTTCATCGAGGCCACCCGCGAGATCAAGCAGACCCTGCCGTATGCCATGGTGTCGGGCGGCGTATCGAATGTCTCGTTCTCGTTCCGCGGCAACAACCCGGTGCGCGAGGCGATCCACGCGGTGTTCCTGTATCACGCGATCCAGGCCGGCATGGACATGGGTATCGTCAACGCGGCGCAGCTGGCGGTGTACGACGACCTGCCCGGGGAACTGCGCAACGCGGTGGAAGACGTGGTGCTCAACAAGGATCCCGAGGCCGGCGAGCGCCTGGTCGACATCGCACCAAAATATGCCGGCACGGGCGCGGTCGCCGACAACAAGGCCGACCTGGAATGGCGCAGCTGGCCGGTCGCCAAGCGCCTGCAGCATGCCCTGGTCAAGGGCATCACCGAGTTCATCGACGAGGACACCGAAGAGGCGCGGCGCGCGGCCGAACGACCGCTGCACGTGATCGAAGGCCCGCTTGATGGATGGCATGAACGTGGTCGGCGACCTGTTCGGTGCGGGCAAGATGTTCCTGCCACAGGTGGTCAAGTCGGCGCGCGTGATGAAGAAGTCGGTGGCCTATCTCGAGCCGTTTCTCGAGGCGGAAAAGGCCGATTGCGCGGTTGAGGCCAACGGCAGGATCCTGATGGCGACGGTCAAGGGCGATGTGCACGACATCGGCAAGAACATCGTCGGTGTGGTGTTGCAATGTAACAACTACGAGGTGATCGATCTCGGCGTCATGGTGTCGGCCGACACGATCCTGAAGACCGCGATCGAAAAGCAGGTCGATATCATCGGCCTGTCCGGGCTGATCACGCCGTCGCTCGACGAGATGGTCCATGTTGCGAAAGAGATGACGCGACAGGGCTTCACGATCCCGTTGATGATCGGTGGTGCGACGACCTCCAAGGCCCATACCGCAGTGAAGATCGAACCGCAGTACGCACATGGCGCCATCTACGTGGCCGATGCCTCGCGCGCGGTCGGTGTTGCCAGCACCTTGTTGTCCGATGACCATCGCCCGGCCTTCCTGGCGGAATTGCGTTGAGGAATACGAACAGGTTCGCCAGCAGAGGGCGGCGAAGAACGAGGCCAAGAACAATGTGTCCCTGCCCGAGGCGCAGGCCAACCGCACGCCGATTGACTGGTCGGCGGCGCCAATCGTCGAGCCGGCCCATCCGGGGATAACGGTGCTCAAGGAGATCGACCTGGCCGAGGTCGTGCCGTTTATCGACTGGACCTTCTTCTTCCACGCCTGGCAACTCAAGGGACGCTTCCCGAAGATTCTCGATGATGCCGAGAAAGGCGAAGAGGCGCGCAAGCTTTACGCCGATGCGCGTGCCATGCTGGATTTGATCGTCAGCGAGAAGTGGCTGGGTGCCAATGCCGTGGTCGGCCTCTTCCCGGCCAACGCGGTCGGCGACGATATCGAGCTGTACACAGATTCGTCGCGCAATACGGTGCGAACGACACTGCACAATCTGCGCAAACAGGGGAAACAGCCTGGCGGCAAGTACAACGAATCACTGGCCGACTATGTCGCGCCGAAAGATTCGGGTATTGCCGACTACATCGGTGGCTTTGCCGCCACGGCCGGTATCGGCATCGACGAACAACTGAAGGTGTTCGAGGCCGATCATGACGACTACAGCAGCATCATGCTCAAGGCGCTGGCCGATCGGCTTGCCGAGGCGCTGACCGAATGGCTGCACCGGCGGGTGAGGACCGACCTGTGGGGTTACGCCGCCGCTGAGGCATTGAGCAATGACGAACTGATCGCCGAACGCTATCAGGGTATCCGTCCGGCCATGGGGTATCCGGCGTCACCCGACCATACCGAGAAGGATATCCTGTGGGACCTGCTCGACGCCGAGGCGAACAGCGGTATCTGGCTTACCGAATCCAAGGCGATGGTGCCGACGGCGTCAGTCAGTGGTCTGTACTTTGCCCATCCGGACGCGCGTTACTTCGCCATCGGCAAGATCAACCGCGACCAGGTTGCGGATTATGCGCGGCGCAAGGGCGTGGAGTTGGCGGAGATGGAGCGTTGGCTGGGGCAAAACCTGGCCTACGAGCCGTAGACCAGGGGCGACGGTCTCCTGTCGCTGCGTGCACGTCGGTGCTGCCTGCGGCCAAATTCTGCGGCGCATGCCACCCCGGCGCCGGGGTGTCGCGTGCTCCGTGGATTCAGCGCGTGCGCGACAACCTCCCGGCGCAACCCAGGGCCCTGGCCAATCAGTCGGACTGACCTTTCCCCGATGTGCGATTTCCGCTGATCGGGAACGGATTTCCCTGTCCGTATGCGCGGGCGACGCGAAATTCAATGTTCCGGAATTCCGGGCGCTATCACTTCAAGAGGGTGGAAACCGTTGGTCGCTCGCATGCGACAACCTGGCGGAGGACGCATACAAAACGATGTCCAGTGACGCTGATCGTCGGCAGTACCGACGATTCAATATCGACTTGGAAGGACAGATCGACGGCCCGAACGGCGATTCGACGGGCTGCACGGTGCGTGATTTCTGCGAAGGTGGCCTGTTGGTGCAACTGTCCGGCGAACATGCCGACGGATTTACAGCGGGCCAGCAGATCCAGCTGAGTACCCGGATAAGCACTGCGGATGGCGAGCGGCCGCTGCGGCTCAAAACGACAGTCGCATGGTCTAGTGATCAGTACCTCGGGGTGTCTTTCTCCCGGCCATCGAGCGCGATTATTGGCGTGTTGCGACAGCACCAGCGTCTGCAGGACTCGGTTGCGGATCGGAAGCCAACCGGCGCCACCCGCGGCCAGATGCGTGTTCTTGCGCGTCTGCGCCATGTCGCGAAGGGTCTGTTGCCGGAACTGCTGCGTGACCTGTTGATCGATGTCAGCGAAGGCCTGCTGAACAAGGCCGATACCGGTGTGCTGGATGTGGAGCAGCAACAGCTGTATGTCGACATCAACGCGATCGAGTCTCTGCGCAAGGGCGAAGGCCTGTTGCGCGCGGTGCTTGATTTCAGTGACGAAGGTACGCCGGGTGTTCCCCTGGCGACTGGGGCGCAGGACGAAGGCCTCAGCCTTGTCGACCAGAAGGAATTCGAGCGCTGGCTGGAGGCCTCTCGGGCAGCGACACTGCTGGATCGCAAGTTCAACGAGCAATTGAGTGCCCTGGGGTCGCGTCTGGATGGTCTGCGCGACAACACCGGGGCAACGGCGCTCGGCGTGCCCTGCGAACCACAGCATTTTACCGCCGCGCTCAAAGACATTGCCCGCCGTCTGGAATTGGGCACGACCACCCGTACCATCCTGTTCGACTGTGCGGTCCAACGTCTCGGTCAGGATCTGGGCAAAGTTTATCAACAGATGGACGCGACATTGAGTGCGGCCGGCGCGCCCGCTGCGCGTGAGCGGCGTCTGCATGTTGTCCGGGCCGATGGATCGGGCGGGGTACATGCCGCCAGGTCGGGCGGTGCGGAAGCCGGCAAGCTGGCGGGTGATCACGCAGACGCGCCGGACGATGCGGCGAGCGCGGCGCCAGCGGTGATGAGCGTGCCGCTGCAGGTGAATATCGACCCGGCCGCGCTGCAGCAGCTGCGCGAGCTCGAGCAACAGCAGCGGGCAGACCTGGCACAGGACATGTTGGCCCATGTTGGCGACAGGCCGGATACCACGGAGAGCCTGCAACAGTGGCTGGATGCGCTCGAGGGGCCGTTACAGCGCGAGGCGATGGAGGATGCGACCTTTTTCCGCAATCGCAAGCACCCCCTGCGCGAAATCGTGGATCTGTTGGGGCATCTGCAGATGTTTCGGCCCACCCCCGATGCCGCGACTGAATCGGATGAAACGCGCGAACGGGTGTCGTCGCTGCTGCAGCCGTTGATCGATGGCGGGTCGGATGCCGCAACCATCCAGTCGATTGCGCAGGACCTCGGCGGCCTGACCGCCGAACAGAGTCGACGCTACCAGCAGAACGTGGAACGGGTGGTTGAAGCGAGCGAGGGACGCGACCGGGTGCGCCGTGCGCGCCTGAGGGTCATTGGTGACCTCAATGAACGCTATGCCGGTCGATCCGTGCCGCAGGTGATGCCGCAGCTGCTCGATGCGGGCTGGCGCTCGGTGCTTGAGCTCGCATTGATCAACGCTGCCTCGCAGGAAGAACAGTATGCCCAGCGTCTCCGCCTGATCGATGTGCTCGTGGCCCGGCTCGGTGGCGAGGCGTTCGAGGCTGTCGCAGATGACCTGACCGCCGACAAGCTGTTGGTCGGCATCAGCGCTGAGCTGACCACCGTCGCCTTTGACCCGTTCCGCGTTACCGCAGCGCAGGAGCGCATCAAGGAGGCGTTGCTTAACCCGCCCCGGGGGGCCTCCCCGCTGATAACGTTCGTGGCCCTGGAGGACGAGCACGCGGAACAGGATCAGCACCCGCCGCAGGGTATTCCGGCGCCGGTCTGGCAGCAGCTGATCGATAGCTGCGAGCGGATCAGGGTTGGTGATCGTCTGCGCTTTACGCATGATCCTGGCGCGCCGCAGGAGCTCCGTGTCGCCTGGATTCGCGACGATCGCGCGTTGTTGGTGCTGGTCGATCATCGGGGTTTTCGGGTCCGCGACATCTCACGCCATGAACTGGCCATCGGTATGAACCGGCGCGAGATCCAGGTGGAGCATGCCGACGGGCAGCCGCTGAGTGATCGCGCCGTGGATGTCCTCCTGAACCGGATGGAAGAGCGCCTGCGTCATCAGGTGGCACACGATTCCCTGACCGGATTGATGAACCGGCAGCAGTTCCAGGCGGCGCTCGAACAGGCGATCCGCCAGCCGAACAGGCAGGCCGGCGAGGGTGTGCTGCTATGGATCGACATCGATCAGTTCCGCCTGGTCAACGATATGCATGGCTACGATACCGGTGACCGCCTGCTGGTTACGGTGGCGCGGCAACTGGAGCACCTGGCCGGGTCCAGCCTGCTGGCGCATATCGGCGCCGACCGATTCGCCATGCTGGTGCCCGGGCTGTCGTCGGAAGCGGCGACGGCGCAGGCCCAGTCGGTGTGTGATTCGATCATGAACATGCCGTTCGAATGGTCCGGCCATGCGCTGGGCCTGAGTGCATCGGTTGGCCTGGTCGCGCTGGATGCCGGCGACGGTGCTGTCAGCAGCGTGTTGCAGGCGGCCGATGATGCACTGTCCGCTGCCAAGGGCAGCGGCGGCAACTGCGTACTGGCTTACAGCCAGGACGATCCCGATATCCAGCGCCATCGCGAATCCGTGCGCTGGGTGGCGCAGGTTGATGACGCCCTGGAGCATGGGCAGCTGAAGCTGCGTTGCCAGCCGATCGTGCCGATCCGGCCCGGCGAGGGCCTGGACCCGCACTATGAAGTCCTGCTGGGTGTGGCCAGCGGGTCACAGGAGGCCTTGCCGATCGCGGAATTCATCGATGCGGCGGAACGCTACAAGCGCATGCAGTCGGTCGACCGCTGGGTGACACGCACCGTGATGGAGTGGATCGCGGCACATCGTGTCCACATGCCTGCCTTGCATGGCTTCGCTGTCAATCTATCCGGTCAGACGGCAAGTGACCCGGGTTTCGTGGAGTATGTCCGACAGCAATTTCAGCGTACCGGTATCGATCCGTCGTGGCTGAGCTTCGAGGTGACCGAGACGGCTGCGGTGGCAGACCTGTCGAGCAGTGCCGGCATCGTGCGCGATCTAAAGGCGATGGGCTGCAAGGTCGCGCTGGACGATTTCGGCAGTGGGCTGGCGTCCTACTCCTACCTCAAGGAACTGCCGGTCGACTGGCTGAAGATCGACGGCGTGTTTGTGCGCAAGATTGCGGCCGATCGCGAAGACTTTGCGGTGGTCAAATCAATCAATGAGATTGGCCATTTCCTCGGCAAACACACCATTGCCGAGTACGTCACCGACGCCGAGGTCCTGCGCCTGGTCGCCGGGATCGGTGTCGATTATGCGCAGGGTTATGGCGTATCAGCGCCGTTCCCGATGGACAAGCTGTTGCAGCACCTGCATACCACCGAGGCGCAACAGGCCTGAGCTCAGAAACTCAGGCGTTCCCATGTCCAGTAAAGCCCCACCAGGGTGATCAGCAGCGAGCCGGGGACCACCACGGCCTGACGGTACCAGGGCTTTTTGCCAAACCACAGTCCGACTGCCAGATAGGCGAGGGCGATGACGCTCAGCTGGCCGATCTCGACCCCCACATTGAAGCTGATCAGCGCAGTGGCAAACGCGTTCGGCGGCATTCCGAAGTCACTCAGCATGCTGGCGAATCCCAGCCCATGCAGCAGGCCAAAGACAAAGACCAGGATCAGGCGGCTGTTGTGCAGGCGTTTGTGCCAGATGTTCTCAACCCCCACATAGGCAATCGACAGCGCGATCAGTGGTTCGACAATGCGCGCCGGCAGCTCGATCAGTCCGGTCATCGCCATACCCAGGGTGATCGAGTGGGCGATCGTGAACATGGTCACCTGCCATAACAGCGGCCGCATGCGGGTGCTGAACAGGAACAGGCCAAGCACGAACAGGATGTGGTCGAGTCCCAGCGGCATGATGTGGTCGAACCCAGCGCCCAGGTACTCGCTGATCACGTCGAGGATGCCCGGGGGGCTGAACACCTCGGTGAGAGAGAATGGCTCGCTGCCGCGGTCCTCGCGAATCCACTGCCACGCAGACCAGTGCCATTGTTCCTGTTCAAGATCGACCTGGCGCACGCGTACGGCGTTGTCGCCAAACGCATTCGGGTAGTACCAGGTGAGTTCACGGGTGCCTTGCGGAATCGCGCCCTCGAGGACAATCAGGCTGATGCGCGGCACCTTGGTGTAGCCGGGCACCGGGATATCGACCTCGCTGATTGTCGGACGGCTCGGCGCGCCATCAAGGTGCAGCTTTAGCGATTCCAGCATCCTTGCCTCGAACGGGCGAAAGGCCTCGCGCAGCTCAGGCGCCTCGAGGGCGCGCAGTCGATCGTATTCCTCGGCGGTCGGGGCCTCCCGGGTGTCCTTGTAGCGGCTGTTGATCCCGGTCAGCAGGGCCTCGATGCTGGCGCGGATCTCGGCGCGATAGTGTCCGTCGCTGAATACGCTGATCTCGACCAGTGCCGGCTTGACGATATCGCCGATCGCCGGGGTCAGCGGCAGGCACAGGAGCAGCAAATAAACCAAACGCGAAGGAATAAACATGATCGGGGTCCGTCTTAGGAGGGCGGCAGGTTACGGTATTTTTACCGGCTTGCGCCATAAGCGGATGGATATATTAGGGTTTGCGAGTAGAGACGCCGCGGGGGCGTTGCTAAACTGCCGCACGTGATCCGGTCGGGCCAGCGCAATGCGTTTGCTTCCCCGGCCGTCGGTGCGGCGCACCCGTCTCATCTTCAACCGAATAAAACCTACGAGAACAGCAATATGCCAAAGATCGACCGTCGTGATTTTCTCAAAGTGATGGGTCTGGGTGCCGCCGCAGGCGCTGCCCCGCTGGTGGCCAACAAGGTCATGGCCGGGAGCAAGATGCCGGAGGGCTTTTACGACCTGCCGATGAAGGGCAATGTCCGGATCCTGCATATCACCGACGTTCACGGTCAGCTGAAGCCGGTCTACTTTCGCGAGCCCAATGTGAACCTGGGTGTCGGCGAGGCCTATGGCCGGCCGCCGCACGTGGTCGGCAAGAAACTGCTCACCGCGATGGGCCTGAAGCCGGCATCCCCCGAGTCGTATGCCTACACCTACCTGGATTTTGATGCGGCCTCGCTGAAGTACGGTCGCACCGGTGGCTTCGCCCACGTCAAGACGCTGCTCGACCAGCTGCGTGACCAGGCCGGTGGCAAGCAGAACACCCTGACCATCGACGGTGGCGACCTGTGGCAGGGCTCGGGCACCTCGCTGTGGACGCGCGGTGTCGACATGGTCGAGGCCTCCAATATCCTCGGGCTCGACGTCATGGTGGGACACTGGGAGTTCACCTACCGCGAAGAGGAGGTGCTGAGCAACGTCGCCCTGTTCAAAGGCGACTTCATCGGCCAGAACGTGCGGGTCAAGCCCGATTCGCTGTTCGGCGACGATACCCGGCGATGGTCGAGAAGTTCGACGGACGTGGCCTGTACGACGAAGACTCCGGGCACGCCTTCCAGCCCTACGTGATCAAGGAGATCAACGGCGCGCGCATCTGTATCGTCGGTCAGGCCTTCCCGCGCACCGCCAACGCCAACCCGCAGGAGTTCTTCCCCGACTGGTCGTTCGGCCTGCGCGAGGACGACATGATCGCGCTGGTCGAGCAGATCCGCGAAGAGGAAAAACCCGACGCGATCGTGCTGCTGTCGCACAACGGCATGGACGTCGACATCAAGATGGCCGAGCGTGTGCCGGGCCTGAACGCCGTGTTCGGTGGGCATACCCACGACGGCATGCCGAAGCCGGTGAAGGTCAAGAACGTTGAGGGCCATGATTGCTGGGTGACCAACGCGGGCTCCAACAGCAAGTATGTCGGCGTCATGGATTTCGACATCCAGGACGGCAAGATCAAGAGCATGGACTACAAGATGCTGCCGGTGATCTCCGACTGGCTGCCGGCCGACAAGGAGATGGAGGCGTACATCAACCAGATGCGCCAGACCAGGTACGACGAGAACGTCGTCGAGTCACGTCGCTCCGACCTGTTCTTCAACAAGTCGCGCCTCGGCAAGACCTACGAGGAGATCCTCACCGAAAAGCTGGCGATTGCCGATCGCACCCTGTACCGCCGCGGCAACTTCATGGGTACCTGGGACCAGGTGCTGTGTAACGCCCTGCGCCACGAGTACGACGCCGATATCGCGCTGTCGGCCGGTGTGCGCTGGGGTACCACGACGCTGAAAGGTGACTGGATCACCATGGAAGACGTGATGACCCAGTGCTCGATGACCTACGCCGAGACCTATGTCTCGGAGATGACCGGTGGCGACATCCTCAACATGCTGGAAGGCGTTGCGGACAACCTGTTCGATCCCGATCCCTACCTGCAGTCGGGTGGCGACATGGTGCGTGTGGGTGGACTTGACTACACCATCGACCCGGCCAAGCCACTGGGCCAGCGCATCACCAACGTGACGCTGGACAACGGTCACGTGATCGAGGCCGGCACCAAGTACAAGGTTGCGGGCTGGGCTACCGTCAACCGGACACCGGAAGGACGCCTGATGTGGGACGTGGTCCATGACTACATCATTGCCAAGCGGGGTGCGGACAACGTACTCCAGCTGCCAAAGATCAATCACCCTGAGCTGATCGGCGTGCTGTCGAATCCGGGCATCGCGGACTACCCGGGCAAGGCCAGCTGAAAGCGAACTCAAAGCCGGTTGGCAAACCTGGAAAGATCCCGCCCCTGTGGCGGGATTTTTTTTGCCCGCCGAACCGGTCCCGGTCTGCGGTAATGGCCCGACCAAAGGTGCGTCGCGCACCCTTCAATGAGGATGCAGGGCTGTCGTTTCGGCACCCCTTCCTTCCTGCCGGGATGGGCGATAGGGGTGCGTGTTGGCGATGCCTGGCATGCGCGCAGTGCGTGTGATTGTCATAGCGGCGGAACCCAGCTGGCACCCGGGTTGCCCGGTTTGGCTGCCGACGCCGGGAAACGTCCGTCTGGTGGGGTATTGCGCGCGAACCTTTGCGCAACCGCGCAATCGCAGCGACATCTTGCGCAGTTGGCAGGTTTATTGCTGCGAACCTGTCAGATCGGCTTGCCGACCGCAGGTAAAGGTCTAAGGTATAACTTGTCCCGCCCAATGGCGGATCGATATGTTTAGTTTGCTAACCTCAACCAAGACGGAACCAAAGCGATGACAAAGATACTGGACTTGATGGAACCTGGTGTTGTGACTGGCGATGATGTCCAGAAACTGCTCCAGGTCGCGAAGGACGAAGGTTACGCCTTGCCCGCGGTGAACGTGGTCGGATCGCACTCGGTCAATGCCGTACTCGAGGCCGCCATGCTCGCCAAATCACCGGTGATGATCCAGTTGTCCAGCGGTGGCGCAGGCTTTTACGCCGGACAAGGGCTGCCCGGCAGCCGACGCCATGGTGCTCGGCGCGGTCGCCGGCGCGCAGCATGTGCATGCGCATGGCCGAGGCCTACGGCGTACCGGTGATCCTGCACACCGACCATGCCGCGCGCAAACTGCTGCCCTGGGTCGACGGCATGCTGGATGCCGGCGAGGCCTACTACGAGACACACGGAAAGCCGCTGTTCAGCTCGCACATGCTGGATCTCTCCGCGGAGCCGCTGGAGGACAATATTGCGACCTGCGAGCAATACCTGAAGCGCCTGAGCGACATCGGCATGACCCTGGAACTCGAACTGGGGGTGACCGGCGGCGAAG
Source organism: uncultured Gammaproteobacteria bacterium (assembly GCA_963719025.1). Classification (GTDB taxonomy): domain Bacteria; phylum Pseudomonadota; class Gammaproteobacteria; order Chromatiales; family Chromatiaceae; genus Thiosocius. The sequence goes on along the minus strand of CAVRBK010000075.1, from coordinate 74,528 downwards.
AGGACGGTGTCGACAACAGCGCGATCGACAATGCCTCGCTGTATACCCAGCCCGAAGACGTTGCGCTGGCCTACGAGCGCCTGATCGCCATCAGCGACAAGTTCACCATCGCCGCCTCGTTCGGCAATGTGCATGGTGTCTACAAGCCCGGCAATGTGCATCTGACGCCGAAGATTCTCGACAACTCGCAGAAATTTGTTCAGGACAAGTTCGGTACGCCGGATCGCCCGCTCAACCTCGTCTTCCATGGCGGCTCCGGTTCCGCGCGCGAAGAGATTCGCGAGGCCATCTCCTACGGCGTGATCAAGATGAACATCGACACCGATACGCAGTGGGCGACCTGGGACGGCGTGCGTGCCTACGAGGCCGAGAAGCACGACTACCTGCAGTCGCCAGATCGGCAACCCGGAAGGCAGCGACAAGCCGAACAAGAAGGTCTACGACCCGCGCATGTGGCTGCGTGCCGGCGAACAGGCGATGGTCGCGCGGCTGCTCACGGCGTTCGAGGATCTGAACTGCATGAACCGGAATTGATACATTCCGGGGATACGCTCGGCGCGCGGGTGCAGACCTACTGATCCGGGCAGGCGTTGGCGCTGGAACAGGCGCCAGCGCTGAGTTGCTGCCTCGCAGGTCCGAGTAGCGGCCAAAGGCCCTGCCACACGTTTTCGAGAATGCGCGGTTGCGCCGCCGCCGCCGGGTGAATGCCGTCGGCCTGCATCAGTGCGCGCGTCTCGGCCACCCCTTCGAGGAAAAACGGTACCAGCGCAACCCGTGTTTCGCGGGCCAAATCCAGATAGACACGGTGGAACTTCTCGCCGAAGGCCCTGCCATAATTCAGCGGCAGCTTGATGCCGAGCAGTAGCACCGCGGCACCGCTTTGCCGGCTTTGCTCGATCATCCGGCGCAGGTTTTCCTGGGTCTGCTGCGGTGCGAATCCGCGCAGGCCGTCGTTGCCGCCGAGGGCGATGATCACCACCGAGGGCTGTTGTCGGGCCAGCGCATCAGGCAGACGGGCCAGTCCGCCACGCGTGGTATCACCGGTGATGCTGGCATTGACGACGTCCAGACCCACGGCCTGCTGCTGCAAACGCTGCTGCAACAGCGCCACCCAGCCCAGCTGTTTTTCGATGCCATAGGCCGCGCTGAGGCTGTCACCCAAAACCAGGATTTTTCCGCCGGCACTGGCGGCCACCGGAACGAACAGAGAAGAAAGAACAAGTATGACGGAACAGATGGCACGCATTTCAGCCACTCAATTGGGTAAACGGGTGAAGATGCCCGACGGACGGGTCCTCGACATCCTCTCGATGATCGACATGCAGGTCAATGCCGGCGAGGCGGTGGCCATTCTCGGTCCCTCCGGTTCGGGCAAGTCGACGCTGCTCGGTCTGCTTGCCGGCTTGGACCAGCCCAGCAGCGGCAGAGTTTCCCTGTTGGGCACGGATCTGGGAGCTCTGAACGAAGACCAGCGCGCCGCCCTGCGGGCCGGCCAGGTCGGTTTCGTGTTCCAGTCGTTCCAGCTGTTGCCGGGGATGAGCGCCCTGGAAAACGTCGCGCTGCCGCTGCAACTGGCACGCCGGACCGGCGCCCGGGCGCAGGCCGCGCAGCTGTTGCAGGACGTCGGCCTGGGTGAGCGCCTGACCCACCTGCCGCGTCAGCTGTCGGGGGGTGAGCAGCAACGTGTCGCCCTGGCGCGGGCGTTTGCCGGCGATCCGGCGGTACTGTTCGCCGATGAGCCGACCGGCAATCTCGATGCGCAGAGCGGCGAGCGGATCATCGATCTGCTGTTCAACCTGCGTGACCGTGCTGGCAGCACCCTGCTGCTGGTCACCCACGACCAGACCCTGGCCGATCGCTGTGACCGCGTGTTGCGGCTCAATGCGGGTCGCCTGCAGGAGGCTGCATGAGCGGCCTGGGCATGGCCCTGACACATTGGCGGATTGCCCTGCATGAGCCGGGTCTGCGCCTGCTGCTGTCCGCCGTGCTGGTCGCGGTGGCGGCGCTGACCTCGGTCGCGTTTTTTGCCGACCGGGTGGAGCGCGCGCTGGTGCTCGAGGGGGCGGCGCTGATGGCGGCAGACCTGGTCGTCGAACAGGGCGATCCGATTGCCGACGGCTGGCTGGCTGAGGCCGACCGGCGTGGCCTGATGGCGGCACGCACCGTGACCTTTCCCAGCGTGATCATCGCCGCGGAGCGGCCGCTGCTGGTACAGGTGAAGGCGGTCGATCCGGGCTATCCCCTGCGCGGCCGTCTGCAGGTCGAATTGCCGCAGGGCGAGCTCAGCGAGGCACCGCCGCCTGCGGGGGCTGCCTGGCTCGAAGGGCGTCTGCGCGATCGCCTGCAGGCGGTGATTGGCGAGACCGATGTCCAGCTGGGTGAGATCAACCTGCGCAGCGCCGGGCTGCTGGTCGACGAACCGGACCGCGGCGGCAACCTGTTTCAACTGGCGCCGCGACTGATGGTCGCCTACGCCGATGCGCAGCGCAGTGGATTGCTCGGTCCCGCCAGCCGGGTCAAACACCGCCTGCTGCTCGCCGGAGATACGGATGCAGTGCAGGGCATGCGTGCGTGGCTGGCGTCGCGCCTGACGGGTGGCGCCAGCCTCGCTGACCTGGAGAACGCGCGCCCCGAGTTGCGTACCGCACTCGAGCGCGCGCGACGTTTTCTCAGCCTCGCGGCCTTGTGTGCGAGCCTGTTGGCCGGTATTGCGATCCTGTTGGCGACCCGGCGATACGTCGATCGCGCACTCGATGGCGCGGCGGTGCTGCGGACCCTGGGCATGAGCGGTGGTGCTGTGCTGCGCTGGCATCTCGCACAATTGCTGGCGGTGGTGTTGCTCGCGGTTATCGGTGGCAGCGTGTTGGGCCTGCTCGGTCAGCAGGCCCTCGTTACCTTGCTTGGTGACTGGTTCGGTCAGTCCCTGCCACCGCCTGGTCTGCGCCCGGTGCTGGTGGGCCTCCTTTTTGGGCTGTCGCTGGTGATCGGGTTTTCCGTGCCCAGCCTGTTGCGCATCGCCCGGGTGCCGCCATTGCGGGTGTTGCGCCGCGAACTGGATGCGCCGGGGCTTTCCGGCTGGTTGATCTGGCTGTTCGGCGCGGCCGTGTTTGTCGGCCTGATGATCTGGCAGGTGCGCGATGTGCGTCTCGCTGTCGCTATCGCCCTGGCAGTGATCGCCGCGCTGGCATCGCTGATGCTCGCGGGTCGGCTGCTGCTGTTCATGCTCGCGCCGTTGCGCCGCACCGGCGGCACGGCCGCGCTCGGGCTTGCGGCGCTGGCCCGTTATCCTCAGCTCACCCTGCTGCAGTTGGCGGGTTTCGGGCTGGGCATCACCCTGTTGCTGCTGCTCGCCGTCGTTCGGGTCGATATCGTGGATGCCTGGCAGGCCAGCCTGCCCGAGGATGCGCCGAACCATTTCCTGATCAATATCCAAGCCGATGAGCGCGCGGACCTGCAGGCCCTGCTGGCTGAGCGGGCAATTCCCAACTCGGGGCTGCATGCGACCACGCGCGCACGCCTGCTGGCGATCGGTGGGCGTGCGGTCGAACCTGAAAGCTACGCCGACGTGCGCGCACGCCGCCTCGCTGCCCGAGAGTACAGTCTCGGTTTCAGTGCCGAGATGCAGCGCGATAACCGCGTGCAGGCCGGTAGCTGGTGGTCGGCGGAAGACGCGGCCAAACCGGCGTTCTCGGTGGAACAGGGACTGGCGCGCAGCCTGGGTATCCAGGTCGGCGACAGCCTGACCTTCGATGTCGCCGGGCAGACGGTGTCGGCACCGGTGACCAGCCTGCGTTCGGTGGCGTGGGACTCGTTCAACGTGAACTTCTTTGTCGTCGGCACACCGGCGCTGACCCGGAACCTGCCGGTCGCCTACCTGTCGAGCCTGTATCTCGAAGGCGATTCGAGCGACCTGGTGGTGCAGATGGCCGAACGTTTCCCGGCGGTGTCGGTACTCGACCTGCGACCGATCCTGTCGCAGGTGCGCGACATCATGGCGCGCGGCGCGCTGGCGGTCGAGATGGTGTTCGCCTTCACCCTGATTGCCGCCGCGCTGGTGACCTTTGCCGCTGCACAGGTGAGCCGCGATGAGCGTGCGCGCGAGGTTGCCGTGATGCGTACGATGGGTGCGTCGCGGCGCCACCTGCTGGGTGCGGTGCTGGCGGAGTTCGGCCTGCTCGGCCTGGTTGGGGGACTGCTCGGTGCGCTGCTGGCGGCACTCAGCGGATACCTGATCGCGGTGGAACTGTTCGACCTGCCCGGGCGAATCAGTCCGGCGGTGTGGTGGCTGGGGATCGGGGCCGGCGCGCCGATTGTGGCGCTGGTCGGCTGGCTGGCGACCCGTCGCCTGCTTGCGGTACCGCCGATGCAGGTGCTTAACTCAGGGTAGGCAGGCAGTCTTTCGGAGTGGCATCGGTTGGTCAGGCGGGTCGACAGTGTTGCGGGAATCAAGCCGCATTCGTATGCCACGGTGGACCCCGCAGGCCTGCGGCAATGATCGTCGAGTGTTTTGCACGACGCATCATGGCGCCGTTCCAGGGCGTCCTGCAGGTGATTCGGGTCGGCCATGGCGAGGCCGAAAGCACTGACGGCAGGAACTGGGTGTTGTACGCCGCCCATCCCGACATCCTGGCCCACTCCGGTTTGTCCGAGGTACGTTTCGGCACCTGGTCGCCAGCCGAAGGGCTGCGCCGTGCGGCGGTGCGCGGCAGCGCTGCCGGCGATCTCATCGAGAGTATCGGCGAACCCCTGATCGATGCGCTGCGGGCGTTTGCCGCCCAGGCCCCCTTTCCCCTGCGGGATCGTTTCGAATTCTGGCTGCTGGATGCGCACAGCGGTGAGCCGGTGGTGCTGGTCGACAGCCGCCTGCCGGAGGAGACGATTCCGACCGCCGAGATACCGCGTTGGCTGCCGGGGCGCGCGGCGCGCGACGAATTCGCCAGCCTTGAGCAACTCGAGAGTGCGATCGATCAGCGCGTCGGTCGACGACCCATGGCGGCCTGGTTCGAGCGCACGGCGGATGGCGGGGCCAGGGATGCGGCGGGCACGCGCCTGCAGGCCGATCATTTTCCGCGCCTTCTGCTGACCACCCGTTGGGACGACCAGGCCCGGCGACGCCTGGCCGAGTCCTTCATCGAGTGGTGGGCGCCGGCCCTGCTGCAGCTGCATCATCTGGATGATGCGGAACGCGCGCATCTGGAATGCGCCGCGACCCGGCGGGCGACCATGTTGGCGCGCCTGTTTCGTCTCTACCCCAAGACCCTTGACGAGCGGCTGCTGCGGGTCGCCCGGGTGCAGGCCCGCATGCAACGTTCGCGTGATGTCGTTGCGCATTACGAGGAGCCATTCGTTTGGTTGGAATAGGCGCGCGGCGCCTGCTGCTGGTCAGCGGTGAGCGGCAGGCCTGCGTCGACTGGGTGGCCGGCCAACTGCAGGAATCGGACGCGGCCGACGTGTTGTGGCTGGCACGGGATGCCCCGCGCCCGTTTGTCGCGGTTGCACCAGACCAGGTGCTGCAGCGGCTGGGCAGTGAATCCCGCCTGCTCGTTATTGATGCCTTCCAGGGGCTGCATCCGGATGCATTTGCCGCCGCCGGCGGCACCCTGCGCGGCGGTGGCGACTGTGTGCTGCTGACGCCGCCGCTGCGCGACTGGGCCGACTATGTCGACCCGGACAAGGCGCGTTTCGCCGCCTACCCGCAGACCGCCGGCGATCTGCGCGGCTTGTTCATTGCCCGCCTGCTGAGACTGTGGCGCGATTCCCCGGCGGTCGTTCCGTTGACCCCGGATGCGCCGCAGCGGCTGCGCCTGGCGCCTGTCAGCGACGCCCCCTTCGTCCTCAACACGGCACAGGAGGCGATCGCGGAGGCCGTACGGCGGGTCGCCCACGGACACGCCCGGCGGCCACTGGTCCTGACCGCCGACCGTGGTCGCGGCAAGTCCACGGCGCTGGGTATCGCCGCAGCGCGCCTGCTGCAGGACGGTTGGCCGCGGATCACGGTGGTTGCGCCGCACAGGCGCGCGGTACAGACCCTGTTTCGGCATGCGCGTGCCCAGGCTGGATTGCACGGCGACGAGGTGGCCGATGTGCGGTTCGGTGAAGGGCTGCTGGTGTATCGGCAGCCCGAGCAGTGCCTGCAAGAGCCGCCGGCGGACGTCGGCCTGATCATCGTGGACGAGGCCGCGGCTATCCCGGTCGGCCTGCTGGAACGCCTGCTCGGCCTGGGCAATCGACTGGTGTTCGCCTCGACCGTGCATGGTTACGAGGGCAGCGGGCGCGGCTTCCGCCTGCGCTTTGAATCCGTGCTGCAGCAGCTGATGCCGCAGTGGCGTCGTGCGCATCTCGATAGGCCGACACGCTGGGCGCCGGATGACCCGCTCGAGGCCTTGCTCAATCGTTCGCTGTTGCTCGATACCGAACCAGTCGACGCGGTCGCGCCTGGGGATATGACCTGTCGAATGCATCGACGCATCTGTGCTGGCGGTCGATGAGGCATTGCTGCGCGCGGCATTCGGCCTGCTGGTGAACGCGCACTACCAGACCCGGCCATCTGATCTGCGCCAGATCCTCGACAATCCCAAGGTCTTCGTCTGGCTGGCACGTTGTGGCGGTGATGTCGTGGGGGTGTTACTCGGCAGCCTCGAGGGTGGGCTCGACCCGGCGATGGCCCGGCAGGTGCTGGACGGGCAGCGGCGTCCGCGCGGCCACCTGCTGCCACAGTCGCTGGCGGTGCACGCCGGCCTGGATGGCGTGCTGTATCGATTGGTCCTGCGTGTACAGCGCATCGCCGTGCACCCGCTGATGCAACGCCAGGGAATTGGTGGCAAGTTGATCGACACGGTGGCCTCCTGGGCAGCGGAGCGTCAGATCGATCTGCTCGGCTGTGCCTTTGGCGTCGACCAGGATCTGCTGGCGTTCTGGTCGGCGGTGGATTTCAGGCCCGTGCGACTGGGCCTGCGTGTCGATCCGGCGAGCGCCGCGCATTCGCTGTTCATGTTGCGTGGCCTGAACGCGGGCGCAGCGTCGCTGAGTGAGCAAGGCTGGCAGCGCTTCACCCGGCAGTTGCCCTGGGCGCTGGGGGGCAGCCTGAGCGAGCTCGATCCCGGCCTGGCCGCGGCACTGCTGGCCGGCCGCGATTGCGCGGATCTTCAGCTCACCTGCGGCGAGCAGACGGCGCTTGCACGGGTGGCAAGTGGCGCGCGCCAGCCGCAGACTGCCGAGGCCTTGCTATGGCGCTTTCTTATCGGGTTCGCGGCGCGCGGTGAAGCTGGCGTGTCGCTGCAGGCAATGATCGCCTGGCAGGTTCAACATCGGCCGCTGGAGCGCCTGCGCCGTGCCTATGGTCTGCGCGGTCAGCGTGAATTGGAGGGCATGCTGCGTGCCCTGCTGAGCGAGGATATAAAAGCCGCGCAGTCTACCGGTTGACGACGCGGCTGGGCCGACCTACATTCCGGCCAAATCCATAAAAACACGTGAGGAGGGTTGTATGTTGAAGGCTGGAGACGTGGCGCCCGAGTTTGATCTACCCGATGCCGACATGGAGCACGACCGATTCGGCGACCCTCGCCGGCAGTCCCTACGTGATCTATTTCTACCCGAAAGACGACACCCCGGGTGCACCATGGAAGGCATCGAGTTCACCGAACTGATGGGCGAATTCGAGGAGCGCGGTGTCAGCGTGATCGGTGTCAGCAAGGACACCTGCGTCAGTCACGCGGCGCTTTCGTGACAAGTACGGCCTGAGCGTGCGCCTGCTGGCCGATGTCGAGGGTGCCCTGTGCGAGGCCTATGGCGTGTGGCAGGAAAAGGAGAAGAACGGCGAGAAGAAAATGGGGATCGTACGCTCGACCTTCATTGTCGATGCCGACGGCAAGGTCCGCCACGCGCATGTACGATGTCAAACCCAAGGGGCACGCCGAGAACAGGTGCTGGAGATGGTGCGCGCGCTCTGAGCCATACGGCGCGAACCGACGCAGGACCCGACAGGGGGGATCCGCGCCGGCCTGTTCATTCCTTCGCCGAGCATGCTTTTCATCCCCTTGAGCACGATGTCGGCATAGCTGACGATCCCGATGACCTCACGATTTTCGATCACCGCGGCGCGATACAGGTGGTGGCGTTCGAACAGGCGGGCGCAGTAGCGGATATCCATGTCGGGATCGACGCCGATCAGTCGGTTTCTCCATGATCTCGTAGACGTTGACGCGCTCCGGCGAGCGGTTTTTGGCCAGTACGTCGGTGGCGATATCCTCGAGTTCGACGATGCCGTATTCGTCGTGCTCGTTGCGCTTGCGCACGATCAGCGCCTTGGTTTCCATGTGTTTCATGTCGCGGAGGCATCGGCAACGGTGGCCAGACCGTCGACCATGTCGAACTCGGTCTTCATGACGTCCCGTACGCGGACCAGTTCGGGCTCGTTCATAACTCGTCCTCTACGATTTCCTGAAGTTTCTGCAACCTGGCCCGTCACGCCGACGGCGTCTTCCACGTCGATCTGTATGGCGATGCCGGAGCCGGGTGTCGATTCGAACTCGCCGGCCTGCGCAATCTTTTCCAGAATCTGTCGCGCCATGTGTTCTTCGACCAGGAACAGCAGCATGTCGCGTTGTGTATCGAGCGACAGGCCGAAAAATGTCTTGGCCTGGTTCAGGCCTTCACCACGCGCATTGTTGATCACCGTGGCACCTGTGGCGCCTGCCTTGCGCGCAGCTTTCAGCACCGCGTCGGTCTTGTTGTCATCGACGAACGCGACCAAGAGTTTGAAGTGCATCGTTAAGACTCCTCAGTTCGATCCGTTCATTCGTCTGGCCTGCCATTCGGAAATCTGTGCATAGGCCATGACCGTCATCATGGGAAACAGGCTGGCAAAGGCGATCAGGCCAAAGCCGTCCAGCAACGGGCTGCGCCCGGGTACCGTGCTGGCCAGCCCCAGTCCGAGCGCGGCGACCAGCGGCACGGTCACGGTGGAGGTGGTGACGCCACCCGAATCGTAGGCCAGCGCGATGATCATGCGCGGGGCGAAAAACGTCTGGATCACCACCACCACGTAGCCGGTGATGATGTACCAGTGCAGCGGCGTACCGGTGACGATGCGGAAGGTGCCGAGTGCGATGCCGATTGCGACGCCGATGGCCACCGCCACGCGCAGGCCCGTCACGCCGATGCTGCCGGCCGATACCTGGTTGGCCTTGATCGCGACGGCGAGCAGCGACGGCTCGGCGATGGTGGTGGAGAAGCCGATCGCAAAGGCAAACAGGTAGACCCAGTAGTAGTCGTGCCACGCGAGATCGCCCTCGATATGGGTGATCGCCGACGAGGAATGCCGGATCGGTCAGTTGCGAGGCCATCAGCTTGCCCAGCGGGAACAGCGCCAGCTCCAGTCCCTCGAGAAAGAAGGCGAGGCCGAGCAGCACGTAGGCGAAACCGGCCAGGACCCGCCGAGCTTGGGGATCGGCTTGCGCAGCACGAACAGCTGAAAGCCGAAGATGATGATGGCAATCGGCAGCACGTCGGTGACCGTGCTGAACAGGGTCAGGATCAACTCGCCACCCGTGCCTGGCACGCTGCCTGCGGCCTCGACCAGCGGGGTGGTGAACCAGCCCAGAAGCGCGCCGACAGGACCGAAAAGCATGGCGAATATCGCTTCGATCTGTTCGATGGTGGCGCGAAAAGCGACCCCGAACGGGCCGTCGAGCTGTTGCGCATTGTCGCCGATACCGAAGATCCCGTAACCCATGACGAAGATCATCGGGGTCAGCGAGGCGAAGGCAATCAGCCCGAACCCGTCGATCATCGGGTTGCGCCCCTTGATCGACGAGGCCAGACCGACGCCGAGCGCGGTGACCAGCGGCACCGTGATGGTCGAGGTGGTGACGCCACCCGAATCGTAGGCGATGCCGATGATCTCCGGCGGGGCGAAGGCGGTCATCACGATGACGCCGACATACCCGGCGATGATCAGGTAGTGGATCGGCCAGCCGCGAATGATCCGCATCACGCCGATCAGGATGGCGAAACCGACCGACAACGCCACGGTGACGCGCAGGCCGTCGGCGTAGCTCGCGCGGGCGGCCGGTGTGTCGGCGATCATCTGCCCGATCGCGGCAACCTTGGCGGCCTCGTCCGCCACCGCGATCAGCGCCGGCTCGGCGACCGTGGTGCCGAAGCCCAGCGCAAAGGCAAATGTCAGCAGCCAGAACAGCGAACCCTTGCGCGCAAAGGCATGGGCCATGTTCTCGCCGATCGGGAACAGGCCCATCTCGAGGCCGCGCACGAACATCGCCAGTCCGATAACCACGAACAGGGTGCCGAGCAGGATGCCGCCGAAGTTCGGGATGTTCTGCTGCAGCACCACCAGCTGGAAAAAAGCGATGACAACGACGATCGGCAGCAGATCGCGGGCGCTGGACAGGAGTAGCGTGATGAGTTGTCTGAGCTGATTCACTGCCGGTCACTGTGCCAAATCCATGCGAGCTTCACCACCGTGCCGACATTGCCTGTTCATCGACTATCATACAAGCGAAGCGGGGCGTTCAGCGCAATTGCGTGTCATCGCCATTTCGTCCCGGAACAGTGCCAGCACGATCTCCCAGTCGTGGTCCGGCGGCGCCTCGATCATGATCTTTCGGGTACTGACCGGGTGTTCGAACGACAGCCGCTGTGCCATCAGCATCAGTCGATGGATGCGATACTGTTGCCGAAAGAACCGGTTGTGCCTGCCGTTACCGTGCGTGGTGTCGCCGATCAGGTGGTGCGAGATATGTTTGAAATGCTTGCGGATCTGCTGGCGCCGGCCGGTCACCGGTTCGACGCTGACCAGGCTGTAGCGTGCGGTCGGGTAACGATCGACCGCGTACGGCAGTTCGACACGCGCGATCCGCCGGTAGTGGGTGAGCGCGGGACGGGCGATGCCGCTGCCTTCCTGGTCACTGACCGGATGGTCGATGCTGCCCGACTCCTCGGTCCAGCCGCGCGCGACCGCGAGGTAGCGCTTCTCGACCCTGCGTGCCTCGAAGCGTTCGCCGAGCAGGCCGGCGGCCCGCGCCGACAGGCCGAAGATCAGCACACCCGAGGTGGCGCGATCGAGCCGGTGAACCGGGTAGACCCGTTGTCCCAGCTGGTCACGCAGGGTCTGCAACACGAACACCTGGTCACGCGAGATCGGGCTGCGATGCATCAGCATGCCGGCGGGCTTGTCGATCGCGACGTAGTCTTCATCCTGGTAAAGAATCGTCAGTGGCATGGGTGGTTTCCGGTAAGGCAGCCTCAAGGGATTCTCATCCGCTGCCGCAGACGCTAAGGTGCACAGATGTCTTTGCGCATGCGTATCCTGCTGTTTCTGTTCCTGTTTGGCCTGGTCCCGCTGATGTTGGCGGTGGTCATCAACCTGCCGCTGATCCTGGAACGCGTCGATCTATTTTATCGTCATGCCTTTCTGCAGAATCTGCGGGCCGATTTCAGCGATCTCGACCAGCACCTGGCCAGCCGCGATGCGAGTGTCCGCCTGCTGGCCAAGCTGCCCGAGCCGGGCGCCCTGGTTGGCGACAGCGGCAGTATGGACCAGAACGAGATCGATCTGGCGCGGGCGCGCTATACGCAATGGATCAACCGCATCCTCGGTGATGAACGCGATGTCACCGAAATCCTGTTCCTCGACGAAAAAGGTGTTGAGCGCTTCTGGCTGGAGCGCGACAGGGCCAGTGGTGCCTGGCAACCGACCACCCGGCGGATGCGCGGCGTGCCGCCCGATCAGGTCGCGATGATGCTCTCGGGACGGCTCAGCAGCGTGGTGTTGAGCCCGCTGCGGATCGACCTCGATGCCGCCGATCCGGCCCGCGTGTTCACCCTGCAACTGCTCAGCCCGATCGTGTCCGCGGTTCCCAATGAGCCGCCGATCGGCGTGGTTGCGATCACCCTCGATGTCGCCGGCCTGGTGCGACGCGATGACGATACCCTGTGGGTGCACGAGGATGGCCGCTACCTGCGACTGCCCGATCAGCCGGCCCAGGAAAGCAGCGCGTTCGCGGATTTCCCCGGTCTGGCGGACGCCTTCACCGACAACCGCGTGGTGTTGTGGGAGGAGGGCGACCGGCGTGCAATCTGGATGCCGATGTTCCGCACGCTGGACAGCGGTACCCTGTGGGTGGGGCGGCCGGTGGACGACGAGCCGCTGAAGGTGTTCCGTACCGAGATTGTGATCCGTGTCTTGCTGATCATTCTTGGCCTGGTGATCTTCCAGTTCATCGTGGCGCGCTGGATCACCCGTCGCGCGGAGGGTATCGGCAACCAGCTGACCGAAGGGGTGCAGCAGACCCTGGAGTCGGACAAGCCGGTGGTGTTCGACTGGTCGGGTTCGCCAGAACTGCGCCAGTTGGCCAATGACCTGACCCGCCTGTCGCATACGCATGCCAGCCAGACGCGCAACCTGCGGGCGCATGCGCGCGAACTCGAGGCCACCAACCGCTACAAATCCGAGTTCCTGGCCAATGTCAGTCATGAGTTGCGCACGCCGTTGAACAGCATCCTGCTGCTGTCCAAGCTGCTGGCGGCGCAGGACAGCGATCTCGCAGACGAGTCGCGTCAGCAGGCGGACGTGATCCACAAGGCGGGCTGCGATCTGAAGGCACTGATCGACAACATCCTCGACCTGTCGCGCATCGAGGCCGGGCGCCTCGATCTGCATCTCGAGACCGTGCGGATCAGGGATCTGCTGGAAGACCTGCGCCTGCTGCTTGGCCCGCAGTTCGATGACAAGGGCCTGTCGCTCGTGGTTGAGATCGAACCCGGCACACCGGACGAGATCGAGACCGACGTCGACAAGGTGCGCCAGGTGCTGAAAAACTTCCTGGCCAATGCGGTCAAGTTCACGGCCAGGGGACGGGTGGTGCTGAGGGCCGGCCTGGCGCCGGCGCCGTTCTGCCTGATGCTGTCGGTCAGAGACACCGGGATCGGTATCCCGCATGCCAAGCAGGAGGCGATATTCGAGGCCTTCCAGCAGGCGGACGGTTCGACCAGTCGACGTTACGGCGGTACCGGCCTCGGGCTGACGATCAGTCGCCAGTTGGCAGACCTGCTGAGCGGGGAGATCCGCCTGGCCAGCGAGCCGGGTGACGGCGCCGAGTTTTCGCTGCTGCTGCCGGCGGTGTGCGCGACCGACGGCGCCCCGGCGGCCGCGGCGCAACCGGCCGCCGTGGACGAGCCCGACGAGGTCGTCGTGCCGGCCCCGGGTCGCCTGGCCGGCCTGCATGTGTTGCTGATGGAACCGCATGTACGCAGCCAGCTGCAGTTGAGCGGAATCCTGTGCAACTGGGACATGTCGCTGCATCTTGCCGATGACTTCGAAGAGGCACTGGAGACGCTCGACGAGCTCGAACGGGTCGATTTTCTGTTGATCGACGCGCTCATGCCCGACGATGGGGCCTGTGTTACGATCCAGAAAATGCGAGAGCAGCTGGGCGAGAGCACGGTAGTGATCGGTTTGGTCCCGCCGGATGGGGACGACGCGCGTGAGACCTGCCTGAAAAGTGGAGCCGACGACCTGGTGGTGATGCCGGTCGATCCAAAGGCCCTGTCAGAGGTACTGACCCGACACCTGCCCGGCGTTGCTGAGTAGATTAGCCATGAAGCGTTATTCCGGATTCAAACTGCTGGCGGTCGACGACAACGAACATAATCTGTTTACGTTGCGGGCGCTCGTCGAACAGCATATGGACGTCGAAATACTCGAAGCCCGCAGTGGCACCGAGGCGCTGGAGATCGCCCAGACGCAACCCGATATCGATCTGATCATCCTCGATGTGCAGATGCCCGAGGTCGACGGATTCGAGACCGCGCAGATGCTCAAGCTGCGCAAGAAGACCCGTGATATCCCGATCATCTTTCTGACGGCAGCGTTCAAGACCGAGGATTTTCAGCGCAAGGGTTACGAGGTCGGCGCGGCCGACTACCTGCTCAAGCCGATCGACGACAACCAGTTCCTGAACAAGATCAGCACCTATTTTCGCCTGATCGAGAAAGAGCGCGAACTCAACCAGGTGCTCGAGGAAAAGGTTGCGCAGCGTACCGCCGAACTGGCGCAGGCCAAGCAGTACCTGGAGAACATCCTGAGCCATATGGGTGAGGCCCTGCTGGTGCTGACCCCGGACGGCGTGATTCGTGAAGTCAATCCGGCCGCCTGCGCGATGCTCGGGTATCCTCGCGACGAACTGATCGGCATGTCGATCGGCGACGTGTTCGAGGAAGAGGGGCAGGAGCAGGCCGATGCCTTCATGGGCACCTGGCTCGAGGCGCTGATCCGGACCGGCGCGCTGCGCGACATCGATGCCGCCTTTATCGCCAAGAACGGCGAGCGTTTCCCGATCCTGTTTTCCCGCACCGCGGTATGCAATGCCGAGGGCGCGATTGACGACATCATCTGTATTGCCAAGAACATGCGGGGCTATCGCAAGGTCTCTGACCTGGCCGAGGCCTCCAGTGCGGCGGGCTGATTCTGTAGGAGCAAGTAATGACAGAGCCGAATGAACCGCATCTTCCGGCAGATGAAGATCCGACCATGACCGCCAATGCGCTGAAGGCCATGGCGCATCCTCTGCGCTGGAAGATCCTGTGTACCCTGGGTGACCGCGAGCTGTCGGTCGGCGAGATCGTCGAGCAGACGGGGACCTCGCAAAGCAATATCTCGCAGCACCTCGAGCAGCTGCGCAACAAGAACATCGTGACCTCGCGCAAGGAGGCCAACCGCATCTACTACCGTATCCGTAACGGCAAACTGCTGGAGCTGGTCGGCACGATGCGCAGCGTGCTCTGCCCGGCGAATCTCGACGACCGCTATCCGGGCAGCTGAACTTGCCCCGCGTCCCCCGGGCCGTGCCGTCCCTGACTATGCAAATAGTCAATGCTGATCGCCCCTTCCTAAGGCGCTGAGCGGCTGGCAAGCTAGCGCGCCATGTCACTGCAAACTCTCTACGAAGCAAAACTTGCCGCCGAAGGACTTGGCGCCGATGACCATCAGCGTGAGGCCCTGGTTGCGCTGCAGCGCGTGATGGACGAGGTCGCACAGCCGGTAGAGCAGGGTTGGCGGCGCTGGTTCAAGGCGGCCGCGCCACCGCTGAAAGGGGTTTACCTATGGGGCGGGGTAGGCCGTGGCAAGACCTGGCTGATGGATCTGTTCCACGATAACCTGCACGGGGTCAGCAAGGCGCGTTTTCATTTTCACCGCTTCATGCAGCTGGTACATAGTGAACTGGGCGTCGTCAGGGGCAAGGCCGATCCCTTGAAGCTGGTCGCGGCACGCATGGCGCGCGAATGGCGTGTGCTCTGCCTGGATGAGTTTCACGTGGTCGATATCGGCGATGCGGTGATCCTCGCCGGCCTGTTGCGCAGTCTGTTCGACGAGGGGATCGTGCTGATCACCACGTCAAACGTGGTGCCGGATGGCCTGTACCGCGACGGTATCCAGCGCGCCAGTTTCCTGCCGGCGATCGAGCTGCTGAACAACTTTACGCAGGTGAAGGAACTCGGAGGCGATCGCGACTACCGTAAAATGGTGTTGGAGCAGGCGCGTGTGTATCACACGCCGCTGGGAGCCGACACCGATGCCATACTGGACGCCGAGTTTCAGCGCCTGGCCAATACCGAGTCTGACGGACCGGGCGACCTGCTGGTGAACGGTCGCGTCATGCCCTACCGGCGGCGTGCGGAGGATATGGTCTGGTTCGATTTCGAGGCCCTGTGCGGACCGCCGCGCAGCCAGCATGACTACATCGAGCTGGCGCGTTGTCACCAGACCGTGTTCATGTCGGATATCCCGATCATGGGCGGTTCCCGCGATGACCGCACGCGGCGTTTCATCTTCCTGGTCGACGAGTTCTATGACCGCCGGGTCAAGCTCGTGATCAGTGCCGAGGCCCTGCCAAACAGGCTGTACATCGGCGAGCGCCTGGCCTTCGAGTTTCAGCGCACCGTCAGTCGTCTGACCGAGATGCAGACCTCGGCATTTCTGGGCCGACCGCACCTCGGCTGATCCGCCGGCAGGCGCTGGATCGGCGTTGCCGGACCGCCGCAGCACGGTTGCGCGTCGCATCCGGACGGGGGGCAATTTTTCCGGTAAAAACTTGCACATAGCGATACCACACTCTATATAAGAGATTAATTATTTATTCAGGACGGATTCGATGACCGGACTCTTGAGAAGGCTTTCCCGCCTTGTCGCGCTGCTCGTACTTGCCAGCGTCACCCATGCCGCCGACGAAGCGCCACAGGAAGGATTGCAGACCGTGCCCGTGGCATTGGCCGAACTGCCGCGCGTCTACCGTCTCGACGGGGTGGCCGAGGCGACCAACCGCAGCACGGTCTCGGCGCAGACCTCCGGACGGGTGACTGAGGTCAGTTTCGATGTCGACGACTACGTCCGCCAGGGCGACGTGATCGTGGTGCTCGATGACAGTGAACAGCAGTCGAGTGTGAAGCAGGCCGAGGCCAACCTGCGTGCGGCCAGTGCCCAGCGGCAGGATGCCGAGAAGGAGTACCAGCGGATCCGCGGTGTGTTCGCGAAGCAGGCGGTCTCCAAGGCCGATATGGACAAGGCGACCGCGGCACGTAACCAGACGCGCGCGGCCGAACAGGCGGCAGAGGCGCCGTTGCAACAGGCTCGGCAGCAACTCGATTACACGCGGGTCAGGGCGCCGTACAACGGCATCGTCACCGAGCGCCTGATCGAGGTCGGCGAGACCGCACAGCCGGGACGGCGCCTGATGACCGGACTGTCGCTCGACAGCATGCGGATCTCGGTCGATGTGCCGCAGAACCTGATCGATTCGATCCGCGCCCAGCGCAAGGCGCAGGCCAAGATCGGCAGCACCTGGGTGGCGGCCGAAGAGGTGACGGTGTTTCCGGTGGCCGATCCGCGTTCCGATACCTTCAAGGTGCGGCTGCAACTGCCTGACGGGGTCGAGAACGTTTTCCCCGGCATGTACGTCAAGGTCGGCTTTCGTCTCGGGCAGCGAACGCAGCCTGGTGATACCGCTGTCGGCCGTCGTGCTGCGCTCCGAGGTGGTCGGCGTGTACAGCGTCAATGGCGACGGCCTGGTGCATTTCCGGCATATCCGGCTCGGTTCCCCCGCCGGCCCGCAGCATGTCAGCGTGCTGTCCGGGCTGGACGAGGGTGAGCTGATCGCGACCGACCCGGTGGCGGCCGGCATCCTGTTGAAGGCGCAACGGCAAGGCGCAGGTGGTTCATGAGTAAACTGAGCTTTTCGGGTTCGATCGCGCAACGCTTCCAGTCGACCCAGATAACGCCGCTGCTGGCGCTGGTCGGTCTCCTGCTGGGAGTGTTCGCGGTCCTGGTCACGCCGCGCGAGGAAGAGCCGCAGATCAACGTGACCTTCGCCAATGTCTTCATCCCCTTCCCGGGCGCCTCGGCGCGCGAGGTCGAGAGCCTGGTGGCCTCGCCGGCCGAGCAGGTGCTGGATGAGATCGATGGCATCGAGCATGTCTTTTCGACCTCCATGCCGGGAATGGCGATCCTGACCGTGCAGTACCTGGTCGGCGAAGACCGTACCGACGCCATCGTGCGCCTGTACAGCAAGATCATGTCGAACCAGGACTGGCTGCCGCCCGGCGCGGGTGTGGGCACGCCGATCGTCAAACCCAAGGGCATCGACGATGTGCCGATCGTCACGGTCACCCTGTGGGCCGAGGATCCGCAGACCGGGGCCTTCGAGCTGGGGCAGGTCGCACATGCCATCGAGTCCGAACTCAAGCGGGTACCCGGTACGCGCGACATCTACACGATCGGCGCGACCGACCACGTGGTCGCGGTGCTGCTCGATCCGCAGGCGCTGGCCTCGCACGGTCTCGATCCGCGCGATCTGCGCCTGGCGTTGCAGGCGGCCAACGTGACGCGTGACAACATCCGGGTGCTGGCGGACGACAACGAACTGCTGGTCCAGGCCGGCGTATTCCTCAGTCATGCCGACGAGATCGAGGATCTCGTGGTCGGCGTGCATGACGGCAAGCCGGTATTCCTGCGCGATGTGGCGACCGTTCAACATGGGCCGGACGAGCCATCGACCTATGTCTGGACCGCGGCCGGCCCGGCTAGCCAGGATGATGCGTTGCGCGCGGCGGTCGAGGCCCCCGCGGTAACCCTGGCGATCGCCAAGAAGCCGGGCACCAATGCGGTCGAGATCGCCAAGCGCGTGATCGATCGATTCGAACAGCTCGAGGGTATCTACATCCCGGACGATATCGGGGTCCAGGTCACCCGCAACTACGGTGCGACCGCCGACAGCAAGGCCAAGAAGCTGATCACCAAGCTGGTGTTCGCCACCGCCTCGGTGGTGCTGCTGGTGCTGCTGGCGCTCGGCTGGCGCGAGGCGATCATCGTCGGTTCGGCGGTCGTGGTGACCCTGGCCATCACCCTGTTCGCCTCCTGGGCCTGGGGTTTCACCCTGAACCGGGTATCGCTGTTCGCCCTGATCTTCTCGATCGGCATCCTGGTGGACGACGCCATCGTGGTGGTCGAGAACATTCACCGCCATCTGGCGATGGGGGCCAAACGCCTGCTGGACGCGATTCCCGCGGCGGTCGACGAGGTCGGCGGCCCGACCATCCTGGCGACCTTCACCGTGATCGCCGCGCTGCTGCCGATGGCCTTCGTGTCCGGCCTGATGGGGCCCTACATGAGCCCGATCCCGATCAATGCCTCGCTCGGCATGCTGATCTCGCTGGTGGTGGCCTTCGTGTTCACGCCGTGGATGAGCAACCGCATGCTGGCAGGGGTCGCGCACAAGTTTGCCGAACACGCTGGGCACGAAGACGGCGGTGGTCGTCTCGAGACGTTTCTTCGACCGCGTGATGTCGCCGTTTCTGCTGGGTCGCGGCGGGCACCGCAACCGCTGGTTCCTGCTTGCCGGCATCCTGATCCTGATTGCCCTGTCCGTCTTGCTGGTGGTCAACAAGGCGGTGATCCTCAAGATGCTGCCGTTCGACAACAAGTCGGAGTTCCAGGTGGTGCTGGACATGCCGGAGGGCACCAGCCTGGAACGCACCACGCGGGTGCTGAACGAGATCGGTGCCTACCTGGCGACGGTGCCCGAGGTCACCGATTACCAGGTGTATTCGGGCACCGCCGCGCCGATCAGCTTCAATGGTCTGGTGCGCCAGTACTACCTGCGCGAGGGTGCCCACCTCGGGCGATATCCAGGTCAACCTGACCGATGCAAAGCAGCGCGAGCGCAAGAGCCACGAGATGGCCCTGGCGGTACGTGTGCCGGTGCAGGAGATCGCCCTGCGCTATGGCGGCAATGCCAAGATCGTCGAGGTGCCGCCGGGCCCGCCGGTGATGTCACCGCTGGTTGCCGAGGTCTACGGCCTCGACTACGAGGGCCAGATCGCGGTCGCCAAGGCGTTGCGCGAGGTCTTCGAAACCACGCCGGACATCATCGATGTCGACGACTCGGTCGAGTATCCGTCGGAGAAGGGCGTGGTGCTGGTCGATCGGGCCAAGGCATCGCGCCTGGCGCTGCCGCAGAGTGCCGTGGTCGATGCCCTGGGTATCGCGCTGGGTGGCGAGGACATGAGCTACCTGCATGCCGGGCACTACAAGTACGCGGTGCCGATCCGGGTGCGTTACAGCCAGCAGGACCGGGCCGACCTGTCGCAGGTGCTGGCCCTCAAGGTGCGCAGTGAGGCGGGCGCCCTGGTGCCCCTGTCGGAGGTTGCGGTGGTGGTGCCGTCGGTGCGCGAGTTCAGCATCCAGCACAAGGATCTGCTGCCGGTGGTCTACGTGACCGGTGACATGGCCGGGGTGACCGACAGCCCGCTGTACGGCCTGTTCGAGATCTCCGACCGGCTGGAGGCCGATAACGGACCCGAGCAGTGGATGTTGTCGCAGCCGCTCAATCCCTACGACTACAGCATCAAGTGGGACGGTGAATGGCAGATCACCTACGACACCTTCCGTGACATGGGTATCGCCTACTCGGTCGGCCTGCTGCTGATCTACCTGCTGGTGGTGGCGCAGTTCCGTTCCTACCTGGTGCCGCTGGTGATCATGGCACCGATCCCGCTGACCGTGATCGGCATCCTGCCCGGGCACGCCATCATGCAGATGCTGACCGGGGCAGGGCAGTTCACCGCCACGTCGATGATCGGCATGATCGCGCTGGCCGGCATCATCGTGCGTAACTCGATCCTTCTGGTCGATTTCATCAATCAGCAGGTGCGCGAGGGCATGCCGTTAGATCGCGCGGTGGTGCGTTCGGCGGCGGTGCGGGCCAAGCCGATCGTGCTGACCGGTCTGGCGGCGATGGCCGGGGCCTTCTTCATTCTCGATGACCCGATCTTTTCCGGACTGGCGGTATCGCTGATCTTCGGTCTGTTCGTGTCGACGATCCTGACCCTGATCGTGATTCCGGTCGTGTACTACGGCGTTATGAACACCCGTCTCGCCAGTATCCAGAACCCGGCCTGAGCAAATCCGGACGCTGGACAGAACAAACCCCGCTGTTGCGGGGCCTGTTCTGCACAGTTTTTCGGAGGGGGTTCAACCGCCTCCACGGAAGTTCCGTTTTTGGCCGGCCCTTGGAGAGTCCACTTGCCTGAAAGGGCTCGTGTTCCCCCGGTCGCCGGCGCCGCCGATCTCTGTCGGAGGCTTGCATGGCTTGCACCATCAACCCTAAGACTACCGGCTGGCGGGGGCCTGTACAGGTGGGCAAATACCTAGGGGAAATCCCGCGCGTGCGCTAAGTGCCTGAACCGGCAGGAATCAGTTGCCGCCTGAGGATTTATGTTCTTGCTCAACCGTTAAGTCGGTCATAGATCAGGAAGCCGGCGAGGTAGGTACCGATCGCCGATCCAAGGGTACTGAACAGAAAAACCAGCAGGGTGCGCGACACCCGGTTGCGCCACCAGCCCCGCAGCGCCGTGGTGTCCTCGCGCAGGCGGCTGAAGTCGCCCACCCGTGGTTTGCGCAGCAGCAACTCGGCACCGGCGGTGACCATGCCGGCACCGATGGTTGGATTCAGCGAGGTCAGCGGGGCGGCCAGGAAGGCGGTCACCACGGTCAGCGGATGCGCGGCCGCGAGCAAGGCCCCCAGGGCCGACAGGCCGCCATTGATCAGCACCCAGTCGCGCACCAGTGTCCAACCGAGGTCGGGATTGCGCGAGAAACCCAGATAGAAGCCGAGCAGCACCAGCGCCGGCGATTGTCCATGGAAGCAGCGCGGGCCAGCGTGACTTGGGCGGCACCGCATCCAGCTCGGCGATCGCGCTGCCCGGGTCCTCTGCATCGTTGAGATGGGCCTCGATGCCTTTGAGGTGGCCGGCGCCGACCACCGCCAGGATCGATCGACCCGGGTGGGCCTCGGCGGCCTCGCGCAGCTTCGCCGCCATGTAGCGGTCGCGCTCGGCGATCAGCGGCAGAAACAGGTCTTCGCGGTCGTGGGCAAACTCGGCGAAGGTGGTCTCGAGTACGTCGCCTTCCTTGAGGTGCTCGATGTCCTCCTCGCTGACCTCCTCGCGAGACACCAGGCTGGCGACCAGGCCGCTGAACAGCACGCCGCGGCGCCACCAGCTGAGGTTGCGCGACGTGCGCTTCAGGGTGGTGCCGATCTCGCGGTCGATCAGCACCACCTGCAGATCGTGAACCCGCGCCTGTTCGACCGCCATGCGCATCTCGGCGCCAGGCTCGATGCCGAGCTGTTCACCGAGCCGCTGTTGATAGGCCGCCATCGCCAGGTTGGCCATGACCATCGAGGCCTTGCCCTGACGCAGCACCTGCATCAGGTCGAGTTCGGCCAGGCCCTGCGGGTTGGTCAGTGCCTCGTAGCGGCTGGGGCACAGTTCGATCGCGACCGCCTCGTAGGCCTTGCTGTCGAGTTCGCGGGCGACCTGTTCGGCGCTGCTGCGCGAGACATGCGCGGTGCCCAGCAGGGTGATGACGGTGTCGCCAAGGCGGACTTCGCGCAGCAGTGACGGGGTCTCGGCGGAGGTGCTGTGCGTGCTGTCGTCAACGACCGACATGTTCGATTCCAGGTAAACGGGGCCCGACATCATAACAGGCACCGTGGCGGAGAAAGCCGGCAATGACGGCACTGCCGCAAAGCGCGCGCGCCGGGTTGCTTCGACACGGCCGCGAGGGTTGAATTTTCGGGTTAAACTGCCGGCTGGTTCCCCGGGGTTCCCTGTCATCATGCGTATCCTGCTGTCGCTTGTGTTTCTGCTGTTGTCGGCCTGCCAGACCAACCCGTTTGGCGAGGTGCCGGAGAGGCTCATGAACAAGGTCCGTACCTTCGAGGACGTTGTGCGTTGGGGGGCGCTGGAGAAGATGGTCCTGTTTCGCAAGAACGACCCGGCGGAACCGGTGCAGCTGCCGGAAGGTCTGGATAACGTCCGGGTGACCAGCTATGAACTGGCCGGGCCGATCTCGAAGCTGAACGAGACCCGCTGGACCCAGACCGCAGTGATCGATTACGTGCTGATCGATCGCCAGGTGGTGCGTCGCGTGGTCGACCACCAGATCTGGGTGAGCGATGACGAGGGCAAGACCTGGTACCGGGAGAACCCGGTGCCGCAGTTTCATTGACCGCACTGGTCGAGCGCCTGCCGGCCTTTCTGCGCTGGCGACAGGCGCAGGGCGACGACGGCAAGACCTTTCTGCTGGGCAGCGCGACTGAAGGTGCGTCCTTTGCCATTGCCGCTGGCCTGGATGGCGCGGCGGACCACCCCGGCTTCGTGCGCTTCGCCCGCTACCTGATCCATCACCGATTCGGTTGCGAGCAGTTCGCCCTGTTGCTGCCGGGGATTATCGATGGTGCGGCGGTCTACGTGGCCGAGTGTCATCAGCCGGACGGCGCCACGATAATCCTGCTGGGCGACATCCCCGGCCCTGGCGGCCCGGTGGGCCTGGCCTGGAGGCCGGGCTGATCGGTGACCTGACGGTGCCCGAGGCGGCCCTGCCGGGGGTGATGCGGCGCGAGTTCGACCGTCTCTACGAGGCCCTGCAGGTGCCGTTGCCGCCGGTCTGAGGCTATCCCCCGGCGGTTTCTTTGCGCAGCCTGGCGGCGAGACCGGCAAATTCTCCGGCCCTGGCCTTATCGCCGATGCCGGCGTACATGACCGACAGGTTGTGCGCGGCGAGGTGGCTGCCGCGGCCGGCCACGCTGCCCTCCAGTGCCGGTCGCTCGCCGATCTCCAGGCAGCGCAGCCAGCTCGCCTCGATCATCGGCAGCAGCTGGTCGAGCGCCTGTTCGGGAGTGACGGTGGCCCAGTCCAGCAGCAGGTCGCCCAGGGCGAAATAGAAATCGGGTGATTGTTCCCAGTTCGGCATTTCCTGTTCGGCGAACTGCATGGCCGGTTCGAATTGCCGGCACTTCTTCAGCGAATAGAGCGTCCGGATCACCAGGTCGTGACGGTAGGCGGCATTGCCCGGGGTGCCTGCGAGTGCGCGATCGAAGCAGTCGATGGCCTGGTCGAATTCCTCGTACACCTCGTAGTCGCGCCCGAGCTGGTACAGCAGGTAGGCATCGTCGGGCTGTTGCGCCAGCATCTGCTGCAGCAGCTTGCGGTTGCGGCCTTTCTTGCGTGCAAGGGTGGCCTGGCGATAGCCATCGTGCAGGACCGTGCACGCCAGCCGGCGGCGCGGCAGTGGCGACTCGGGCTGTTCGTGGATCCGGCCCGTGTAACGCACGCCGCGCGGCAGCAGCCGTGGGATCCACGAGGTGGAGGTGCTGAGTTGATCCGCCAGGTCGAACTGGCTGTCTACCGGCAACACGCCGATGAAGTCATCGGGCGATTGCAGTGCGGCGCGCAACGCCCCGGCATCCCCGTCGATCCATTCGTCGGCGTCCAGCACCAGGTTCCAGTCGGCCGGCGACTGGTCGAGCGCGAAGTTGCGTGCCGCGGCGAAGTCGTCACACCAGGCGAACTGCATAACCTCGGCCCCCAGGTCGCGGGCGACCGCGACCGTGGCGTCCTGCGAACCGGTGTCGACCACGATCATCGTATCGACCAGTGGGCGGACGCTGCGCAGGCAGCGAGCGATACCGGCGGCCTCGTTGCGCGCGATCATCACCAGTGCCGACTGTCGTGGCCGGTTGCCGGCGGACCGGGTCATGCCGGATTCACATCCAGAAGTGGGCTGAGGGCATCGATCACCTCCTGGCTGCTCCAGTCGAATGCGCCGAACACGGCATAACGGATGCGGTGCGCGCGGTCGAGTACCAGGGTGGTGGGAAAGGCATAGACGCCCCAGCGTTTCAGCGCCTCGGCCTGGCTGTCCATCAGCACCGGGAAGGCGACCGGCTTATCCGCCAGGAAGGCGCCCATCGTGTCTGCATCCTCACCGACATCCACCGCGAGGATCTCCAGGCCGCGCGGCTGCAGCCTGGCATACAGGCGCTGCAGCGACGGGATCTCCTCGACGCACGGTGGGCACCAGGTAGCCCAGAAGTTGACCAGGACCACGCGGCCGCGCAGCGTCGCCAGGTCGACCTGTTTGCCTTGCAGATCCGGCAGCCGCAATGCCGGCGCCTGGCGTTCGCCGGCGAACGCCTGCAACAGGGCGCTGCTGTCCGGTTTCTGCGGCGCCAGCGGCCCGGCACGCATTTCCGCCACCTGGCCAGGTGTGCCGCCAAGGCCTGCGAGCTGCTGCATCGCGCCGCGCAGGATGGTGGGCAGGCGGCGGGTCAGTTCGCCTTCCTTGTCGGTGAATTCGGAGCGGGCGTGAAAGCCGTCAGATACCCCGGGCAGGGTATGCACGAACACCGCGCTGCCGCCCTTCTCCAGCTGCCCCACCGCCTCGCCTGTGCGCCAGAAGCCGCCGGCATCCATCGGTTGCAGCAGGTATATCGGCAGGTTGCTGGCACTGACGATCGGCAGGTACTCGGCGCTATCGCCGCCCTGTGGCGTGCGTACGAAAAGTTTCGGGCTGAACGCCAGCAGGCCCGCCAGCCTGGATGTATCCGAGGTGTGTTGCTGCCAGTGGCGCACGGCGTGCAGGGCCAGCGCCACGCTGCGCCCCTCGGCCATCAGGTAGACCTGCTTGCCGCTGTGGGTCACCGCGTCATCGATAATCGCCGCGATCGCCGCGGGGTCGACCCCGTTGAGGCTGTATCGACCCACCGGCAGGAACCAGGCGGCATGCAGATCCGGGCTCCACACCTCGTTGCCGTCGTCGGCGAGACGTTCGGCCAATGCCCGACGTCGCTCGGATACGCCGAATTCAGAGGGCAGCCACAGGATCAGCCGCTGACCCTTGGCGGCATGCACGGTGATCGGGATCTCGTCTCCCACAGCGGTCGTCACCGTATGTTCGGCGTACAGGGCCGGAGACAGGGTAAACAGGATGATGATCAGCAGGCGCATGGAATTCCCTGTCGGCAAAGTTTGTTTCAGGCCAGCGATTATAGGTGACGGCACGCCAGGGTCGAATGCCGACTTGCGGATCCCGGCTGCAAGGCCCGGATACGGCTATACGTGGATGGCCCCTGACCGTGGATTACCGTGATCGCGGCGGGTTGAAAGTGGGCGCGCCCGGTCGCAGCATGCGCGGCATGAAAAGTATCGCCGATCTGCAGTTCGACAACAGCTTTGCCCGCCTGCCCGAGGGGTTCCATGCACGGGTACGACCGACGCCGCTACAAGGCGCACGCCTGGCGAGTGTGAGCCCTGAAGCGGCCGGGCTGCTGGGGCTCGACGCACGGCAGTTGCACCGGGACCCGGCGTTGCACGGTCTCGCCGGTGCCGACCTGCTCGCCGACGGTGATCCGGTCGCGATGTGTTACGCCGGGCACCAGTTCGGTCATTTCGTGCCGCAGCTCGGCGACGGGCGGGCGATCGTCCTCGGCGAGGTCGATACCGGTTCTGCCGGCCGTTGGGAGCTGCAACTCAAGGGTGCCGGCCTGACCCCCTATTCGCGCGACGGTGACGGTCGTGCCGTATTGCGTTCGACGATCCGCGAGTACCTCTGTTCCGAGGCCATGCACGCCCTGGGTATCCCGACCACGCGGGCACTATGCCTGTTCGACAGCGACGAAGAGGTGTATCGCGAGCGTATCGAGCGCGGGGCGCTGCTGCTGCGGATGGCGCCGAGCCATGTGCGCTTTGGTTCCTTCGAGGTGTTTTACCATCGCCAGCAGTATCGTCAGCTGCGCCAGCTGGCCGATTACGTGATCGATCACGACTTTGCGCCGTTACGTGAACAGGCCGAGCCCTACCAGGCACTGCTGCGGGAAGTGGTCTTGCGCACCGCACGCCTGATGGCGCAGTGGCAACTGGTCGGTTTCGCGCATGGCGTGATGAACACCGACAACATGTCGATCCTCGGTCTCACCCTCGACTACGGCCCGTTCGGATTTCTCGACGGCTACGAACCGGGGTTCATCTGCAACCATTCGGATTACCAGGGCCGCTATGCCTTCGAACAGCAGCCGTCGATCGGTCTGTGGAATTTGACCTGTCTGGCCCAGGCCATGCTGCCCCTGTTCGACGAGGACGATGGAAAGCACGCGGCCGCTATCGCCAACGATATCCTCAAGGCCTACGAGCCGGCACTTGTCGAGGCCTACTCGGCGGGGATGCGGGCCAAGCTCGGCCTGCGCGACGCCCGGCCGGACGACCAGGCCCTGAGTGCGCGCCTGCTGCAACTGATGGCGGCGAACGGCGTCGATTACACCAACCTGTACCGTGACCTGTCGGAGATTGCCGTGGATAGCGATCTGTCCGCACCGCCGCTGCGCGACCGCTTTGCCGATCGCGCCGCTTTCGATGACTGGTTGAGTGACTATCGGGCTCGCCTGCGCCAGGAGTGCAGCGTCGATGCAGCGCGCAGGCAGGCGATGGATGCCGTCAACCCGCGTTATATCCTGCGCAATTACCTCGCTGAACAGGCGATCCAGGCGGCAGAAAAGGGTGATTACTCGGAGATCGAGCGCCTGCAGGTCTTGCTGTCGCAGCCGTTCGTCGAGCAGGCAGGCATGGCGGCATACACGCAGGAGCCGCCGGACTGGGGCCGTGAACTGTCAGTGAGCTGTTCGTCCTGAGTCGTGGTTTAATTCGCCGATACCTGAATCGTCCAACAGAAATCACCATGAGCATCCCCTTCAGCCAGCTGCCCGGGCGGCACGAGCGTCATTACCGGCGCAAGATCGACAATCCGCTGTTTGCCGACGCGCAGCAGATCCGCAACGACGAGACCCTGCTGGAGATGCAGCGTCTCGACCACGAAGAACTGCTGCTGTTCCTCGGCGAGCTGCGCGGCATCGTGCAAAAGGCGGTCAATCTCAAGCCGAACGAGGGCAGTGAGGTGGTGCTTGAACTCAAGGAACATCTCGATCGCCTGTACGAGCAATCGGCCGGCCTCGCGGATGATCATCGGGGTAACCAGTCGGCGATTCGCGAGTTGCTCGAGGTGATCATGCGCAATGTCGAACACAGCGCTGCGGGTGATCCGCAGGCGATCGACGAACTCGCCCAGGAGCGTCTCGCGCGCGCGGCGCATTTCGAATTGCTCAAGCAGCCACTGGTCGCCGACCTGCTGCACCCGCAGAGCGCGATCGGGGCCGACGCGCTGGCGCCCAGCCTGCTGTCGGAAGACGCGGTCGCGCTGGACGCCGCGCTGGGTCTGTTTGACCTGGCGCAGATCAGCCAGCTGTATGCCGATGCACAGCAGTGCCTTGCCGGCTGCGCGACCGCGCCACCGGCAGCCGCAGAGCGTCTGCAGCAGATCGCCGGACGCCTGGTCGCGCTGCGTCAGCAGGCTGCGCTGAACTGAGCCGCTGGTCGCCTCAGCGTTCGCTGAGTTCGATCTCGCCGTTGACCGTTACCGTCATCTGCTGGGTGCCGGCCTCGAGGCGCGCCGGTGCCACGTCGGCCTCGGCGCGCGACGCCATCATCATGCCGCGGGCCACCGGCATCGGGTTGTGATGACCGTCGTTGATGTTCAGCCGCACGATGCGGAAACCCTTGCGTCCCAGCGCCTTGGCGATCTTTTGCGCCCGCGCCGTGAAGCGAGTCAGTGCGTCATCCGTCAGTCCGTCGAGGTGGCGGCGACGCTGTTCATCGGATACCTGGTAGCCGATCGATTGCACCTTCAGCTGCTCCTGCAGCGTGGCGATCAGGTCACCGAGCACCCGGCTGTCACGACTCTCCAGTCGCAGTGACTGGTTGACCCGCCAGCCGCGGATGCTGCTGTTCTTGTAGATCGCGTTCGTGTTGTAGCCCAGGGTCTGCACCTTGATGTCGTCGTGGCTCCTGGCCAGGTTGACCGCCCAGTCCATCAGGCGGTTCACCTCGTCCGCCGGCGCGGTGGCGTCCGGGCCCTCGGCCTGGGCGAACAGCACGACCACCAGCAGGTCGTTGTCGATCTCGGTCTTGGCCGACTCGTTCAGGCTCACGCGGTTGTATTGCGGTGTTTCGTCATGCGCGGTTGCGGTCCCCAGGGGCAGCAGGACCATCAGTACCAGGGCGAGGATGCGGATCATTGGGGTGGCTCTCCAGGGTGGGGCAAAGGCGGGCGGTAACGCCACTGCTTCGGATTGCCCGGCGCGTGAAAGGTTCAAAGTCGGCAGGTTAGCAGAGGTCTTGCGCGGCGACATCGCCCAGAAGCGGCGGGGATCCATCGCAGGGGCCGCGAGCTGCGCATAAAAAAACCCCGCACCGAAGTGCGGGGTTCTTTGTCGGCCACCGAGGCGGCCGGTAATCCGCGTTACCGCAGAATTACTGGGCTTCAGCCGGAGCAGCCGGTGCGACAGGCGCAACAGGTGCGTAAGGGGCGTAGCCGTAAGGCGCGTAGCCGTAGCCGTAGCCCGGAGCGGTCTGGTTGTAACCACGACCCCAGCCGTCGCCAGCGCCGTAGCCGTTGCCGTAGCCGCGCATGTTGGTGTTGCCGCGACCCGAGAAGTTCATGCTGAAGGTGCCTTCAGCAGCGCCGTCAGCAGCACCGTCCATGACGCCATTGCCGTAGCCGTTGGTAGCGCCGTAGCCGTTGTTGTAGCTGTTGTTGTAGCCGTTGTTACCCCAGAAAGCGGAAGCCTGAGCGGCAGCCAGAACAGCAGCGATAGCGATGATCTTTTTCATTTCGATGTCTCCGAGTTTTATTTAGTGTGGGCCGAGGCCCGTCGTTCAAAATTGTGCCGCCTGTGGGGGGCGGCCGGCTGTACTGCTTGCCGATGAGAGAAAGTATATAAGTAAATACTTAATTGTCAATATTCTTTTTCGCTTTTTTTTGCCAATGCATATCAGCATCGGCGAACACGCCGCCTGATCTCGACAGAACCTCCGCCGGCGACTGGGCATCCGGTCGCCGGTGAGGAATAATCAGTTTCCATTCCGTTGCCGCGGGGTATCCCGATGTTGCTACGTCACTCGCCAACCTCGCCCTTCGTGCGCAAGGTCGTCGTCCTGTTGCACGAGACCGGCCTTAACGACCGGGTCGCTTTCGAAACCACCGATGGCTGGTCGGAACCCGATCTGCTGACCGATGAGAACCCCCTGTCGATGGTGCCTACCCTGGTGCTCGACAACGGTACCGTGCTGTACGACAGCCCGGTGATCTGTGACTACCTCGATCGCCAGCACCAGGGCGCGATCATGATCCCGGCCGGCGATGCCCGTTGGCGCGTGCTGCGGGAGCAGGCGCTGGCCGACGGCATCCTCGATTGCGCGGTCTTGGTGTTTTTCGAAACGGCCAAGCGGCCGGAGGAAAAGCGCTGGGACTGGTGGCTCGAACTGAAGCAACGGGCGATCGGGCGGTCGCTCGACCAACTGGAACAGCAGGTGAGCGAACTGGCGGAGCGGGTCGATCTCGGCACGATCAGCATCGCGGTCGCGCTGGCGTACCTGGACCTGCGTGGCGCGGTCGGGGAATGGCGTGAGGGACGCCCCGCACTGGCGACCTGGCATGCGGGTTTTGCCGCCCGGCCTTCAATGGTGGCAACCCAGCCGCCGGCCTGAACGCACGCGACGGCAATCCAGGTAGACACCATGTCTCTCGCAATCATCTGGTTTCGACGCGATCTGCGTCTGAACGACAATCCGGCACTGGCAATGGCGCTGGCCAACCACAGCCAGGTCCTGCCGCTGTATATCCACGCACCCGACGAAGAGGCGCCGTGGGCACCGGGCGCGGCCTCGCGCTGGTGGCTGCAGCATGCGCTGGCCGACCTCGATCAACAACTCGACGGTCGTCTGCTGTTGCGCCGCGGTGCCAGCCTCACGGTACTGCGTGAACTGATCCGCGAGTCCGGTGCCGCGGCGGTGTATTGGAACCGGCTGTACGAACCGGCGGTGATTGCGCGCGATACCGCGGTCAAGCAGGCGCTGCGCGCCGACGGTGTGCTGGCGCAGAGTGCCAATGCCGCGCTGCTGTGCGAGCCCTGGGATATCCAGACCAAGGCGGGTGGGCCGTTTCGCGTGTTCACACCTTACTGGCGAAGCCTGCTCGCGCAGGGTCTGCCCGGTCCGGTATGCGGGGCGCCCGATCTGGCGGGGCGCCTGTGCGACATCGCCAGGTTGCCGGCCGCTCGACTCGGGCAGTTCGACCTGATGCCGGCACATGCCTGGGACCAGGGCATCGCGGCGACCTGGCAGCCGACCCGGGGCGGCGCCGAGGGACGCCTGGACGAGTTTCTGGCGATTGGCCTGGCAGGCTACCCGAGCGGCCGCGACGTGCCGTCCAGCGACCAGGTGTCACGCCTGTCGCCGTACCTGCATTTCGGCCAATTGGGCCCGCGCGAGATCGTGGCGGCGGCGCGGCAGTCAAAGGCCCCTGCTGACGAGTTCGTCCGCGAACTGGGCTGGCGGGAGTTCGCGCATCACCAGCTGTTTCATTTCCCGCATACCAGCGACGCGCCGATGGACCGCCGTTTCGAGCAGTTTGCGTGGCGCGATGATCCGGTCGCACTGGCCGCCTGGCAGCGTGGCGAAACCGGCGTGCCAATGGTCGATGCCGGGATGCGCCAGCTCTGGGAGACCGGCTGGATGCACAACCGGGTGCGCATGATCGTTGCGTCCCTGTTGACCAAGAACCTGTTGCTTCCCTGGCAGGCGGGTGCGCGGTGGTTCTGGGACACCCTGCTGGATGCGGACCTGGCGAGTAACAGTCTTGGATGGCAGTGGACGGCAGGCAGTGGCGCCGATGCCGCGCCGTACTTCCGCGTGTTCAACCCGGTATTGCAGGGTGAAAAATTCGATCCCCGGGGGGCCTATGTGCGGCGTTGGCTACCGCAGCTTGGCGGCCTGCCGGACAAATGGGTGCACAAGCCGTGGGACGCGCCGGCAGCGGTTCTGCGGGGTGCGGGCGTGACGCTCGGCAGGCATTACCCGAAGCCCATCGTCGATCTCAAGGCGAGTCGCTTGCGCGCCCTCGATGCCTGGGGGCGGGTCAAATCGGTCGAACGGTAAAGCCGGGTCTGGTTCCCTGGTCAGTCGGCCTTGAAGGGTTGGCCGGGGTTTGCTGACTGGATGACCTGCGTGGATGACGATAGGGCCGTCTGCAGTCGATACGCGGCGCGCCGGCGCAGGTAGGCGCCCTTGCGCAGGTCACCGTAATAGGTGTCCTGAAGCTGCGAGGTCGGGTATGTCGCGTCTGTCACGTAAGGGGTTTTGAATGTGGGCATGGTCTGCTGTTTCACGTCCTTCGATGGTTTCCGGGTGTTGCGGCATTCTTTTGGTTCCCAAGGTCTTGCCGGCCTGACACGAGGGTATCGGTTCAGGTATAGCGGTTCTTTAGGAAAAAGAGCGTGACAGACAGCGCAATTGCGTAGCGCTTCACCGGTTTGCTTGATCGAGTCCGTGATTTCGGCCAAGCGGGTCAGTGCCGCCGACGGCTTGCAGTCCCGCCCGGCGCAGGCGTCTCGTTCCCAGGTACGGATGCTCCGCGGTGACCGAAACCTCTGTGCCCAGACGGCCTCGGCCACCGTGGATCACGCGTCTACTGCGTGCTGTTTTTCCGCGCGGCACCCGAATCCGGCGGAATCTGGATATTTTCCACATCCGCCAGGCGCTCCAGTGCGACCTCCATCAGCCAGCGCGCCCGCGCGGTCATCTGGTGCAGGTAGCCGTGCAGGGCCGCATCCTGTTTGGTCTGTACCTCGCAGCGCGCACTGTAATCCTCGAACGCGGCCAGTTGCTCGATCACGCTCGACATATGGTGCGGGCATTCGCACTCGAGACTGGTGGTCACCTCCGACAGGCCGATCAACTGCTCATTGGTAAAGCGCTTCGGCGGCACTGGCTCGTTGTTGGAGACGCGCGGATCCCATTCCGGTGGGCGCCAGTCAACCTGTCGGGTCTGGCTGAGCTGGCAGTGCTGCCAGATGTGCTCGAGTGCCACCGGCGCGCGCAGGGTCTGCAGGCCGTAACGCTGCAACTGGCTGACGATATTCGACGGGCTGAAGGCGTAGATGACGAAGATGCGCTGCGCGCGCTTGCGCAACTCGGCCGAGTTCAGCTGGCGGGCAATACTGCGATCGAGGAACGGCAGTTCGATCACCAGCGTGTCGCAGGTGGTCTCGTCTTCGAGGAACGCCTCGAGGTCGGTATAGGCCCCGGCAAGCTCGAGCCCGCTCGGCAGGCTCACGGTATTACAGGCGCGTACCGATATCGCCTGGCCGATCACGCATACCTCGTGTTGACCGCTACCCGGTGGAGGCAGGTTGGCCGGTTGTGCCAGGTTCAGGCGCCGATTGAGTTCCTCGATCGACAGGTTGGCAACGGTGCTGATGGCGTGCCCCTGGTCGACCAGGGTCTTGATCATGGTCAGCCGGGTCACATCGCGCTGACTGTACAGCCGCCCACCCTTGGCAGTGCGCTCGGGTTCGACAATCTCGTAGCGCCGTTCCCAGATGCGCAGGGTATCCGGGGATATTCCCGTGAGCCGGGCGACGGCACCGATGCGGTAGGCCCCATTTGCCTCATTGGTCGTGGTTGTCATGTGCTCTTCCTCTCGGTCGCTGACGACGGAATCTGGTTGTGTGTGGCGGTGTGCGCCGTTGATGCACTAAGGCGCCTGCGCAGTGCGCGCAACAGCGGTCCCAGCAGTGGAATGGTTTCGTAAAGTTGTCGGGCCGGATCCCAGTAGTCGACGTGTTCCAGGACAAGGCCTTGATCATCGAACACAACGCGGCTGACACCCTCGATGACGCGCCGTTTGCTGCCCGCGCCGAAGTCGAAGTTCCAGCGCAGGTAGCATTGCCGGTCGCCGCCGATCTGCTCGCTGACGCGGAAACGCGGTTCGTCGCAGGTCGCGAACATGTGCTCGAACACCGCGCCGATGGCCGCACGACCGGTCACGTCGTTGAACGGATCGACAAAGCGGGCGCGCTCGGCGAAGCATTGCGTGAGCGCGCCCAGGGTTGCCGGCGTGAGTTGTTCGAAGCAGTCGACATAATGCTGTACATGCGGTGCCTTCATTGCTGCAGCACCCCGCGTTCGATAATGCGGAAGTACAGCGAATAGGGCAGGCAGCGCAGCAGTTTGAGCGGCCAGACCAGGCGCCGCGGGAAACTGATCTCGAAGCCCTTGCCACCGATGCCCGCGACGATTCGGCCGGCTGCCTGTTCGGGCGTCATCAGGCCCGGCATGCGGAAGCTGTTCTTCTCGGTGAGGCGACTGCGCACGAAACCGGGATTGATGATGCGCAGACTGATGCCCCAGCGTCCCGCTTCCGGTCGCAGTGCCTCGGCAAGATGGATGGTGGCGGCCTTGGGGGCGGCGTAGGGCGCCGAGCGCGGCAGGCCGCGCAGGCCCGCCGCGCTGGCATTGAGCAGGATCTCACCGCCACCGCTGTCACGCATCAGCGGTAAAACCGCGCCGAGAACATTCACCGGGCCCAGGTAATTCACCGCATTGAGGCGGTGGAACAGGTCGGTGTCGTATGCCTCGATCGGCATGGGCTCGTAGTCGCCGGCGTTCACCAGGACCAGTTGCGGGGGTGATGCAACAAACAGGTCTTCGGCGGCCTCGCGCACGGCGACCGGGTCGGTGACATCGAGCGCCCGGTGTCGCGCGCCGAGACTCTCGGCCGCGGCGGCGAGGCGTTCCGGGTTGCGCGCCGACAGGGTGACCTGCCAGCCGCGTTCGATCAGCAGGCGTCCCACCTCCAGTCCCATGCCGGTGCTGGCCCCGATCAGCCAGGCGTGTTTTCCGCCCCCGCCGTTCATCCCGTGGTCCGCGCCATGATGACGGCAGCCGCGCCGAGCACGGCGATCACGACTGCAGACAGCTGCAGGCGCAACTGGCGGTAGCGTTGATCGAGCACCGGCAGCAGCCTCTGGTCCACCAGGGATATCAGCGCAAACAACGCGGCGAAACCGGCGAGGCCGACCGCCGTCGGCAGCGACAGAAGCCCCCAGGCGGCCAGTGCAGGGATCACGCCCCAGCGCAGATGGGCCTGCCGACGGCGCTGTGGAACCTCGTGCGCAACACCCCAGTGCACGGCGCCAAGGAAGCTTGCGATCACCGCGGCATAGTGCCGCAGGGCGTCCGTCGCGAGTTGGGTGAGCGCCGCACTGTCGCTGGACAAGAGAATAGCGAGACCACCGATAAACGGCAGCAGGCCGGCATAGCCCAGCCACCCGCGTTCCTGCTGCCAGTCGCTGGTGATCGATGCCCCGCTCACAGCAGGGCCTCAATGGCATTGGTCAGGCGACCGCTGTCAGGTGCAGTGAAGCTCAGGTAGTTGTCCACGAGACGCCCGTCGCGACCGATCAGGTACTTATGGAAGTTCCACTTCGGGTAGCGCCCCGCCGCTGCGGCCAACCCGGTGAACAGCGGGTCGGCCTTTCCCTTCTTAACTGTTGTCTTGGCAAACATTGGAAACTTCACGCTGTAGGTCAGCCGGCAGAAATCCTTTATCTGCTTCTCGCTGCCCGGTTCCTGGCTACCGAAATCGTTGGACGGGAATCCCAGCACGACCAGGCCGCGCTCGCGGTATTTCGCATACAACGCCTCCAGCCCCTCGTACTGATCGGTGAAGGCGCACTTGCTCGCCGTGTTGACGATCAGGACCACCTTGCCGGCGTAGGCCTCCTGCAGGTTCACCACCTCGTCGCTGCCGAGCAGGCGGACATCGTGATTGAGCAGGTCGTCAGCGCCTGCATGGGCACTGCCGAAACCGAAAAAGGCAAGGATTGTCAGCATCTTGAAATGGAAGTGTACAGGTTTCATCTAGATTCGCTTGATCTTTCTCAGAAAGTGTATAAGTTATGTATAGCAACTAACTTTGTGTTTTGCAATTAAATGCGAACGAGCCGGGGTAGAAAAGTGAACAAAACCAGACGGATTGCGGTAGTCGGTAGCGGGGTCAGCGGGGCCATTGCGGCCTGGCTTTTGCGTGACACGGCCGACGTGACACTGTTCGAATCCGAACAGCGGTTCGGCGGACACACCAATACGGCACTGGTGGAGGACGAGTCGGGCAGGGTCGAGATCGATACCGGATTCATGGTCTTCAACCGCCCGAACTATCCCCTGCTCTCGGCCTTGTTCGATCACCTGGGCGTGCGCTCCTACCCGACCACGATGTCGTTCGCGGCGTCTTTCGACGGTGGTCGTTTCGAGTATGCCGGGAGCGATCTCAACGGTCTGTTCGGACAGCGCGGCAACCTGTTGAGCGCGCGCTTCTGGCGGGTGCTGATGAGCATCCTGCGGTTCAACCGGGTGGCGCAGCAGGCCCTGAATCGCCCCCCACCGCATTCCGTATCACTGGACGATTTTCTCGATGGCGCGGGATTCGACGAGAATTTCCGAACCTATTATCTGTACCCGATGGCGGCAGCGATCTGGTCTTGCCCGCATGGTGAGATCGGTCGATTTCCGGCGGTCAGCTTTCTGCGCTTCTTCGGTAACCACGGACTGATCAAGCTTAAGGACCGGCCGCAATGGCACACAGTGGAAGGTGGATCGCGTTCCTACATGGACCGGCTGATCGCCGACCTCGGCGCGCGGGCGCGCTGCGATACGGCGGTCGAGGCGGTCCGGCGATTCGGAGACGGAAACGAACTGCTGCTGGCCAATGGTCAGCGCGAGCACTTTGATGACGTGGTTTTGGCCTGTCACAGTGACCAGGCGCTGGCCATGCTGGCCGAACCGACGCCGAGCGAGCGTGCGCTGCTCGCTGCCATCCCCTACCAGGCAAACCGGGTGCTGTTGCACCGCGACGAGGCCCTGATGCCGGCCCAGCGCCGGGTCTGGTCATCCTGGAACTACCTGAGCGAGCCGCAGACCGATCCATCGCAATCAGTCAGCGTCACCTACTGGATGAACTCGCTGCAGCGCCTTGCAACGCGCAACAATTACTTTGTCAGCCTCAATCCGCTGCATGAGCCGCGCAGCCACAAGGTCATCGCCGAGTACGAATATCACCACCCGGTGTTCAGCCTGGATGCGCTGACCGCGCAGCAGCAGCTGCACCGCATCCAGGGGCGGTCGGGCGTCTGGTTCGCCGGGGCCTGGACCGGCTACGGCTTTCACGAAGACGGCATGCGCTCCGGGGTTGAGGTCGCCCAGGCACTCGGTGCAACGATCCCGTGGTCGGCGCAGGTTGAGGCCTCGCGTGAACTCACCCTGGTGCCGCAGCTGGTCGGGCAGGCCGCATGAACCGGGCCTCCGAGCCGGCGGCCGCGCTGTACCAGGCCGACGTGATGCACCAGCGGTTCTTCAAGGCGGCGTACCGGTTTCGTTACCGGGTGTTCAGCCTGCTGCTCGATATCGACCGGATAGACGAGGCCGCGGCATCTGCCTGGTTGTTCTCGCGCAACCGCTTCAACCTGCTCAGTTTCCACGATCGCGATCACCTGCCGGACGGGGCAAGCGATCTGCGTGGCTGGGTCGAGCGGGTGTTGTCCGATGGCGGCATCGACGGGCGCGGTCTGCGGATCCGCCTGCTGTGTTTTCCGCGCATGCTCGGCTGGGTGTTCAACCCGCTGAGTCTCTGGTACTGCGAGACACCCGAGGGCCGCGCGGTGGCGGTAATCGCCGAGGTGCGCAACACCTTCGGCGAGCGTCACTGCTACCTGTTGCCGCCGCATGAGGCCGGGGCCGACTGGCCGTTGCGCCAGCGCCATGCCAAGGAATTCCACGTATCGCCGTTCATCGACATGAACGCCGCCTACGAGTTTCGCCTGTCGCGCCCGGACGAATCGCTGCGCGTGATCATTCGCGAGTTCCAGGACAACCGGCTGATGCTGGTCGCCACCCAGACCGGACGGCGTCGCCCCTTTCGCAGCGCCGAGCTTTTGTGGCAGATGCTGCGGGTGCCGTTCCAGACCCTCAAGGTGCTCACCGCCATCCACTGGCATGCCCTTAAGATCTGGCGCCAGGGCGCACGCTTCCACCGAAAACCCGCTCCACCTTTAGAAGAGGTCAGCTGATATGCGCAACCAATCCGCTTCCATTGCCGCACAACGTCCGTTCCTGGCAGAGCTGCCGTGGCATCATCGTCGCCTGGTCGACCACCTGTCGCGCCTGCGTCGCGGCACGCTGCAGGTGCAGCTCGGTGATGCTGCGCCGTTTACCCTGCGGGGCAGCGAAGACGGGCCGGCCGCCGCGATCCACATCAAGCGTCCTGCAGTACTTTTACGTCGCCTGTTCTGGCGCGGCGACCTCGGGTTCGGCGAAGGCTTCGTCGCGCGCGACTGGGACTCGCCGGAGCCGGCACGCCTGCTCGAACTGCTCGCCCTGAACCTGGATGCCTATTCCGGCACGGAGTCGCGACATGGCATTGCGCAGATGCTGGTTGCCCTGCGCCACCGGTTGAACCGCAACACGCGCAGCGGCAGCCGCCGCAATATCGCGGCGCACTACGATCTCGGTAACGATTTCTACGCGCAATGGCTGGACGACAGCATGAGTTACTCATCTGCCGTTTTCGAGCACGGCGACAGCCTGGCCGCAGCGCAGGCGCGCAAGTACGAGCGCATGCTCGCCCTGATCGATCCGCAGGCGGGCGAGCACATCCTCGAGATCGGCTGCGGCTGGGGCGGTTTTGCCGAGTACGCGGCGCGCCGCGGCATGCGTGTGACCGGCCTGACGCTGTCGCAGGAACAGCTCGATTTCGCCCGCCAGCGGATCAAGCGGGCCGGCCTGTCGCACCTCGTCGACCTGCGCCTCTGCGACTACCGTGATATCGACCGCACCTTCGATCACATCGTCTCGATCGAGATGTTCGAGGCGGTCGGGCAGGATTACTGGGCAGGCTATTTCGACGTACTGCAACGCAGCCTGCGCCCGGGTGGGCGGGCCGCATTGCAGGTGATCACGATCGACGAAGACCTGTTCGACGCCTACGCGTCCAACCCTGGCGGATTCATCCAGACCCACATCTTCCCCGGCGGCATGCTGCCGACCAAGCAGCACCTGAAAGCGTTGGGTTGTGCGGCCGGGATGCGCCTGGGCAGCCTGCGTGCCTATGGTATCGACTACGCCGAGACGCTGGCGCAATGGCATACGACCTTCGATCGGTGCACGGCATGGCTGGAGCAGCACGGCTACGACGAGCGCTTCCGCCGCATGTGGCGCTACTACCTGGCGTTTTGCGAGGCCGGTTTCCGTGCGCGGCACATCGACGTGGTGCAATGCGTCCTGGAAAAGCCGTGAGGCGGTCCCATGCGGCTTGACGCGCGCCTGATCGCCTACGCCGTCCCGGGGCTGCCGCTGGCCTTCCTGGGCCTGCCTTTGTATGTGTACCTGCCGGCACACTACGCGGCGCTGCCGGGGATCGGGCTGGCGGTCGTCGGTGTCGTGCTGCTGCTGGCGCGCCTGATCGACCTGGTGACCGATCCGCTGGTCGGTGTCCTGGCCGATCGTTCGCGTGGCTGGCTTGCGCCACAATGGCTGATGACCGTGGGTGCCGTGCTGATGACGGCCGGTGCCTGGTGGCTGTTCCGGCCGGGCGAGGACGCCGATGCGATGTACCTGTTCGCCGCCATCACCGCCACCTACCTCGGCTGGACCCTGCTGGCGATTCCCTACTACGCGGCCGGCGCCGAGTTGGGCGAGCGCGTCGGCCAGACCCGGGTTGCCGGATGGCGCGAGGCCGGCGCCATCAGCGGAACCCTGCTCGCGCTGGTACTGCCGGTAGCGCTCGGGGTCACCGACACCCTGGCGTTCAGCGCCGTGGCCCTGTTGTGGCTGGTGCCGTTCGCGATCGTTGCGCTGTGGTTCAGTCGCGCCGACGTTCGCCCGGTGACCGCCCGCTCGGTCGCCGGCTTCGTCGGCCTGTGGCGCGACACCAGCCTGCCGGCGCGCCAGGTGCTGGTCGATTCATCTGCTGAACGCGCTGGCCGGCGGCACCGCTGCAACCCTGTTTCTGATCTACACCCGTGAGGCCCTGCAACTCGACCCGTCGCAGGCCGGCCTGTTGTTGCTGCTGTACTTTGTCACCGGGCTGCTGCTGTTGCCGCTGTGGATGGGGCTGGCGCGCCGGATCGGCGAGGCGCAGCGCATGGCGCGCGGCGATGCTGCTGGCGGCGGCTGGGTTTTGTCCCGGCGGCGCTACTCGGGCCCGGCGACGGCCTGCTGTTCGCCGGCGTCTGTGCCTGCTTACCGGCGCCACGCTGGGTGCCGACATCGCCCTGCCGGCGGCCCTGCAGGCGCGGCTGGTGACACGCGAATCGCGCGACCTCGGGCGGCCGCGTGGCGGCGCCCTGTTCGGTCTCTGGGGGATGGCCAGCAAGCTCGCGCTGGCCCTGTCGGCCGGTCTGGCCCTGCCGCTGTCTGGCGTGGCTGGCGGATCCGGAGGCGGGGCGGTCGCAGGCCGTGGTGGTGCCGTGGCTGTATGCCGGTCTGCCGGTCGTGATCAAGCTGCTGGCCGTCGCGGTCCTGCAGCGGTCTGTCTTATTGGAGGTAGCGGGTGACGCCGCGAGCCGCGAGAATGGAGGTATCCGATGAAACTGTTCCGCCTGTTGTTACTGACGCCCCTGTTGGCGTTGATCGCCGGGTGTAGTGCGATGCAAGCCAAAGGATTTTGCCGGCACTACGCCGCATCTCGATCTGTTCGACTACTTTGCCGGCGAAACCCGCGCCTGGGGTATCTTTCCAGGGCCGCTCCGGCGAGTCTGCAAGCGCCAGTTCACGGTCGATATCAAGGGCGAGATCGAAGGTGACAGCTGACCCTGACGGAGGATTTCGTGTATGCCGATGGCGAGCTGCAGCAACGCATCTGGCGCATCACGCGCCTCGATGAGCACCGCTACGAGGGGCGTGCCGACGACGTGGTCGGTACCGCGACGGGGCTGGCCTACGGCCAGGCCCTGAACTGGCGCTACACCCTGCAGCTGCCGTTTCGCGGCAGCACCATCGAGGTCGCGTTCGACGACTGGATGTTCCTGCAGCCGGACGGTGTGCTGGTCAACCGCGCCACGGTCAGCAAGTTCGGTCTCAAGGTCGGCGAGGTGACCCTGTTCTTCCGCAAGCCGGGGCCGGAAGCATGATCCGCTCAGCCATCATGTCCGGTATCCCTGTCGCTGGCCGGCATGGCGTCCGCCGCCCAGCAACTGGCCCTGGGCGATGCCTCGCTCGCGCTGACCGCCCAGGCGCGTGCCTGCTATCTCGGCTTCATCAAGCTCTACGATATCGATTACTTCGCGCGCGGACCGCGCGAGCAGGGCGCGCGCTG
Source organism: uncultured Gammaproteobacteria bacterium (assembly GCA_963719025.1). GTDB lineage: Bacteria > Pseudomonadota > Gammaproteobacteria > Chromatiales > Chromatiaceae > Thiosocius. The sequence continues at coordinate 33,916 of CAVRBK010000075.1, read as the reverse complement.
TGTGCAGGTCTCCTATCTGCGGGATTTTTCCGCCGAGGAACTGGGCGAAGCGACCCTGAAGATCTTCCGCAAGCGGCACGGCGACGACCTGGTCGGGCAATACCGGCGTGAGCTGAGCGATGTGGGATCGGCCTACCTCGCTGTCGCACCGGGCGATCGCTACACCTATTGCGTCGATCCGGCGGCGGGCGGTGTGCTGCAGCGCGACGGCGCACCGGTGGCGCAGTTCGGGTCGGCGGATTTTGCTGCACGATTCCTGCAGATCTGGGTCAAGCGCGAACGCGACGACGGGCTGCCGGAATGGGGCTTCGGTCAGTGCTGAACTAGCGCTCGGTCGGCTCGCCGAGCGTGTAGCCCAGTGCCGTGGCGAGACGCAGGGTGAGGTCAGTGGCCAGCGCATCAGCTGCTCGCGGTCAGGCCGAGCTGCCGGGTGCTGGTCACCTCAAGGCCCTCGTAGCCACAGGGATTGATGCGCTGAAACGGCCCCAGGTCGTTGTCCACGTTCAGCGCCAGGCCGTGATAGGTGCAGCCGCGACGCACCCGCAGGCCGAGCGACGCGATTTTCCTGCCGTCGACATAGACGCCAGGCGCATCGGCGCGGGCCTCGGCGGTGATGCCGTTTGCCGCCAGCAGGCCGATGATGGATTGCTCCATCACCGTGACCAGTCGGCGAATCCCGATGCCGGCCTCGCGCAGCGCGATCAGCAGGTAGATCACCAGCTGGCCGGGGCCATGATAGGTGACCTGACCACCGCGGTCGGTCTGCACCACCGGGATGTCGCCGGGTGCAAGCAGATGCTCGGCCTTGCCGGCCTGGCCCTGGGTGAACACCGGGGGATGCTCGACGATCCACAGCTCGGAAGGCGTGGCGTCGTCGCGTTGGTCGGTGAACTCGCGCATCGCCTGCCAGGTGGCCTCGTAGGGCCGTTGCCCCAGTCGCCGCACGATCAGTTGCCTGTCTGTCACGCCGGTTACCTTTGCCGTTGCGTTGCCGCCTGCCTGAGGACATCTATCCTATCCCAAGTGCAGCGCCTTGCCGCGCGATCTGCGGGCGCCGATTGATGATCGGCGGCGCTGTCGCACTAAAATGCCGCAGACCCGGGTGAACCAGTGAATCGACGGAGAAGCAAAACAGTGATCGTGTCCAATGTAGCGCAGGTAATCGAACATCAGTCTCTGGCCGCCATCCAGGTGGGCGATACGGTCCAGGAGGCCTGCAAGGTCATGTGCGAGCTGGATGTCGGTGCCGTCGTGGTGCAGGACGGGGATGCCCTGCTCGGGGTGTTGAGCGAGCGTGACGTGATTCGCAAATGTGTCTGTCTCGGTAAACACACCGCTGAGACCCGGGTCGCCGACATCATGACCGCGGACCCGAAGACGATCGATGCAGCCGGTAACCTTGCCGAGGCCCTGGAGATCATGGGCAACGGCGGCTTTCATCACGTGCCGGTGATGCGTGATGGCGAGGCCATCGGCCTGTTGTCGGCGGATGATATACCGGAGGAATACCGGATGATGCTTGAGCGCTTCAAAGAGATCCGCGGCTGCTGAGCTGCCCGGGCAATCGGCTCGCCGTTATCCTCAACGGGCAAGCCCCCTGCGCGGCGACCGATGGTTCGGTTTATTGCACCGCGTAAAGTGTCCCGTCGATCTGAAACGGCGTGCCACCGTCGTTCGAGATCTGAATGAACAGGTTCTTCGGGCCGAAGATGTCGAAGCGGGCGCGGTAGTTCAAGGTGCCGCGCGGGCCGATCTGGCCACTGCCGACATCGAACGTGATCTGGTCCACCGTGCCTGCAGGACCAAAGATTTCCTGGATGGTAAAGGGTGTGCCGGTCTCGCCGACCAGGTGCAGGGTCAGGCGGTATTCGCCGTAACCGGTCAGGTCGAGTCCGCCGAGCGGCCCCAGGGCGCTGCTTCCGGGCGGCACCTCGCGCGCTTCGAACAGGGTTACCAGGCAGGGCTTTGCGGTAACGCCAACGTTCAGTTGCTCGTTGATCACCTTGACCCGTTTGATCTTCTGTTTGGATTTCTTTTTCATAAGGGCTCCTCGCCGGATGCTCTGTTTTGGTGCGCGCGCGGCTCACCGGGTCTCACAAACAGGCAGATCGCTTGGGATCGGCCTGTTGTTTCGGATAGTTGACAGTCACCGTGCAAGATAGGGGCCATCGCCGTTGGGCCATGGCCACTGCCGGTAGGCTGGCGGGGCAGGAACTGCCGCGTTAACGTATCGGCATGGCCGGTCTTCAACGCGAGACGTTCCGTTACACCGCATTCTTTTGCGAGGAGAATGTCTGGTGGCTGGTGAAAGACCTGTTCGCGCGTGGCGTCGAGCAGGAAGCGGCACGGGTGTTGCTGTTCACCAATGTACAACGCTCGATCGTTGCAATGAATCAGCGCGCCGCGGTGCCTGGAGGGCCGCTGATCTGGGACTACCACGTGGTGCTGCAGGCCAGCCTCGGTGAGCAGGACTGGATTTTTGACTTCGACAGCCGGCTGCCTTTTCCGACGCCGTCGTCAGACTATCTGAACGCAACCTTTCCGGCCCAGGACAAACTCCCGGCGTTGTACCGCACGGAGGTCAGAGTGATCCCTGCCGCGGCCTATCTTGCGCACTTTTTCTCCGATCGTAGCCATATGCTCGGGATCCTGGCTGAAGCGGATTTCCCGGATTACCCGATCATTCGTCCTGGCGCCGGGGTATCGGCGATCTCCCTTGCCGAATATCGCGACCTGGATGCGGTGTTGGATGATGGCAGCGCAGTACGCCCGGTGCACAAGCTGATGGCCTGACGGCGCACCTTCAGACCTTTATGACGAACTCGGACTTCAGGCCCATCGCGCCGATACCGTCGATTCGGCAGATCGATCTGCCGCGGGGCGCGATCCGGAACGGTCGGCTGGTCGGTCTGGCATAATCGTGGGAACACGCAGAAGAGTGGGAAACGCGCCATGAAAGCCAGCAAGAAAAAGCCGCCCATCCTGGTGCCTATCGATTTTTCGTCGCACTCGCAGGCTGCCCTGCTCAAGGCCAGCGAACTGGCGGAATGTACCGGTCAGCCGCTGTTGGTGTTACACGTGATCCATGATCCGGCGGAGATGCCGGGGTATTACGGTCAGGTCACCAAGAAAAAGAAACTGATGCGGATCGAGGACCTGGCAAAGGAGGCCTTCGACGCGTTTCTGCAGTCGACCATCGATCAGTATCCGGGACTCAAGCCCCTGCGCAAGGCACAAAGGCTGCTGGTGATCGGTCTGCCGGCGACGCGGATCCTGGAGGTCGTGGACAGGATGGCCGCGTCGATGGTGGTGATGGGCAGCCAGGGACGTACCGGCCTTGATCACCTGATGCTCGGCTCAAAAGCGGAGCAGATCGTCCGGCTGTGCCCGGTGCCGGTCATGATCGTGAAGTAGTGGGCGGAACGATTCAGTGACACTGCTTAGTGACACTGGCCATCGAGTTCGAGTCGGCGCGCCACACCTTTTTTCTGCTGGATGCGGGTGACCTGCAGTTCGAGTGCAAGCCGCCGACGTTTCGCCGCGCGGCTCTCGTGCTCCAGGCGATGTTCCAGATCGTGTTCCCTGACCCGCAAGCGGCCGAGCAGGGCGTCGAGTTGCGCACAGGGGGTGAACTGTCTCCACTGTCCGGTGGAGAAATAATGGCGCACTGCGCCGATCAGTTGGACTGTTCCCACGGTTGTCTCCTGATGACAGTGCCCCGCCGGGAATCGGGGGGGCTATCTGATCCGGAATCTTATTGTGGGCGTGTGACCAGAGTATGAAGCTTTGGTGACCGTCGATGGCGGGGACGCGTCTCAGGCGGACGGCTCGGGCGCGACCTCCGATGCCATCGCTTTGTCCTCCGCGATCACCGATTTCGCCATGCGCTTGGCAAAGTAATAGATGCGTTTCTGCTTCTCGATGATATCGATCTCGATCGTGTAGGCCGGAATCCGGTTGGGCTCCTGCGCGACCAGCCGCGCTGCCTGGTGGGTTGCCGCCGAGTCGGCGAGCTGCACGATGTCGTGCTTCATCGCGACCACGCGTTGCGCGGCGGCCTCGTCTTCGGTGCCAACGGCCTGAATGGCCTCTGCCAGGGCTTTTTTCACCACGTCATGGAAATCGCTGAGTACCTTGCGGGTCGGGGCGCTGATCGAGACCTTGGCGTCGATCCGGTCGTAGCCGAGGTCGACCAGGTTGGTTTCGATGGTGTCGCCGACGTTCTCGAGGTCGCCCAGGGCGGCCATCAGTTCCAGCAGTTCATCGGTCTGTGCCCCGGTCAGCGACCCTTTGCTGATCTGGCCCAGGTACTCGAGGATCTGGGCATAGAGGATGTCGACTTCATCGTCCATCCGTCGGATCGCCGACAGGTTGTCTCTGTCGCCACCGAGGATCGCCGGCATGATCTCGTCCAGCATGCGCTGCACCACGCTGCCCATGTGCAGCACCTCCATCCGGACCCGGCCGAGGGCGAGCGCCGGGGTGCTGATCAGTTCGGGTTCAAGGTATTTGGCGGTGACCGAGAGGATCTCAGTCTCGAACGGTTTGTCTGGGATCAGCCATTCGACGAAGCGCGCCATCTGCGCGGCGAGGCCGAGGAACAGCAGCGTATTGGCGATATTGAAAATGGTGTGTGCATTGGCGATCTGGCGTGGGGTTTCCGCGGCGAGGCGGTCCAGACCGGTCAGTTCCGGATGCGCCGGCGACAGCGAAGCCACCAGGTCCGCAAGCTGCGGAATGAACAGGAACCAGACCACCACCCCGGCAACGTTGAACAGCACATGCACGACCGCCGCGCGCACCGCCTCGCGCGGTTTGCCGATCGCCGCCAGCATCGCGGTGACGCAGGTGCCGATGTTGGCGCCGAAAGCCAGCGCGATACCCGCCGGCAGGGAGATGAAGCCCTGGCTGGCCATCACGATCACGATGCCGGTGGTCGCCGATGACGACTGGACCAGCCCGGTGAAGCGCGGCGGCGATCAGGATGCCGACCAGCGGGTTTTCCATCTGGATCATCAGGTCGAGGAACGGCTGGTAGTTGCGCAGCGGCTTCATCGCATCGCTCATCACGCTCATGCCGAAGAACACCAGGCCGAGGCCCATCAGCATGGTGCCGTATTGCTTGACCCTTTCGTTCTTGGAGGCGAACAGCATGCTGAAGCCGAAGCCGATCATCAGCAGTGCCGCCTTGGTGACCTTGAAGGCGACGATCTGCGCGGTGATCGTGGTGCCGATGTTCGCGCCCATGATCACGCCGACCGACTGGGACAGCGACATCAGGCCGGCCGAGATGAAGCCGACCACCAGCACCGTGGTGACCGACGATGACTGGATCACCGCCGTGACGAAGGCCCCGGTGATCGCGCCCATGAACCGGTTCGAGGTCAGCTTGGCGAGGATCGACTTCATGCGTTCGCCGGCGACCGCCTTCAGCGCGGTCGCCATCTGTTCCATGCCAAACAGGAACAGCGCCAGGCCGCCGAACAGCTGCATGCCCATCACGCCCCAGTCCATCACCTGCTGCGAATCGCCGGCGGCGAATGCCGGGACAATGAAGAAGGCACAGAACAGGGCGAGTGCGAGGAGCGTTCCCGTGCGGGCGTCGAACAAGGGTTTGCGATGGGCCATGGCGTACTCAGTCAGCGAGTTGATGGCGGTCGGGCGCGGGGGCCACGCGAGCCGCGAATCTTCCGCAACGGGCCGTGCTGTTACGAAAAAATAACGGTTATGTTACCGCAGCGCGTTAAAAGGTGTGCCGGCGCGCGTCCGTTCTCTTCACTAGCGGCGTGGCTCGCCGTTTTTTGAGGCGTTCCTGGCCATGCCCGGCGGGCTTCGTAAGGGAGGAGGAGGGGCCGCGCACCTCGTTACAGGTGGACGAGAGGGGAGTCGGGCAGGCCGGCTGATCGCCGGCCTGCCGCGCGGTGCGGATTGCGTGCTCAGCCGACGAAGCGACCCTCGCGAAGGCGTTGGGCCTCCATCAGTTCCAGTTCTCGCGCGCCGGAGATCACCACCTTGTGGGCGGGCACGAAATCCAGCCTGGGATCGAGGCGCTCGTACGGCACCGCATTGAGGATCACCTTCATGGCGTTAAGGCGCGCCTGGTGCTTGTCGTTCGAGCGGATGATCGTCCAGGGCGCATGATTGGTATGGGTGCGGCGCAGCATTTCGTATTTCTGCGTGGTGAAGTCATCCCATCGGTCCTGTGCCTGCACGTCGATCTCAGACAGTTTCCACTGCCGCAGTGAATCGGTCTTGCGCCGTTCGAAACGCCGCGCCTGTTCTCCCTTGGTGACCGAAAAATAAAGTTTGATCAGAACCGTGCCCTGGCGCACCAGGTCCTTCTCGAAACCGGGGCAACCGATCATGAAGTTCTCGTACTCCGCGTCGCTGCAGAACCCGAACACCGGCTCGACCACGGCGCGGTTGTACCAGCTGCGATCGAACAGCACGACCTCACCGCTGCGCGGGAATTCGCGCACGTACTTCTGAAAGAACCACTGCGTCTTCTGTTCCTCGGTCGGCTTGCCGAGGGCAACCACGCGGTAGTGCTTCTCGTTCATGTAGCGCGTTACCCGGCGAATGGTGCCGCCCTTGCCCGCGGCGTCGCGCCCTTCGAACAGAATGATCATCTTGGTCTTCGTCCGCTCGAGATGCTGCTGCATCCTGATCAGTTCGGCCTGGTAGGGCTTGAGCTCTTCTTCCCGCTGGTAGCGCAGGACGGCCTTGCTGTTGGCTTTTTTCAGTGCCGCATTCTCGCCGCGCAGGGCTTCGAGCTGCGCCTGCAGGTCCGACTGAGTGGCAGTCTGGCCGGCAGCCTGTTGCGGCGCTTCTGTGTGGGTCGTCTGGTCGTTCATGCAGGGGCTCTCTGTCGCATTTGCTTAACCATCAATGCTAACGCCTGGCGGGTGCGCCGGGCGAGGTGGGGGGGCGAAAAAACGCAACTTAAGATGACGCAAAACAAGAAAATACCGACCAGCGCCGGCGCCGGTGGCGGCCGGTCGGGGAGGTCGGCCGCGATCGCGGCGCTACAGCCGCATCAGTACCTTGTCATGTGCGGTCAGGTCGTCGTAGATGGCATCGAGTTGCTCGCGGCTGTCGGCCTCGATCACCAGGCTCACCGAGACATACTTGCCACCACGGCTGTTGCGGCTGCGCAGGGTCTCGTGGCGGACGCTGCCGCAGTGACGGCTGATGATCTCGATCACCACCTCGTGAAAGCTGCCGTCGTCCAGCCCCATCGCCTTGATTTCGTAGTCGCAGGGAAACTCGAAGCCCTGTGGATCGTCAGTCATCGACGCATTCTCCCCCGAGGCGCAGGCGTTCCTTACAGGCCTGATAGAGCGCGTCCATGCGATGCCAGTGTTCCCCGGGGACCCCATCGCCCACCGGGCGGCCGTTCAGCTCGACCACGGCAGCGACCTCGCGCGTGGAACTGGTCAGCCAGATCTCGTCGGCCTGTTCCAGGTCGGCTGCCCCGATGGCTGCCTGTGCATACGGCACGCCGGCTTCGCGTGCCAGTTCCAGCACCAGGTCGCGGGTGATGCCGGGCAGCAGTTCGTCGCTGTCCGGTGGCGTGATCAGCAGGCCATTGCTGACCACGAAGAGGTTGCTGGCCGTGCCCTCCATCGCTGCGCCATCGCGGATCAGGATCGCCTCGTCGGCGCCCTCGTCGGTGGCCCGCGCACGTGCCAGGACGTTGGCCAGCAGGGTCGTGGCCTTGATGTCACAGCGATGCCAGCGGATATCGTCGAGGGTGATCACCCGTATGCCCTGGCGCGCGAGCTCTGGGTCGCGTTGCCGCAACGGGCTGGTGAAGGCGATCACATTGGGTTGCAGATCGGGCGGAATCACGTGGTTGCGCACCGGGTGGGCGCCGCGCGTGACCTGCAGGTAGATCGACTGGTCCTGCCCGGGCAGCTGCGCGGTCAGGCGCTCGAACACCGCTCGCCATTGCGCATGGTCGAGCGGGTTTCCCATGCGGATCGCAGCAAGGCTGCGATCGAGGCGGTTGAGATGATGGGGCACGCGGAAAGGTCTGCCGCCATAGGCGGGCACCACCTCGTATACGCTGTCGCCGAACAGCAGGCCGCGATCGGTGACCGGCAGGCAGGCCTCGGCGCGCGGCAGGTACTCGCCATTCAGGTAGGCCAGCAGGGTATCGTCACTCATCGCGGCTCACTCCAGCAGCATCAGCACATTGTCGACCACGGTGCGCCAGATGCCGCCCTCGGGCATCTCCTCGAGGGCGACCAGTGGCCGGCGGGTGACCAGTTCACCGTTCAGTTCGACCACCACCTCGCCGACCTTCTGGCCCTTGCTGATCGGCGCCTCGAGCTTTGGCTGGATCTCGGTGCGGGCGTTCAGCTTGTCATACTGGCGACGCGGGATGGTGACATGCAGGTCTGCGGCGAGGCCCAGCGCGAGCTCTTCTTTTTCGCCCAGCCATACGCGGGTGCGGGTCAGGCGGTCGCCCGCCCCATACAGGCGGTGCGTCTCGTAGAAGCGGAAGCCGTAGTTCAGCAGCGCCTGGCTGTCCTGGATCCGCGCCTTTTCGCTGGCGGTTCCCATCACAACGGATATCAGGCGCATGCCATCGCGCTTGGCGGACGCGACCAGGCAGTATCCGGCCGCCTCGGTATGGCCGGTCTTCACGCCGTCGACGCTGTCGTCGCGCCACAACAGGTTGTTGCGGTTGTGCTGCCGGATCTCGTTGAAGGTGAATTCCTTCACCGAGTACAGCTTGTACATCTCGGGGAACTCGCGGATCGTCGCCTCGGTGACGCGTGTGATATCCAGCGGCGTGGTGTAGTGGTTCTCGTCCGGCAGCCCGGTGGCATTCATGAAGTGCGTGTTGCGCATGCCGAGTCGCTGGGCCGTGATCGTTCATCAGGTTGGCGAAGGCCTCTTCGCTGCCGGCCACATGCTCGGCCAGGGCGACGCTGGCATCGTTGCCCGACTGGATAATCAGGCCTTTCAGCAGATCTTCGACACTCACCCGCTTGTTGACCTCGATGAACATCCGCGAGCCGGGCGTCTTCCATGCCTTTTCGCTGACCAGCACCTGGTCGCTTGTCTTGATCGAGCCGCTGCGCAGCTCCTGGAACACCAGGTAGGCGGTCATGATCTTGGTCAGGCTGGCCGGTTCAAGGCGCTGCTCGGTGTCGCGTGCGGCGAGCACCGCGTCGCTGTCCATGTCGATCAACAGGTAACCGGTGGCGGCGATCGTTGGCGGTGCCGGTGCAGGCGCCGCGCTCGACAGGCCGAGTGGGGCGAGCAGCAGGCCCAGGGTGAGGCTGGCGATGATCTTGTGCACGTTACTACTTTCCTCGTGAGGACGTTTCTGATCGGGGTGGACAAGGATACGGTGTCAGGGTTCGTCGTGCTGTGGCTCAGGCCGCAGATCCCCACCGTCCGTTTCGGCCGGCGCGCGAAACCGCGGGTCGTATCGCCAGCCGGCGAATGGTGGTCCGGATGATCGCATTCTAACTTTTGCCCGGCTGCACTGTCAGGGTGATATCCCTTAAGCCGGTGAAGATTGTTGCCGCATTGCCGACGGGCAGGTCTCAGTCGATGACAACCAGCGGTTTGGCGACGCCGTAGTTGAGCAGGCGGGCGCTGACCTGGTCGGCGACCTCGACCGAGGCGAGCGGGCCGACCTGAACGCGATGCACCGCGCCATTGGCCGCGCTCACCGGGATGATGCGGACCGGCTGGGCCAGGCCTGTCTCGAGCCTCTGTTTCAGGCGCTCGGCATTGCCGCTGTTGCTGAAGGCGCCGGCCTGCAGAAAGATCTGTGGAGTGACCGGGCTGGCGGGCTGCCTCCCGGGGTGCGGTGCCGGCGTGGTGGCCGGGCGCGCTGCCGGCCTTGGGGCTGGCGCCGTAGGGGTCGGGGCGCGTGCGACCCTGCCGGCCGGGGTGCGCGGGGCCCGCGGGTCGATCGCACGGACCTCGACCAGCGCGGTGCCCTTGCCCAGCATGCCGATGCGCGAAGCGGCCGCATACGAGAGGTCGATAATCCGGTTGTCGTGAAACGGCCCGCGATCATTCACCCGGACGACCACGCGGCGGCCGTTTTCCAGGTTGGTGACCTCGACATAGGTCGGGATCGGCAGGCGCTTGTGGGCGGCGCTCATGCTGTACATGTCGTATTTTTCGCCGTTCGAGGTCTTGCGGCCGTGGAACTTGCGCCCGTACCAGGACGCAATTCCGCGCTGGCTGAAGCCCTGGCTGGCCTTCAGGGTGTGGTAGCGCTTGCCGAACACCACGTAGCTGGACGGGTTGCCGCCGCGGCTGCGCGCTTCGACGCGCGGCACGGCGTCGGGCACGCGGCTCATGTCACGATGCCGCCCCGGGCCGTCGCGCTCTGTCGGAAAACCGGGCACCCGTCCACCGCAACCGGCGAGCGTCACCATCAGTCCGGCCACCAGGCAAAGGCCGGTAACGCGGACGGCTGTGCACAACGCCACCTAACCCTTCCCCTGCGCGTGGCGCTGGCGAATCGCCTCGCTCAGCTGGTAGACCGCCATGGCGTACTTGGTGCGCGGGTTGTAGCGCATGATGGCGTAAAAATTGTGCAGGCCGACCCAGTACTCCTTGCCCTGGTCGGTGTTGAATTCGATCAGGCTGGCCTTGTCGGTTGTTCCGCGCAGGATGTCCGACTGGATACCTGCCGCGATAAGGGCATCGCCCGACAGGCTGGGCCTGGCGCCGGCATCGACGAATTTCCTGTGCTCCGCGGTAACGCCACTGGCGGGTGCGGCTACCGCGCGGCCGCGCCGCCAATCGCCTTTTTTCACGAAGTAGTTGGCGACGCTGCCGATCACGTCCTGCGGGTTTTGCCAGATGTCGCGCCGGCCATCGCCGTCGAAATCGACCGCGTAGACGCGGAAGCTGTCGGGCATGAACTGTGGCATGCCCATGGCGCCGGCATACGAGCCGGTCGGCATGGTCGGGACGATGTTTTCCTCGCGCGCGAAGCGCAGAAAATGACTCAGCTGCTCGCGAAAGAACTTGCCGCGCCGCGGGTAGTGAAAGCCCAGCGTGTGCAACGCGTCGAGCACGCGGTAACCGCCGGTGTGGGCGCCGTAGCGGGTCTCCACGCCAAGGATCGCGACGATGATCTGTGGCGGCACGCCATAGGTCTCTTCGGCGCGCTGCAGGGTGTCGGCATGCTGCTTCCAGAACGCCACGCCGCCGTCGATTCGTGACGGTGTGAGAAAGATCCTGCGGTACTCGGACCAGTTCAGGCGTTTTTCCGCCGGCCGGGCGATCGCCTCGAGGATCGGTCGCCGGGTCTGCGCCTGGTAAAGGCTGCGGGTCACCGCCTCGCGTGAAAAACCGTGCCGCGAGACCATCTCATCGATGAATTCATTGCGCAGCTGATCCGGTGTTTTGGCATGAACCAGGGTGCTCAGGCCCAGTAACAGGTACAGCAGATAAGGCATTCGCATGATCAGGTCGGCAACAGCCTGCGGTGAGTGTGAATGGACATCAGGATACCGAAGCCGGCCATCAGGGTCACCAGCGAGGTGCCGCCATAGCTGACCAGCGGCAGTGGTACGCCGACGACCGGCATCAGGCCGCTGACCATGCCGGTGTTGACGAACAGGTAGACAAAGAACACCAGGGTCATGGCCCCGGCCAGCAGTCGGGCGAAGGTGTCCTGGGCACGGGTCGCGATATACAGGCCGCGCGCGATGATGAACAGGTACAGGGCGAGCAGGATCAGCACGCCGATCAGGCCGAATTCCTCGGACAGCACCGCGAAGATGAAATCGGTGTGGCGTTCCGGCAGAAAATCGAGCTGTGACTGGGTGCCGTTGAGCCAGCCCTTGCCGTACAGGCCGCCGGAGCCGATGGCGATCTTCGACTGGATGATGTGGTAACCGGCACCCAGCGGGTCTTTCTCGGGATCGAGAAAGGTCAGCACCCGCTGGCGCTGGTAATCGCGCATCAGGTACCAGACCACCGGGGCGGCGGCGCCGGCGGTGACGAACAGGCCGCCGATCAGGCGCCAGCTGATGCCGGCCAGAAACAGCACGAAGATACCGGCGCTGGCGACCAGCAGGGCGGTGCCCAGGTCCGGTTGCTTGGCGATCAGCAGGACCGGTACCGTGATCATCAGGGCCGCGGCAGCGAGGCGCTGCCAGCTCGGTGGCAGGCGTTTCTCCGCGAGGTACCAGGCGATCATCAGGGGTACCGCCAGCTTGACCAGCTCGGATGGCTGGAAGCGCACGACGCCGAGGTCCAGCCAGCGCTGCGCACCCTTGCCGACCTCGCCGAATACCAGCACGGCGACCAGCATGGCTACGCCAAGCCCATACAGCCAGGGGCTCCAGCGCCGCAGCGTGTGGGGATTGATCTGCGCGACCGCGAGCATCACCGCCAAGGCCAGCGCGATACGGAGGGCCTGGCGTTCGGTCTGCGCCAGGTTCTCGCCCGAGGCCGAATACAGCACGATCAGGCCGAAGCCGCACAGCAGCAGCAGGCCGACCAGCAGCGGCAGGTCGACATGAAAAACCGCGAGCAGTCCCTGTCGGCGGTTCGGGTTGGTCGGGGTGAGGTCGCCGAGTTGGCGGGGCGAATAGTTCATGAGTCCCCCTCCGCGGGCGGCTGCTCGGGGAGCAGGTAGGCATCCATGATCGCGCGTGCGATCGGTGCCGCCACCGAACCGCCGTGACCGCCGTTCTCGACGATCACCGCGACCGCGATCTGCGGGTCCTCGATCGGCGCATAGGCGATGAACAGGGCATGATCGCGCAGCTTCTTCTCCAGGGTCTCTTCGTCGTACTCGTCGTCCTGGGGGACCGTGAACACCTGCGCGGTGCCGGTCTTGCCGGCTATCCGGTAGTGTTTGCTGCGAATACGTTTGGCGGTGCCGCGCGCGCCCTCGACCACGTTGGCCATGGCATTGCGCACATCCTCCCAGTTCTGCTGCAGCCCGATCGGGATCGCCTGCTACCCGGGGCGGGATCGGGTTGATCTCGCCGGTGTCACGGATGCGCAGGTATTCGACCACGTGCGGAGTGTAGAAGGTGCCGTTGTTGGCGATGGCCGCGGTCGCCGCGGCCAGCTGCAGGGGCGTGGTCAGAAAGTAGCCCTGACCGATGCCCATGATCAGGGTCTCGCCCGGATACCAGGGCTGGCGTCGGGCACGTTTCTTCCAGGCCCGTGACGGCAGCAGGCCGGTCGACTCGCCGGTGAGGTCGATCCCGGTGCGGTGGCCGAAGCCGAAGTGCGACAGGTAATCCTTGCAGCTGGTCGACGCCGAGATCGTGGGCCAGCTTGTAGAAGAACACGTCGCACGACTGCACGATCGCCGATTCGATGTCCATCAGACCGTGCCCGCCCTTTTTCCAGTCACGGTAGCGGTGGGTGTTACCGGGCAACTGGTAAAAACCGGGACAGTACACGCTGCTGTCGAACTGGATGGCATTGCGCTCCAGTCCGGCCAGGCCCATGAAGGGTTTCACCGTCGACCCGGGCGGATACTGGCCACGCAGCGCGCGGTTGTACAGTGGGCGGCTGTCGTCTTCCTGCAGGGCCTGGTAATTCTTGCGGCTGATGCCCTCGACGAACAGGTTGGGGTCGTAGCCGGGCTGACTCACAAAGGCCAGTACCCCACCGTTTTGCGGATTGATCGCGACCGCCGCCCCGTTGTTGTCGCCGAAGGCCTTCATCGCGACCTCCTGCAGCCCGATATCGAGATGCAGATGGACGTCGACGCCCGGCTCGGGCGCGGTCTGGCGAGAGCGTGCGCACCCGGCGGCCGGCGGCATTCACCTCGACCTGCTCGAGGCCGACCTCGCCATGCAGCGCCGATTCATAGGTCTTCTCAACGCCATTCTTGCCGATATGGCTGGTGCCGGAGTAGTTGGAGACGTCGATCTGTTCCATGTCGCGTTGGCTGACCCGTCCGACGTAGCCGAGCACATGGGTGGTCTTCACGTCGTGCGGATAGTGCCGCAGCAGCTGGGCCTTGATGTCGACCCCGGGAAACCGGTGCCGATGCACCGCGAACTGAGCGGTCTCGTCCTGGCTGAGATTGACCCGGATCGGCACGCTGTCGAAGCGCCGCTTGCGCTTTTTCAGACGCCAGAAGCGTTCCAGGTCCTCCTCGCCGATCTCGATCACCTTGGCCAGCTCGGCCAGGGTCTGCGTCCAGTTCGTCGACCTGCTCGGGGGTGATTTCCAGGCTGTAGGCCGGACGGTTCTGTGCCAGCAGCACGCCCTTGCGGTCGTAGATCAGGCCGCGTGTCGGTGGCAGCGGCAGCACCTTGACCCGATTTTCGCGTGACAGCGTGGTGAAATGTTCGTGGTCGACGACCTGCAGCTGCAACATCCGCCAGCTCAGCAGCAGCACCGCGGCGAGCACCAGCAGTCCCGCGATGATGGCGCGGGTCAGGAAGGCCTGGCTTTCGCGAATGGTGTCTTTTAACTGCATGCTGTGGGGGACCTCGGCGGGAGCTCCCTCAGGTGACCTTGAAGTGCCGACGGACCTTGCGCAGGGTGACAAAAATCCAGGGCCACAACAAGGCGCCGATCAGCGGTACCGCCCAGTAGCTCAGGCTCGGTGCGACGCCACGGGTGGCGCCGATCACCCACAGCGCCAACAGGTGCTCCACGACCAGCAGCACCAGGATGCCGAGTGACTGCTGCCAGAACGGAAACACCCTGATCCGCTGGTGCAGCTGGAGCGCCATGAACATCACGACAGACAGCCCCAGGGCATGCTGGCCGAGCAGGGTGCCGGTGAGTGCGTCGAGCACGATGCCGGCGAGGAAGCCGCTGCCGACCCCGACCCGGTGCGGCAGCGCGATGGCCCAGTACACCAACACCAGGGTGACCCATTGCGGTCGGAAGGGGCGTGCCCAGTCCGGCATCGGCAGGATCATCAACAGCATCGCAATACCGACCGTGGTGAGGATGATCAGGCGCCCTGGTCCGCCCCCGCTCATGCGTCCGGCCCCTGTCGTGGGGATTCGGCGGCCGGGGCGTCAACGGCGTCACGGCGTCGGCAGCGGTCGGCGCGGTCTCTTCATCCGCGGGCATCTCGTGCGGCGGCAGCAGGCTGGTTACCGTCCACACCAGCAATACCTCGCGGCTGCGATCGAGATGGGCGCGCGGCTCGGCCTGCACGTTGGAGAAGGGCGCGTCGGGTGAGCGGTCGATCCGGGTCACCGTGGCGACCGGGTAACCGGGTGGAAATTTGCCCCCCAGCCCGGATGTGACCAGCAGGTCACCCTCGGTGATATCGGAGTTGGTCGGCAGATAAGGCAGCTGCAGTTCGTCGATCCGGCCTGTGCCGACCGCGATCGTGCGCAGGCCGTTGCGCAACACCTGGACCGGCAGGGCGTGGCTGGTGTCGGTGATCAACAGCACGGTCGAAGACAGCGGTGTCACATGGGTGACCTGGCCCATTACCGCATGGGCATCGAGTACCGGCTGGCCGCTGAATACCCCGGAGGCCGATCCCTTGTTGATGATGACCTGCTGCTTGTAGGGGTCCAGGTCGACCGACGACAGCTCGGCCACCAGCACCCGGTCGCCGATCTTGAACGAGGAATCGAGCAGGTCGCGCAGCCGCATGTTCTCGGCCTGCAGCGATTCGTACTTCTGCAGCTCGGCCTGCAGGCGCAGGTTATCGCTGCGCAATGCGGTGTTGTCTTCGAGCAGGCGACCGCGCGTGCTGGTGGTCTCGTCGAGCCATTGCGAGGTGGTGAACGGCAGGTCGGCCACGTAGTGCAGCGGGTAGGTCACGAACGCCAGGGTGCTGCGCAGCTGCTCGAGGTGATGGAAACGATGGTCGAGCACGAGCAGGGCAAGAGACAGCAGGACGGCGGCCACCAGGCGGGTGGTTTGCGACGGGCCCTGTGCAAATATCGGCTTGATGGTAACTCTCTCAGTGCGTGCGCTGCGCCATGAGCGACGGCACGATCGGCCGTCGCGCGGCGGTGTCGGTCGACGGGGTGCCGCGGCATCCCGTCGGTTCAGGCTGCGTGTTACTCGACGGTGAAGATGTCTCCGCCACGCTCATCCATCAGTTCGAGTGCGCGGCCACCGCCACGGGCGACACAGGTCAGCGGGTCTTCGGCGATGATCACCGGCAGACCGGTTTCCTCCTCGATCAGGCGGTCGAGGTCTTTCAGCAGGGCGCCACCACCGGTCAGCACGATGCCGCGCTCGGCGACGTCGGCACCCAGTTCCGGCGGGGTCTGCTCAAGCGCCTTCTTGACCGCATCGACGATCCCCGAGAGCGGTTCCTGCAGGGCCTCGAGGATCTCGTTCGAGCTCAGGGTGAAGCTGCGTGGCACGCCCTCGGCAAGGTTGCGTCCCTTGACCTCGAGTTCGCGCACCTCGTTGCCCGGATAGGCCGAGCCGATCTCTTTCTTGACGCGCTCGGCGGTGGCCTCGCCGATCAGGGTGCCGTAGTTGCGCCGCACGTAGTTGATGATCGCCTCGTCGAACTTGTCGCCGCCGATGCGCACGGAATTGGAGTAGACGATCCCGTTGAGCGAGATGATGGCGACCTCGGAGGTGCCGCCGCCGATGTCCAGCACCATGGAGCCACGCGCCTCGTCGACCGGCAGGCCCGCGCCGATCGCGGCCGACATTGGTTCTTCGATCAGGTACACCTCGCGCGCCCCGGCGCCGGCGGCGGATTCCTTGATCGCGCGGCGTTCGACCTGGGTCGATCCACAGGGCACGCAGACCAGCACGCGCGGGCTGGGGCGGATCAAGCGGGATTCGTGCACCTTGTGGATGAAGTACTGCAACATCTTCTCGGTGACGGTGAAATCGGCGATCACGCCCTCTTTCATCGGCCGGATGGCGGTGATGTTGGCCGGGGTGCGGCCGAGCATCTTTTTCGCCTCTTCGCCGACCGCGGAAACGGATTTTGGACCACCGGGACCGCGGTCCTGGCGTATGGCAACCACCGAGGGTTCGTTCAGCACGATGCCCTGGTCACGCGCATAAATGAGCGTGTTGGCGGTGCCGAGATCGATGGAAAGATCGTTGGAAAAGAGTCCACGAATACGACGAAGGAACATTCTATGATTTCCAGTGCCCGGCCGGGCGGCCTGTCTGAGGGGGCCTCGGCCAAAAAATATGTACGATTTTGCGGTGTGCCGGGCGCGCTTGGCCCGGGAAGACGCGTAATCTAGCAACGGCCCCGTGGTTCGGCAAGCAGACCTGTTCTCAGTTTCTTTCGAGCTGGCCGCGTAATGTGTTAATTTCGCCGCCTTGTCCCAGCCTCAATCCGGTTGATAAGCCTATGTCACTGACACCCGATGACGTCGCGAAGATCGCCCATCTGGCCCGCCTGGCCGTGGCGCCCGATCAAAACGAGGCCCTGGGCCGCGAACTGTCGAATATCCTCGACCTGGTCGCGCAGATGGATGCCGCCGATACCTCTCATGTGGAGCCGATGGCCCACCCGCTCGAGATGGCGCAACGGTTGCGGCCCGATGTGGTGACCGAAGAGAACCGCCGCGAACGCTACCTGGCGAATGCGCCGGCCGCGGAAAAAGGCCTGTTCCTGGTGCCGAAAGTCATCGAATGAGCCGATCTGGCATTTATAGCCTGCCTCTGCCAGTGTCATTGGCGCGGCGAGCAGCTCAACCCTGACCCTGGATTCTCAGAAGTCTCATGCACAACAAGACCTTAGCGGAACTGTCGGTCGCACTGCGCGACGGCCAGGTCTCAAGCACCGAACTCACCCAGCACATGTTGCAGCGCATCAAGGCGCTGGATGCCGGTCTCAACAGCTTTGTCTGCGTGACCGAGGCGTCGGCGCTGGCCGAAGCCGCGGCGGCCGATCAGCGGATCGCGGCGGGCGAGGCCGGCCCCCTGACCGGGATACCGATCGCGCACAAAGACATTTTCTGCACCGACGGCGTGCGCACCAGCTGCGGCTCTAAGATGTTGGAAAACTTCATCTCGCCCTACGATGCGACCGTGGTCGAGAGGCTCAAGCAGGCCGGCGTGGTCATGCTGGGCAAGACCAATATGGACGAGTTCGCCATGGGGTCGTCGAACGAGACCAGTTATTTCGGGCCGGTGCGCAACCCCTGGGATACCGATGCCGTGCCCGGTGGCTCGTCCGGTGGTTCGGCCGCCGCAGTGGCCGCGCGCCTGTGTGTCGCGGCGACCGGCACGGATACCGGTGGTTCGATCCGCCAGCCTGCAGCGCTGACCGGGATCACGGGCCTGAAACCGACCTACGGACGCTGTTCCCGCTGGGGCATGATCGCCTTCGCCTCGTCGCTGGATCAGGCCGGACCCATGACCCGCAGTGCGGAAGATGCCGCCATGATGCTGGCCTCGATGGCCGGCTTCGATGAGCGCGATTCGACCAGCGCGGCGCGCGACGTCGACGACTATGTCGGTGGGCTGAACCAGGATATCCGTGGCCTGCGTATCGGTGTGGTCAGGGAATTCATGGGTGAGGGACTGGACGCCGGCGTGGGTGCCTCGGTGCAGACGGCGATCGATGAGTTGCAGAAACTCGGCGCCGAGATCGTCGACATCAGCCTGCCGAATGCCGGGCTCTCGGTACCGGCCTATTACGTGGTCGCGCCCGCGGAGTGTTCGTCGAACCTGGCCCGCTTCGATGGCGTTCGCTACGGCTACCGTTGCGAAGATCCGCAGAACCTCGAAGACCTCTACAAGCGTTCGCGCTCCGAGGGTTTCGGGCACGAGGTACAGCGCCGGATCATGATCGGCACCTATGCGCTGTCTGCCGGTTACTACGACGCCTACTACCTGAAGGCGCAAAAGGTCCGCCATCTGATCGCCGACGATTTTGCCCGGGCGTTCGAGCAATGTGACGTGATTGTCAGTCCCACGGCGCCGGATGTCGCCTTCAGACTGGGGGACAAGGCCGATGACCCGGTATCCATGTACCTGCAGGATATCTACACCATCGCCGTCAACCTGGCGGGCCTGCCTGGCATGTCGGTGCCGGCGCCCAGCAGCGCGGGGCTGCCGGTCGGTCTGCAATTGATCGGAAATTATTTCGACGAGGCGCGTCTGCTCAACGTTGCGCATCAACTGCAACTGGCGACAGATTGGCATCGACAGGCCCCCGAAGGGTTCGCCTGAGCGCCGGCGGGCACTGCACTACAGCCATAGGGTTTGTCCGGGGCAATCGGACGAAACAACGAGGATCAACCCATGCAATGGGAAACGGTGATTGGACTTGAGGTCCATACGCAACTGGCAACCAGGTCGAAGATCTTTTCCGGGTCTTCCACGGCCTTCGGCTCGGAGCCGAACACCCAGGCAGCCCTGATCGATCTGGGGATGCCCGGCGTGCTGCCTGTGCTGAACGAAGAGGCCGTGCGCATGGCGGTGCGCTTTGGCAAGGCGATCGACGCGCATGTCGCGGAGCGTTCGGTGTTTGCGCGCAAGAACTACTTCTACCCGGATCTGCCCAAGGGTTACCAGATCAGCCAGATGGAGCTGCCGGTGGTCGGCGAGGGCCAGGTCGAGATCGTCCTCGATGACGGTTCGCGCAAGACTGTGGGCGTGACGCGCGCGCACCTGGAAGAGGACGCCGGCAAGTCGCTGCATGAAGATTTCCAGGGGATGACCGGGATCGATCTCAACCGCGCCGGTACGCCGCTATTGGAGATCGTGTCCGAACCGGATATGCGCTCGGCCAAAGAGGCCGTGGCCTATGCCAGGAAAATCCACCAGATCGTGACCTATATCGGGATCTGCGACGGCAATATGCAGGAAGGCTCCTTCCGGGTGGACGCCAACGTCTCGGTGCGTCCCAAGGGCCAGGCTGAATACGGCACCCGCGCCGAGCTGAAGAACATCAACTCCTTCCGTTTTCTCGAAAAGGCGATCAACTTTGAGGTCGAGCGCCAGATCGAACTGATCGAAGACGGTGGTCGCGTAGTCCAGGAGACCCGGCTTTACGACGCCAACAAGGACGAGACGCGCTCGATGCGCTCGAAGGAAGAGGCCAACGATTACCGCTACTTCCCGGATCCCGACCTGTTACCGCTGGAGATCGATGCAGGCCTTCGTGGCCGCCGTGGTGGCGGATATGCCCGAGTTGCCGGATGCGCGTCGTGCGCGTTTCGAGTCGGACTACGGCCTTTCGGCCTATGACGCGGATGCCCTCACGGCGAGCCGGGAACAGGCCGATTACTTCGAGATCGTCGCTGCGGCGGCAGGTGATGCCAAGCTTGCGGCCAACTGGGTCATGGGCGAGCTGGCCGCGGCGCTGAACAAAGACGGGATCGATATCACCGACAGCCCGGTCGACGCCGCGGCCTTCGCGCAACTGGTCGCACGCATCCACGATGACACCATCTCGGGCAAGCTCGCGAAAGAGGTCTTTGCCGCGATGTGGGCCGGCGAGGGCAGTGCCGATGCGGTGATCGAGGCTAAAGGTCTGAAGCAGATCACCGATACGGGTGCAATAGAGTCGTTGGTCGACGAGGTGCTCGCCGCCAATCCGGACCAGGTCGAAAACTATCGTGCGGCCGAAGCCGACAAGCAGCCGAAGATGATCGGTTTCTTTGTCGGCCAGATCATGAAGAAATCGCAGGGAAAGGCGAACCCGAAGCAGGTCAACGAGCTGTTGCGCAAGAAGCTCGGCTGATCCGTTCAGTGACGCCGTCAGCGAGGTTGTGTCGACCTGGCCAATGACCGGGGATGGCGAACCGCTGGTGCGTCTTTTTCGAAGTAACCCTGTTACCTGCCGAGGTGTGAAGTGGTTGAGAGTATCCAGATCCGCGCGGCGTCGGAAGCCGATGCGCCGGCGTGGGACGCCTATGTGCTGGCGCATCCGCGTGGCACCTTCTTTCACCGCTATGGCTGGAAGCGGCTGATCGAATCCACCTACCGCTATCCCGGGCATTACCTGCTGGCGGAATCCGATGGCGAACTGCGCGGTGTCCTGCCGCTGGGCGAGGTCAAGCACCTGTTGTTCGGGCATTCGCTGATCTCGGTGCCCTTCTGCGTCTACGGCGGCGTGCTGGCCGACGATGATGGCGTGCGCGAGGCGCTCGAACTGCGGGCGATGCACCTGGCCGAGGATCTCGGGGTCGATCACCTGGAGATGCGCAATGAGCAGCCGGTGCGCGATGACTGGCTGCGCAAGGACGGTCTGTACGTGACCTTCAAAAAGGCGATCAGCGAAGATCACGAGGCCAATCTCAGCGCGATTCCGCGCAAGCAGCGGGCGATGGTGCGCAAGGGCATCAAGGCAGGCCTGGTCGGTGAACTGGATGACGGCATCGAACATCTGTACGAGGCGTATTCGCAGAGTGTGCGCAACCTCGGCACGCCGGTATTTCCAAAGGCCCATTTTCAGGCCATTCGCGACGAGTTCGGCGACGATGTCGACGTGCTGACCGTGCGACACGAGGGTACCGTGGTCGCCTCGGTGATGAACTATTATTTCCGCGACCAGGTTCTGCCGTTTTACGGTGGCGGCATATCGCGCCGCGCGCAGCCTGGCGGCCAACGATTTCATGTACTGGGAGGTCATGCGGCGCGCGGTCGAGCGCGGTTGCCGGGTGTTCGATTTCGGCCGCAGCAAGGTCGATACCGGTTCCTACAGTTTCAAGAAGCACTGGGGATTCGAACCCGAGCCGCTGAGCTACGAGTATCACCTGGTGAATGCGGCAGAGATGCCGGATCTGAACCCGAACAATCCCAAGTACCGCCTGTTCATCAACGCCTGGAAGAAACTGCCGGTCGGGGTCAGCCGGATGATCGGTCCGTGGCTGGCGAAAGGCCTGGCCTGAACTGGCCGGCAATGCCGCTCAGGCGATGGTGACGCGATTGCGTCCGTCGTTTTTCGAGCGATACAGCGCCTGGTCGGCGCGGTTGATGAAATCCATGATGTCCTCGCCCATCTCGTAGCGGGCCACGCCCGCCGATACCGTGATCTGGCCCAGCGGTTTTTTATTGTCGGCACGTACCAGTTGGGCCTGCGATACCGCCTTGAGGATGGACTCGGCAACCGAGCGGGCCCCGTTCGCCGGGGTCTCCGGTAGCAGCACGGTGAACTCCTCGCCGCCGTAACGCGCCGCGCAGTCCTTGCCCTTGATGTTCTTCTCCAGGGACTGGGCGACAAAGCGGATCACCCGGTCACCGATCAGGTGGCCGTGGGTGTCATTGACGCCTTTGAAGTGATCGATATCGAGCATGATCAGCGATGGTGGTTCACCGTCCTCGCCGATCTCGCCAATGACCGCGTTCAGACGGTCGATGAGTGCCAGGCGATTGAACAGGCCGGTCAGCGGGTCGGTAATGGCCCGTTTGCGCTCATGCTGCAACTGTTCCTGCAGTTCCTCGATCTCCTTCGATTTGGATTCGAAGTTGGTTTGCATGTGCTGCGTGGTGTTCTGCATCGAACGGGTTTCCTCGATCAGCGTCGTCAGCAGCTCGCGTATTCCCTGCAGCTCACCATGGCTTGCGGCATTGCTTGCCAGCTTGTCCAGCCTGCCGCTATAGGCGTCGGCATCATTGCCGGCCTCGGTCAGCGACGAGCCGACCTCGACCAGGATCTTGTTCAGCCCGGTGCGCACCTCCTCGATGTTGCTGATGTCATGCTCGGCGATGTGCTGGCGGTAGAGCTGGGTATTCACCGCGACCGAAAAATGGGTTTTCTCCTCGATCAGGCGATCGATGGTGGCGTTCAGTTCCGGATTTTCCCCACTGACATAGCTGTACCAGGTCGCGTAGTTCTGCGGCGTCGCCGGGATGTCGTGGCGATTCATCAACGGCAGGGTCAGGCGCAGATATTCGGCGGCCAGCTCGGCAGTGGTGTCGTCGGGACCGACGCTCATTCCGGAGTTCCCCATGGGCAGAAAAGTGGATCACCATGACTAACGGCCGCGCGGGGCCGAAACTTTAATCCAGCCGGCGTTCGGCCAGGGCGACCGTGTACTGGCGGCCCTGCTTTATTTTGCGGTGATTGCCGAATACCTCTTCAAAGGCGCGGGCGATGAACTGCCGAAGCCCGCTGATGACGACGACATAGAACCGTCCGCCCGGCTCCAGGCGATCGTGGATATCGTTGAAAAACAGGTAGTAGTGTTCCTTGCTGGTCTTTGCCGGCAGATTGGTCACGGCGAGTGTGAAGGATTGCGCGGGCACGTGGTTGAGGCCGTCGCTGAGCATCGCGCTGGCGTTGTCGATCCGGTTGCGCGCGGCGTTCGCGTTGGCGTACTCGACAGCGACAAAGTCCTTGTCGACCATCAGGCAACTGCCCTGTGGGGCCGAGCGGGCGATCGACAGCCCGATTGGGCCATAACCGCAGCCGAGATCGATGGCGCGGTCGTCCGGCCGCACCTCGAGATGCTCGAGCAGCAGGCGGGTGCCTTCGTCGATCGCCTTGGGCGAAAACAGACCCCAGGTGGTGTGGAACGTCAGCGGGTGACCGAGCAGGGTGTCGTTGAACACGATGTCCTGGCGCAGGCGCTCGAGATCAAGAGGCGGTTTCGGTTTCTTTGGCATGGGGGAGGGCGCCGTGTTGTTTGAGCCAGCTGCCGATCGAGGAGAGGTAACCATCGAAACCCTCGAAGCGATGGTTGCCGCCGCGGATCTGCAACAGCGTCTTGTCTGAGTAAAAGGATACGGCGTCATGGTAATCCAATACCTCGTCGCCCTGTTGCAGCATCACCAGGTAGGCCTCGTCCTGCGCCAGCCGGTCGCGCTGCAGGCTGTCCAGCGCCGCCATGTGGGTGTCGCTCACCTCGAACGCGAAGTTATCGCACCAGCGCTGGTGGGTGCCGACAAAATCGGCAAGCAGTTCATGCGGCCTCACGACCGGGTTGATCAGCACGCTTGGCAGGGGGTGTTCGCGGTTCAGCCAGGTGGCGTAGAAGCCGCCGAGTGATGACCCGACCAGCGCGCGCACGGGATAGCGTCGACAGATGCTTTCGAGTTGCTGGATGGCGGTCCGTGGGTGACACGGCAGATCCGGGGCCAGTACCTGGTCGACACCGAAATAGCGGCGCAACTGCAGCGATTTTTCGCCCCAGCCGCAGCTGCCGAATCCATGGATGAACAGGATCATGCGCGGCCGTGCGAACACACCGGGCAGGCCGGGTCGGGACGCAGCCGAAGTTCGCGCCATTGCAGCCGCAGGGCGTCGAGCAGAAGCAGCCTGCCGCCCAGCGTGGTGCCGGCGCCACTCAGCAGTTTCAGCGCCTCCAGGGCCTGCATCGCGCCGATGATGCCGACCAGCGGGGCGATCACGCCGTTTTCGCTGCAGCGCAGTTCCTCCTCGCCGTCTTCACTGTACAGGCAGCGATAGCAGGGGCTGTCGTCGCTGTAGTCGAAGACCGTGATCTGGCCTTCCCAGCGGATCGCGGCGCCGGAAACCAGTGGCCTGCGCTGCCGATGACAGGCGTGGTTGAGCATGAAACGGGTTGCAAAGTTGTCGCTGCAGTCCAGCACCAGGTCGGCGGCGTCGACCGCCGCGTCCAGCGCATCGCCGGCAAGCCGGCCGCCCCGTGCCAGTATCCGGGTGGTCGGGTTCAGCGCATGCAGTCCGGTTTCCGCCGACTGCGCCTTGCCCTGGCCGATGCGTGCGTTGGTATGCAGCACCTGGCGCTGCAGATTGCTCAGGTCGACCGTGTCGTCATCGCTGACCTCGAGCGTGCCGACCCCCGCGGCTGCGAGATACATGGCGGCAGGCGAGCCGAGTCCGCCGAGCCCGATCAGCAGGATCCGCGAATCCTGCAGGCGTTGCTGGCCTTCGATGCCGATCTCCGGAAGCAGGATCTGGCGGCTGTAACGCAGCAGGGCGTCGTCATCCATTTCCTGGACCTGGGGCAACCGGGACTCGTGGCGGGTGGGCAGCTATTGGCACGGGCTGAAAAGTACGTCGGGCCTGTAGGGGCGGTGACCCGAATCTTAACGGATCTGGCGCAGGCGACGCGTGTGGGCCTTACAGGTAACGCCGCCAATGCTCCGGGCGGTCGTCCTGGCAGCCATGCTCGCGATTGCGGTAGCGATTGACGAAGACCTTTTGCGTGCAGTTAGGATCGTCCTTGGCGCAACCGAGATTGGCGCGTTGGGTCTCTTCGGTGTAGTGAAACAGGGCGCGGCGGATCTTGTGCATCAGGCGGTTGTCGAGGTGGAATCCCTGGTGTTCCAGCAGGGCCTCGATATCGGCCAGACAGATCGACATCAGGTCGTAGTTCACCTGCAGAGATCCGGGGTTGAGCACGTCGACGCCGTGGATGCCGTCAATCTCGACCAGCAGGGCCGCCGCCGATCCCGCCTG
Source organism: uncultured Gammaproteobacteria bacterium (assembly GCA_963719025.1). GTDB lineage: Bacteria > Pseudomonadota > Gammaproteobacteria > Chromatiales > Chromatiaceae > Thiosocius. The sequence continues at coordinate 8,652 of CAVRBK010000075.1, read as the reverse complement.
GTTGGGATCGGGGTGGAGGGTGCAGAACGCGATCTCGCGTTCTTTCAACAGGCTGTCGCCTTGGCTTTGCATGGCGCCAATGCTGGGGCCAAATGCCCACACAGGTCAAGGGGATAGGACGGCCTGCGGCATGGCGGGGCGAACCGTATTCCGATGGATGCCTGCCCGCCGCAAGTATCAGCCAGACCGGGGGGCGCCGGTCAGCCGATCCGGTCGGCCCGATGTGCCCGGGTCAGGGCAGATACCGCCGGGCTCAACAGCTGCAGGGCCAGCACTGCCGGACCCCAGAAGATCCCGATGGCCGAAACAATGTTTTCCAGCGTATCCACGGAGCGGCGCCCTGGTTCTTACTGGTTCGGCGGGTGTCGTTTATCGGGTCTTCAGATCCGCAGCCGATCCGCCGGCCGCCTGTCGTGTGACAGGGCTGGTGCCCGCCGACCGGGATCAGGTCACGGGGAATCGCTGCTGGCGGTACACCAGCATCCACCCGAATGGCGTGCGTGGCCGGCGAGGTCGTTGCGTGTTCCGACCGCCATGAAACCGCGTGCCTCAAGCAGGGCGACGACCGCAGGGCCCTGCTGGTAGCCATGCTCCAGCCACAGCCATCCGCCGCCTGTCAGATAGCCGGGGGCGGCGTCGATGATATGGCGCAGGTCGTCGAGCCCATCGCGGCCTGAGACAAGGGCAGCAATCGGCTCAAAGCGCACATCACCCTGGCTCAGGTGAGGATCATCCATGGCGATGTATGGGGGATTGCTGAGAATCAGTTGGTAGGTCGATGATGCGGGCAGTGCATCAAACCAGTTGCCGCTCAGGCACTGCACGTTTTTCAGCCGCAGGCGATCGGCGTTTTCACGGGCCATGGCCAGCGCACCGGGCGAACGATCGACCGCGGTGACAGTCCAGGCTGGTCGCTCGCGCGCAATGGCCAGGGCGATGGCCCCGCTGCCGGTGCCCAGATCCAGGATCCGGGCGCCCCCGGGCAGGTCGTTGCTCAACGCAATCTCAACCAGTTGCTCGGTTTCCGGGCGTGGGATCAGGGTCTGCGTATCGACCCTGAGCGGCAACGACCAGAACTCGCGCTCACCGGTCAGGTAGGCGATCGGCGTGCCCTCGGCCCGGGCCAGCACCAGGCGTTCGAAATCGGCACGGCATTCGCTGGACGGTTCATGCTCGGGCCAGGCATATAGCCAGCTGCGGTCGCGACCGAGTGCATGGGCGAGCAGTACCTGTGCGTCGAGCAGCGGGTCGTCGACCTGGCCCGCGAGCGTCGCGCTTGCCCGGGCCAGCAGTTCGCGCAGCGTGCTCATTCGCTACCGAGTGCGGCCAGCTGCTCTGCCTGGTGTTCCTGGCGCAACGGTTCGACGACGTGATCGAGTGCCCCCTCGACGATCTCGTCGAGTTTGTACAGGGTCAGGTTGATGCGGTGATCGGTCAGGCGGTTCTGCGGAAAGTTGTAGGTGCGGATGCGCTCGGAACGGTCGCCGCTGCCGACCTGCAGACGACGGTCTTCGGCCCGCGTGGCAGCTGCGCTGGCCTGTGCGGCGGCGAGCAGGCGGGATTGCAGCAGCGACATCGCGCGCGCCTTGTTCTTGTGTTGCGAGCGCTCGTCCTGGCATTCGACCACCACGCCGGTGGGCAGGTGGGTGATGCGCACGGCGGAATCGGTGGTGTTGACGTGCTGGCCACCGGCGCCTGAAGAGCGGTAGGTGTCGATCCGCAGGTCGGCGGGATTGATGTCGAACTCGTCGACCGACTCGGCCTCGGGCAGGATCGCCACGGTGCAGGCGGAGGTGTGCATCCGCCCCTGCGACTCGGTCTCCGGTACGCGCTGCACCCGGTGGGCGCCGGATTCGAATTTCAGGCGCGAATACACGCCCCGGCCGACGATACGCACGACGACCTCTTTGTAGCCACCGTGTTCGCCGAGACTTTCGCTGATCATCTCGGTCTTCCAGCGTTTCTGCTCGGCGTAGCGCAGGTACATGCGCAGCAGGTCGCCGGCGAACAGCGCCGCCTCGGCCCCACCGGTACCGGCGCGCACCTCGAGATAGACGTTGCGCTCATCGTTCGGATCGACCGGCAACAGCAGGCGCTGCAGTTCCGGTTCGAGTTCCTGCAGTGCCGCCCTGGCCTCGCCGCGCGCATCTTCGGCCAGTTCGGCCATCTCCGGGTCGCCGAGCATCTCCTCGGCGCTGAGCAACTCGGCCTCGGTGTCGACATAGCGCTGATAGCATTCGCTGACCGGCTCGACCTGGGCGTATTCGCGACTGAGTTCGCGAAAGCGATTGTTGTCGGACTGTACCTCGGGGTCGGCCAACAGGGCGGTGATCTCCTGGTAGCGTTCGCTGATGTGTTCGAGCTTGCTGCGGATACTGGATTTCATGGGTTGCGCTGATGCGGCCGGCGGAGAGATGACGGGAAGGCACCGCGTGGGGCGGCGTGCTGCGAGGTGAGGCCGGGCGGCGCTAACGCTCGTCGGGCTTGCCGTGGCCGAGCTGGAACAGGGCGTTAGCGGCTTCGAGCAGCTCGTGCTGACCATTGCTGCAGGCCTCGCGCAACTGGGTGCTCGGGGTGTGTAACAGCTTGTTGGTCAGGGTCTTGGCGAGAAAACCCAGGGCCTCTTCGGGCGGCTTGCCCGCCTCGATCATGCGCAGTGCCTTGTTCAGCACCTCGTCGCGTACCGCGCTGGCCTGGCGGCGGTAGTCCTGGATCAGGCTGACGGCGTCGAGCGAGCGCATCCAGGCGAGAAACTCTTCGACCTGGAACTGGATGATCTCTTTGGCCTGTTCGGCAGCCTCCTGGCGGGAGCGCAGATTGCCCTGTATGACCTCCTGCAGATCGTCGACCGTGTACAGGTAGACGTCCTCGAGGTCGTTGACCTCGGCCTCGATATCCCGCGGCACGGCGATGTCCACCATGAACATCGGTCGGTGACGACGGCGTTTCAATGCGCTCTCGACCGTGCCCTTGCCGAGGATTGGTACCGGGCTGGCGGTCGAGGCGATGACGATGTCGGCATCGGCCAGGTGCGACGGGATCTCGGTAAGGCTGATGGCGTAGGCATCGAATTGTTCGGCGAGCTCCTGGGCGCGCGAAATCGTGCGATTCGCGACAATGATGCGTCCGATACCGTTCTGCGACAGGTGGCGTGCGGCCAGTTCGACGGTTTCACCTGCGCCGATCAGCAGGGCCGTCTGCTGCGACAGGTCGGCAAAGATCTGGCGTGCCAGGCTGACCGCGGCAAAGGCCACCGACACCGGGCTGTCACCGATCGCGGTATCGGTGCGTACCTGCTTTGCGGTGGCGAAGGCGTGCTGGAAAAGGCGGGTCAGCAACTTGCCGGTGCGTCCCGAATCACAGGCCGTCTGGTACGCGATCTTCACCTGGCCGAGTATCTGCGGCTCGCCCAGCACCAGCGAGTCGAGGCCGCTCGAGACCGACAGCAGATGGTTGATCACCTGGCGCCCCTGGTGCAGATAGAGGTACGGCGCGATGTCTTCGATCGCCAGGCCATGGAACCCGGCCAGCCAGTCGCGGGTCAACTCATAGGAATCGTCGTCGGCGTGGCAGTACAGCTCGGTGCGGTTACAGGTCGAAAGGATAACGGCCTCGTGCACGCCGTCGAGTTCAGTCAGACTGCGCAGTGCGGCCACCACAATATCCGGCCCGAACGTGAGGCGTTCGCGGATACTGACAGGTGCTGTTGTATGGTTCAGTCCGATTGCAAGCAGCGGCATGGTGGCCCGGTAGTGCGAGTGCAGGGTCAGAAATTTTGAGATATCAAGGGGTTGAATGCAAGCGATGATCGCTGAGTACGCAAATTCCACCACAGTCGCGGCGTTTTGCCTGCGGCCACCGATCCGTTAATCTTCACAGTTGTGAAAACACGCACCTACATTCTGGCCGCGCTGCTGCTGGCCACCCAGGGCTGCCAGACCATAGAGCAGAAGCCGGGCGCGATGTCTGACGACGCCGCTGCCAGCGAATCTCCCGTGCTCGAGCTGCCGTTTGCCGAACCCGAACCGGTCAAGCGCGAGCTCGATGAGGACCTGGTCTTCAGCTACCTGGTCGGCGAGATCGCCGCGGATCGCGGCCAGCTGCGCCTGTCGCAGTCGCACTATCAGCACGCCGCCATTCTCGCCCGTGATGCCTACGCGGCCGAGCGCGCGACCCGCATCGCCCTGCACCTCAAGGATTACCCGGCGGGCCTTGCATCGGTGCGGCGCTGGGTCGAGCTGGCGCCGAACGACATCACCGCGCGCCAGCTGGCGGCGATCCTGTTTCTGCGCAACGCGCAGCTCGACGAGGCGGGTGAGCAGCTCGATGCGCTGGTCAAGATTGCCGACGCACGCGATACCGACGGTTTCCTGCAGGCGGCCAGCGCACTCAGCGTGGAGCGTGATCGCGCCGGGGCCGAACGCCTGATCCAGGCCCTGCAGGAGCGTCATCCCGATGATGTGCGCTCGCTGTATGCGGTAGCGGTCCTGGAGACGGCGCACCGGCGCTTCGACCAGGCGGAAAAGCGTCTGCGCGCGGTGATCGAGCGCGACCCCGATCGCGAGCAGACGCGGGTGCTGTTGTCTCGCGTGCTGGTCGCGCAGAGTCGTCGGGACGAGGCCGTGGCGCTGCTGGCCGACAGCGTCAGACGCTACCCCGACAGCGTCACCCTGCGTACGACCTATTCCCGACTGCTGGTCGATGCGGCCGATTATCCCGAGGCGCTGGCACAGTTCCGGTCGCTGCATCGGCTGACCCCGGACGATGACGAAATCACCTTCGGCTACGCGATGCTGGCGACGCAGCAGGAGCAGTGGGCCGAGGCGCGGCCGCTGTGGCAGGCGCTGCGCGGCAGTTCGGAGCGGCGTGACGAGGCGAGCTACTATCTCGCCCAGATCGAGGAGGAGACCGGCCACGAAGCACTGGCGGTGGGGTTGTACAGGACGGTGAGCAGCAGCGAACTGAAGGTCGACGCGATCATGCGTATCGCCCAGATCCACGGTCGCGGCGGACGCCTGGATGAGGCCCGCGAGACCCTGCAGCAGGCGCGAATCGCCAATCCCGGCCGGGCCGCCGATCTGTATATCGCCGAGACGCAGATTGTGCAGAAGCAGGGTGATACGGATGTCGCGCTGGCGCTTTACGAGGATGCGATAAACGCCTATCCGGACAATCACGACCTGCGCTACAACCGGGCGCTGTTCGTCGTCGAACTGGGCGATTTTGCCTGGATGGAGCGCGAACTGTTGGGCCTGCTCGACGAGGATCCCGATCATGTCGATGCGCTGAATGCCCTGGGATACACCCTGGCCGATCGCAACGAGCGTCTGGAAGAGGCCTTTGCCTACATCTCGCGGGCGCTCAAGCTGCGCCCGGACAGCCCCGCGATTCTCGACAGCATGGGGTGGGTGCTATACCGCCAGGGTGATCTGGTCGGCGGCTGCCGGCTACCTGCGGCGCGCGCTGGACCTGACCGACGATGACGAGATAGCCGCCCACCTGGGCGAGGTGCTGTGGATCAGCGGAAAACAGGCCGACTGCGCGCGCGGTGTGGCGCAATGCCCTGGGGCACAAGCCCGGACAGTGACAAGATTCGCACGGTGATCGAGCGGCTCCAGGCCGGGAAATGATACCCGCGACCATCGCCTGGCCGGCCCCGGCCAAGCTCAACCTGATGCTGCGCATCACCGGCCGTCGGGCAGACGGCTATCATGAATTGCAGACGGTATTTCAGTTCATCGACCTGGCCGATCGGCTGTATTTTCGACCTGCGCACCGATGGTGAGGTTGCCCGCCGCGGCGAGAACAAGGGTGTCGCGGCCGACGACGACCTGGTGGTACGGGCGGCGCGCCTGCTGCAGCAGGCCAGCGACACGTCGCTGGGCGTCGATATCCGCCTGGAAAAGTGCATTCCGATGGGCGCCGGGCTGGGCGGCGGCAGTTCGGATGCGGCGACCACCCTGGTCGCGCTCAATCGCCTGTGGCGCTGCGGCCTCGATCAGGGCGCACTGATGCGGCTGGGTCTGCAGCTCGGTGCCGACGTGCCGGTTTTCGTACATGGTCGCGCGGCCTGGGCCGAGGGCGTCGGCGAGCAATTCACCGATGTGTCGCCGCCCGAGGCCGATTTACCTGCTGCTGGCGCCGGCGGTCCATGTCGATACCGGCAAAGTCTTCCAAGATCCGGAATTGACAAGGAATTCTCACAGAATCACAATACGCGACTTTCTCGCAGGCGAGCGCAGCAACGATTGCCTTGCCGTGGTGAGAAAGAGCTACCCCGCAGTTGCGCAAGCCTTTGATTGGCTTAATGAAAATGCGGAGGCGCAGATGACCGGCACCGGCGCGTGTGTGTTTGCGCCATGCGCCAGATCGTGCCGAGGCCGAGGGATTGCTGCAGCAGGTTCCGCCGGACATCGCCGGGTTTGTCGTCAGCGGCATGAACCGGTCGCCCCTGCTGGATGCGGTGGCAGGGCGACATGATTTATTGGGGCGTGGCCAAGCGGTTAAGGCACCGGACTTTGACTCCGGCATCGTAGGTTCGATTCCTACCGCCCCAGCCATACATGGTCGGACCGCGCAGCGGTCGCGTAGCGAAAGGTAAATTGGCGGCAGGAAGCGAACCGTAAAGGTTCGACGCAGGCGCGCAGCGCCGGAGAACGTCGCGCGCAGCGCGGCGGCCCGCAGGGCGAGGGCGCAGCCCGAGTAATCCTACCGCCCCAGCCATACATGGTCGGACCGCGCAGCGGTCGCGTAGCGAAAGGTAAATTGGCGGCAGGAAGCGAACCGTAAAGGTTCGACGCAGGCGCGCAGCGACAAGAACGTCGCGCGCAGCGCGGCGGCCCGCAGGGCGAGGGCGCAGCCCGAGTAGTCCTACCGCCCCAGCCATACATGGTCCGACCGCGCAGCGGTCGCGGGATTCACGGCCGGTAGCTTGTGAGCCGGTTGGTGAGGGGCGTTCGGAAGTGCCCATATGAACCTCTGAGCTTGCCGCAGGGCAGCTTTTTTTCGCCGAAACTGACGGGAGTCCACAGTGTCGACCAGCGGCATGATGGTTTTTTCGGGCAATGCGAATCCGCAGCTTTGCAGCGGATATCGCGAGCTACCTCGACATCCCACTCGGCAAGGCCGCGGTGGGCCAGTTCAGCGACGGCGAGTCGATGGTCGAGATCCAGGAGAACGTGCGGGGCCGCGATGTGTTCGTGGTGCAGCCGACCTGTGAGCCGACCAACGACAACCTGATGGAATTGCTGGTGATGGTCGACGCGCTGCGCTGGTCGTCGGTGCGTCGGGTGACCGCGGTGATCCCGTACTTCGGCTACGCGCGCCAGGATCGCCGTCCGCGCTCGGCGCGTGTGCCGATCACCGCGCGACTGGCGGCCAAGATGATCGGCGCGGCGGGCGCAGACCGGGTGCTGACGATGGATCTGCACGCAGACCAGATCCAGGGCTTTTTCGACATCCCGGTCGACAACGTCTATGCGTCGCCGATCCTGCTCGGCGACGTGTGGCGGCAGAAGTACGACAATCTGATGGTGGTATCGCCCGACGTGGGCGGCGTGGTGCGCGCCCGGGCGCTGGCCAAGCGCCTGGATGATGCCGACCTGGCGATCATCGACAAGCGTCGGCCGAAGACGAACGTGGCGCAGGTGATGAACATCATCGGCGATGTGCAGGGGCCGCACCTGCGTCCTGGTCGACGACCTGGTCGATACCGCCGGCACGCTGTGCAAGGCGGCGGGTGCCCTGAAGGAGCACGGCGCAGCGAAGGTGGTGGCCTACTGCACGCACGCGGTGCTGTCGGGACCGGCGGTAACCAACATCGATTCGTCGCTGCTGGACGAATTGGTGGTGACGAATACCATTCCGCTGCGCGAAGACGCGGCGGCATGCAGCAAGATTCGTCAGCTGACGATTGCCGGCCTGCTGGCCGAGTCGATCCGTCGGATCAACAACGAGGAATCCGTCAGTTCACTGTTCGTGGACTGACCTTATGCGGGGACTGTTTCCCGCTCCTAGCGGCGTTCGGACATGCCTGGTCGCGGGCCCCGAGCGCTTAATTTTTGTCTGAAAGAGAGAATCGAGACATGCAGGAAAACTATGAAATTGTTGCAGTGTCCCGCCAGCGACCAGGGGAAGGGTGCGAGCCGCCGCCTGCGTCGTGAGGGAATGGTACCCGGCATCATCTACGGTGCTGGCAAGGACCCGGAAATGTTTGCAACCCGGCATAACGAGCTGCTCCAGCATTTGGACCACGAAGCGTTCTTCTCCCACATTCTCACCGTCAAGGTGGATGGCAAAGCCCAGAAGGTTGTTTTGAAAGACCTGCAGCGTCACCCGGCCAAGCCGTTCGTGACGCATGTCGACCTGCTGCGGGTGCGCATGAACGAAGAGATTCGAATGACGGTCCCGCTGCATTTCGAGGGCGAAGAAATCTGTCCGGGCGTGAAAGGCGGCGGTACCGTGCTGCACAACATGACCGACGTCGAAGTGGACTGCCTGCCGGGAAATCTTCCGGAGTACATTGCAGTTGATGTATCGACGATGGATATCGACGACGTCTTCCATCTTTCGGAACTGGCGTTGCCCGAGGGTGTCACCCTGGTTGGAGCCGATCAACTCAACGAAGAGAATGATCCGACCGTGGTGACGAGG
>CAVRBK010000074.1:0-24050 GCA_963719025.1 uncultured Gammaproteobacteria bacterium | reverse complement strand
CCCAGAGCCTTTCAAAAGGAATCCAAATGGTGTTCGTCGAGCTTCCACACAGCTATTCGGTGTGGGTGACGTGCACGTGCGTGGCAGCGAACCAAAGAGGTGCCAGACCTACTACCCGACCCCCCCAGAGAATGGAAGTAGTCTATCAAATAACCACCCGCCGAAGACTCGATTGGCAACTGAGCCAATCCATACCCACCAAAGCACGAGGCGAAAACCACACTCGCTAAGGCTCTTGCAAAAAGTAACTGTCGCGATGTCATATTGCACACTCCTCTCTCTCTAAACACTTAGCCCCCATGTTCACCCGCAAATGACATGCCATCAGACTCAGATTCTCGGCATTCGGCGGAGAATGGTGAGGTCCACCATTCCCTAATACCTGTGGAAGATTCGCGCAAGCAACACTTTTCTGGGCGGGCAGTGCATGGATGCCCGGAAGATGCTCTCTGTCGAAACGGACAGCAATTGGCCGGCGAGCGCGCGGCTACGTCGTGCTCCTGTACGTCGTAGACAGCCACCAGCATCCAATCCGTTTGCCGCCTGAATGGCCGCAATGACGGCTCGCCGGATAGCCTAGGGCAGGAATGGCCGGCCTCGATGATGAGCTGTAGCTTTGGGCCGGTGGAGTTGATTTTCGGCTCTTGGGAATGGGAGCTTGGTTTGTAAACAAAATACGAGCTGGTGGTGAGGACAATGCGTCGGAATGACAGAAGGTACTTCCGACCGATCTGACGTCCGTCGGCATCTCGAAGGGTCGCTATGTGCAACTTTCTTTCTGTTTCGTTTCTATTTCCGACTTGACGGACGTTGGGGGGGGCGGGAATCGGCGGCCTAGATTTGCTACAATTCCACCATCACGGCACGGGGCAGGTGCCAGTCCTCACTACGGAGGGACCGCCCCATGCATCCCGAATCTCAGGCCACGCTGGCCCAATTGACGCCCCAGATCACGCCCACGGGCAGCCGCATTTACCATTTGACGCCCGGCCAGGTGCCCATCGATCGCGCTGCGACGAACCGGCGGCGGTGGCACACTGACACTACACCCCACGACCAAGCGGCCGGCCGCCGCCGGCATCGTCCCTGGCGGTGGCTTGGCCGCGGGGCGTTCCGATCCACGGCGCGGCTTCGGTCACCCTGCCGTCGGATGATCGTGACCGGTGGCGGCAGGGGCCCCGCGCCGGGATTGTTCCGCCGCTCCACGGTGGCCGCGGCCGGCGGCAGCCGACACCGCCAGCGGCACCGCAGCGATTCCGATTTCTGCCCCCATCAAGTCCCGGCCGCATTCCTCGCGATGAGCCAGCGATCCCCAAACGCCGGCCCAGCAAAACGGAACCTCGCGGCGTGGAGCCCAGGACACCCGATCCGATTAAGCCGCGAAAGCCCCAGGTCATCCCACGTCGCAGGAGCAAATAACATGACGCCACGGCCGACACGGCCGAAGCCCTAGTCGGCAACACAGGATCCGCATCGGCAACCTCGCTGGCGACGACCGAGCCCGGTGCCGATCACGACGAACTGCTCAACAGCGTAATCGCCGACCTGACGGCGGCACCGCCCGCCCTGGACGTGGAGCACGCCACGGTCGATGGCATCATGGATCAGCGTGCCGAGCTGACACGCGGTACGCTGGCGGCCGTGGTGACGCGCACAATTGGCCTGCAAAGCGGTGGAGCTGTTACAGGCCGGCGCCGAGTTTCACCGGACGGCGGTCGACAAATTGGAGTCGGAGTTGACGAAGAAAACGGCTGCCGCGGAAAAGAGTCTCATTAAGGTTGGTCTCGGCCCGGCCGACGATCCAAGTGCGGCGAAAAACTTACCGGCTGCGGAACGGCGACTGCGGCATCAAGCCAACCAGACCCCGGCCGTGCGAGCGATCGCCGATCAGTTGGGCACGGCGAGGACGAGTGCGACAACATGCGCACCAGCGGTCGAGACAGGCCCGCCAGTTGGCGGAAACGATCGCCGATCACCTGCACCGGATCGCCAGCGATCCGGTGGTACGCATCCTGTAGTGCGAGTATGAGCCGAGGGGCAGGCGGCACCGACGGCGAACCACGAAGCGTCGACGCTGGGACTGCCCTTCTCGCAACAACGGTGCACGCAGCACGAGTTCATCGAGAGCCTATCTGCGCTCCCTCCCCAGCATTGCATGTGCGTCACGAGTGAGCGTACCGATGCGATTGCGGGGCTCCCCTTTCGCAATCCATACTTGGGACGCGACGTGGACGTCTTGACGTTCCGCAGTGGTATGGTGGGACGCACGCCACGACTGCCCCCGTTACGGGTGAGCGATCGTATGGACATGATCGGTGACACCGTGCTGCGCCACCGCGATTCCGGCCGAACGTATCTTGCCCTTTTCCACGGCCGCCGCACCAAGGTCCGGCATCTTCACTTGTCCGGCGACGGCGACCTTGTCGCGCCGGTCTACGCACGCGCGATTCCTCCTTCCCGTTCCCAAGGTCCGCACTGGCTGGCAACTGATCGAGGTGCCGACGATCCGGTGTCTGAGGACGGCAAACACTAGTTTTCTGCCCGACGATTGACGGCCGCAGGTAGGTATCGGCGCGAAATCGAGCCGGAATCTGACGCGACCACGGCCATATCACGGCACTGGCGGCGACTGGCGCATTAAGATTCCCTCACGCCCCTGGCTACCGTTCTAGATCCTAGAACCGAGCGGGAAAACTTTTCTGTGGCTGCTTCTAGGCTTTCCCCCATAGAGCGGCACCGGGCTGCTCATTCTTGCACGGAGAGGTTTCACGAATGATTGCAAGAGATCGAATGATCCCGGTGGCTGTCGTGGCTGAGTGGACGGGGCTCAGCAAGAGCAAGGTTATCAAGATGGAACGCGAGGCGGAAATGCCCGCGGCGGTGCGCCTCGGTCGTTCCGTGAGGTGGCGTGAATCTACCATCGCCGAGTGGATCGCCCAGGGCTGTCCATCGCAGAGCAGAGAGCCGCAGGAGGTGGTTAACTGATGGCGCATTCAGACAACGGGCACGATCACGGGATTGTGCCAGGCCAGCAGGCTTTCCGCTTATCCAAAGCGGGTCAAGTGTTGGACCTAAGCGAACGAACCGTTTGGAGCCTAGTCCATTCGGGCGAGCTGCGGGCGATCCGGGTCGGGAAATCGGTGCGAATTCCAGCTACCGAAATTCAGCGATTTCTTCACGAGAAATTGGAGGAGGCGCGGATGAGCCGACTTACGTTCTCTGACCGAATCGACGCGGCCGTGAGGATCGGCGAGGCCGGTCACCAGCACGAAGCGCTGGAAATTCTAAAGAACCGTAGCCGCGGTGGGTGACACACTCATCGCGTACATCGACGCAAGAGCGTATGGGGGTGACGTGGTGGCCTTCGCGGGCGATCGCGATTCTAAGTTGCGAGTCTATTCTGAAATCGATTTTCACGGAGGCTAAGTAATGAAGCATCGTGGTCAAAAATGCGACCTATGCGGGCGGCGTTATCCTCGTGTGTTTTGGGTGACGTACGCCAACGGCACGGTGGACGTCTGCAATGTATGCCATCGAAAGATTGCCAACGGCGGCGTGAATAAACGCCCGCGTGACCTACCGGGTCAGCGGTTAAGACCTTGAATCCAATTTAGCCAGCATGATGCCTTCCCACGCCCTCGCGACCCGCCCCGCTGCGGCCAATCCCCTGTGCTCCGCCACTTCTCCGACATGCAACAGATTGGTGCACTGATGCCAACGCCAGCCTCCCTGCCCGACAGGGCACGCAACGTGACGGTCCTGTTCCTCACCCTGATGCTGTTCTGGGTGATGCTGGTGGACACGCTCGCTGCCGACAGCCTGCTGATCGGTGCACTGGTATCGCTGGGTCGTCGCGCTGTTGTACCGCGATGGTTTGTCATTCTTTACCGAGTTTCGGGCCACCCCGAAGGCGGTGATCGCCGGCGTGCTCTACTACCTGTATTTTTTCCGCCAGCTGGTCAAATCAAACTTTCGCCTGGCGGCAATCGTGCTCTCGCCCGACCTGCCGATAGCACCCGGCATCATCAAGGTGCACACCAGACTGAAAAGCCGTATGGGCCGGCTGATGCTGGCCAATTCGATCACCCTGACGCCCGGCACCCTGACGGTGGAAATCGACGGCGAATGGCTCTACGTGCACTGCGTCACCATCGGCGCAACCGATGTCGAGGGTGCCACGGCAGAGATTTCCGCGGGTTTCGAGCGGTACCTGGAGGTGATGTATGGTTGAGGCGCTGATTTCCCTGGCCGCGATCATCGCCGGCGTCGCCTTTGTGCTGGTGCTGTGGCGCTTTATCAAGGGCCCGAACGCGGTGGACCGCATCATCGCGTTTGACGGCCTGACCATCGTCAGCATCACCGGCATCCTGTTCGCTGCGCTGGCTGAGCAACGCGGTATCTACCTCGACGTGGCCCTGGTCTACGCCCTGCTCTCCTTCCTCGGGGTGATCGTGGTCGCGCGTTTTCTCGAGCGGGGTTTCTGATGGCCGCCCTTCTCGACCTTATCGGTGCCCTGCTGCTGCTTTCCGGCACCCTGTTTCTGCTGCTCGGGGCGCTTGGCCTGGTGCGCATGCCGGATGTCTACAACCGTATCCAGGCGGGCGCCAAATCGACCACCCTGGGTACCCTGCTGAGTCTCGCCGGAACCGCCTTCCTGCACCCGGAATGGGGCTTCAAATTGCTGCTGATCGGGGTATTCCTGCTGTTCACCAATCCGCTTTCCTCGCAGGTGCTGGCACGTGCCGCGCATCGCACCGGTGTGCCGCAGGCTGCAAGCCGCATTGACCAGTTGGAAAGCGACCAACAGGCAAAAGACGCCGGAGAGCAGTCGTGACACTGATACTGCTGATGAGCATATTGCTGGCGCTGGCAATCATTGTACTGGCGGTAATGGCCGTGCGCGGCAAGCGCAGCCTTGGGATATCGATACTCTCTGCCGGACTGGTCAGCCTGCTTGCCTCGGTGATGTTTCTGCTGCTGGCCGCGCCGGACGTGGCGATGACCGAGGCGGCGATTGGCAGCGGCCTGACCACCTTCCTGTTTTTCTTCGTACTCGGCCGCGTGCGCAGGGGCGAACATGACTGATCCGAATTTCCCGACCGCCATGCTTTATCAACAGCGTCTCCCTGTGCAAAGCAGCTGCTGCGCGCTCTCGCCAGCGACGGAGGCAGGCCATGTGGGTTAAGCGCCTGATCCTGATCCTGCTGCTCGGCGGACTGGCCAGTATCTTTGCCGGGCTGATGCTGGAGTATGTGCCGGATCAGACGCTCAGCCTTACCGCCGACTATTACGCCGAACACACCGCCCGCGACATCGGTGCGGCGAACATCGTCACCGCGATCATCGTCACCTATCGCGGCCTCGACACCCTTGGCGAAGTCACCGTGCTGTTTCTCACCGCCGCGATCGTCGGACTGGTGCTGGCGCAGGGCAAACGCAGCGAGGACCTGCCGCAGCGCGAACTGCCGCCAGCCGGCGAACTGCTGCTTACCGGCACCCGCCTGCTGCTGCCGCTGATCCTGCTGTTCGGCGCTTACGTATTTCTGCACGGCCATCTGACGCCGGGCGGCGGATTCCAGGGCGGCGCCATAGTGGCCTCTGCGACCCTGTTGCTGCTGCTGAGCAATCCGCTGCAGCGTTTCAGCCACCGTCTGATCGCGGTGATCGAATCAACCGCCGGTGTGGCCTTCGTGATGATTGGTGTGCTCGGCATGTTGTGGGCTGGCGGATTTCTCGATAACCGCATCCTGCCGATTGGCACTTTCGGTGAACTGTTCTCTGCCGGCGCCATCCCGATTATCTATGCCCTGGTCGGCCTGAAAGTCGGCGCGGAGTTTTCCTCCATGCTGGTCAGCCTTTCCGAGACGGAGGAACTGTAATGGAACAGATCGCCATGGCGACCGGTTTTGCGCTCATCCTGATCGGTCTGTTCGGTGCACTGAGCAACCGCAACATCCTGCGCATGATCGTGTCTTTTGCGGTGGCCAACACCGGCGTCAACCTGGTGCTGGTGGCCGTGGGTTACATGCGCGGACGCACGGCGCCGATCCTCAATGACGCCGTACCGGCAGCCGAGGCGGCAAGTCGCATCATCGACCCGGTACCGCAGGCGCTGGTATTGACCGCCATCGTCATCGGTGTCGGCGTGACCGCGCTGATGCTCGCCTATGCCTACAAGCTTTACCAGACCAAGGGCAGTCTCGACATCTCGAAGCACACGGAACTGAAATGGTAAGTCCCATCGCCTTCATCGCGGCGACGCTCGGCGGCGCCTTCCTGCTCGGCGTGGTTCGCGATAACTGGCGCGCGACCTCGTACGCGCTGACCCTGGCAGTGCTGGCGTTCGTCACCCTGGTTGCGGGGCAATGGGTGTGGGCACTGTCGACCGGTGCGGTGTCGGCCGTTGACGTATACACCGCGGGTACCGAGCCACCCTTTGCCATCAACCTGCGCCTTGGCCTGGCCGAGGCGGCGCTGGTGCTCCTGATCAATATCACCGGCCTGCTGTCAGCCCTGTACCTGAAAGACACCATGATGAAACAGGGCCGCCGCGCCATGGCGGTGCTGCTGGTCTTCAGCATGGCATTGAGCGGCATCGTGATGACCCGCGACCTGTTCAACCTGTTCGTCTTTTTCGAACTGATCGTGATCTCGACCGGCGGCCTGATCCTGCTGTCACGAGACCAGCGCGCGCTCGGGGCCGGTTTCAAATTCCTGATGGCCTCGCAGGTGGTGTCGATCCTGATGCTGGTTGGCATCATCTTCGCCTACCACGCCACCGGCTCGCTCAACATCGACCACATGGCCGCCGCCTCGCAGCAACTGCTCAAGGGCGGCGTCACTGGCATTCTTCCTGATCTTCATCGCGGTGATCGCCGAACTGAAGGTATTCCCCGCCAATGGCTGGGCGCTGGATATCTACGAGTCGGCCCACCCCGCCTTCTCCGCCCTGGTATCGGCCGCCACCGGCTCGGCGGCCCTGTTTGCCATCGACAAGCTGTTGCTGATCGGCGGCCCGCTGTGGATGGAAGTCGTCCTCGGTCATCGGCATCGTCAGCTTTGTCGGCGCCAACCTGTTCGCCCTGGTGCAAAAGGTCGACCGCCGCCTGCTCGGCTATTCCTCGGTGGCACAGATCGGCCTGATCCTCCTGGTGGTCGGGCAAAAAGACATACTGGGCGACAACTACCTGTTCGTCGCCGGTGGCGTGCTGCTGGCACACGCAGTCGCCAAGGCCGGCCTGTTATTGGCTGTCCGGACTGGTGGTCAGCCGCGAACTGACCGCCTGGAGCGTGCTGCGCGGCCATCCACTGATGCTGTTCGCCTTCGCCAGCTTCATCGCCCTGCTGATCGGCCTGCCGCCCTTCCCCGGCTTCTACGCCAAGTGGGAACTGGTGCACGCGATGGCCGGCGAAGGTCGTCTGCTGCTGCTCGGCCTGATGCTGTTCGGCGCCCTGATCGAGGCCGGTTACCTGTTCCGCTGGTTCGGTTACGTGATCAAGCGCGATATCACATCCGACCTGCCGGCCCGCTCCCTGGTCAAACGCATCGCGGTGTTCAGCGCCGTCGTAGCCGGTTGGGCGCTCGGCTACCTGTGGGGCGAACTCTCGCCGCACAGCAACCTGCTGCTGGCGACACCGCTGCTGTTTGCGCTGCTGTTCCTGCCGCTTGAGTGTGCTGCCCGCGCGGGTCAAGAACCTGATTGCCATTGCCGGGCTGTTGGCCTGGTTCTGGATAAGCTATCCGAACTACGACCCCCTGCAGCTGATCTTCGCCACCATCGTCCTGGTCGGGGGTGCGGTGATCCTGCTGGCCAGCTTCCAGAACAGCGGCAGACGCGTGGGCTTCTATCCGTCTGCGATGCTGATGTATGCCGGCCTGGCGATGCTCATCATCGGCCGAGGATTCGTTCAATTTCTTTGCTGCCTGGGAATCGCTGACAATCGGATCCTATTTTCTGATCCTGCGTGGCAGGAAATCCGAGCCACATGCCCTTTCCTACCTGGTGTTCTCCCTCGGTGGTGCTTTCCTGATCCTGGCGGGCTTTGCGCTGGCAGGTCAGGGCATATCCGAAGTCCCCCTCAGCGCCCTGAGCGAGCTCAGCGAGCCGCTGGCGCCCTGGGTGTTCCTGCTGCTGGCAGTCGGCTTCATGACCAAGACCGCCGCCATCGGCCTGCATATCTGGCTGCCCGGTGCACATGCCGAGGCGGAGACCGACGTGTCACCGATGGTCTCCGGCATTCTGCTCAAGGCCGGTCTGTTCGGTCTGTTCGTGTTGTTGATGCACATGGGTCGGCAGACGCTGTACGGCGTCGACCTGACCCACGCAATGATGTGGATCGGCGCCCTGTCGGCACTGCTCGGCAACCTGATGGCCGTGTTCCAGGAAGATGCCAAGCGTCTGCTGGCCTACTCGTCCATCGGCCAGATGGGCTATGCGCTATTCGGTCTGGCGATGATGAACCACCTGGGCTGGCTGATGGCGCTGATGTTCGTGGTCAACCACTACATCTACAAATCCATGCTGTTCCTCTCGGTCGGCGGTGTTGCCAAGCGCACCGGCACCCGCGCCATGTACCAGATGGGCGGCCTGATCACCCTGATGCCACTGTCGTTTATCGCGGTGCTGATCGGCATCATCGCCATGTCCGGGGTGCCGCCACTGTCAGGCTTTGGCGGACGCTGGATCTTCTACAACGCCATCATGACCGCCGACTACCGGTTGCCGATGGTGCTGATCTTCCTGTCCGGGCCGATCGCCTTCCTGTACCTGTTCCGCCTGATCCACACCATCTTCCTCGGTCAGCTGAAGGACGAGCACCGGCGCATCAAGGAGGCCCCTTTCTGGCTGATCCTGCCGCAGATGATCTACGTGGTGTGCCTGCTGGCCTTCGCCGCTGGTACCGGGCCTGGCGTTGCGCCATGTCGATGCCTATATCAGCAACTTCCTGCCGAACGGCACGCTGAACTGGGAAGGCCTGACCATCACCAGCCAGTTCGGCTACTGGAGCCCGATCTCGATCATGGTGATCGTCGGCGTGATCTTCGCGCTACTGTTCGCCTGGCTGTTGTTCGTCAATCGCAAGGCGCAGAAGGTCAAGCAGTTCAACATCGTGTTTGCCGGCGAACGCCCCTACCGGCCCGAGACCACGCACTACGCCTGGAACTTCTATGCCCCCTACCGCAAGGCACTGGGCTTCCTGGCCTGGCCGCTGTTCGAGCGCTTCTGGGGCCTGGTACGTCGACCTGCTGCACAGCCTGGCCGACCTGCTGCGCCGCTTCTACACCGGCAACGGCCAGGTGTATGCCATCCAGCTGCTGGCGTTCGTGGTCGTGGTCTATCTGCTCAAGGGAGGCATCTGAGCCATGCAGTTTGAATGGATCATGATCCCCTACTCGCTGTTGACCCTGTTCATCGTGATCAACTACGGCTTGCTGCTGACCGCGCTGATGCAGAAGATCGGCGCGCGCGTCGGCCGTCGCCACGGCATCCCGATCTGGCAGAACTATGTCGACCTGATCAAGAACTACGGCATCCGCAGTTCCATCACGCACGGCGTGATGTTCTACCTCGGACCGGTGTTCCGCCTGACCGGCGGTGTCGGCCTGCTGCTGTTCGTGCCAACCATCTACGGCTCGGAGATGTTCTCCAACCTGTCATTCGCCGGCGACCTGATCCTGGCGCTGTATTTCGTCTTCTTCGGCTCACTGGGCATGGCGCTGGGCGCTGGCGAGAGCGGTCACCCGCACGCGGCCATCGGCGTCAGCCGCGGCCTGTCGCAGGTCACCACCGCCGAACTGCCATTCGCCCTGGCGGTGTTCGCCGTGGCCCTGCAGTACCAGACACTGTCGGTCACCGAGATCGTCGCCGCGCAACAGGGCAGGTGTGCTGAACTGGACCCTGTTCACCAACCCGCTGGCGGTGGCGGCCGCGATGCTGTCGTTCCTCGGCTCGATGATGCGTCCGCCGTTCGACGTGGTGCTGGCGCCGCAGGAAATCCCGATAGGCCCGCCGACCGAGTATCACTCCTCCTACCTGGCGCTGATGCAGACCAACCGGGTGATCTTCCCGATCGCCAAGATGGTGGTCTACATGAACCTGTTCTTCGGTGGCGCGGCGAGCTGGCCCGATGTTCTTCATCAAGATCTTCCTGATCTACCTGTTCTCGGTTTTCGTTGGCGTGGTCTTCCCGCGTTTCCGCGTCGAGCAATCGGTACGCTGGTTCCTGATCTGGGCCCTGCCGCTCGGCATCGCGGCCATCCTGGTGGTGTAAGCAATGAAAGACAAACTGGAAAAACCTGTTGTCAGCGGGCCAGCAACCGAGATGCCCTTGAAGGAAGCGCTACAGCCACCCGCCATCCAGGGCGGCGAGCCCGGGCAGGACAACGACCGCCAGATGCCCTCGACGGCACAAGGGAAGCCTGTCGTCAGCGGGCCGGTCGTCGAGCTGCCGATGAAGGACGAGCTGCGGCCCCGCACCATCAAGGGCC
Organism: uncultured Gammaproteobacteria bacterium; assembly: GCA_963719025.1. Lineage (GTDB taxonomy): Bacteria > Pseudomonadota > Gammaproteobacteria > Chromatiales > Chromatiaceae > Thiosocius. The sequence continues at coordinate 13,561 of CAVRBK010000074.1, read as the reverse complement.
CGGACGGCGTCGAGATCGAAGTCGAGCCGCTTGCAGGACTACTACTGCCAGGCGCCGCCGACGGTACAGACGCCGGCCTACACGCAAGATCATCGAGGACCTGTTCAACTGGGCGCGTTCCGAATCGCTGTGGATCCTCGGTTTCGGTACCGGCTGCGGTGCCATCGAGATGCGCCCGCTGATGACGCCGCGTTTCGATGCCTACCGCTACGGCATCCAGTGGCGCCCGACCCCGCGCCAGGCCAACCTGTTCGTGATCTCCGGCTACCTGTCGGTGAAGACCCTGAAGCGAGCGATCCGCTCCTACGAGCAGATGCAGAACCCGAAGTACGTGGTCGGCCTGGGCTCGTGCACCATCAACGGCGGCATGTACTGGGATTCCTACAACACCATCAAGCGTCTCGAAGACTACCTGCCGGTCGACCTGTACATCACCGGCTGCATGCCGCGCCCGGAAGCCCTGCTGCAGGGCTTCGATGACCTGAAGCAAATCATCCGCGCCGGCAAGGCGGAAGGCGCCAACCAGTACGCGGAAAACTTCGACTGGTACAAGGCCAACCAGAAAAAGGTCATCAAGGATTGGGACATGCCGGACTACAACTGGTAAGGCCGCCCGGAAAAAGAATATGCAAGCGCTGTATGACAGTCTGAAAGACCCGTTCCACCTCGGTGATTTCACCGCGCAAACGGAACGACCTGGCCTTCGTCACCGTGTCGCGTGAGCAACTGCGCCCGCTGCTGCTGCAGCTGCGCGACCGCGAGGGCTTCACCCACCTGGTGCTGCTGACCGCCGTCGACTGGATCGAGGACAACCATCTTCCAGCTGACCTACCTGCTCAGCGACCGCGCCGGCGGCGCGCGATATTGGCGTGCGCCTGATGCTGCCGCGCGACGCCGCCAGCATGGACAGCATCCATGACCTGTGGCCGACCGCTGCCACCTACCAGCGCGAACTGCGCGAGATGTTCGGCATCGACTTTCCCGACAGTCCGCGCGTGTGACGAGGACTTCATTCTCGAAGGCTGGACCGGACATTCCGCCCTACCGGCGCGATTTCGACACCCTGAAATACGCGCACGAGACCTACCCCGAACGGGCGGGTCGGGAAACCCACGACCCGGCGCGAATACATGAAAAAGAAACTCTATCCGGAAGGGAAATGACGATGAGCGACTATCCCGACCGATCCCAATACCCGGCGCATAATCCCGACGGCAGCCTCGACATCGACCTGACCTCGGGCAAATACCTGAAGCTGTGGCAGGGCCCGCAACCATCCCGGCATCACCGGCAACATGTCGGTCGAACTGACCGTGTGCGGCGACGAGGTGGTCGAGGGCAAGACCCATGTCGGCTACCTGCACCGTGGCTTCGAAAAGCTCATGGAGCGTCGCACCTTCATCCAGTGCTTCCCCATCGTGTGCCGCATCTGCGTGCCCGAGCCGGACTTCAACGAGTACTGCTATGCGGCGGCCGTCGAGGAACTGGCCGGGCTGGAGGTTCCGGAAAAGGCCAGACTGGATCCGCGCCCTGATCCTGGAGATGGGCCGCATCAACAGCTACCTGATGTACCTCGGCGGACAGGCCGGCGCCTTCGGTCAGGGCGTGATCGGGCAGTGGACCACCTACGCGCGCGACCTGATGCTGGACCGTTTCGAGGAGCTGACCGGCGCACGCATCTACCACATGTTCATTCTGCCCGGCGGGGTGCGCGACGACCTGCCCGACGGTTTCGATCGGCGCATGGAAGAAACCCTGCAGGAGATCGAGAGCACGCTGCAGGATGTGCTGGACAGCATGTTCCACAACGCCGTGTTCAAAAAACGGGCCGTCGGGCTGGGCTATGTCGACCCCGCCCTGGTTCGACCCGTACGGCGTCACCGGGCCGGTCGCCCGTGGCGCAGGCGTCGCCAAGGACGTGCGCAAAGATCAGCCCTACCTGATTTACGATCAGCTGGAATTCGAGCCGGTCATTGGCCACGACTCGGACGTTTATCACCCGTGCCGACGTACGCCGACGCGACCTGTTGATCTCGGTCGACCTGATCCGCCAGATGCTGGCGAAGATGCCGCGCACGGGCCCGCGTGATGGCCACCCTGCCAAACGTGCTGCACTGGAAGATTCCGCGCGGCGAGACCTATGTGCGCGGCGAGTGTTCACGTGGCGAATACGGCTACTACCTGGTCACCGACGGCAGCGGCTACCCGCGCCGGGTCAACGTGCGCGGCCCGTCATACACCCACGCGATGGCACTGCTGGAGAAGCTGATCGTCAATGTGAACATCTCGGATGTTGCCGCCCTGCTGGTCTCGCTGCACACCTATCCACCGGAGATCGAACGATGAGCGTACGAGACCTGCTATCGCCCTTCACCGCGTGGAAGCACCTGTTCCGCGATCCGGTCAGCATAGAGGACCCGCTCAACCGGCGTGGCCTCCGAACGCTATCGCGGCTTCCATCAGAACGACATCGAGAAGTGCATCGGTTGCGGCACCTGCGAGGTCATCTGCCAGAACGCTGCCATCGACATGCTACCGGTAGAAAATATCGAGGGTGTCGAGACCAGGCCCGGCGACTCCGGCCTGCGCCCACGCATCGACTACGGACGCTGCTGCTGGTGCGCGCTATGCGTGGACGTGTGCATGACCGGCTCACTGACCATGTCCAACGAATACAAGTGGGTAGAGGCCGATCCGGACAAGTTCCGCTTCATCCCCGGGGTGGACAAGAAACACTGGGACGACTATGAGCACGGTTACCATCGCCCCGACGGCCACCGTCTGAATGCGCCCGAGCGCATCCAGATGCCGGAACTCGAACCGGCAGAGCGCATCGATTCCTTTGTCGAGATCGTGGAAGGCTATTCTGTCGAGCAGGCCAGGCTGGAAGCCGACCGCTGCGTCACCTGCGGTATCTGCGTGGCCACCTGCCCCACCCACATGGCCATTCCCGAATACATATCCGCGGTTCGCGATGGCGACTACGAGCGCGGCCTCAAACTGCTGTACGACAGCAACCCCTTCTCGCAGGTGTGCGGCAAGGTCTGCACCCGCCGATGCGAGGCCACCTGTGCCGCCAGCCACGAAGGTGACCCGATCGCGATCCGCTGGCTCAAGCGCCACATCACCGAGCAGGTGCCGTACGAGAGATACCGCGACATCATCGGCGGCCCGGAACCCGCCACACGGCAGGAAGATCGCCATCATCGGTGCGTGGCCCCGCCGGCATGACCGCCGCCTTCGATCTGGCCCGCAAAGGCCACGCGGTGAGCGTTTACGAGGCACAGTCGCACGCCGGCGGCATGACCCGCTACGGCATTCCCGAGTACCGCCTGCCCTACGAGACCATCCAGCGCGATATCGAACTGATCGTCTCGATGGGCGTGGAGATGCACTACAACACCCGCATCGGAACCGATTTAACGATGCAACAACTGCAGCAGGACAACGACGCCGTACTGCTGGCGATCGGCCTATGGCAGGGCCGCTCCACGCGCATCCCCGGATCGGATCACCCGAACGTATTCAAGGCGGTCGACCTGCTGCGCTGGGTGACGCAATGAAGACCCGGTCGATGTGCCCAAAAGCGCGGTCGTGATCGGTGGCGGCAACGTCGCGATGGATGCAGCGCGCAGTCTCGCCCGGTTGCAGAAGAAGACCTTTGGCGAGGTGCAGGTGACCGTCAGCGCGCTGGAGGACTTCGATCATTTCCTGGCCGACCCGGATGAAGTCAAGGAATCGACCGAGGAAGGCATCACAATCCTGGACAGCCGCGGCCCGCAGGGCTGCGTTGTCGAAGACGGAGAACTGGTCGGACTGCGTACCTTCAAAGTAATCTCCATATTCGACGAACAGCATCGCTTCGCCCCCAAATACGATGAGTCAGACGATCAGGTGCACAAGGGTGAGATGATTATCGAGGCGATCGGGCAGATGACCGACGCCGCCCTGCTCGGCGAGGAACTGACCGAGGCCCTCGAATGGAACCGCGGCCGTCTGCAGGTCGACGCCGACGGGCAGACCTCGGAGGCCTGGTTGTGGGCGGCCGGCGACATGGTGCATGGTCCGGACGTCGTGCATGCGGTGGCCGACGGACACCGTTGTGCAAACAGCATCCAGGCGTATCTCGGCTCTCTGCAAACAAAGGAGCACTGATCATGAACGAACGTAGCGAAGGACACAGCAGCGGGCGCGAAAAGCTGCGCAAGAGCACCACGGTTGCCGAGATCCTCAAGACGGCGACCTCGTTCGAACAGACCGCCCGTGATTTCTATCGTGACCTGACACCCAAGGTCAGCAAGCGCATCCGCTGGCTGGTGGAGGAACTGGCCGAAGAGGAGCAACGCCACTTCGACCTGTTTACCGAACTCAACGGCCGTGACGACCTGGAAGATGCCATCCTGGCCAGTGTCGCGACGCCCGCCGCCGACCACAAGTTCTCCGATTGCATCCACCTGCCGGACCTGGGCGAAAGCCCGGATGACCAGTCGGTCCTGCAATATGCAATGGGCCGCGAACATGCCGCCATGGAACAGTATCGTGAACTGGCTGAGACGACCGAGCCCGGGCCGATTCATGACCTGTTTGTCTTTCTGGCCGACGAAGAGACCCAGCACAAGGCCGAGCTGGAAAAGGTGTATTACGAGATCGTGCACAGCGGCGGCGTCTGACTGCCTGGCAACCTCGCCCGATAATCGCCCAACCCCGATACGACTTTTCTTCCTATAATGACTGCGATCGGCACTGACGAACCGGTTCAGGTCGACCATACTAACGGTATTCTTTTCCGGCCCTTCCGGGTCGGGGGCGCTGAACAACCGGGCACTGAACCCGCGGCAGCGTTTCACGCACGACTTTTGGGGAGAAGTCCATGGCGTATGTAGGTATTGCACTGGCAATCATCATTACGGCATTGCTGCTGCTTTTTCTGGTGGTCGCCAGGCGCCATCGCCACCTTACGCCACGGCTGCCGGATCAACCCCTGCGCCCATCCCCCCAGGCACAACTCATGAAACTGCAGACCAGCGGCAGGTACCGCGGCATAAAGGTCGAGTCGCACTGCCGCGCATCATCCCATCTGGTCGGTCGTGAATACGAGTTCGAAGACGCCCCGGCCCTGCCGGCAAGTGGTTGCGACACGGCGGTCTGTGAATGCGGCTATGTCGGGCTGCCCGAGCGGCGGGCCAGCCGCGACCGGCGCGGCGGCCGCGACCGCCGGATCAGTATCCGAATGGAAGGTGAGGACAGACGCATCGAACGACCGCGTCGCAAGTCCGATCTGAACTCATGGAGTGCCTACGGTCACCTCTGACGAGTCCGTATCAGGCACCCGCCTCAGGTGCGGCAGCGGCGTATTGCTGTCGCAGGGCGGTCCACTCAAACAGCCGCATCTGCACCCGGCCGTTACAGCTGTCGGGCGGATACAGACCGTTGGCGTCCGGACTGCCGGCCGGCATCCCGGTCAGCAGGGCCATGGCATGATCGACATGATCGACCGAGAACACCCGGAATTCACTACGACCGGCCACCTGCCTGACATCCTCGCGAAGCATCAGGTCGTTGACGTTCGCAGCCGGTATTACCACACCCTGGCGTCCTGTCAGCCCACGCGCATTGCAGATATCGAAGAATCCCTCGATCTTCTCGTTCACCCCGCCGATCGCCTGGACCTGCCCGTGCTGGTTGATTGACCCCGTAACGGCCAGGGATTGGTCGATCGAAAGATCGCCAATAGCAGACAACAAGGCACACAATTCCCCCAACGAGGCGCTGTCCCCGTCGACCTCACCGTACGACTGTTCGAACACCAGGCTGGCGGACATCGACATCGGCTGATGACGCGCATAGCGGCTCGCCAGGTAGGCCGACAGGATCATTACGCCCTTGCTGTGAATGGCACCGCTCAATTGGGCCTCGGTCTCTATATCGATCACAGCGCCGCTACCGATACGTGCCGTGGCACTGATCCTGGTGGGCATGCCGAAGTCGTGATCACCGGTCTGGACGACGACCAGGCCGTTGACGGTGCCCAGCTGTCGACCATCGGAATCGATCAGCAGGGTGTCGCGCAGGATGGCCTCGTGCAGACGTGACCGCAATTGATCCACGCGTTTCAGCTGGGCGTCGATCGCCTGTTGCACGTGTTCGCGATCGACCCTTTCGCTCGCGGCGCGCGTCGCAAAGTGGTCGGCCTCGTGCAGCAACTGGGTCAATCCACCGAGATGCAACGAGAGCTTCTCGCCGTCACGCGCGCGCCGCGCGGCCCAATCGATAACCCGTCCCACAGCATCGCGACCAATCGGCTTGAGCGTGTCACGTTGCTGCAGGGTGGCGATCAAACGCGCAAAGGCCAGATCGCGGCCATCGCCTCGCGGCATCTCCTCATTGAAATCGGCCAGCACCTTGAACAGGGGACCGAACGCCGGATCATAGGCCTTCAAGAGGTAGTAAAGGGTGCGGTCGCCGACCAGGGCGACCTTCAGCTTCAACGGGATAGTCTCGGGCTCGAGCGACACCGTTCCCATCAGGCCGACCATGCGTTCGACCGGTTCGATACGGATCTCCTCCCCGCTCAGGGCGCGCTTGAGCGCGTCCCAGGCAAACGGCTGGGTCAGCAGTTTGTCCATATCCAGCACCAGGTAACCGCCGTTTGCCCGATGCAGCGCGCCGGCCTTGATCAAGGTGAAATCGGTCGACAGGGTACCGAGGTGGGCCACGTGCTCGATCCGCCCCACCAGGTTGTGGTAGTTCGGGTTGTCTTCGGACACCACCGGTGCCCCTTCGGTGGCAGCATTATCGACCAGCAGGTTCACCCGGTAACGGGTAAACCGGGGATCATCGGCAGTGGGACTCTCGCCATCCCCGTCCGGCACGAACAGGCTGCCATGCTCAACGACATCGGCACGTACCGCCTTGAGGTAATCCAGGATCTCCGGCAGGTCCTGGTAGCGATTGTCCAGATCAGAAATGAGATCCACGACGGTCATTTCGGTGACGTCCGCCTCAAGCTCGCGGATGCGCTGCCTCAGCTCACGCTGCCACGAGGGGATACGTCCGAACACAGACCGCAGATCTGCCTTCATCTCTTCGAGCGACTGCTGTAATCGCGCTTTTTCGTCGTCCGGCAGGGCCTCGAACTCGGCAGGGTCAAGCACCTTGCCGTCCTTCAGTGCCGCCAGGCTGTACCCGGTCGGCGTATTCAGCAAGGCCACGCTGCGCTCGGCGGCACGCCCGCCGATATCGGCCACGGCACGCTCTTCACGCTGTTTGAACTCATCCTGGATCTCGCTCAGGCGACGACGGTACTCATCGCTCTGAAATGCCGCCGGCAACGAGGTGAGCAGGTCCTCGACCAGGCGCAGCATGTCACCGCGCAGTGCGGTACCGCGGCCGGCCGGCAATTCCAGGGCGCGCGGTTGATCGGGCCGGTCAAAGGCCGCGACATAACACCAGTCTGACGGAACGGCTTCACCCCTCGCGCGACCGGCCAGCGTTCTGCTGAGCAGGTGATGCCTGCCCACACCCGCCGATCCCATCACATAAAGGTTGTAGCCACTGCGCGCCATGGCGACAGCAAAGTCGATCGCCTCCAGCACCCGTTCCTGGCCAAGTTCAACTTCCTGCGGTTGCAACTCGCCGGTATCTTCAAAACCGAACGACTGCCAGTCGCAGGCATGTATCAGCCGCTTCGACGGCACGCGCAAACGGTCCGCGAGCGCGACACCGGGGGCAGTCACCACACCCGGGCTGTCTACAGGCACTTCGGCAACTGTTCGCGGATTCGGCCGACATCCTGGGTGGCCAGATCCTTGGCGATTTCATCGTAGATCAAGCCCCGTAATGCATCAGACTGATGCTTACGCAGTACGCCGAGAAATCCCGGCGAGGCCATTACGTAGAGCCTGTCGAACGCATGGGCGTTGCGCCCCTTTTCCAGGTGCCGGCAAACCTCGGCAGCGAACCGGTTCACCGCCTCTTCCTTGGCACCGCCACCGGTACTGTAACCATGGCTTCCGGCGCCCCGGTTACTGTCGCGGCCACCCCGGTCGCTGACCAGATCCCCCTCATGAAGCCGGTTTTCCGGGTTACTGAGGGCCTCGATCTCACTCAACGGGCCTCTCGGTTCCGGTGCCTCGAACACGCGAGCCCTGCTCGCATCTGCAACAACAACCCATGTATTACTCATTCTGCTGCTCCCCAATTCAGTCGCTCTACCCTCAGTATCGACCCTGCTGGCAACACTGCAACCATCAGACACCTTTCAGCATGCGGGGGACATGGGGTATCGACCTGAAAAGGAACGGCCGGGGATGGCCCTGGACAGGCGCCGGCGACGATCGGGAGGAAAGCTACCTGCTCGCGCGCAACACCACGAACTTTTTGTTCGATGCCACCAGGTCCACACCCGAAAACAGGCGTTTGAGACTCACGTGGTAACCCAGGTGCCGGTTACCAATCACCCAGAGCTCCCCGCCCTTGCGCAGCGCCCGATGCGACTGGCGAAACATACGCAGGGCAATCTGGTCACCGACCGCACTGTGCAGGTGAAACGGAGGATTGCACAGCACCAGGTCGCAGGTATCGCGGTTGCTGTCGGACAGTCCGTCACCAACGCGGAAGCTCGCCTTGCGATCCTCGCCGAACGCCGCCCTGAAATTCTGCTTTGCCGAGTCGACCGCCATGTAGGACTCATCCACGAAATGGATCATCGCCGCCGGATTTCTCTCTGCCGCGATGAGGCCGACCAGGCCATTGCCGCAACCCAGGTCGACAATATCTTTCGCTTCAGGCCGGGTCGGGATGTGCTGCAGGAAAAAGCGCGTGCCGATATCGAGGCTGTCGCGCGAGAAGACGTTGGCGTGGTTGCTGATCAGGTATTCGGTGCCTTCCAGGCGATACTCAACCGGATAGGGTGAAGGCGGAATCTCCAGCCCCGGTTCGACATCGGCAAAGATCAGGCGGGCTTTTTTCCGGGCGCGCGATGTCGTGGTCGGCCCGACCAGACGTTCGAGCAGTTCCCAAACCCTTGGCGTCAGTCCTTTCACCATGCCGGCGACGATCACATGGGCGGCATCGGCCATCTGCGGACGCAGACGGATCAGCTGGTCTTCAAGCAGGGCCAGCGTCTTCGGCACCTTGATCAGGACCAGGTCGAACGGTCCTTGCGGCGATTCAAGGCTGCTCAACATCTGCACGCTGTCCCCGGGCAGGGCATTTTCGACGAGATTGAGCCGCGTGGCGGCCTGCGAAAGCCAGGAGTCGGACATCGCACGGGGCCGATGAGCGTGCAGCGCCACCGCCAGCGCACCGAAGGCATCGTTGACGATCAGCACGCGGCTTTGCGCGTTCAACCCGTCTGCTTCCGCCAGGTGCTGCAACAGGTATTCGTCGGCGGCATCCCAGGCCCTTAGCAGTTCGCGGGGACGCGTGGGGAGACGCTGCAGACTGAAGTTGCCTTGCGGCGTTTCGATGAGGTTTTCCATCTGGCCCTTTACATGCTCGCTGGGATGACGACCCGGCCCCATTATCGGGACTGACCGCCGGGGCCGATGACAGGCGAAAAAAAACCCAGCTCAGAACAGCTGGGTTTTTCTGTTTGGTAGGCGCGAGAAGACTCGAACTTCCGACCCCCACCATGTCAAGGTGGTGCTCTAACCAACTGAGCTACGCGCCTAAAGAGGCGGCAATAATACACATCCCCCATAGCCGATACAAGCCAACTTGCCCGCCTTTTTTCAGGCCGCTTCGGGCGACTTTATAACCTTCGCGGCGCTACCGACCGGGCGGCCAACGCCACAGACAAGACCTTGCAGCGCTTTCGGCAACACCTCATCGCCCCGTTCGATCGCCCGACCGGCGAGCGCAGCGACAACTAGTGGGCCAAGTGGAAAGTTCTGTAACGCTCAGCCGCGCCACAAGCATTGTGGGCAAGGCGCAGTCCGCAGGGAATGGCAGGCCCTTTCCAAGGACTGCAACACAGCCCACGATGCTTGTGGCGCGGCCCTTCGGGAGCCGCTGTGCGAGCGCGACTCTGTGTTGCGTTTCTTGCCAAGGGAGCGGCCATTGCCTGCGAAACGCGCCTTGATTCGCACTCGCACAGTGGCTCTGAGTGTTACACAACTTTCCACTTGGCCCACTAGGCGACCAGCCCCCTGCCCTGCAAGGCCTTCAACTCGTCGCGCACGCGTGCCGCTTCTTCAAACTCGAGTTCCCTGGCATGCTTGTGCATCTTTTTTTCGAGTTCCTTGATCCGTTTGCTCATCTGCGGCGGCGTCATTGCCGCGTATTCTGCCGTCTCTTCGGCGATCTTGGCGAAACGCTTGGCGGTCGACGGCGCACCCGGATAGGCCGCCTCCATGATGTCCGCAATGTTCTTCGTGACGGTCCGCGGGGTGATCCCGTGTTCGGCGTTGAACTCAAGCTGCTTGACCCGGCGGCGTTCGGTTTCGTCGATCGCCCGGCGCATCGAGCCGGTGATCTTGTCCGCATACAGAATCGCCTTGCCGCGAACGTTGCGGGCGGCACGGCCGATGGTCTGGATCAGCGAGCCCTCGGAACGCAGGAAACCCTCCTTGTCGGCATCCAGGATCGCAACCAGCGACACTTCGGGCATATCCAGACCCTCGCGCAACAGGTTGATCCCGACCAGCACGTCGAACTCGCCCAGTCGCAGGTCACGGATGATCTCTACCCGTTCCACGGTATCGATATCCGAGTGCAGGTAGCGCACCCGAATACCGTGTTCTATCAGGTAGTCCGTGAGATCTTCGGCCATCCGTTTGGTCAGGGTCGTGACCAGCACCCGGTCACCGATTGCCGTGCGCAGGCCAATTTCCGACAGCAGATCGTCGACCTGCGAGGTCGCCGGTCGAATCTCGACATCGGGGTCGACCAGGCCAGTCGGGCGCACGACCTGCTCGACAATCGCGCCTGAGTGCTCCTTTTCATAGTCACGCGGGGTCGCCGATACGTAGATCGTCTGCGGTGCGCGCGTCTCGAACTCCTCGAAGCGCAGTGGCCGGTTGTCCAGCGCCGAGGGCAGACGGAAACCGTACTCGACCAGCGTCTCCTTGCGCGAACGGTCGCCGCGGTACATCCCGCCGATCTGCGGCACCGTGACGTGCGATTCGTCGATCACCACCAGCGCCTCGTCCGGCAGGTAATCGAACAGGGTCGGCGGCCCCTCACCGGGCCCCCGGCCCGACAGGTAACGCGAATAGTTCTCGATACCGGAGCAGTAACCCAATTCATTCATCATCTCGAGATCGAACTGGGTACGCTGCTGCAGACGCTGGTACTCGACCAGTTTTCGGCTCTCGTCCAGCTGGGCCAGACGCTCCTTGAGCTCTATCTTGATCCCGTCGATCGCCGCCAGGATTGTCTCGCGCGGGGTGACATAGTGGGTCTTTGGGTAGACCGTGAAGCGCGGCACCTTGCGCAACACCTCGCCGGTCAGGGGATCGAACAGCGAGAGATTCTCGATCTCGTCATCGAACAGCTCGACCCGCACCGCCTCCTCGTCCGATTCGGCCGGAAAGATATCGATCAGCTCACCGCGCACCCGGTAGGTGCCGCGATGCAGTTCCGTATCGTTGCGCTTGTACTGCAGCTCGGCCAGCCGGCGCAGGATCGCGCGCTGATCGATCCGCTCGCCGCGCGACAGGTGCAGCATCATCTGCAGGTACTGACGCGGGTCACCCAGGCCGTAGATTGCCGATACCGTCGCCACCACGATGACATCGGGCCTCTCGAGCAGGGCCTTGGTCGCCGAAAGCCGCATCTGTTCGATATGTTCGTTGACCGAGGCATCCTTTTCGATGAACGTATCGGACGCCGGCACATAGGCCTCGGGCTGGTAGTAGTCGTAGTACGACACGAAATACTCGACCGCGTTGTTCGGGAAGAAATCGCGGAACTCGCCGTATAACTGCGCGGCCAGGGTCTTGTTTGGCGCCATGATGATGGTCGGCCGCTGCACCTGGGCAATCACGTTGGCGATCGTGAAGGTCTTGCCCGAGCCGGTCACCCCGAGCAGGGTCATGCCTGCCTCGCCATCGTGCAGTCCCTCGACCAGCCGGGCGATCGCCGCAGGCTGGTCTCCGGCCGGATCGAAGCGGCTATTCAGCTCGAAGGTTTTTTTTGCCATAAAGTTAATGCTTGGCGATGAGTCAATCCGCTATCATACCAACGTAATTCACTGCCAACGCCATCACCTGAGAGCGTAGTCGTAGAACCCATGAGCATCAAGCTTTCCAGCCGAGTACAGGCCGTCAAACCCTCCCCTACACTGGCCATCACCGCCCGTGCCGCCGCACTTCGTGCCGAAGGCAAGGACGTGATCGGGCTGGGCGCCGGCGAGCCGGATTTCGACACCCCGGAACATATCAAGGACGCCGCGCGCAAGGCGATCGCCGAGGGCAAGACCAAGTACACCCCGGTCGATGGCACGCCGAGTCTGAAACAGGCCATTATCGACAAGTTCCAGCGCGACAACGGCTTCGACTACGCGGCCGACCAGATCCTGGTGTCGTGCGGCGGCAAGCAGAGCTTCTACAACCTCGGCGCAGGCGATTCTCGACCCGGGCGACGAGGTCATCATCCCGGCGCCGTACTGGGTGTCCTATCCGGACATGTCGATCCTGGCCGGCGGTGTGCCGGTGCTGGTGCATGCCGGCGCCGAGCAGCACTTCAAGATCACGCCGGCACAACTGCGCGGCGCGCTGACCGACAAGACCCGGCTGGTGGTGATCAACAGCCCGTCGAACCCGACCGGCATGGCCTACTCGGCCGATGAGCTGGGCGCGCTCGGCGAGGTCCTGCGCGAGTACCCGCGGGTGGCGATTGCGACCGACGACATGTACGAGCATATCCGCTGGCAGCGCGACGAGCCGTTCGTCAATATCCTCAACGTCTGCCCGGATCTGGTCGACCGCACCCTGGTGCTGAACGGCGTATCCAAGGCCTACTCGATGACCGGCTGGCGCATCGGTTATGCCGGCGGCCCGGCCGAGATCATCAAGGCGATGAAGAAGATCCAGTCGCAGAGCACCTCGAACCCGACCTCGATCTCGCAGTATGCCGCCGAGGCCGCGCTCAACGGTCCGCAGGAATGCATCGAGGAGATGCTGGTGCAGTTCAAAAAGCGCCACGACTATGTCGTCGACCGGCTGAACGGCATGGACGGCGTCGAGTGCCTGCCGACCGACGGCACCTTCTACGTGTTTCCGTCGGTCGACGGCCTGATCGATGCGATCGACGGCGTCACCGACGACCTGACACTGGCCGAGCACCTGATCGTCCACGCCGGTGTCGCGCTGGTGCCCGGAACCGCCTTCGGACTGGGCGGGCATGCGCGGATCTCGATCGCCACCAGCATGGAAAACCTCGAAAATGCGCTGGACCGCATCGAGCGCGTGATCGGCTGAGCGTTCGGGCCCCACTCGTTGCGGGTCCGCCGAATCCTGAAACGTGCCGTCCACGGAATGGACGGCACCACAGCACAAGGAGGTGCATCGACATGGATGTCGAAATTCATCTGCCGCGTCGCGCGCGCGGTTTTACC
>CAVRBK010000073.1:0-21977 GCA_963719025.1 uncultured Gammaproteobacteria bacterium | reverse complement strand
GCGGTAGCTACTACGACATCAACCAAGACCCGCATCGATAGTCTGATTCGACTCACCCGCTGCCAGCGTAATGGTATCGGTGATCCCGGTGGTCTGATCGGCGTCGCTGTCTTCGGCATCTTGCGTATCGGAATTCGCATCGGCGACGGTCAGCGCCATGTCAGCCGGCGCAATGAACTTGACCGTGTAGTCACCGGCAGCAAGGCCCGTGAACTGATAGAAACCGGTTTCGACGGCAGCCGTGCTGTAGTCATCGCCGGTTACAGTCGTTGCGATCAGGTTTCCTAAACCGTCGTACAACTCAACGATTACATTGTCGACACCGAGCTCGCCCAGATCCTGAATGCCGTTGGCATTGTCGTCTTTCCAAACGAAGTCACCGAGCTTGGCAGACTGCAACTGGACGATGAGTAGGCTGAACGTTGCCGTCTGGGTCAACCACCATCGAGAAATAGGTGTCGGTGGGCACCACGCCGTTACCACTTGCGATCGCATTCTGGGCGGCCGTGACCAGGAAATCAATGTCCGACTGGAGCACAGTCTGCCGACCATTGTCTGACAACAAGCGCCGGGGCAATCCCTCGTTGTAGTCCGCAGGAAGATAGCCAAGCAACTCCCAAATGGCGCCCTGCACCTCCCCGTAATTAAACTGACCCGCCGTACTCGGAGTCAGAGGTGAAATTCTGTGCCAACAGCCAATTGATCTGCGCTATCTGGTCGGGGGTTACGGGCCGATGACACCGGCGTCGGTGTAGTTGCTCTGGATTTGGCCGCTATCGGCGTCAGCGCCGTATGAGTAGGCGAGAACAAGATGAGGAAATCTGGATTGAGACAGTAAGCGTCATATGTGCCGTCAATCAGGTTCGGATCCGTGCTACCGGTCACCACCACGTCCAGATAACTCGGCGCACCCAGGTCCGGCTGCTGGCCGAAGCCTGTGCCGGCGACGTTAACAGCAGAAGATGTTACGCGAATGGTCATTTCGCTCATGGTGTTGCCTCAGCTTGATTTGGTCTTATTTTGACTGCTGGTTTACGAACGGCTCTCTGCCGCAGTCGGAATCGTCAGGTATCGCAAATTGCAGCGAATCATTGGCAAGATGCTCGGCTGCATACCTTCGGTGGTTCTACAAACGTGAAAAGGCTCCTCAGCCCACCTTCGGGCTGCCAAGGAGCCACGACTTCATCGCATCACTTTTTGAAGCGACGCACTGCCAGCAAGGCGACGGCGCCCAAACCCAGCAACGGAAGAGCACCAGGAACAGGAACATTGAAGCCGGTTGCGCCAATACAGGCATTGAGGTAGCAGCGAGAATGCCAAAAGCAATAAATTTAGACATTGTTATTTCTCTCTAAAAAATCAAAAAAACGTAAACAAGGTTCATCGATGAATCGTGTCGTTTACCAACACTTGCGGGCTGTGCGATCGCGGTCTGCCTTCCCGAAGGCTTTTGGCCCCGGCCAAGGACAGGTTTCACGATCGCCAACCTGCTGGAGACACCGAACGCAACTACCGTGCCAAGCAAAACTCCGGAGACGTTAAAGGCGTCACAGAAACCGTCTGACGCGATTCACGAAAATCGCTATCTTGTTGTTTTATTTTCGTTATTTTCGACCACATCGTCCGACCTGCGCCAGCCCGAGGCGGCAGTCCCAGCCCAGCACAGCCCACCCTATTGGCACAGCACGTAAACAGGGGCAGTTGTAAAAAATCTCAACACCACACGAACGGGATTGGTGTATTCAGCGTCGGGCAGGCCAGACAATCTGGTCCAAAAACGAACTCGATCGCATCAGTAATTTCATTCCTTTCGCTGATTTTTCATGGACTTAACCGTTCACTGATATTCAGTGTCATATTTTCTGACACTATCACTAGGTAAATTCGCCGAACCCCGTTTGCGGCTACCCGGCACCGTCGAATTTCGAGTACCCTCTGCCGGCTGCAGGGCTGCAGACGCCCTGCCTTTTCGATCGCGAAACCAGCAAAGAAGCCATGAATAACACCAGCCAGTCACCCTCGGTCGACAAACCGGAGCTCTACCAGGCGCTCGCCGCTTCGCGCAGTTCGTTCCTCTCGACCGGGGTGTTCAGCTTCTTCATCAACGTGCTGATGCTCGCGCCGATCATCTACATGCTCGAGGTCTACGACCGCGTGCTGACCAGCAACAGCGAATCGACGCTGCTGATGCTGACCCTGCTGCTGGTGTTTCTGTTTCTGGTCATGGGCGCCCTGGACTGGGTGCGCTCGCAGGTGCTGATCGTGACCGGCAGTCGCCTGGAAAAGATGCTCGGCCCGCGGGTGTTCGATTCGCTGTTCGGCCAGACGCTGGCCTCTGGCGGCAGCATCGCCACCACGCAGCCGCTCTCCGACCTGCTCACGCTGCGCCAGTTTCTCAGCGGGCCGGCACTGATCACCCTGTTCGACGCGCCCTGGCTGCCGATCTACATCGCGGTCATGTACCTGTTCCATCCGCTGATGGGATCGGTCGCCGTCATCGCGGCGCTCATCCTGATTGCGCTGGCGATCACCAACGAACGTTCCACGCGGCAGGACCTCAAAGACGCCAACCAGCTGAACATCGAGAACAGCCAGGAGACCCAGCGCAACCTGCGCAACACCGAGGCGATCGAGGCGATGGGCATGCTGCCGAAGCTGCGCGAGCGCTGGCAGGAAAAGCAAGACGAAATGATCGGCCTGCAGACCCGCGCGAGCCGCCGTGGCGGCCTGATCACGACCATGTCGAAGACCTTCCGCATGATGATGCAGTCGCTGATGCTGGGCCTCGGTGCCTACCTCGCGATTCAGGGTGAGATCACCGGCGGCACCGTCATCGCCGGCTCGCTGTTGCTGGGTCGTGCGCTCGCGCCGATCGACCAGCTGATCAATTCATGGAAGGGGTTTCTCAGTGCACGCGAATGCCTATGGCCGTCTGAACAAGCTGCTGCAGGCCCTCCCGGCCTTTGACCCGCCGATGCCGCTGCCGCCGCCGCAGGGACACGTCGAGTTCGAGAAGGTCGTGGTTACGCCGACCGGCGCTGCGGCGCCGATCCTCAAGGGCATCAGTTTCGTCATCGAGCCGGGCACCTCGGTCGCCGTGATCGGCCCGAGCGCGGCCGGCAAATCGACCCTGGTGCGCGCAATGCTCGGCATCTACCCGACCGTGAGCGGCTCGATCCGCCTCGACGGCGCCGAGATCGCGCAGTGGAATCGCGAGGCCCTGGGCGAACACATCGGCTACCTGCCGCAGGATGTCGAACTGCTCGACGGCACCGTCAGCGAGAACATCGCGCGCTTCGGCGTGATCGACCCGGACAAGGTGATCGACGCGGCCAAGGCGGCCGGCGTGCACCACATGATCCTCAAGCTGCCGGACGGCTATGAAACCAAGATCACGGCCAACCTGCTGTCGGCCGGCCAGCGTCAACGCATCGGTCTGGCCCGCGCCCTGTACGATCAGCCGAAACTGGTCGTGCTCGATGAACCGAATTCCAACCTCGACACCCAGGGCGACCTGGCGCTGGCCGACGCGATCGCCAGACTCAAGAAGCGCGGTTCGACGCTGATCATCGTGACCCACCGCAACAACGTGCTCGAACTGGTCGACAAGATCATGGTGCTCGCGAATGGCGAGGTCGTCGCCTACGACGTCCCCGGACAAGGTCATGGCAATGCTCAACGGCACCGCCATGCCGATTTCACGCCGACCTGCGACCGGTCCGGTTGCGAAGGTGGAGCCCTGAACATGTCGCGGACACAGACAACTGCTCACCGGCAAGCCCCCCTCACCGTTCGACGACAAGAGCACAGACGATCGGCGTTTTCGCCTGATTGGCATCATCGTCATCGTGGTGGTGTTCTTCGGCTTCGGCACCTGGGCGGCGATCGCCCCGATCGCCAGTGCCGCGCACGCGCCCGGCAAGATCCGGGTCGAAAGCAAGCGCCAGACGGTGCAGCACCTCGAAGGCGGCATCGTGAAGACGCTGCCGGTGCGCGACGGCGACTTTGTCGAGAAGGGCCAGGTCGTCATGACCCTCGACGACACCCAGGCGCGGGCCCAGCTCGAGGTGGTCCAGGGCCAGTACTTCTTTGCCCTGGCGCGCGAGGCGCGCCTGGTGGCACAGCGCGACCAGCGCGACCGGGTAACCTATTCGCAGCAGTTGCTTGATCTGGCCGAAGATGGCCGGGTCCGCGAGGCCATGACCGTGCAGAAGCAGATCTTCGACGTGCGCAAGTCGGCCTACGAGAACGAGCTGGCCCTGTATGCGCAGCAGGTCGAACAGCTCGAGTCCCAGCTCGAGGGTCTGGAGGCACAGAAGAAGGCCAGCGAGCGCCTGGTGCGTTCCTACGCCGCCGAGTTGCACGATCTCGAAGGCTGGAGAAACAGGGCTACGCCGAACGTCGCCAGGTGCGCGAACTGGCGCGCGAGGTCGCCGAGAACCAGGGTGAACTCGGCGACCTCATCGCACGCATCGCATCGACCCGCTCCGAGATGGTCGAGGCCAAGCTGCAGTCGCTGCAGCTGCAGAAAGAGCTGCAGCGCGAGGTGGCCGCCGAACTCGACGACGTGCGCGAGCGTCTGTTCCAGACTGGTCGAACAGCGCCAGGCCCTGCAGGACACGCTGGCGCGCACGGTGATCCGCGCGCCGCAATCCGGCACGGTCCTCGAGCTGCACGTCCACACCATCGGTGCCGTCATCCGCGAGGGCGAGATCCTGATGGACATCGTGCCGGAAGGCGAACGCCTGGTCATCGAGGCCAAGGTCTCGACCGATCGACATCGACCGGGTCGCGATCGGCCAGATCGCCGACATCAGCTTTTCCGCGTTCAAGATGCGCGAGACTCCGCACGTCAACGGCCAGCTGATCAACCTGTCGGCCGACAGCATCATCGACGAGAACGACCCGCAGCAGCAGCCCTACTATCTGGCGATCATCGAGATCACCGACGAAGGCCTGCGGCACCTGGCCGACAACGACCTGACGCTGGTCGCCGGCATGCCGGCCGAGGTGTTTATCAAGACCGGCGAGCGGACCCTGTTCCAGTACCTGCCGACCCCCTGGTCGATACGGTCGCCCGCTCGTTCATCGAAGACTGACACGCCCGGCCGCCAGCGACCGGCGGCTGTCGACACCACCGCACCCGTCGATCCCGCATCGCGGCGCTGCCCAGCAAGGGTTGACAAACAACCTTCTTATCAGGCGGTTATCCGTCCTTTCTCATCCGTCACTCAAAATCGGAAAAACACAATATGTAGTGCCTGGTAACTTTTCAGGCACAATTTATTGGGTGTTTGTGGGTTTTCGACTACAATTCCAGCATTGCCGGACGACGGTCTTTCCAACCTTGACCGGCAGACGCCCGAGGGCTGTTTTGAGCCCCTCTTGTGCAGGTCGGGTCGATGGTGGTGCTGTTGTCGCACCTGAAGATTGGGTTTTGTTGATCCGGAGGCCAGCCATGCGCTGCAACCACTGCAAAAGTGAAATGCACCAGACAGACAGCGTGACCGAAGGCGGCGCCCGTCAGACCTGGTACAGCTGCCCAACCTGCACGGCCGTTCAGACCGTATCGCAGCCCTACGAGGCAACGCTGCGCCGCGTCGGCAATGCACAGCGCTGCAGTTGCGGCGGCCCGGATTCACTGCAGATGCGACAACTCCATTTTTAGACCCGGGCGTCTTACCGACTTCTCCAGCAGAAGGCATGGGCATTGGGAAATAAGCGACAGGGATTGTCGCCATAGAAAAGCTGCATTACTACGCCACCCTTGCGTCCACCTCGGGTGGCTTTTTTTTGCCCAACAGTGTTTATTATTCCTACCATCGGTCGATAGCCAACAACATTTGGAAACACCCGAATCCCCTCCATGAGCGCCGCACATCCCAAATCCTCGCCTGAAGACAGTCCAGGCATATGCGCGGAGCAGATGGAGAACCTGCTGCAACTCCAGCGTGATGCCCTCGACATGGTGGTTCTGGGGCGCGACACGGACGAGATTCTCGACCACTTGTGCCTGCATACCGAGAAAATACTGGCAAACGCCGTGGCATCCATCATGCTGTTCGACGCCTCACGCAGCCATCTTGTCGTCCGCTCTGCACCCAGTATCCCGCCACAGGGCATCGAGGCCCTGAATGGCCTGGTACCGGGTCCGAGCGCCGGTTCCTGCGGTACTGCCGTGTTCAGCAGAAAACCGGTGTACGTCGATAACATCTCCGCGGACCCGCGCTGGGCCGAACTGTGCAGCATCGCCGCAGAATTCAACCTCATGGCCTGCTGGTCAAACCCCATCTTTGCGGCCAATGACGCGGTGCTGGGTTCGTTTGCCCTGACCAGCTTCGAATCCCGCCCACCGTCGTATTTTCACAAGCGCCTGCTACAGACGGTCGGCTATCTCGCGGGCATCGTGCTGGAGAGGGAACAGCAGGCGCAGCGACTGGCTACCGTGAGCACCGCGTTTGAAAACATGCTCGAAGGCGTCATGGTCAGCGATGCAGACCATCGCATCGTGCAGGTCAATCGCGCCTTCGAACGCATCACCGGTTACAGCGCCCGGGAGGCCATTGGCCAGACACCGCACCTGCTCAACTCGGGCCGACAGGATGCCGAGTTCTACCGGAAATTTTTCGCTACCCTCGAAAAACGCGGCGAGTGGCAGGGCGAGATATGGAATCGTCGCAAGAACGGCGAAATCTACCCGCAGTGGCTGTCAGTGAAAGCTGTCAGCGACCGGGACAGCAAGGTCAGCTCGCATGTATCGGTGTTTGCCGACATCACCGACAGCAAAGAATCCGAACACAAACTCTGGCAACTGGCGCACCACGACGCCCTGAGCAACCTGCCGAATCGCCTGCTGTTGACCGCTCGCCTCGAACACGCCATACAAAGGGCCCATCGCACCGCGGGCAACCTCGCCCTGCTGTTCATCGACCTCGACCGTTTCAAGAACATCAACGACTCGCTTGGCCACCGGGCAGGTGACGAGTTGCTGCAAGAGATCGCGGATCGCCTGCAGTCCGGGGTACACGAAGATGACACGGTCGCCCGGCTCGGTGGCGACGAGTTCATCGTGCTGCTCGAGGATCTGCCAGACGCCAATAGCGCGCAACGTATTGCCGACCGTATCGCGGGTTCGCTCGCGCAACCGCTTACGGTGCGCGGCAAGTCGCTCGTGATGACCGCCAGCATCGGCATCAGCCTGTACCCCAAGGATGCGGACGATACAGAGTCGTTGATGCAACATGCCGATGCCGCCATGTACAGGGCCAAGGCGCAGGGACGCAATCGCATCGCGTTCTACGCGCCGGAACTCACACGCGAGATACAACACCGCCTCGATCTGGAACACGATCTGCGTCGCGCCCTGGAAAGGGATGAATTCGAGCTGCACTACCAGCCGCAGTTTTCTGCGTCAGACGGACAACTCTCGGCGGTCGAGGCATTGGTACGCTGGCGTCACCCGACGCGGGGCCTGGTGCCGCCCGGCGAGTTCATCGGCGTGGCCGAAGAAAGCGGCTTGATCGGTGCACTGGGCTGCTGGGTTACGCGGCAGGCCTGTCGGCAGGTAAAAGCCTGGTTTGACGCCGGCGTCAAACCTTTCCTGCTGGCCGTCAACCTGTCGCCCTACCAGCTTCGCGGCGATTGCGCTCACCAGCTTGGCGAGATATTCGGTCAGACCGGGTACCCGGCCAGGCTGTTCGAGTTTGAGGTGACCGAAACCCTGCTGGTGCAAGATGGCGGTACCGGGATGCAACAGTTGGCCCAGATGCGTCAGCATTTGGGGATGCAGATTGCCATGGATGATTTCGGCACCGGTCATTCCTCGCTCAGCCAACTCAAGGTGCTGCCGATACATAAACTCAAGATCGACCGCTCGTTTGTTGCCGACATCCCGGACGATCCCAACGATGCGGCTATCGTAAAGGCCATTATCCTGATGGCCCACACGCTCGGCCTGGAGGTGGTCGCCGAAGGTGTGGAAACAACCGACCAGCACCATTTCCTGTGTGACAGCGGCTGTGACTATCTGCAGGGATTTTTGTTTGGCCGACCGGTTCCTGCTGAAGAATTTTCGCGTCTGCTGACCAGTGGACAACTCGAGATCAAACCAAGATGCAAAAACGCGTGACCGGGATCTTCCGCAAGCAAACGGCCTGGCGCCTGACCCTGTCGCTGCTGGCAATCCTGCTGCTTGTCCTGCACGAGCCGGCGCTGGCCAACAAGTTTGAGACGATCAGTGGCGGGATCAGCGGTTCATCCCAGACAAAAACCGCCTGGCTTAAGGATTTTCTGCTGGTTGCCGGTGGAATCAGCCTGTTCAGTGCGCTGTTGGCTGTCGTCGTACCGCACGATAACGCCCTGTTTCTGAACTCCCGCAACTGGAAGCAGTCAGCGGCAATACTGCTGTTCATTGCGATGCTGCTGTTCGGTGCTGCCCTGCTCGTCTGACACCGCCCTCGCAGACATCCGCCCGGCGTCCTTCGAAGCCCGCGTTAAAATCATACAATCCCCATAAACCGCAGCATGGCATCTGTCCCCGCACGCCGGTAAAGTGGCGCGTGACAACAATTCCATTGACCTGGGGCGAGCATGCAGATCGAGCACATCCAAGCACACTACGCGGGAATCATCGAGGGACTGGGGGAAGATCTAAAACGCGAAGGCCTGATCAAGACGCCGGAGCGCGCCGCGAAAGCCATGGCTTACCTGTGTCATGGATACGATCAGGACCTCAACACCGTGGTCAACGATGCGGTGTTCACCTCGGGCAACGACGACATGGTGATCGTCAAAGACATCGAACTCTATTCCCTGTGCGAACACCATGTGCTGCCGTTTATCGGTCGTGCACACGTCGCCTACCTGCCACGCGGCAAGGTGATCGGCCTGTCCAAGATCGCCCGCATCGTCGACATGTATGCGCGACGGCTGCAGATCCAGGAAAACCTCACCGTGCAGATCGCCGATGCGATCAGCGAGGTGATCCAGCCAGCCGGCGTGGCGGTAACCATTGAGGCGGAACACCTGTGCATGAAGATGCGCGGCGTGGAAAAACAGAACTCGACCATGAAGACCTCGGTCATGCTGGGCACCTTCCGCGAATCGCAGGCCACGCGCATGGAATACCTGCAGCTGATCGCCGACCGCTGAGACAATCGCGTTGCCGGCACAGCCGCACGGTCAACGAGCGCGAGGGTAGCGTCGCCGTGGAACACGACAACCCGGTCCTGGTGGAAAACATCCGCAAACAGACCCTGCGCCTGCTGCGCGAAGCGGCCCCCTGGTGCAGAAGACACCGGGTTACGCTGCCCGATCCGGAGATACGCTTCGACCTGACCGGACAGGCCGCCGGGCAGGCGCGCTGGGATGCACGACGACGCCCGGTGCTGCGCTACAACCTCGCGATCGCGCGCCGCCACCCCGAGGATTTCGTGCGCCGCACGGTGCCGCACGAGGTCGCCCACCTGGTCACCGCCGCATGCCACGGCAGGACGCGGCCGCACGGCCCGGAATGGCAGGCTGTCATGGCTTTTTTCGGGATCGAGCAGGCAGCACGCTGTCACAGCTACAGCATCGATGAAGCGGCCGTGCGCCGGCAGCGTCGCTGGATCTACGTTTGCGACTGCGACAGCCATCAGATCAGCACCACCCGCCATCGCCGAATCGAATCCGGAAAAACCACGTACCACTGCAGGCGCTGCAATGCGCCACTGCGGCCGGCGCCGCCCGAGGGCGATTGAAGGCTGCAATACTGTTCAGGTGCGATTGCCCGGGTTAATGGTCTTTGCACAAAGCGCCGGGGCGCGTACGCTTGGCGCTCTACTATTCAGCAATCCGGAACTGCCCAGATGAGCGACAAATACTCCGCCCTCGCCTTCCACAGCATGCCGATCGGTGCCGGCTATGCGCGTCCCGAACAGCAGTTCCCCGGGCGGCTTGACCGTCGACAGTCCGGCGGTGCAGGCGATGACCGATCTGCGCACAGGTCACCGCGCTGACGGTGGAACGCACCAACACGCTGGCCGCGACCCGCGAACGCATGCAGAAGCTCGGCGTACGCATGCTGCTGGTGACCGGTGCGACCGGTGCGGTAATGGGCATCGTCACCGTGACCGACCTGGACAGCGGCCGGCCCGAAAAGATCGCCGCGAAAACCGGCGAGCAACCCGACGAACTGCTGGTCCAGGACATCATGACCCTGCGCGGCGAATCGAGGTGCTGCACGCTCGAAGGAGGTCAGATCGGCGCCACCGTCGGCCAGGTCCTGAACAGCCTGCGCAAGGCCGGCCGCCGACACGCCCTGGTTCTGGACGACGGCGACGGCGAGCAGCCGAGATCTGCGGCATCTTCTCGCTGACACGACTGTGCGGTCAGATCGGCCTGGAGATCAGCCCGGTGACCCGATGGCACGGCCATCAAGAACGGCGCTGGCGAGCTGCTGCTCGACTGATCAATCCTGCCGAAGTCGCGCGTCCAGCCAGCCGTTGACCGCTTCCAGCAGTTCGGCTTCCTCGCCGTCGAAGAAATGGTCCGCCCCGTCGACCATCTGCTGGGTGTAATCCCCTGGCCGCGGCTGGCGCGCGCGACGCCGGCACTCTGCAGCACCTCGGGCAGATCCTCACTGCCATACAGATCGAGCATCGGCACCGTCAGGCTCGGCCAGCTGTGCGCAGGGTATCCATCGGGCCGCCGGCGATCCCATCCGACATGCCGACCGCAACGAACCCGTCCACGGCAGCGCCGCCGTGGCTGAGGTTGTACACCGACATCGTCGATCCCTGGCTGTGCGCAATCAGCACCACGGTCTGAAAGCCCTGTTTGCGCAGATGCGCGACCGCCGCGTCGATCCGGCCGGGCACCCAGTCGTAGATCGCGGCATACGCCGCATGCTCCGCCTCGTTGGCCAGCACCGGCATCTGAATCGACAGGGTGTGCCAGCCGGACTCGGTCAGGCCAACCCGCAGCGGCTGCATCACGGTCGGCCAGTTGGGATGCACGCCGGTACCATGCATCACGATCGCCGCCTTGCGCGTGCTGCCATCGGCGCTCGCCGGTCTCGATGGCGAGAAACGGGCCGCGTTCACTCTCGAGGTAGATGGCCTCTCCATCGAGCAACTCATCGACCACCTGGTCGGCCCAGCGCTTTTCCTTTTCGAGATCGCTGGAAAACGCACACGGTGCCAGACTCAGCCCGCCCAACATCAACAGCAGTGCAATAGATCGCGACATATCCCCTCCTCAGGGCAACTTTCGCTCTAGTTTATCGCGGCCAAGGCGGAATTGACAGGCCCCCACCGGCCCATCGGTTCTGTTATCGTCAAGCCATCCATGGAAATCCCGCTCCTGATTCTGTTGTTCCTGATCGGCACGGTTGGCGGCGCCATCCAGGCGTTGAGGTTCATCGAACGCCGGCAGCAACGACGGAAGAAGGCCGGAGACGAAAAACCTCGAGACCCCGCCGGGCATTGAACGCCACGCCCGCCTATTAAAAAATGCCACTGCTCTACGACATCATCGAATCACCTGCCCACCCTGACCTGGCGAACCTGGCCACCAGCTCGGCTACGAGCGGCTGGCGTTCACCGCTCAACGCAAGGCGATCGCCCAGCTGAAACGACGCCCGCCCGACCTGGTGGTTGCGGATTTTTTCTACGGCTACGGCAACAATTATGCGGGCGCGAATGTAAGCAACCTCGATGTGCTGCTGCACAGCCTGCAACGCTTTTCGCCAGACGCCCGGATCGTCGTGCTGGCCGATCGCCACGAGGCCGCGCACGTACCGAAGCTCGCGGAACTGTTCCAGCTGCACGCCGTGGTCACCTTGCCGACGGACGACGAAGCGCTGCTTTCCGCCCTGCGCTGACGATCATTCAAGCCCTGACCAGTGGCTGCCGATAACCCAGACAGGCTATGCAGGCAGACTGTCAAAGGGGCGAGGCGCAATGAATCAGGATATCAATCGCCTGATGATGGAACTTGAGCGCACTATGCGTTCGATCAACCGGGACGTCATCAATCCCGAAATCCGCGAACTGACGATCGATGGATTGCGGCCCGTCCTTCGCCTCGTGGCTCAGGCGCGTGCACGCTATCTCAAGGCACTTTTCCGTCTCGGTGACGAGGTGCAGGATGACGCGCCAAGCGATGCCCAGTTCGCAGAACTGGCGAAACTGCGCATTGAATATGACGAGTTGGTCAACGGCGCCAAGGCACTGGAGGCCGCAATTCAGCGCGGCTATGTCGATGTCGAACCCGGCGCCCGTTGAGCGCGAATCAAGGAAACGAACCGGGTTTCAGCCAGGGAGAAGCAGGGTGAACAAACCAGAACAGGAACGCCGAGCCGCGCCACGCTACCCGGTCGATACCGGTATCTTTGCCAGCATCGATGGCCAGACCGTACGCCTGAGCAACATCAGCGAGCGCGGCGTGGCGATTTGCGGCAACGGTCTGGCCGCGGGTAGTGAGCATGTGCTCGAAATCAACATCAATCGCACCCACGTCACCACGCCGGTCGAGATCCTCGATTGCACAGGCAGGGACCTGCTGCACGCGCGCTTTGTGGCGCTGCCCGCGGATGCGCAGCGGCTCATACAAGACTATATCGCCGAGTTCTTATAGTGGCTGGCAAGCCCGCGATTATGCGCTAGCCTCTGTGCATGCCTGAGAACAAGACGTCGCTCCGAGCCCTGATTTCATTTCTGTTTGCGCTGACAATCGCCCTGCCCCTGAGCAGCCAGGCGACGATTCGCAGCGTCAACGCCGACGACTACGCCAACCGCCACGTTACCTGCCATCACCCGGTACGGCTGACCCGCGACTGCTCCATCTGGCAGGGGCCGACCCGGCCGATCGCATTTGGCGATTTCGCGGATGAACCTCGCCGCCGGGCAAGACGGACGAACCGTCCTGATCACCCGGCTGCGTCCCGGGCCCGATCACAACGGTGACCGCTTCACATCCGCGCAGGCCAAGCGCACTTTCACGCGTGACGCGATTCGCAAAATCCGCCGCGAACTGCATCGGCACGGCATCTGTCTCGAACGTTGGCAGGCGATCCGCAATGGCCGCAAGGTGAAAGGCTATTACCTCGAGTTTTCCGACAACGCATACAACATTCTCAAGCAGCACACCGTGCTTGAATCCGAACACTGGTTGCCCCGGCGCCTGACCGAAACGCTGATCAACCATGTGGTACCTGTACCTCGTACGTTGCAGCGACGGTTCCCTGTACACCGGTATAAGCACCGACGTGGCGCGACGGTTTGCCGCACACCAGGACAACAAAGGGGCGCGCAGGCTGCGTGGACGTGGCCCCCTGCAACTGGTTTTCAGTTGTCCGATCGGCAGCCGCGAGGACGCCTTGCGCATGGAGTACCGGATCAAGCGACTGCGCAAATCCGACAAGGAAAGGCTGGTAAATGGCGAATCGGATCTCCCCGAAGTCGTTGCAGCGACCACCTGAGGCAACAGGGTCCGGGCAACGGTTCACCGTTCAGACCAGCTCGAGACCATCGCGCAGCAGATCAAGGCGCCGGGCAAGCGTCGCCGGCGCATACCGCTCGGCCGCGGAATGCCCCCATACCGGACCGGGCCACGCCGGGTCACTTGCATAGCGCACGACATGATGCAGATGCAACTGTGGCACCAGGTTTCCGAGGGCGCCCAGGTTCAGCTTGTCACCGGCAAATGCCTGCATCATGAAGGCACCGAGCCGGCACGATTCCTCCAACAGGGCCTGGCGATCGTCCGCGGCGAGTTCGTGAATCTCGCGGATTGCAGCACGGCGCGGCACCAGGACCACCCAGGGATAGCGCGCATCGTCGAGCAGAAGAACCGTCGACAGGGACATCTGCCCGACAGGATGGCAATCGGCCGCCAATCGGGTATGCAGGACAAATTTTTCCACGTGATCGGCCTCGCTGGCGCCCACAAACAGGTACCGCACTCAGACTATCGCCAAGGCGCGTGCGGCGCACCTACCGTTGCGCAAGTCGACATCAGCGCCTGCCGGACAACAGCCACGGAAAACGTTCTGCCTGATGCCCTTTGCCGTCCCGGCGCTCCTGCAGGCTCCGCCCCGACAAGGTCAGCGCGCGACCTGAAACGTTCATGGCCAGGGCACCGTCCAGTTCAGGCAAACCTCTGCACAATAGCCAGACCGACGGCCTTATCGGCTAAAGTGACGGGTAACTGAACCACGCTCATTGAGG
Source organism: uncultured Gammaproteobacteria bacterium (assembly GCA_963719025.1). Classification (GTDB taxonomy): domain Bacteria; phylum Pseudomonadota; class Gammaproteobacteria; order Chromatiales; family Chromatiaceae; genus Thiosocius. The sequence goes on along the minus strand of CAVRBK010000073.1, from coordinate 7,767 downwards.
AGAGGGGCTCGTTATGTCACCCGATGCAGAAGGCGTCTGCTGGTCCTGCGGACAACACCTGGCCGCCGCCGAGTACACCCGCGAAGGCGAATGCCCGGCCTGCCGCAAGCAGACCCATGTGTGCCGCAACTGCCGATTCTTCGAGCGCGGACGACCGAATGACTGCCAGGAACCCATAGCGGAATACGTCAACGACAAGGAACGCGCAAACTTCTGTGACTATTTCGACCCCGCGGCAGACTGCCACCAGTCGGGCGCCGACCCGGATAAGTTGAAAACTGAGGCCGAAAACCTGTTCGATCTCTGAACAGTGGCAGAAAATGCCGGGGCATTTGCCCCCGCAAGCCCGGATACTGATTCAGATCAAGGTTAAGCCGGCGCGGGCGGCCAAGAATCAGGACTCGCTTTGCGGAGGCTGGCCGTTGGAAATTACAAGTCTAATCATTACTTTACTGCTCGTGGCAGTGATGCTTTACCTGATCGTGCGGCTCCCCCTGGCGATCCTCGGCAATCTGCGCAGTGGCCAGCGGTTCCGCGAGGGCCTGGCCAGCACACTCGGCGATCTGCGGCTCGCGCGGATGTTGAAATTTCTCGGTATCGACCAGGCCAGTTACCTGCACAAGGAGCAGGCGCTGGAGATTCAGCAGCAGATGGAACGCTGTGACGGTTGCGGCGCCAAGGAGCAGTGCGACCAGGTGCTTGGAAGCGACCAGACCGCCGACGTCGAATCACTCGGATTCTGTGCCAACATCGAGGACCTCAAGGAGATTCGGGACGACCTCCGCAGTCCCACCGATACCCCGCGCTGAAGCACTGCCCGGGCATCGCCCGGATGCGTGCAGGTCACCGACTCAGGCGCGGCTCAAACCAGGCCGCGTGCCCCGGCACTTACCAGGCCTTGGCCCGGCGCATTCGCGGTACCGGTCGACGCGGCGGCGGAATCGTTGCGGTGGCCAATGGTGGCGAGCGCCTGTTCCGCCTCATGTTGCAGCTGTTGCACGAACGGCGTGCGAGGACCACGCTGGCGCAGGTGGTGCATGAGCGTGGTCAGGTGCGCACGCCCCCTCGCCAGCTCATGTCTGTCTTCGCAGCGGCGGGCCTCTACCAGATGGTACCGCGACAATACCTCGGCGCGGCGTTCGCCCAGTTCGCGGAGAAAGATAACCCGCACATCGCGCGGGATCGGTTGCAGCGTTGCGCCATGACCGACAATATCGACCAGGTCATCGATGGCCCTGCTGGTCCGACGAAACGTCTGCTCGTCGTCGATCGCCCCCACGCCGGTGTTCACCGGAGCCCCTTCACTGCCTGCGGCCGCCTCGGCCGCGGCAATCTTCTGCCTGATCGCCGGGTAACCGCGATACTGCCTGGCAATGGCCCGGTAACGTGCGAGGACATCGCCACGCAGGGTCACGCGCAGTTCACGCGACAAGGGCACGGCCCCCAGCGCAGCCAGACCATGAGTGATCCGCAGCAGGTTGCCCTCCAGGCGTCCTACCGCAGACCGCATCCTCGCCCTGTACGCCTGGTGCCGACGCAGCACCCAGGCCATGAACAAGGTCGCCAGCAACATGCCGGACACCGCCAGCGGTACACCCCATTCTTCCAGCAGGGTCACCCGATTCTCCACAACAGTTGCCGTTTCACACGGTAACGGCACAAGATGCCAAAACCTGACGAGCGCATCGCCGGCGGCAGCCCAGCTGTCGAGGGTTTTTACACCCGCCAGGAAGCCCAACCCTGCGATGAACCTAAGCACATGTTTCGAATCCTTATTTTCTTCTAGGGCACACAACTTGCTTCGATTCCGCAAACGCACAAAGATGCGAAGGGGATATCGATGCTGAACAATTGGAACCGGCAATGGCTACCCGCGTTGCCGGGACTCACCGTTGCACCCGCAATCGCCGCGCCGATGGAGGGTGAACTCGCCAGCAACACCGCGGGGTTACTGGTCGTGCTCGGCGTACTCGCCATCGTCATGGGAATCCGAAGCCTGCGACTGCGCAGTTCTCGGCTGCAAGGGCTGAGCGACCGGCAGGGGCAAACCGGCTCGCCTGCCAAGCATCGCAAGGCACCCAATCCCGGCCGCTGAACCCCGCGAATCAATAAGGCGTTTCCCGAATACCCAGAGTCCGGCGAAACGGCTAGGCTTCTCCCAGGTTCCGATATCCTCGATCCTCGCGCCCGCTCAACGCCTGTGTATGGCCTGACCCAGTGCGGAAAGGCGCGTCGTGCCAGCCTTGCGCGAGCACAGGAACACCATACCGACGACCAGCCTTTACTGACGGGGAATACCGGTTGAGCTTGCTGATATACGCAGTGATAGGCCTCAGTGTCACCTGGGCGCTGTACGCGGGTTACATGTATGTCGCCACGCGTTCGGCAGAGGGCCGGTCCGCCAAACCACTGTATGCCGAGTTTCCACAGCTTGCGACACAGCAGGGCAAGGCGCTCGTTTATTGTTACAGCGAGCACTGCGGTCCCTGTCGGCCCATGTCGAAAGAGGTCGACATTCTCGCTGCAGAGGGTGTGCCTGTGTTCAAACTGGACATCATGCAGCACACGAATATTTCACGCGCGCTCGGCATCCGCGCAACACCGACCCTGATCGTCATCGAGGGCGGCACCGTCTCGCGCATGTTGCTCGGAGTGAAGACCGCCAGTTTCATGAGCAAGCTGGTCACCTCGACCACGCGTTAAACCGACACCCAAAATCAGAGAAACCTCATCCACGATGATCCGATCTTTCGTTCGCGCCCTGTGGCTCCTGCTTGGCTGGCTCGAACTGCTGCTGTTCACGCTGCTGATGTACGGATTGAGCTTTCTGCCGGGGCGGCTGCGCAAGGGTTGGTACCGCCCGATGTTCAGGGCCTGGAGTCGCACCTGGATACATGCCCTGGGTGTGGACCTGCGTCTGCATCACAAGAACCGGCATGCCTTGCCCGAGCGCTTCATCACTGATCGCAAACCACCCGTCATCCTTCGAAGACGCCGGCATCCCTGCCACCTTCGATGTCGACAGCCTGGCCAAACGCGAGGTCCGCGACTGGTGGCTGGTCGGCCGGATCAGTGCGGCCGCCGGTACGATCTTCGTGCAGCGTGAATCGCGCGAATCCCGGGCGCTGGCTGCGCAGGCGATTCGCAAGCATCTCGAATCGGGACGCAACGTCGCACTCTATCCGGAGGGCGGCATCAAGGGCCCCCGCCTGCAGCCGGCTTTTCGTTACGGTGCCTTCGATATCTCGCTGCAGACCGGCATCCCGATCGTGCCGGTGTACCTGCACTACGAGGCCCTGCATGATTTTCACTGGGGCCGGCACAGCCTGATACAGAACATGCGCAACATCATGAACGCCGACAACAACCGCGCGAATTACTACCTTTTTGACGCGGTCGATCCCACGCTGTTTCGTGACAAGATCACCTACAGCGAGCATGTGTATGCGCTGTACGAACAGTGGCAGGAACGCTATCTCGACTGACCCCCCATCTGCCGCGGAGACAAGCATGGCCTTTTCCGACCCGACCGGTGCCGAGAGCGCTTTCTACTCGGCATTTGCCGATCTCGACATCGATCGCATGCGCGCGGTCTGGTTAGCGAGCGAACGTGTCAGCTGCATTCACCCCGGTGGCGGCCTTCTGCAGGGCACCGAGGCGGTCATCGCGAGCTGGGCGGACATCTTTCGCAATTCCCAGCCGCCGAAGATCGCACACCGGCTGATCCAGGCCAGCCAGGACAGCAATCTTGTCGTGCACATCGTCGAGGAACAGATCCGCAGTGGCGATGCCGATCGGCGCGCCACCGTATTCGCCACCAATGTGTACGGGCTGCTGGATGATGGCTGGCATATGCTTGCCCATCACGCATCCCTGCCGCTGGTCGAACCGCAGAAAAGCCGAGAAGCCCCAGCGGCACTGCATTGACACACAAAAACAGCGGCCACCGGGCCGCTGTGTGGTACTGCCGACTGGCGATACCGCCTCAGGGGAAAGCCGGTATCTGAGCCTCCTGCCCCTTGGCCTGCGCCTCGGGATGATGGCGCATGATCAGCTCGCGGATCTCTCTGACCCGACTTACCGGCACATCGACCATCAACAGGATCTCGCCACGATCGATCGCTGGCTGAAAGCGCTTGAGCCGCGAGTTGGGGATGCTGATCGCGATCATGCCGGACACCCAGGACCCGATCATCGCGCACACCACCGCCATCACCAGGATGCCGCCCATGCCGATCTTGCTACCCAGTTCCGGGTAGAACGACAGCGCGACGCCGGCCAGCGCACCGGTGATACCGCCCGCCACCAGACCGATACCGATACCGTGCAGAAGATCCGAACGCTGCAACAGGTTGGCCAAATGCAGGCGCCCCAGGTTGATGCCATCTTTGGCGAGGAAATGGATATGCGGATCGTCGATCTTCGCCAGCAACAGCTCGCCCTCGATAGTCTCCGCCGAGGTCACATCAGGCAGAACAAAATACAACCGTCTGCGCATCTTCGTATCCTCCAGGGTCTTGTTATTGCCCGGTTCGGGCCGTCTCGCCAACGGCGTGTCTCTGCGGGCCGTCCCTGTGCAGTATAGAAAACCCGAGAAAATTAGTAGGTCTTTATAAATAATTTTGAACTGTGGGGCCTAAAGTCCGACCATATTGGTATGCAATCATTACCTGTATTTATGGGGCTCGCCCAATCGCCCCGAGGAAAAAGCCATGAAAAAGCTGTTTTTGGCACTCTCACGTCCTCTTTATCACGCCCTGCAAACGGCCCACGCCGATGTGCTGGTGCTGGTCCATGGCTATCTCGGAACGGCCCAGAGCTGGGCCGAGGCCGGCGTGATCGACCGTCTGCAACAGCGCGGCTATCGCATGGCCGGCACCTACGGCTTCAGCGCCCAGGGCGTGTTATTTCAGGAACTGGCCCGACAACGGCCACAGAAGCCCATTTACACGGTCAACCTGCCCTCGCAGGCGCCGGTGGTAATCCAGGCCGACTGGCTGGCCGCGCTATCTGCGCGAACTGCGCAAGCGTCATCCCAAGGAGACCGATCAACCTCGCCGCCCATTCCGCCGGCGGCGTGGTTGCGCGCATGACCCTGGTCCGACACGGCAACCTCGGCGTACAGCACCTGATCACGATCGCAACACCGCACTTCGGCACCGGTCGCGCCATCCAGGCACTGCAGGCGACCGACAACGGCGGCATGTTCGGTTTCGTCAAGAGCTGGCTGGTACGGCGCAAGACCGGCGATGCCCTGTACGCCACGGTTCAGCAGAGCCGCGGGGTACTGCTCGACCTGACCCCACCGGCCCCCGGGCAACCTGCTGTTCTGGCTGAACCAGCAGCCCCATCCGGATATCCGCTACACCAGCATCATGCGCATCGGCACCTTCGCGATGCCCGGCGACCAGGTCGTGCCGCCGCTGAGCCAGGATCTGAACCGGGCCCCGGCGCTGGCCGGCAGGGTCAAGACCTATTCGATGGCCCAGGGTCATCTGCTGACCGCGCAGGACGGCGACCTGATCGGCAACCTGCTCGACGCCGGACCGAAGAAGCCAGACTGAGCAGGTTAAACGGGGCGATGCAGGGGGCGCTGGACCGGCTGGAATCCGTGCTGCGGCAGTATGGCCACACCTACGAGGCCAATCTGGCCGTGATTGCACGGCAGCGGTTCTCGGATGATCCGGCAGCCGCCTGCAGGCTCCTGAACAGCGACGAGTGGTGGGGCGACGGGGTCTCCGTGTGCGCCATCGACCTCGCGATTGAAGGCGGTTTTACCGCGCAGGCGCGGGCGGATGGGCAGCAGCTTCGACAGGCCCTGATCGAGATCTTTACCACCATGCTGGCGTATGGCGAACACCACCAAGAGGGTGAGTTGATCGTCTCTCAGTTACGGAAATGGCTGGAATCAAATGTCTGAGATTTCATGCATCGCCCGAACCGCGCATTCCCGGTAAGGTTCCCTAAACTGCGGCCGACAAGCTGGACAACCAAAAACACCGCGCGGCAACCGTAACGATTGTCGCCGCCTGGCCGTTAATCAGAAGCCTATAATCAGAACAAGTTGCGAGCAGAGATATAAAGATGCAGGCATTTGACGTCTACTTTCTCGGCGAGACCTTGCCCGATGCCGACCCGACTTCGGTGCGACAGGGTGTGGCCCGTCTTTTCAAGATCCAGGAAGATGCGGCGGAACGCCTGTTTTCAGGGAAACCGCTGCGGGTGAAACAGGGTCTGGATGTTGAAGCGGCAAGTCGCTACCGCGCCGCGTTTCGCGATGTGGGCGCCCTGGTGCAGATCGTTCCGGCCGGTGGCCCGCCACCTGCGGCAAAGGTAAGCGAGGCGGTCGATACACAGGACCCGAAGGATCCGACGGCCGAACAAAAATTACCCACCATCGGCGTCGATGAAGATGACATAACGCTTGCCGAGCCCGGCGCCATCATCGACCCTTCGCCGCCACCCGCCAGCGCCGACATCGATATCAGCAACCTTGAAGCCCTGCCGCCGAACTCCGGTTCACTGGCCGACTGCACGATCGAGAAACCACCCCGGCCAATTCCTGACATCAGCCATCTGAAAATCGTCGACGACTGAAAACCGGCGCAACGCCGCTCAGCGCGCAAGGCTGGCCAGGTGCGTCAGCGCGCCATGGTTCTTCAGTTCGAGGCGAAACCGGCCGATCGCATGACGGCTGTCGACGCGCAACGGAATATGTCCGCCCGCCTGGCTCAGCCAGATAAACACCGGCCGATGGGCGGGTTCGCGGGTGCCGTCCCTGTTCACCTCTTCGGCGTCAAAGCGCACTTTCCACGCCGGCACGGCAACGCCGTCCAGCGTAACCACCTGTGGGGCCTCCACCCGGACGGTATAGTCGAGCCGATCGCGACCATTGGTCACGCGGTAGGAAAAACCGGCCCCCTTGTGCAGGTCCTGCGCGCGCAGCTGCTGCAACAGGCCGAGTCGATCCAGCACCGGCTTGCGCGATGCGCTGGCTGATGCCGGCAGCTCACCCTTTTCCAGCCGCGCCAGTTCCGCGACACCGGCCCCGGCGGCGAGATCGAAACGCCTCACCCCCTTCTTGCGCGATGCGTCGGGCACATACAGGCGGTGACGCAGCTTGCTGGCGTTCTCGTAAGTCTCGAAGGCGACCACGCCGCCACCGTCGTTCTGCAGCCACGTGCGAAAGCGATAGCGGATGGGGTAGAGCGATTCCACGAAGCCGTGCGCCTCGGAGGTGGCCTCCAGGCGCGTTTCGGTGATGGTAGGGTTGCCGGCCAGCGGCCCGGTATGCAACACGGCCTCGGCGATCGAGATGTCCTCTCCCACCGAAAAAATACCGCGATAACTCACCTCGTAGGCAAGCGTATCCGCCAACCCGCCTGCCCTCGCAACGGGCAGCGCGACAACGAAAAATACCGCCAGCAGGCAAGTCCTGACCAGCATGGTCCGCGGCATGTTCAATTCCTCGAGTCGATCAGCTGCGATCTTTTAGTCAAAAAAAAAGCAGTCAGAGTTCCTTCTGGCACAACTCCTGCGTAGATATAGCCAGACACGCAACTTAGTGGCCAAACGCCATTTATTTGACGGAAAAAGGACTGAATTTTGACTAATCCTGTCTCCAGTGACAATTTTTCGACGAATTCTCTGCTGAATGAACGGAAAGCCGACACCCGTTCGGTCGATCAAGGCCCCGGTCGCGCCCCCGCGGGTACGACGGCACCGGCCGACAAGGCCGAGATCAACGGTGCCCGGCAGCGTCTTTCC
>CAVRBK010000072.1:0-15259 GCA_963719025.1 uncultured Gammaproteobacteria bacterium | reverse complement strand
GGTCTCACCGCCGTGCTGTCGGTGAAGGTGCCCGATCCGAAGTTCTCCTCACAGACCAAAGACAAACTCGTATCTTCCGAGGTGAAGGGCATTGTCGAAGGCCTGTTGTCTGAGAAACTCTCTGAATTTCTCGTCGAAAATCCATCCGAAGCGAAGACCATCTCGTCCAAGATGATGGACGCGGCGCGTGCCCGGGAGGCCGCGCGCAAGGCCCGCGAGATGACCCGACGCAAGGGTGTACTCGATGTCGCCGGTCTGCCGGGAAAGCTCGCCGACTGTCAGGAGAAGGATCCGGCGCTATCCGAGCTGTACCTGGTGGAGGGTGATTCCGCCGGTGGTTCGGCAAAGCAGGGCAGGGATCGTCGATCCCAGGCGATCCTTCCGCTGAAAGGCAAGATCCTCAATGTGGAGAAGGCCCGCTTCGACAAGATGCTGTCGTCCGCCGAGGTCGGCACGCTGATCACCGCGCTGGGTTGCGGTATCGGTCGCGAAGAATTCAATCCGGACAAGCTGCGCTATCACCGCATCATCATCATGACGGATGCCGATGTCGACGGCGCGCACATCCGTACCCTGTTGCTGACCTTCTTTTATCGGCAGATGCCAGAGCTGATCGAACGCGGCCATATTTATATTGCCCAGCCACCGCTGTACAAGGTGAAGAAAGGCAAGCAGGAGAACTATCTCAAAGACGACAGTGAACTGAATGCCTACCTGCTGCGTACCGCGCTGGACAGTGCGAGCATCAAGGTCAATGCCGAGGCACCGCCGCTCAAGGGTACTGCCCTCGAAGAAATGGCAACCAAAATGGTGGTGGTCAACGGTATCCGGCAACGCCTGGGCAAACGCTATAACCACGGCCGTGATGCATCATCTGCTGGGTATGCCGCGCGTCACCGATGAGCTGATTGTTGACAAGGCAAAGTGGACGCGCTGGGTCGAAGAACTGCAGAATCGACTGAACACCGATACCGGTGTTTCAGATCGTTTCCAGATAGTGCCTCTTGAGCCCGCAGAAGACGCGAATGGCGACGAGGTTTCGGGCGGGTTGAGCGTGGAACACTGGACCCATGGTATTGCCACGAGCAAGCAGATTCCGGCCGACTTTTTCCACAGTTCGCGACTATCAGAAGATTGCCGAGATGGGTGAACATCTCGACGGTCTGCTGGACGAGGATGCAGTGGTTCTACGCGGCGAAAAGAGCCAGCCAATTGCATCATTCGAAGAGGCGCTGGCGCTGGTTGATGGACGAGGCCAAGCGCGGTCAGCATATCCAGCGCTACAAAGGTCTTGGTGAGATGAATCCGGAACAGCTCTGGGAGACCACGATGGATCCAGCCAGTCGTCGCCTGTTACGCGTAAGGATCGAGGACGTGGTTGGATCGGATCAGATCTTTACCACCCTGATGGGTGACCAGGTCGAGCCGCAGGCGCGAATTCATCGAGCACAACGCGCTGACCGTAGAGAACCTCGACGTCTGAGTTTCTGCCGCCGGCAACCGTACGGCGGCCGGATTATTCTATCCACCAGGTTATCCACAGGCTGGTCGATCTTGATCTGACCGGCCAGGTGGCGGTACTCATGCCGCCCACGATTACCGATCCATACCTTGCGAAATTTAACGTAAGTAAGTGTTCACTTACCGTTTTCGACGTTGCAATGGAAGCTCTTGTCTGACGGGCTTCGATCCAGCTTTCGACATCCTGCATAATCTCAGCCGCCTTGCGACCCTCGGATGACTATCGCCGGCCCGACGACGACCTGGATGGTACCTGGAAACTTCTTCACACCCCGGCGGCGCCAGAAAACCCCGGCATTGTGGGCAATCGGAATAACCGCCGCGCCACTGTGCTGTGCCAGCACGGCGCCGCCCATCCCGTACTTTCTGCGCTCGCCGGGCGCGGTTCGGGTTCCCTCGGGAAAGACGATGACATTGCGCCCGGCCGACAGCCGTTGCTTTCCCAGTTCGACCACCTTGAGCACCGCCCGGCGGCCGGCAGATCGATCGATCGGTATCGAGTGAACGAATCGCAGGGCCAGACCGAACAACGGCAGGCGCATCAGTTCCTGCTTCAGGATCCACGACTGGTTCGGGCTCGAGAATGCCGCGCAACGCGATCGTTTCCCATGCCGACTGGTGCTTGGACATGATGATACAGCCACCTTTTGGCAGATTCTCGAGGCCCCGGACCTCGTAGCGCAGACCGCACAGCCAGCGTTGCAACCACAGGTTGATCGCACCCCAGCGCGTCGCCCAGCGATCACTGAATTCGACCGAGAGGAAGGAACCGAACAGCGCGATGATCAGCCCGAATACCGCCACGGTGATCACCATGGCGACAAAATAAATGGCGGAACGAATCAGGATCAGCATGCGGCGTCGCCATCCAGAATAAAATTTACCGCAGACGACAGATCATCGAACCAGGGAAGATCGTGCAACGTCGTATCCTTGGCGTAGGTGCGTTCGCCCTTACCGGTTCTCACCATGAAAGGTCGCGCTCTGGCGGCCAGTGCCGCGTCGGCGTCGCGTTTGCTGTCGCCGATCACAGGCACTTCGAAAAGGGGTACACCAAGGCGAAGACTGATCGAACGCAGGAGCCCGGGCAGTGGTTTGCGGCATTCGCAATGATCCTGCGGTGTATGCGGACAAAAGAAGATGCCATCGACATGGCCACCGACACGCGCCAGTGAATGTTGGAACTTGGCATGCATCGCATTCAGATCATCGATGCTGAAGAGACCCCGACCGACGCCAGACTGGTTGGTCGCCACGGCAACCAGAAAACCGGCGTGATTAAGTCGCGCTATCGCCTCCAGACTCCCTGGAATGGGGATCCATTCATCGACTGACTTGATGAAGTTGTCTGAGTCTTCGTTGATCACGCCGTCGCGATCGAGGATCACCAGCTTCGGCAGATCTGAACCCATTGAATATTCCCGACTGTTGGATGGCGGCGGCTAGTCCACATCGCGAAACTCGGATACCCGGATGCGGCCGTCGACCATGCGGGATTCGCGTTGCATCAGTGTATCGATCTTTTCCCAGAATGCCCGTTTGAGATCGAGCGAAGCGGCAATATCGGTTCCCATCACCAGGATCAGCAGATCGGCCAGTTCTTCGGCCAGGTCAGAGCGCGACTTCCCCTTGGTTACGCAGGATGATATCTCGCCGAGTTCCTCGGTCATAAGCGCGACCCGATAGGTCAGCTCCTCGCCCCCTGTGTTGCGAAAGTCGTGCTTGTCGTGGAAGCGCTGAACCGCCTCCATCATGCTACTCCAGGAGTCGTTGTCTGGCATTTCCATGGCGTCTAGTTCTGCAGGTGCGACACATCCGCGACCTTCAGGAACTGTTGCGAGAGGGCGCTCAACAGGGCCAGGCGGTTGGCCCTTACCTCGGGCTTGTCGGCCATGACCATGACGTCTTCGAAAAACCGGTCGACCGGCAGGCGCAGACGACTCAGTGTCTGCAGGATCGCACCGTAGTTGGCATTGTCGGCCATGGGCGCAATCGCTTTTTCCACCGCATCGATATGTTCGTACAGATCTTTCTCCGCGGTCAGCTCGAACAGATCCGGATCGACCTTTTCGGGCAGGCTGTCATCGGTCTTCTTCAGGATATTCGCGATGCGCTTGTTGGCGGCCGCCAGGGCCTCGGCCTCCGGCAGCTCGCGGAAATCCGTAACCGCCCGTACCCGGTGCTCGAAATCGGCGACCGACCTTGGCTCGACGGCGGCGACGGCCTCGAACACATCGAACGGCGTGCCGGCATCGGCGTACAGGCCCTTCAGGCGATCGAGCATGAAGTGATAGACAACAGCGGCGGTCGATTCGACTGTTGAGCTTGTCGTCGAGCAGGCCCTGCGGCCTGCTCGAGCAACAGTTTTAGGTCGATCGGCAACGCATGTTCACGCAGGATGCGCAAGGCACCCAGTGCGGCGCGACGCAGGGCGAACGGATCCTTGTCGCCGGTCGGTTTCAGGCCGATGCCGAAGATGCCGACCAGGGTGTCGATCCGCTCGGCCGAGCGATACGGCGATGCCGGTGCGGCGTCTGCGGCAGTTCGTCGCCGGAAAAACGCGGCATGTAGAACTCGTCCATGGCCAGGGCGAGCTCTTCCGGTTCGCCATCGCGCTGTGCCTGGTAGCGGCCCATGATGCCCTGCATCTCGGGGAACTCGTAGACCATCTCGGTCATCAGGTCACAACGGCTCAGCTCGCCGGCGCGCTGCGCGAGTGCGCGATCACCGCCGATCTGTTCGGCGATGTAGCTCGCCAGCGCGGCGACCCGATTCGATTTCTCGCGCATGCTGCCCGAGATCTTTCTGGAACACGACATGGTCGAGATCGGCGACATGGTCCTGCAGACGCTTCTTGCCGTCTTTCTCCCAGAAAAACATCGCGTCGGCGAGGCGCGGGCGAATCACCCGCTCGTTGCCCTCGCGGATCATCTCCGGCTGCTTGCTTTCGATATTGGCGATGGTGATGAAGTGATTCATCAGGCGACCGTCTGTTGTCGAACACCGGGAAATACTTCTGGTTGCCTTTCATGGTGGCGACCAGGGCCTCCTGCGGCACGGCGAGGAAGCGTTCCTCGAAATTGCCGACGATCGGGTGCGGCCACTCGTTGAGTGCGGTGACCTCGTCGAGCAGGTCGTCGTCCAGATCGGCCACGCCGCCCAGCGCATGTCGCGGCCTGTTCGACCTGGGCCTTTATTTTCTCGCGCCTATCACCGAAGTGAGCGATCACTTTCCCAAGAGACTCCAACACGTCGCTGTAGTCCTCCGGGTTGTACAGGGTGATTGCCTGACGGATGATGGAAGCGGTGCCCATAGGTGAGGTTGCCGGCCTCGGCGTCGAGCAGGGTGCACGGCACTACCTGGTCGCCATGCAGGAACACCAGCCAATGCACCGGGCGGACGAACTGTGCCTCCGAGCTGCCCCAGCGCATACGCTTGGGGATGGGCAGTTTGTTCAGCGCGTTCTCGGCGATCCCCGGCAGCAACTGGTCGGCCCGCTGGCCGGGCTGGTGCAGGTCGAAGACCAGCCAGCTGCCCTTGTCGGTCTCCTGCGTCTTCAGCTGATCGACCGTGGTCCCGCAGGAGCGGGCAAACCCCTCGGCCGCCTTGGTCGGATTGCCGTCGTCGTCGAAGGCCGCCTGAACTGCCGGGCCGCGGCGTTCGATCTCGCGATCGGGCTGGGCGTTGGCGCAGTTCTCGATCAACAGGGCCAGGCGACGTGGGGCGGAGTAAGCGGTCACTTCGCCGTAGGTCAGGCCCGCATCGTCGAGCCCCTTGATGAATTCGCGCTGCAGTGCGTCCGAAAGCTTTTTCAGCGCGACCGGCGGCAGTTCTTCGGTGCCGAGTTCGAACAGCAGATTGGCTGCGGTGATCTGCGTGTCAGCCATTGGCCATCTCCTTTTCGCCGGCGGCGACCATCGGAAAACCGAGCGCCTCGCGTGCGTCGTAGTAGGCCTGGGCGACCGCCCGGGCCAGGGTGCGCACCCGCAGGATGAAGCGCTGCCGTTCGGTGACCGAGATGGCGTGGCGGGCATCCAGCAGGTTGAAGGCGTGCGAGGCCTTGAGCACCTGCTCATAGGCGGGCAGCGGCAGGCCGGCCTCGATCAGCCGGCTCGAATCCTTTTCGCACTGGTCGAACAGTGTGAACAGGAAATCGACGTCGGCGTGCTCGAAGTTGTAGGCCGACTGTTCGACCTCGTTCTGGTGGAACACGTCGCGGTAGGTCACCGGTCCCTGCGGGCCGTTCGTCCAGACCAGGTCGAATACCGATTCGACGCCCTGCAGGTACATCGCGATGCGCTCCAGGCCGTAGGTGATCTCGCCGGTGACCGGGCGGCAGTCGAGTCCGCCGACCTGCTGGAAATAGGTGAACTGGGTGACCTCCATGCCGTTCAGCCAGACCTCCCAGCCGAGTCCCCAGGCGCCCAGCGTCGGCGATTCCCAGTTGTCCTCGACGAAGCGGATATCGTGCACCAGCGGGTCGAGCCCCAGCATCTCGAGCGAGCCGAGATACAGCTCCTGGATATCCATCGGCGACGGCTTCATCACCACCTGGAACTGGTAGTAGTGCTGCAGCCGGTTCGGGTTCTCGCCGTAGCGCCCGTCGGTCGGGCGGCGCGAGGGCTGCACGTAGGCGGCATTCCAGGGCTCCGGGCCGATGGCGCGCAGGAAGGTCGCGGTATGGAAGGTGCCCGCGCCCATTTCCATGTCGTAGGGCTGCAGAATCGCGCAGCCCTGTTCGGCCCAGTACTGCTGCAGGGCGAAGATCAGGCCCTGAAAGGTGGATACGTCCGGCGCGTTAGTCATGAATCAATAACCCGTGTCGATGCGCTGTTATTAAAGGCCGGAGATTATACAGCCGGAACCGGTGTCTATCCTTACAATGTCGCGCTTCGGCCAATTCGACGACAACCATGGGCAAACAACGCAAGGCCTTGTCGCTGATTTCCGGCGGTCTCGATTCGCTGCTGGCGACCAAGGTGATTCAGCAGCAGGGCGTCCACGTCGAGGGCATCAATTTCTTCACCGGGTTCTGCGTCGAGGGACATACGCATGCCATCCGCAAGAAGGACCGCGAACGCCCCAAGCGCAACAATGCGCTGTGGGTCGCCGAGCAACTCGGCATCAAGCTGCACATCATCGACCTCGTCGAGGAATACAAGGACGTGGTGTTCAACCCGCAGCATGGTTAGGGTGATCGTTGCGCGCGAGGAGGGTGAGAGCAACTTTCTGACCGGCTACCGCAAACAGTACCCGAGCCTCAAACTGACGAGTCATGGCGGACCATTTGCCATCCTGGATGGCGATGTCACGGCAGCGGACGTCGCACTGGCTGCCTGCGTCGTCGGGCGTTACAGCCAGGGTCGCACGGAACCCTTTGTCGAGTTCGAGTATTGCGATCGGGATGGTCAGCTCACACCGCTCAGGGTGGTGCCGATGGACCCGGATGACCTGCCGGACGACGCCGGCGCGGTTTCTGCAGACCCACTCGACAGCTGCATCAGTTTGACCTGATCGCCGATATCGACCACGACCGTGTCATTGAAGGCCGCGCACCCCCCAGGCCGACGATCGCCAACGCAAGCAGCGGGCGCGACAAAATCAGCGTACTGTTTCCCAGGTACTGCACCTTTCCGATCAATCGCAGCGCAATCCCGGCTGCCCTCACTCGCCCATGTGAATCGGGTATCATGCTGCGCCTATGACACCCCGTCACGACACCATCGACTGTCACCGCCTGTTGTGTCCCATGCCGGTGATCCGGGTCCAGGATCGCGTCGAACAACTCGTGCCCGGTGACGTGCTCACGGCACAATGTAGCGATCCCGGCGTGTTGCAGGATATTCCCGCATGGTGCCGGATCAACGGTCATGAGGTGGTCGAGACGCAAAGCCTCGACGGAGAATATAGCGTGAAGCTGAGAGTAGGTTCATCCTGATGTCCGGCATCCATCATCACGGCACCCTGGATGTGCATGAGCAGCGTACCGAGCGTGGCCGCGAGTCGCGCAAGGTGGCCTTGGTCAGCGGCGTGGTCAATCTGTTTTTGAGCCTCGCGCAGGTCGTGATCGGCCTGCTGGCCAATTCGGCGGCCCTGGTCGCAGACGGCGTGCATTCCGCCTCGGATCTGCTGTCCGACATCCTGGTGTGGTTTGCCGCGCGGCATGCGGCGCTGGCCCCGGACGAGGATCACCCTTACGGGCATGGGCGCTTCGAGACCGCGGCAACGCTCGGCCTCGGTATCCTGCTGGTACTGGTTGCGCTGGGTATTGTCTGGAACGGGATCGAACGGTTGTTCGACGTCGGGCGGCCGGTGCCCGGTCAGCTGGCATTGCTGGTCGCGTTTGTCGGGATCATCGCCAAGGAATCGCTGTACTGGTACACCATGGCGGTGGCGCGACGCCTCAACTCGGATATGTTGCGCGCCAATGCCTGGCATCACCGCTCTGATGCGATCTCGTCGGTCGTTGTGCTGATCGGCGTCGGCGGCGCGGTAATGGGTTTCACCTCGATGGACGCGATCGCCGCGATCGTGGTGGGCCTGATGGTCGCGAAGATCGGTTGGGATCTCGGCTGGGGTGCGATGAGCGAACTGGTCGACACGGCGCTCGACGAGGACCAGGTCGGTGAGGCCAAGCGGGTGATCATGGCGATCGACGGCGTGCGCTCGGTACACATGCTGCGCACCCGGCGCCACGGTGCCGAGGCCAGCGCCGACGTGCATGTGCAGGTGGCACCGCGGCTGTCTGTATCCGAAGGTCACATGATCAGCCAGGCGGTCGAGGACCGGCTGATCGAGAAGGTTGAATCGATTACCGATGTCACCGTGCACATCGATCCCGAAGACGACGAGGACGCACCGACCTGTCGGGACCTGCCATTGCGCAGTGATGCGCAGGATGCCCTCGAATCGTGTTGGAATGCGGTGCATGCGATGCCGGCCCAGCGCGAGGTGCGGATGCACTACCTCGGCGGTAAAATCGAGGTCGAGTTGATCCTGCCGATGGCGAGCTATGTTGACGAGTCCACTATGCTGGAACTGCACGAGGCACTGGAAACGGCCGCACGCTCACTGCCCTGGTTCGAGAAGCTGCGCATCCTGTATGGCTAGCACTAGAATGGTGCTTGTAAAAGACATGACGCACGATATTGGTGCGAAAATTGGGCGTCTCTTGCTGGGCGTAGCCACGAAGCACTGTAGCGGGATGCCCCGAATAGACGCGGCGTGCACCATAAGTTACTGATTTTGAATCGGGAAAACGCGTAACGCCAATAGACAGCCGAACGCATCTATGGCTTGACCGCTGCAAAGAGGCAGTGGCATGGTTCCTGCTATTCGTAACGATACACCGATTCTCAGGTCTGCGAGGGCCTGCCCGGTAACCGACTAACAACCGCTGTCCATTCGACAGCTGTACTCAACGCTAACCTCTGGAGAGATCGAGAATGGGCGCAAAAAAAGTCCTGAACATGATCAAGGACAACGACGTCAAGTTGGTCGACTTCCGTTTCACCGACACCCGCGGCAAAGAGCAGCACGTGACCGTGCCGGCTTCAACCGTCGACGAAGACCTGTTCGAAGAAGGCAAGATGTTCGATGGTTCGTCGATCGCCGGCTGGAAGGGCATCAACGAATCCGACATGATCCTGATGCCGGACGCCGAGCACCGCCGTTCTCGATCCGTTTACCGACGACGCCACCGTCAACCTGCGCTGCGACATCCTCGAGCCGACCACCATGGAAGGCTACGAGCGCGACCCGCGTTCGGTCGCCAAGCGCGCCGAGGCCTACCTGAAGTCGCACCGGCATCGCCGACACCGCCTACTTCGGTCCGGAGCCCGAGTTCTTCGTCTTCGACGACGTGCGCTGGAGCGTCGACATGTCGCGGCTCGCTGGTCAAGATCGACTCCGAAGAGGCCGAGTGGAACTCCGAGCAAGGTCTACGAAGACGGCAACATCGGTCACCGTCCGGGCGTCAAGGGCGGCTACTTCCCGGTGCCGCCGGTCGATTCGCTGCACGACCTGCGTGGCGCCATGTGCCTGGCGCATGGAAGAGATGGGCGTGCCGGTCGAGGTGCATCACCACGAAGTGGCAACCGCCGGCCAGTGCGAGATCGGCACCAAGTTCGCCACCCTGGTACGAGCGCGCCGACTGGGTGCAGATCCTGAAGTACTGCATCCTGGAACGTCGCGCATGCCTACGGCAAGACCGCGACCTTCATGCCCAAGCCGCTCGTCGGCGACAACGGCTCCGGCATGCACGTGCACCAGTCGCTGTTCAAAGGACGGCGACAACATCTTCGCCGGCGACCAGTACGGCGGCCTGTCCGAGACCGCGCTGTACTACATCGGCGGCATCATCAAGCATGCGCGTGCCCTGAACGCCTTCACCAACGCCTCGACCAACTCCTACAAGCGCCTGGTCCCGGGCTTCGAGGCGCCGGTCATGCTGGCCTACTCGGCGCGTAACCGTTCGGCGTCGATCCGTATTCCCTGGGTGTCCAGCCCGAAGGGCCGTCGTGTCGAGGTCCGTTTCCCGGATCCGACCGCCAACCCCTACCTGGCCTTCGCCGCGATGATGATGGCCGGCCTGGACGGCATCCAGAACAAGATCCACCCCGGCGATGCCGCCGGACAAGGATCTGTACGACCTGCCGGCCGAAGAGGCGCTGGCGATCCCGACCGTCTGCCACAGCCTGGACCAGGCGCTGGAGGCGCTGGATGCGGATCGCGAATTCCTCAAGGCCGGTGGCGTGTTCACCGACGACCTGATCGACGGCTACATCGAGCTGAAGATGGAAGAAGTCACCCAGTTGCGCATGACCACGCACCCGGTCGAGTTCGACATGTACTACAGCCTGTAAAGAAAAGCGTTAATCGCTGTGCACCAGACCCCGCCCTTGTGGCGGGGTTTTTTATGCGCGCGGTGGGCGTTGAACTGTCGATCTTGTCACAGCCGGGTGGCCGCAATCGAGTCGCCAGCAGCGGTCCGCTGCACTATGCTAGCGGTATGACTAAAACGCTCCTGTTGTTGTCGGTCTTACTGTTGCCCGGGATGGCCTCGGCGGTGTTCTGCAAGTCGATCAATTCCGACGGGGTTGTCAGCTATGCCGACGTGCCGGCATCGGCGTGCGAACAGGAAGTGAAGCTGCCTGAATATTCGCGTTATGCGCCGCGCGCGCTTCAGCGCACCGACAGGCCTTCCTCTGCGGCACCGCTTAGGCCGGGACAGTTTGCCGGCTATCAGAACATGTCGATCTCGCAACCCAAGGCCGGTGGGGTGGCGCGCTCCAGCGAGGGCAATGTGGCGGTTGCGATAACGCTGCAACCGGCACTGCAGCAGGACCACAGGGTCATCCTCTACCTCGATGGCCTGCCGGTCCCGGGCAGTTTCGACAGCACCGCAATCCAGCTCAGCAATATTCAGCGTGGCACGCACACCCTGCGCGCCAGTGTTACCGACGCCGCCGGCCGGGTTTTGATCAGTTCGTCGAGTGTCCCGTTCACCCTGCGCAAACCCTCGCTGTTCGATCCGACGCGTCAAGTGGATGATGGCGACAATGGAAACGGTGGCGGTAATGGAAATGGTGGCGGCAACGGTAACGGGGATCCTGCACCGCAGCCCTACGAACCCGGCTACCAGCAGCAGTTCAACCCGGGCGACGCGGCCGATTACTCGCCCAATGGGGGCGGCGTTCCCTCTACGCCCGGCCAAAACAATCCGGCGTTCTCCCCGAGTTACACGCCGAACTGATCGTTTTGGCGGTACCCGCCCGCACGGTCGGCTGCCGTGTGCGGTCCGGCCGGGTTCCAACGACATGTCCTGAACCATCCCGGCGCATATGCACTATATTGGTGCAATAGCGATGCGGTGTCTCGCTTGTGCACGGGTGAGACGCACCAATCCCGAAGCTAAGTGCTTGATCTTTAGTACCAAATCAATGCAATCGCATCGATGATGGGTGGCTAAGACTGGCCCGATCCTTGCTTTCTCATAAGGCATGCAGGTCTCAATGAAGCCTTTTACTTTGCTTAGTTCAACCGTCCTCGACAATCTGGCGTCGGCTATCGTCGTGTTCGACCACGATTTACGAGTCACTTACCTGAACCAGATGGCAGAAATGTTGATGGCGGTCAGCGCCAATCATGTGCTCGGTCAATTGCCCGATTCCTGGATGGCCTGCCATGGCGAGGCGGTGATCGATCTGATCAATGCCGCTGAGGTCGGCTCACCGATCATCAAGCGCGGGGTTGTTCTGCAGACCGATAGCAAGGATGTCACGGTCGACTGCACGGTGATTCCGGTCATTGACGACGACGGTCAGCAGATCACGATCGTCGAGCTGCAGCAGATCGACCGCCACCTGCGTATCAGTCGTGAAGAACGCCTGATCACCCAGCAGGCCCTGACCCGCGATGTGGTGCGCGGGCTGGCGCACGAGATCAAGAACCCGCTGGGTGGCCTGCGCGGTGCGGCGCAACTGCTGGAGAGCGAACTGGACAGCGCCGAGCTCAAGGAATACACCCATGTCATCATCCAGGAGGCCGACCGCCTGCAGGAACTGGTCAACCGCATGCTCGGGCCGAACCGCCGGCCGAGCTACTCCTCGGTCAATATCCATCACGTGCTCGAGCGTGTGCGCACCCTGGTGCTGGCCGAGACCGGTGACCGGATCGCGGTCATCCGCGACTACGATCCCAGTATTCCGGAGCTGGTCGGCGACAGCGACCAGCTGATCCAGGCGGTGCTGAATATCGTGCGCAATGCCACGCGAGCGATCGGCGACAACGGCAAGATCACCCTGCGCACGCGCATCCAGCGCAACCTGACGATCGGCAACCGGCGGTTTCGCCTGGCCGCGCAGATCGACATCGTCGACGACGGTCCGGGCATCCCGCCGGAGATTGCCGATACCCTGTTCTTCCCGATGGTCACCGGCAGGCACCGGTGGCATGGGCCTGGGCCTGTCGATTGCGCAGTCGCTGATCAATCAGCACAAGGGACTGATCGAGTGCACCAGCCGACCCGGCGAAACGATTTTCACCATTTATCTGCCGCTCAGTGAGGAATACAGAGCTGAACACGGCAAGGAGAAGCAACCCGTGACTGACGCAAACCAGGTCTGGGTCATCGACGATGACCGCTCCATCCGCTGGGTTCTGGAAAAGGCGCTGAGCAAGGCCGGCATGCAGGTCACGGCATTCTCCAGCGCCAACGGCGTGATGGAGGCGCTCGAACGTGAGCAGCCCGAGGTGATGATCTCCGACGTGCGGATGCCCGGCATGGATGGTTTTTCGCTGCTCGAAAAGATCAAGCAGACCTACCCTGAACTGCCGGTCATCATCATGACGGCACACTCGGATCTCGACAGCGCCGTATCCGCCTACCACAGCGGGGCCTTCGAATACCTGCCGAAACCGTTCGATATCGAAGAGGCGGTCGACCAGGTGCGGCGTGCCTGCAAGCTCCGCCAGGAAACTCGCGCCAGCGCGCAGCACGAGACCGTTGCGGCGACCGAGATCATCGGTGCGGCCCCGGCGATGCAGGAGGTGTTCCGCGCCATCGGTCGCCTGGCGCGGTCCAATATCACGGTCCTGATCAATGGCGAATCCGGCACCGGCAAGGAACTGGTCGCGCATGCCCTGCACAAGCACAGCCCGCGGGCCGACGGGCCGTTCGTCGCGCTGAACATGGCGGCGATCCCGCACGACCTGCTCGAATCCGAACTGTTCGGTCACGAAAAAGGCGCGTTCACCGGCGCCCAGGCACGCCGCGTCGGTCGCTTCGAACAGGCCAATCACGGCACCCTGTTCCTCGACGAAATCGGCGACATGCCGTCCGAGTTGCAGACCCGCCTGCTGCGCGTGCTGGCGGACGGCGAGTTCTATCGTGTCGGCGGCCACGAGGCGGTCAAGGCCGATGTACGCATCATCGCCGCCACCCATCAGAATCTCGAACAACTGGTCATCGAGGGGCGGTTCCGCGAAGACCTGTTCCATCGCCTGAACGTGATCCGGGTGCACCTGCCGGCACTGCGCGAGCGGCGTGAGGACATTCCGCTGCTGATGGATCATTTCCTCAAGCGGGCGGCCCAGGAACTCGGGGTGGAGACCAAGACCCTGTTGCCGGACAGCATCGCCGAGATCAAGTCGCTGGAATGGCGCGGCAATGTCCGCCAGCTGGAAAATACCGCGCGCTGGCTTACCGTGATGGCATCCGGGCGCGAGATCCACAGTGAAGATCTGCCCCCGGAGCTGCACCGTGAACAGAATCCGGAGGCGGCCGACGGCGACTGGCGCAGCGTCTTGCGCGGTTGGATTCGCAGCAGCCTGGCCGCCGGCCGGGTGGGTCTGCTCGACCAGGCCACGCCCGAGTTTGAAACCATCATGATCGAGACCGCACTCGAGCATACCGGCGGTCGTAAGCAGGATGCCGCTCGCCTGCTCGGTTGGGGCCGCAACACCCTGACCCGCAAGATCAAGGAACTCGGCCTGGAAGACGAGCACCGCGAGGCGGGTTGATGGCCGGCTGACCGGTCCGCGCGACGCGCCCGGTCTTGCGATTGCGTGGGATCGGTGGATCGGTCTGAAGGTCCGCCGTGCCCATCAACCCTGTCCTGCAAAAGCGATAAAGCGGGCTCGCCCGTCTTATAATCCGCGCAACGTTTGCACAGAGACCTGCCTCCATGGACAGTACAAGTATCGCGCTAGCCGGCTCCACTATCGCCGCCGTCACCATCGACGGTGACACCATCCGGGTCGAGTTCGAACCGGCCTACCTGGTGAAGATCATGACCGGCTCAGTCGAGCAGACCCGCTGGAAACAGAATGGCGCGCTGGTTTTCGAAGGCGCGCAGATCGACGCGGAACAGGCGTTGCCGACCCTGCCTGCCGAATGCAGCGGTGGCGACGTCGGCGAGAATGTCTACACCTATCGCGACATGGTGCCGGTACCGCTCGACAGCCGGGGCAGGGCGCACTGCGCGCTCAAGGTCGGCGACAGTGGACTGATCCGGATCGATGCTACTGCCGTGCACCTGGAAATGATCGATGTGCCCAAGTACATCGAGCACATCCGTCCCGGCGCCTGAAGGGCGCGCGAACCGGCGTCGATCAAAGTGAATCAGGGCGATCCAGGTTGGCCTGGCGGCGGTTTTCAGGGGCCAGACCGTGGCTTGCAGGCGGATTGGCCGAATCACACCGAATTTGATCAATTCCCCACATCAGGGTATTAACTGGCCGCATCAGGCTGCATTGATCAGCAGGACCAGGGGATCCGGGCCATTTACCGTCGCCACTCCCCACATCCAGGCTTTCAGCCCTGGTATCGTAACAGCGCCTCGGTCCGGTCGATCGCACTGTTCGCGGTTTCGACGATCTTCAGGCTGAAATCCGGAGAGGCGGTCTCCAGCCCCAGTTTTCTGAACGCCGGAATTTCGTTCGGCGGCGGGATGACGATGCAGTAGGGGTCACCGTCACCGCTGGCGGCGAAGTAGCCCTCGTCTTCCCAGCGTTGATACCAGGTTTCCTCGATCGAGTGGGGGTCGTAGGTTTTTTCCATCGGGCAGGCGGTACAAATCAAAGGCCGCGATTATACCGTGCGTTCCAAAGAAATGCACTGTTTCCCTGCCAATTATCTCCTCCTCGAGGGGACATACTCCCCACATTTAAAATTTCCAGGAATGCTTCAAAGTTCTTCACCAGTGACCGTCAGGGACCGACACTTTATAGCGCTCG
>CAVRBK010000071.1:0-9302 GCA_963719025.1 uncultured Gammaproteobacteria bacterium | reverse complement strand
AGGGCCGGCCACCAGCGTCACATCCGCACCCTGCGCGACCAGTGCGTCGGCGATCGCAAACCCCATCTTTCCAGAGCTGCGGTTTCCGACAAAGCGCACCGGGTCGATCGCTTCACGCGTGGGACCTGCGGTCAGCACAACCTTCCGGCCGGTCAACCGGCCGGGCGCGAGCGCGGCGCTCAACGCGTCCAGAATGGCACCCGGCTCGAGCATCCGCCCCGGTCCGACATCGCCGCAGGCCTGCTCGCCGGCATCCGGACCGAACAGGGTGACACCACGCGACTGCAACAGCCCGGCATTGTGCACGGTGGCCGGATGTCGCCACATCGCCTGATTCATAGCCGGCGCCAGGGTCAGAGGCGCGCCCGACGCGAGACACAGCGTGGTCAGCAGATCGCCGGCCAAGCCAGTCGCCAGCTGCGCCATGAAGTCGGCCGTGGCGGGAGCGACAATGATCTGATCGGCCCAGCGCGCCAGCTCTATATGACCCATCGCGGCCTCGTGCTGCGGGTCGAACAAGGCGTCCCTGACCGGCCGCCCGGTGATCGCCTGCAGCGTCATCGGACCGATGAAGTGTGCCGTCGAACGGGTCATGACCACCTGCACGTCGGCCCCGGCCTTCACCAGCAGGCGGGCCAGCTCGGCCGCCTTGTACGCCGCTATGCCGGCTGTGATACCGAGCAGGATCTTTCGATTGCGCAATCGCTGCATATCAGGGGAAATGCCGCAGGCCTCGGGAGGAATTAGCGCAAGAGTACCCGACCGCGCGACCGCGGCAAAGCCGGCCTTTATCCGGCGGGGCCTCACAGGTTAGGCTATACCAACTTCAAGGACGAAGGATTCGACATGGCAATCAAGGACTGGCCGGCCCGCGAACGGCCGCGCGAACGCCTGCTCAGCGACGGACCGGGCAGCCTCAGCGACGCCGAACTGCTGGCGATTTTTCTGCGCACCGGCGTCAGTGGCACGCAGCGCGGTCGACCTGGCGCGCGAACTGCTGCAGCGTTTCGGCAGCCTGCGCCAGCTGCTCGCCGCCGATCGCGAGCAGCTTCTGCGAGGCACCCGGGCCTGGGGAATGCCAAGTACGCCCAGTTGCAGGCGGTCCTCGAGATGGGCCGCCGCCACCTGGGCGAACAACTCGAGCGCGGCGCCGCCCTGCTCAGCCCACGCGATACCGAGCGGTTTCTGCAGGCGCGGTTGCGCGACTACGCCTTACGAGGTGTTCGCGGTGCTGTTTCTCGACAACCGGCACCGCGTCATCGCCTTCGAGGAGCTGTTTCGCGGCACCATCGACGGCGCCAGCGTGTATCCGCGCGAGGTTGTGCGACGCGCGCTGCAGCACAACGCCGCCGCGGTGATCCTCAGTCACAACCATCCGTCGGGCGTGGCCGAGCCAAGCCAGGCCGACCAGCGCATCACCCAGCGCCTGCGCGACGCGCTGGCGCTGGTCGACGTGCGGCGTGCTCGACCACCTGGTCATCGGTGACGGGGACCTGCTGCTCACTGGCCGAGCGCGGCCTGCATCTGACCGGCGACACCGGACTTGACCCGGCGGGCGGCGTTCCGGTATAAATTGCCGCCTTTCTGCCGCCCATTGGGCTGGCAATAGTGGATTTCACAAGAATTTTCGAGGCTTTACACCATGTCCAAAGTCTGCCAGGTAACCGGCAAACGGCCGATCACCGGGAACAATGTTTCCCACTCGCACCGTAAGACCCGTCGCCGGTTCCTGCCGAACCTGCACTACCATCGCTTCTGGGTCGAGAGCGAGCAGCGTTTCGTGCGTCTGCGCGTCATCCGCAGCCGGCATGCGCATCATCGACAAGAAAGGCATCGACACGGTGCTGAGCGAGCTGCGCGAGCGCGGCGAAAAAATCTGAGGGAGCGGGAACAATGGCCAAATCAGCTCGTGAAAAGATCCGCCTGAACTCCAGTGCAGATACCGGTCACTTCTACACGACCACCAAGAACAAGAAGACCATGACCGGCAAGATGGAGATCAAGAAGTTCGATCCCGTCGTGCGCAAGCACGTGATGTACAAGGAAGGCAAGATCAAGTAATTCTCGATCGCCGCCGCACAAAAAAAAACCGCCGTCGGCGGTTTTTTTGTGCGGCGGTATACGCCTTCCGCTAAACCTTCGGCCTCAGCCGACCACCGGCGAGTAACCGCGCAGGCTGCGGGCAAAGTCCTGCAGCGACTTGATCCCACTGCCCTCGGCCTCCTTGCACCATTGCTGCAGCGCCGCCAGCAGCGCCTCCTGGCTGGTCGCCGTGCGATCCCAGACCTGCTGCAGCTGCTTGCGCGAACGGTGCACCGTTGGCCAGCACCTGGCTGTTGTCCGAGCATCTTCTGCAGTCGCTGGCGGCTCGACTCGTCCAGCGACGACTCGTCGCGCACCAGCAGCTTGCGCGCCTGGCGGGCGATGCGACGCAATGCTGTTCTGAGCGGCACAGCTCGGCGTCGGCGACCGGTTTGATCACGTCACGCGCGTAGTTCGCCAGCACGTGCATGCGATGGGTGACCACCGCCTTGACCGTATCCATATCGACCACCCGCTTGTCGACATCCATACCGGGAGGCCGCGCGACACGGCGCACCCGTGCCAGGCCGACGAATCGACAGCAGGCGGATATACATCCAGCCGATGTCGAACTCCCACCAGCGCGCACGACAGCTTCGCCGAACTCGGAAAGGCATGGTGATTGTTGTGCAGCTCTTCGCCACCGATCACGATGCCCCAGGGCGAGATATTGGTGGCCGCATCCGGCGATTCGAAATTCCGATAACCCCAAAAGTGCCCGATTCCATTGATCACGCCGGCGGCGAAGAACGGGATCCAGATCATCTGTACGGCCCAGACCGCGATACCGAGCACACCGAACAACAAGGCATCGACGATCAGCATCAGGCCAATGC
The DNA here is from genome assembly GCA_963719025.1 of uncultured Gammaproteobacteria bacterium. GTDB lineage: Bacteria > Pseudomonadota > Gammaproteobacteria > Chromatiales > Chromatiaceae > Thiosocius. The sequence goes on along the minus strand of CAVRBK010000071.1, from coordinate 6,384 downwards.
CCACGGTGTTGAAGCGGTAGACATGGTGCTCGATCCAGTCGTCCGGCGTGCCGTGCGCATAGCGCGTCACCAGGTCATCCTTTTCGGCCGCATCGCGGTACAGCTCAGCGCCTTCCCACAGCACCTTGCTCAGCCCCAGTACCTGCGGACTGTGCGGATCCTCTGCGGTCTCGCAACGTGCATGGTGGCGGCGATGAATACCCACCCACTCACGCGTCACCATGCCGGTGGTGAGCCACAACCAGAAACGGAAAAAATGCGCCACGAGCGGATGCAGATCCAGCGCCCGATGCGCCTGGCAGCGGTGCAGGTAGACGGTAACCGCGACAATGGTAATGTGGGTAAAGACAAGCGCAGTCAGAACCAGCTGCCACCAGCTCAGGTCAAGCAGGCCGCCAACGATCATAGTGTTTCTCCCGGTGCGCCACGCGCCCCCAAAACCGGGACCGGCCGCACGCTGTTTTCTCTCGTTCGATCTCTCATGATAGCGCCAGAATGCGGGCCGTGCCCGTCCGGCTGATGGATTCAAGACCCGCCCTGCGCGGCCGATATCCCACACATGCCAGCGAAGCTGCCCAATCGAAGACCCAATGTCATCTCCAGAGCCTGATATCGATAAGCCGGTAGAGACCATCCAGGTCGGTCGCCAGGCGATCTTCAACCGCGATCTCGAGGTTTTTGCCTACGAACTGCTGTATCGCGATGCCAGCGGCCAGTGCAACGTGGTCGACGGCGATCAGGCATCCTCGCGCACGCTGCTGAATGCCTTTATGGAGGTGGGCCTCGACCGGATCACCGGCCCCCACCGGGCATTCATCAATCTGACCCGGCACTTCTTCGTCGAAATGCCGGCCCTGCCGTTCCAGCGGGATCAGGTGGTGCTCGAGGTGCTCGAAGACGTGGAAGTCGATGACGCCCTGCTCAAAGGCATTGCCCAAATGAGTGCCCAGGGCTTCGAACTGGCCATGGACGACTACGATTTTCAACCGGAGTTGGCGCCGATCCTGCCGCTGGTGCAGTACATCAAGGTCGAGATCACCGCTGAGAGCCTCCCGCTCCTGGCCGGGCGCATGCCGCGACTGCGCGCGACCGGTGCCAAGCTGCTGGCGGAAAAGGTCGAGACGGCAGAACAGTTCGAACACCTCAGGGATCTCGGCTTCGACTATTTTCAGGGCTACTTCTTTGCCCGCCCGAACCTGGTCCGCTCCGACCGCGTAGGCGAGAATGCCGGCATGGTGGTACAACTGCTGGCCCGCCTGAATGACCCCGACGTGGACATGGACGAGGTGGTCCGGCTGGTCAGCCAGGATCCCGGCCTCAGCTTCAAGATCCTGCGCTACATCAACTCGGCGGCCGTCGGATTGCGCTCGCGCATCGAATCAATCCAGCGCGCCGTGGTCCTGATGGGCCTGCAGCGCATCCGTGCCTGGGCCAGCCTGTTTGCGATGGCCGGACTGAACGGCCGCCCGGCCGAGATCCTCAATACCGGGCTGTTACGCGCCAACCTGTGTGAAAGCCTGTGCCGTCTTTGCGGCCAGGGCGAACCCGACACGGCCTATACCATCGGCCTGCTGTCGGTCGTCGACGCCATGTTGTCCCGGCCACTGGAAGAGGTGATGGACGAGCTGCCGCTACCGGATACGGTCAAACAGGCCATCGTCAGCCTCGAAGGCCCCTATGGCCAGCTGTTGAAGACATCGATCCAGCTTGAAAAACACGAAATCCCGACGGCGGCCTGCTCGTCAATAGACCCCGCAGTCATGACCGAGGCGTACATCACCAGCGCCGAATCGGCCTTCAATACGCTGAACATGCTCGACGAGCGCTGAGCTGCAGGTTACCCAGGCGATCAAGCCGCAGCGCCCAGCCCGGCGCCACCCAGGTCGTGGCAACGGTTTCGCAAATCAGCGCCGGCCCACCGATACACTGCCCCGCCGCCAGCGAATCCCGCCAATACGCCGGGACCTGGCCGGGCAGCCCCGTCAGCACATAGTGGGCAAACGGCTCGCCCTCGGCCGTCGAGCCGATGTGCGGCAGTTGCAGTTGCGGACTCGGCCCCAGCACCGACTGGCGCAGGTTGACCAGTTCGACCGGCAGTTCCAGGCGATGTCCGTAGCGCTCGTGGTGCCTTTGGTGAAACGCGGCCGCGGTCGCGACCGGATCGCGCCACGGCAGATTCAGGGTATAGGACTGGCCGGCATAGCGCAGATCGACCGACGACAGCACCTCGCAGTCCGCCGTATCGAATCCTTCCTCCGCCAGCGCGTGTAGACCCTGGTCCCGCATCCCGGCAAATATCCGCCCGATTGCAGCGGCCTCACGATCATCCAGCAGACAGACCCGTGAGCGGGACAACTGGCGGCCCGGGCGGGCCACCAGCATGCCCAGTGCCGAAAGCACCCCACCATGCACCGGCACCATCGCGTCAGCCATACCCAGCAGTTCCGCCAGCGCACAGACATGCAGACCGCCGGCACCGCCAAACGACATCAGCACGTGCTCACCCGGGTCGGCCCCGCGCTTGATCGATATGGCGCGCAGCGCCTGTGCCATGTGTTCGTTGGCGACGGCCACGATATCGCCGGCCAACTGCTCCACTGTCTGGCCGGACCGATCGGCCAGGGACGCAAGCGCACGCTCGGCCGCGACTCGGTCGAGCGTCATCTCGCCACCGAGGAAGGCATCCGCCTGCAGACGCCCCAACAGCAGGTTCGCGTCGGTTACCGTTGGCAGGGTGCCGCCACGGCCGTAGCAGGCTGGCCCGGGCGCAGCGCCGGCCGATTGCGGCCCGACCTGCAACATGCCGCCCGCATCCAGCCAGGCAATCGAGCCGCCGCCGGCACCGATGGTGTGCATGTCGACCATCGGCACGGCGACCGGGTAGCGGCCGATCCGTCCCTCGGTGGTCAGCCGCGGCTCGTCATCGACCAGGGCAACGTCGGTCGAGGTGCCCCCCATGTCGAAGGTCAGCAGGCGCTCCTGGCCGCCCAGCAGGCCGACATGGCGCGCCGCGATCAGCCCACCGGCCGGTCCCGACAGCAGCATGCGCACCGCGTTCGCCGCCGCCTGGGCGGCCGCGACGGTGTCCCCGGAGCTCTGCATCACCGAAACCGGCACACCCGGCAGGCCAGTACCCAGACGCGCCAGGTACCCGGCGACACGCGGTCCGATCCAGGCGTTCAGCCAGGTCGCCATGCCGCGCTCGTACTCGCGAATCTCCGGCAGCACCCGCGACGACAGCGAGACGAAGATATCGTCCGGCAGGGCCGCGGCGATGCGTTCTTCCGCGTCGGGATCGAGATAGGAAAACAACAGATTCACCGCCACCGCCTGCGGCGCCAGCCTTCGTACCTCGGCGCACAACACCGCGAGATCATCACCGGTCAGCGGTTCCAGTTCGGCACCACTCGCATCGATGCGCCCACCGGTCTCCAGGCAGTGCTCGAAATCGACCGGCACGGGGACCGCCGGCGGCTGCAGGTCGTACAGCGCGTCGCGCTGTTGTCGCCCGATGGTCAGCAGGTCGGCAAAGCCGCGATTGCTCACGTACAGGGTGTCGACGCCCTTACCCTCGAGCACCGCGTTGGTCGCCACCGTGGAACCGTGCACCAGCTGCAGCCCCGCCAGATCGATTCCCAGCTCGGCGATACCCTGCAGGATCGCGCGCTCCGGCGCGTCCGGGGTCGACAGCACCTTGTGCACCCGTAAACCCACACGCGGATCGTGCAACACGAAATCCGTGAAGGTTCCCCCCGTATCCACACCCAGCCTGATCATGCGCGCCTATTGTACGTAGGATCGCCGCCCGAGCCTTGCAATCAGGGTTCGCTTTCTTCGCCGGGCACGGTAATCTCACGCCGCATGGAACCGCTGCTGCGTACCCGACAACTGTGTCTTGGCCACCCCGCACGGCCACGGCTCGACAAGATTGACCTGCAACTCGAGCGTGGCGACCGCCTCGCCCTGCTCGGCGTCAACGGCGCGGGCAAATCCACCCTGATGATGGTGCTCGCCGGCATGCTGGCACCGCGCAGCGGCCGGATCGAGATCGAGGGTCTGAACCTCGCCGACGCCGGATCGACGCTGCGTCACCGCATCGGTTTTCTGCCGCAACGCGTGGCCGCCTATCCCGAACTCACGGTCAGCGAAAATCTTGCCTGGGCCGGACAACTGCAGGGACTGCGCGGCCCACGGCTGCATGCGGCGAGCGGCAAGACACTCGAACAGGTCGGCCTCCAAGAGGTCGCCCGGCGTCTTGCCGGCAGGCTGTCCGCCGGGATGCTGCAACGCCTCGGGCTCGCCCAGGCCATGTTGCACGAACCGGAGATCCTGGTGCTCGACGAACCAACCGCCAGCCTCGACCCACTGCAGACCGCACAGATCCGTGAGCTGATCGACCACCTGCCCGGCGATACCTCGGCTGATCCTCGCCACCCATCTGCTGGATGACGTCCAGCAACTGTGCACCCGGGTCGCCGTGCTGGATAGCCGGGCGCCTGACTGCGCAACACCCGGTCACAGCGGGCATGGACCTGCTGCAGCACTTCCGGCGACCGGCCGGAGCCCCGGCATGATCTGGACAATCGCCCTGCACGAATGGCGCCGACTGCGCGCCGGGCTGATGTACTGGCTGCTCCTGGCATTTGGCCAGCTGACGATCGCCTGGCTGGCCTTCGCCCAGCTCGAGGCCTTCGCCCGGATTGCCCGCAGCTCAAGGCCGGTGGCGCCACCCTCGGGGTGATGGACCTGGTGATCTCTGCCCAAGCCTGGGTTCGCTGGTCCTGATCCTGCTCCTGGGTGGACCGCTGTTGGCCATGGGCGGATTCGCCGGCGAGGTGCGCAGCGGCCGCCTCGCCCTGTGGCTGAGCTCACCGGTCAGCAGTCGTCAGCTGGTCACTGGGCAAGATGCGAGGCCTTTGGCTGGCCACCCTGCCATTGCTGCTGAGCGGCCTGCTGACCCTCGCCGCGTTCGGCCTGGGCATGACACTCGACTGGCCGCGCTTCGGCCTCAGCAGCGGCCTCTTGCTGCTGATGTGCCTGTGGCTGAGCAGCGTGGTCATGCTCGTTTCGACACTGGTCGATCACCCGGCCGCCGCGCTGACCGTCAGTTACGGCGGCCTGCTGTTTCTCTGGTTGCTCGATTCGATCAGTGGCACGACAACGCCCTGGCACTGGCTGGCGCTGCTGCCGCACATGGAGCCGGGATTCCGCGGCCTGCTGCGCAGCCAGGATCTTATTTTCTTCCTCGCGACCGGTGCCGCCGCACTGCTGCTGGCGATCTACCGCATCGCACGGCGGCGGGGAGAGATCTGATGTTGCGTCGCGGCCTGTTCCTTGTGCTGCTGCTGACCTGCGTGGTTCTGGCGGCACGTGTCGCCGATCGATACAGCGTCCAGGTCGATCTCAGCGCACAGCGGATCAACTCACTGACCACGGTCGCGCAACGCGCCCTCGATCAGATCGGACCACGCCTCGAACTGCTGGCCTTCGTCCCCGACTTCGCCGTGCAACGTGCCGAATTTCAACGCCTGCTGGCCCCCTACCTGGCCCATCGGCCCGACCTGCAGATCACCTACATCGATCCGGTCGCCCAACCCGAGCGGGCACGTGAGCATGGCGCGACACGACAGGGCGAGCTGCATCTGCTCGCCGCGCCGCGCCGCGAGGTGATCAGCGAGCCGACCAGATCGCACATCGACCGTGCGCTGAACCGACTTGCCCTGCAGGGCGAACGCTGGATCGTCATGCTGAAGGGCCACGGCGAACGCGAGATCGACGGCTCACCCAACGGCCTCGATCGCCTGGCCGCGCAGACCGAGGCGCTTGGTTACCGGGTTATCACGCTCGACCCGCGGCAGATCGAAAGCCTGCCGGACAACACCGCCGTGCTGCTGCTCGCGGGCCCGCAACGCCCCTATGACGCGCGCAGTCGTGCACTGATTGGGGCCTTTCTGGATAACGGTGGTCGCCTGCTGTGGCTCACAGGCACCGGCTCCGACCCCATCCTCGCTGCGCAATTCGGCCTGACCGCCCTGCCGGGCACCGTGGTCGATGCGAACGCAGCGCGCTACGGCCTGGACGACCCGGCCAACGCCATCGTTGACGACTTCGATGTCAAGCTGCTGCCTCAACCGCCTGACCGGCACAGCGTTCTGCACCGCGCGCGCGCCTTCGATTTCACCACGGCCAACGACTGGCAGCTTGTGGCACAGCTGCGCAGCAGCCAGCGGAGCTGGAATGAAACCGGCGACCTCAAGGGACGACTCCGCCGTGATCCGGAATCCGGAGAAGCACAGGGTCCGCTCAGCGTGGGCGTCGCCTTGCAGCGCAGCAGCGGACAGCCCAGCGCACGCGCCGTGATCCTCGGCTCGGCGCACCTGCTGG
>CAVRBK010000070.1:0-14987 GCA_963719025.1 uncultured Gammaproteobacteria bacterium | reverse complement strand
GCCGACGTCGTGCTGTCCTTCCACGGCCAGGACGACCTCGGCCTGGCCACGGCCAACGCCCTGGCCGCGGTCCGCGGCGGCGCGCGCCAGCTGGAGGTGGCGGTGAACGGCATCGGCGAGCGCGCCGGGCAACACCTCCTTCGAGGAGGTGGTGATGGCGCTGCAGGTGCACGGCGGCGCGCTGGGCGTGCACACCGCCGTGGACGCGCGCGGCATCTGCGCGCTCTCGCGCGCTGGTCGAGCGGCGCAGCGGCATCGCGGTGCCGCCGAACAAGGCGGTGGTCGGGCGCGAACGCGTTCCGCCACGCGTCGGGCATCCACCAGGACGGCGTGCTCAAGTGGCGCGAGAACTACGAGGTGCATCGACCCGGCGGCGATCGGCCACGCGCGCGGGACCGAGATCGTGGCGATCGTGCAAAGCTTCTTCATCGGCCCCAAGGCGCCGACGGCGGGCGGCTGGATCTGGGGCGCGGGGCCTGCGCTGTCGCTTCCGACCGGCGGCGATGGCCTCACCTCGGATAAGTTCAGCATCGGGCCGACGGCCGTGGTATTGAAGCAGGATAGCGGCTGGACCTACGGTGCGCTGGCCAACCAGTTGTGGTCGGTCTCCGGCGACGACGACAAAGATGTCAGCTCCCTGTACCTCCAGCCGTTCCTTTTCTACACCACGAAGAAAAACACGACCTTCGGGATAAATACCGAGTCCAGCTATAACTGGAAGGACGAGGAGTGGACTGTCCCGATCAACCTGACTGTCAGCCAGTTAGTGAAATTCGGCAAGCAACCGGTCAGTCTGCAGCTCGGCTATCGCAACTATGTCGATACCCCAACGGGCGGACCTGATTGGGGGCTCAGGTTCCAGGTGACCTTCCTGTTCCCGAAGTGAGGGGATAGGGGAGCCGGAGGGGTATGCGAACCGTTTTGAACAATCTCCGCCTCCTCGCAGGCTTTTAGTCCAAGTGGAATAACCAGGATAGCTCCTCTGCATCCGGCGGATGAGTAAGGGATGAGCGGCCAACGACGCGTTAAGCGTCACGTAAATTCGGGAGCCAAAGTGGATCATCGCAACAGCGGAGGACCGGATGGGGTGCTCGGATGTGAGCCGGTCATCCCGGGTGCCGGGCCAGGATCTTTCACGTTCGGGCTGGTCGCCGTGCTGCTGCTTTTGCTGACAGCAGCCACCGCCGTTGCGGAAAATCCCCTCCAACCCATCGATACCTCGAGTCCGCGGGCGACCATGCAGAGCTTCCTTGCTCTCACCGAAGAGACGGCGGATCGCTATCAGGCGTACCGCGATTCGCCGAGCAGGGCCACACAGCGCGCACTTGAACAGATCGATAACAAGGTGGAGCGCCTGTTCGATCTCAGCAATATCGCCCCCGCCAACCGCGTTCAGGTCGCCGGTGACACTTTCTATCTGCTTTGGGACGTCATCGCACGTTTTCGCTTGCCGAACCTTGCGGATATTCCCGGTAGTTCCGCTGAGCAGGCAGCCCCGGATGCGCCTGAACCTCTGACCCGCTGGCGCATACCCCATACCGAGATCAGTATTGCGCGAATCGCCGAAGGCCCCTTTACCGGCGAGTACCGCTTCAGTACGGACACAGTCGAGAACGCACCCCGTCTCTATGAGGTAGCGCGCGATTTGCCCTATGTAAACCCAGTGCACATCGAGGACGTGCATCGGATCAATGAGTTGATAACGGGCTGGATGATCCCGATGGTATGGGTGGAGTCGCTTCCGGACTGGGCAAACTACCCGGTGTTTGGCCAGGTGCTGTGGAAATGGCTGGCCGTTCTGATCCTGTTGGGGCTCGTGCTCGGCATCCTGGTCGTGATCTACCGATGGTCGCATAAAAAGGACTTAAGCGGTTCTTTCGGCTCGTACCTGCGCTACATGAGCGTACCACTCGCCTTGCTCAGCCTGCTGTCGCTGGTAGACCATTTTGCTCGCGAACAGATCCATTTGACCGGCTCCGGAGCTGAGCTGTTGCAGTCATTCGCGTTTCTCTCCTATGGCATCACGCTGGTCTGGGTTGTCTGGCTAAGCGCACACCAGGGGGCAGAAATGATTATTTCGTCGCCCAGAATAAAGTCCAAGAGCCTGGATGCTTCGCTGCTGAGACTGGTTGCCCGCACCATCGGTGTCCTGGCGGCGCTGGTACTTCTTTTCAAGATGCTGGACCAACTGGGCGTGCCGGTCGCCGGTCTGGTGACCGGTGCAGGCGTGGGCGGTATTGCGATCGCGCTTGCCGCCAAGAGCACGCTGGAAAACTTCATGGGTGCGCTCAATCTGTTTGCGGACCGCCCGGTCCGCGTCGGCGATCTGTGTCGCTATGACGACGATGTCACGCCGGGCTGGCGCCCGATCGGCAGGATCGAGTCGATCGGCCTGCGCTCCACCAAGGTAAGGCATCTCGACCGCAGCCTGATCACCATCCCAAACGCCGATTTCGCCCAGCTGAAAATCGTCAACTTCAATGAGTGCGACCGCATGTTGCTGACCGCCACGCTCGGCCTGCGCTACGAGACCACCGACGACCAGCTGCGCTTTCTATTGGCCAGTCTGCGCGAGCTGCTGCATGCGCACCCCAGGACCATCCACACCGCAGACGACCCGGTGCGCGTGCGCTTTGTTGGCTTCGGCGATTTCTCGCTGAACGTTGCGATCCGCGTGTACATCAGAACCAAGACCCGCAATGAGTTCCTCGCCATTCAGGAAGACATCCTGCTGCGCGCCAAGAAGCTGGTCGAACAGGCCGGAACCGGTTTCGCCTTCCCCTCGAGCACGGTCTATCTTGGCCGCGACGGCGGACTCGATCAAGAACGTCAGCAGGCAGCGGAGAAGCAGGTGCGCGAATGGGCTTCGGAGCAGGCCCTGCCGTTTCCCGATTTTGCCGAGGATTATCGAAAGTCGATTAGCGACACCCTGGATTATCCACCGGAGGGATCGCCCGATGCGGACAGGGGGTAGCCGAATCTGTTAAATGGGGTCAGACCCCATTTAATTTCGAATCAATCGTTCTTGAGTCGATGCGTCATGTCCATTCGCTCATGCAGGACACGAAGGATTTCAATACCGTCGTCATATTCGCGAAAAACAATGACGTGACGCTGTTCATGGCTGGTGTAAATACCATCATGGATTTCAGGCCGGGCGCGCCAAAGGGTTGGGTTACGACTCAGCCATTTCAACCGGGCTGAAATAGCCGCTCGATAGCGGCGGGACTGCTCTTCGCCCCACTGCTCCCGGGTATACCGGCCGATCTCGGCCAGGTCGCCGACCGCCGGCCGGGTCAAACGGTATTTCATCAGCGGGGCGCAGAAGCACTCGCGCCGGCGTTCATGATGCCTTCGATGAACCTTTCCAGATCGGTATCATCAACCTCTACGACGTCTCCTGCCGTACTGGCGGAAATGCCTTGCTGTACCTCCGAGCGCAGACGCTCCAGCCGCATGGCTTCGATGTCATCGAACTCTTCCTTGGAGATCACCACGGCCACCGCACGACCATGTTTCTCAATGGTGACGGGCGCGCGACGGGCAGCATCCATTAACTGGCCAAATCGTGCCTTGGCATCATGAGCGGAGAATTTTTGCATGTTGAACTCACATCGAAAATGGCCTATTAGGCCCAATATAGGCCTTATGGACCAATGATGCAACGCGCCCTCAATTAAATGGGGTCAGACTCAATGCACTATTAAGCTAAAAAACACCGTCATCCCGGCGAAGGCCGGGATCCATGACACCAATGGTGGTCGATCCTGGATTCCGGCCTTCGCCGGAATGACGAAGATTGTTGTATTAGGAGTTTCGCTTAAGTACGTGCCATTAGGGTCAGACTCGATTCATCCATGGTTATATCTTGCGATTGGGTATCTTTACTTGATAGATCGAGTCTGACCCCATTTGGTGTGAACTTGCCGAACCGCGCGACAAAGCGGGTGACAAGCGGGATTGATCTGGGCGATTGGCGTGAAATGGCTGGTTTTGTTCGACGACAGTAGTCAATCTTACAAATTAAGATTCCATTGTCGAGGGGGTGGTCCGTGTTCAAACTCTTAGGCCTCGGGCTGGCATTGCTGGTCCTGTCGGGATGCGCATCCTATGGCGTCATCCATAACAAGCCGGCCGGCGCCGTCGAATCACAGCAGGCCTATTCGATCAAACAACTGAGTGGCCGCAGAGGCAGCGGTGACATTGCCCTGATGCTCGCATTCTCCGGCGGTGGGACGCGGGCCGCCGCACTGGCCTACGGGGTGCTGCAGGAACTTCGCGACACCACCCTGGTGATCGACGGGCAACCACGCCGGCTGCTCGACGAAGTCGACACCATCAGCTCGGTTTCCGGCGGGAGCTTTACTTCGGCCTATTACGGCCTCTACGGCGACCGTCTCTTCGCGGACTTCGAAGAGGTGTTTCTCCGGCGCGACGTTCAGGGCACGCTGATTCACTCGCTGTTTAACCCGTTGGGATGGTTCCGCTCCACCGGGCGCACCGAAACGGCGGTGAAGTACTATGAAGAGGTTGTGTTCCAGGACGCGACCTTTGCTGATATGGGACGCAGCGGCGGGCCCCTGGTACTCATCAACGCGTCCGACCTGGGCTATGGGGTGCGTTTTTCCTTCGTCCAGGAGTACTTCAACCTGCTCTGTTCGGACATCTCCTCGTTCCCGGTGGCGCGGGCAGTGACTGCGTCTTCTGCGGTCCCGGTGGTGTTCAATCCGGTGGTGGTCGAGAATTATCAGGAGTGCAAGCAGACATTGCCCGGCTGGTTGACGGAGGCGCAGCAGCGGGTCGAGGGGGACCCCCAGTTGACCGAGGTCGTCGATGGCCTGAAGAGCTATTTCAAAAAGGAGAATCGCCAATACGCCCACTTCGTGGATGGGGGCATCACCGACAACCTGGGGCTGCGTGCTATCTACGAAGTCATTGAGGTGGCGGGCGGCGCCAAGGTGTTCGTCGAGAAGAGGGGTCGCAAACCGCCGCGTCAAATGGTGGTCATTTCGGTCAATGCCTCCACCGAAGTGGAGCCGGAGATGGACAAGAGCAACAAACAGCCGTCGCTGCGCGGAAACCATCGATGCGGTGACCGACATTCAACTGCACCGTTACAATGCAGCGACCCTGAGCCTGATGAACAACAGCCTGAAACGCTGGGCGCAGGCGTTGTCGACCCCGGCCATGCCGGTTACACCCCATTTCATTCAGGTTGCCTTTGCCGACGTCCCGCAACCCGAGCAACTCGCGTATTTCAATCTTATCCCCACCAGCTTCGACCTCACCGGCGAACAGGTGGACAGGCTGATCGCCGCCGGTCGCGAGCTGTTGCGCAACAACCCGGACTTCCAGCGCTTGCTGACGGAACTGGGACGCTAGAGAAGAGGGGTCGAAGATACCTCCGGCCCCTCGATGCCGGGATTGGTACGATTGGCGCGAATTGGCCAGCGCCCCGCAAGGTTTTCGGTGAATACTTGCAGCAGAGGGAAAACCTCAAATGATCAGACATTGCTTTGTATTCTGAACCGTTACATGAGGAGAACAGAGATGCGGAATAGAAAATGCTCCCGGGCCATCGCGGCCTGGGTTGTTGCGGCGACACCCTTCGTTTCGGCCGCAGTTTCTGCGGCGGAGATGGATGGCTCCGGTAACATCGTCTGCGCCGTGATGGATGTGGTCGGTTGCGCGGAAGAGGGCAGTTGCGTTCAGGGGCGGGCAAGCAGCTTCGATCTGCCCGAGTTCATGATCCTGGATGCCAAGGACAAGGTATTGCGGGCTGCCTACGAGAGCGGCGTTGACGCCGTTTCGACGGTCAAGAACATGGAGCGCAGTGGCGACCATCTGGTCCTGCAAGGTGTGGAGAATGCGCGTGGCTGGGAAGTCGCGATCAACACCAAGAGCGGCCGCATGAGCGCCGCGGGCGTCGGTGACGCCGTCAGCTTCATGGCATTTGGCACCTGTACCGCACTTTGAGGAGAAATTGTTATGGCTATCAAAGATAAGTTGGCATCGGCTGTCATGGCCTGCGTCCTGGGTACTGCAGTGGTTGGCATCAGCACGCCGGCAGCGGCCAGTGATGCCGGCGCATTCATCGGCGGGGTTTTCGCCACCAGGCTTCTGGGCAATATGAGGGCACAGACCGAAGCCTCGCAGCAGCAGGCGGCCGCCGCCCAGCAAGCTGCACAGCGGCCGGTCCCTGCGGCTCCCGCGCACAAGTCGGCACAGCAGCGTCTGGATGAACTGGACAAGCTGGCGGCAGGTGGCTACATCACGCCGCAGGAGTACAAGGCAAAGAAACAGAAGATTCTTGACAGTATGTGAGGTATGCGAAAGAGGGGCTCGCGGGGCGCAGGTTTTTTGGCCTGCGAAGTCACAACAAAACCGGAGCGTCGATCACAGCTCAGGTAGTTATCCATAAGCCGGCGGCGGGGTGCTTCTGTCTGCCTGTCTGGACAGCTACCCGGGTGAGGGGGATCCAATCGAAATGTTACGTGTTCTATCTCTGGTTATGCTTGCCGCGGTGGCGCTGATGTTGCAGGGCTGTGCCAGCGACGGTGGCGAGACCCTGAAGATTGACGGGAAGCATGTGAAAGGCTGGCAATATATGCCGGCTGAATTGACAGAAATGCTGCACGATCTTGGTTACGACCGGATCCCGATCCTGGACCCCAGTTCCCACCACTGGGTGAAGGCGGTCGAACAGGACGGCCACCACAGGATGAGCTTCGAGCACGTCGCAACCGGGCAGGTCCGCATCGATGTCCTGACCTCCTGGGAGAAGGGTATTACACGCCTGCACTTCTACCAACCCGGCAGCCAGACACTGAACGCATCATCCAGGGAGTTGCTGCAAAAACTGCAGCAGCAGGTCAGTCTGGAGTTCGGTGACTCGAACGTCACTTATTGATCATCAACCGGCGTATTTGTTGCGCTGTCGCCACCGGGTTGGGAAGCCCTGGCCGATGAGACGAATTGAACAGCCTGCTGCGACATACGCTCAAGGCGCTCGCCTACGGCACCGTCGGGGCGTCCCTGGTATTGCTGATCGGGTTTGTGCTGTACCTGAATGGCCGTGCGCAGCTCAGCGTCTGGCATCTGGCCGACCTCGATGAGGAATTCACTGCGCGCTCCGGGGTCAGGACCTTTGCCGACTACCTGGCGCTCGAGGACCGGCTGTTCCGCCAACTCGACCAACGCGTCTATGCCCGGGTTCCGCCCGCGCAGCGCAGTGCGATCAACCGTTACAATCATGGCAGTCTGTCCGATCCGCAGAACTGGCAGCCGAACTGGAACCGGAGTTTCGAATTGCCTGCGCAGCAAGCGAGGGCGGGCGTGCTGCTGCTGCACGGCATGTCGGATTCCCCCTATAGCCTGCGTCATCTGGGTGAGCGCCTGAACGCCGCCGGGGCGCATGTGCTCGGCCTGCGCATGCCCGGCCATGGCACCGCCCCGTCGGGCCTGGTGGAACTCAAGTGGCAGGACATGGCCGCGGCGGTGCGTCTGGCAATGCGTCACCTGGCGCAGCAGAGCGGCGGCCGGCCACTGTATATCGTCGGCTATTCGACCGGCGCCGCGCTGGCGGTGCACTATGCACTCGCAACGCTGGACGACGAGGCACTGCCGCGGGTTGACCGCCTGGCCATTCTCTCACCCGCCATCGGTGTCACCTCGGTGGCGGTACTCGCGGTCTGGCAGGCCCGGATTGGTCACCTGCTCGGTCTCGACAAGCTCGCCTGGAACGCTATCCTGCCGGAGTACGATCCGTTCAAGTACGGCTCCTTTGCGGTCAACGCCGGCGATGTGGTGTACCGACTGACGCAACAGATCCAGGAACGTATCACCGACCTTGATCAGGGCGGCAGGCTGCAGCGTATGCCGCCGATCCTGGCCTTTTCATCGGTAGTCGATGCGACGGTCTCGACCCCGGCGCTGGTCGAGGGCCTTTTCCAACGATTGCCGGCCGCTGGACATGAGCTGGTGCTGTTTGACATCAATCGCATGGCGGAAATGGAACCGCTGATGAAATGGGACCCCAGCGCGGTAGTCAATGCCCTGCAAGGGGACGCGGCACGATCTTTTACCCTGAGCGTGGTCACCAACGAGGCCGCAGACAGCCGGACCGTGGGTGTGCGTGGCCGGCGTGCTGAAGGCGATGCGCTGACCGATGTGGGTCTGGGCCTTGCCTGGCCTGAGGGACTTTACTCGCTGGCCCATGTCGCGCTGCCGTTTTCGCCTGGCGACCCGGTCTATGGCGGCCTGGCGCCGACCAGGAGCCCCGGCATTCACCTTGGCAAGCTCGCCCTGCGCGGCGAGCGAGGCGTGCTGCAGATCCCTGCGTCCGACATGCTGCGCCTGCGTTGGAATCCATTTTATCCCTATCTGGAGAAGCGCGTGCTGGCCTGGCTCGCGCTGGATGGACCGCAGCAGCCGGGGCCGACGGAATGAAGCTACGCAGGCGCATCATCTGGGGTGTCGGGCTTCTCGTCCTGGTTGCCCTGCTCGGCATGGCGGGGTTGGTCTTCTACCTTGACCGGAATAAGGCGCTGGTGGAATCGGCGGCCAGTCAGGCATTGGGTAGAGATGTGCGCATCGACGACGGCATTTCGCTGCGCTGGTCGATGAAGCCCAGTATCTCGTTACAGGGTCTGCGGGTTGGCAACCCGGCGTGGGCCGGCGGTGAGGATTTTGCGCGCGCGCAACTGGCTTATCTGCAACTCGATATCGCGTCTCTGTTGCAGGGTCACCTCGGTATTGCAGAGGTAGTGCTGCAGAATGCCGATGTGCTCCTCGCGACCGCAGCGGACGGCAGGCGAAACTGGGACTTCGGTGGTGAGGCATCCGCTTCTGCAGGACCGCGGATCGATCGCCTGGTGTTGGAGAATTCGCGCTTGCGCTATCGACAGGCGGGCGCTGAAGAACGCCAACTGGCAGTCAAGCATCTCGCGCTGCTCGGACTGGGCGGCGCTCAGGCCTCGGTGACGGCCGAGTTCAACTTCCATGATGTTCCGATTGCGATTTCAGCCGAAGCCCGTGCGGACACCGCAGGCAGTCAAGCGGCCCGAACATTCAAGGGGCGGCTGTCCAGCGCAGAAATGACTGTCGATTTCAGCGGCCGGGCGGCAGCGCAGAGCGATGCCCTGGAGGTGGCTTTGACCGTGCGGGGTGATCGGGTCGATCTACCGCCCGCGCTGCTGGCTGCGCTGCCGGGCTCGGCAGGCGTCGGTCCACTGCAACGCGTCTCGGGGCAATTCAAGACGACCGGCAGCAGCATGGAGTCGCTGATCCGCAACCTGAGCGGCAAACTCGATATCGGATCGCTGCGCGTTACATTGCCGGCGAAAAAGGGCGGAGATGCGACGAATATCGGCTTTACGGAGACAACCATCTCCCTGCTGCCCGGCAAGCCGGTGTCGCTGCATAGCCGCGTGCAGTTCCGGGAGCAGTCGTTCCAGTTGGAGTTGCACGGCGGCAGGCTCGCCGGGCTGTTGTCGCACGACAAGAGATGGAAGAGCGTCGGGCTGAAGTTGCGTGGCCAAATTGAGCACAAGCCATTCAGTCTCTCTACCCGCCTGCAAGGGAGCGAACATCATCTTACGCTGAAGGATATTGCCGCCACGATCGCAGGCAGTGAGATCACAGGCGAGTTGCATCTTCCCCTTGCCGAGGGGGAGCGGATCGAGGCCAGGCTGAAGGCAAAAACCATCGACCTCAAGCCGTTCCTCGCGGGCACTGAAGCGGATTCAGGTGACGTCGATGACGTCGGGGTATTGCTGAGCTGGGAGCTGTTCCCCGGCGCGCTGGCGCAATGGGACGCGATCGTTCGACTCGAGATTGCACACCTGAGCTCGGATCAGGTCCAATACGATGGGCTGAGGCTGAAGGCAACACTGGATCACGGGCATCTGCAACTGGTGGTGGAGGACGAGGCAGAAAAGCTGGACACCCTTATTGATCTCGAGCCTGCAGGGTCGGCGTGGCGGTTGACCCTGCAGAACAAGGGCGAGCTGGACCTTGGTCTGCTGATGGATGCAAAGGGTGCCGATGGGGCGGCCCCAAAGCAGACTGCATCGGTCGATGTCAATCTGGTCGGCAGCGGAAAATCGCTGGCCTCGGCGATCGCTTCTGCAACTGGTCATGTGAATCTAGTGGTCGGCGCCGGGCAGCTCAGCAACGAGATTGCCCGACATCTCCCGCTGGGCAGTGTGCTGCTGACCCTGCTGAATGCCATCAGCAAAGAGCAGCAGGTGAGAACCGCTTCTCAACTCGAATGTGCGGTCCTGCATCTCGATGTCGCCGACGGCATCGGCACCAGCACCAATGGACTCGCCCTGCGTACCGATAGTGTCAATGTCGTCGGCGCGGGAACCGTCAACCTGACGAGCGGCGAGATCGATCTTCGGTTCAAGACGGCGCAACGCAAAGGCCTGGGGATCAGCATCATCGGGTTGGCGGACAATTTTATCCGCCTTACCGGGACACTGGCACAGCCCAAGGTGGATGTGAACGTCGGCGGGGTCGTCACGCACGGCGGGGCCGCCGTGGCGACCGGAGGGCTCAGCCTGGTCTTCGAGGCGCTGTTCACTCGCCTGACTGCGTTCAGCAATCCTTGCGAAACGGTGTTGCAGGAAGGCAAGCAATAAGAAAAAGGCATAGCGGGGTCAAGAGAATGGGCGTCGGAGGTACAAAAAAGCAGATCACATTCAGTGGCTGTTCCGTTGATACGACGTCTGGCTTGTGGATCACCAAAGGCGCCGGGCCCAGATTACGAAAACCCAATCAGCTCCAGTGGCGTGTTTAGTCCAGTTTCGCGCCGACGTCAGCGCTAGTGTACCTCGTCACCAATACTGTGACATTCAGAGCGTGCCTATGCTGCCAGAGTAAGGCGCGATCCGCAGTTAATGGCAGGCCCTTCACAAGGAGCGCAACGCAGCACTGGCAGCATAGGCGCGCTCCCTTCGGGCGAGCCGGGAAGCGGTCATCCGCGGCGTTATGTCTCTTGGAAAGGGATGGGCCATTCCCTGCGAGACATGCCTGGCGGCTAACCGCTTCCCGGCTCGCTGAACGTTACAGTATTGGTGACGAGGTACACTAGAGTAATTTGGAATACCTTCGACGCAGGAACTCGAAGGACAAGGGAAAAGGGCGTTTATGCGACCTGTACTCTTAATAAGATTATTTTTTTGATTGAAACGACTCAACAGGAGCAGTAAATGAACCCCTTGCAACGCAAACTGACGATGAAAATATTACCAGTACTCGTTTCACTAGCCTGCGCACCGGGATATTCAGTGGCCGCCGGCGGCAGTTTTTTTGAGTTACCAGAGCAGATTAACATGGTCGGCCTTGCCGTGGGGCAGGCACCAGACTACTCCGGTTCCGATGATTACGAGACCGCAGCGGCACCAATGGGACGTTACTATTTTTCCGGCAACCGTTATATGCAGTTGCTTGGTCCACAAATTACGCTGAATCTTCTGGATGACGAGCATTGGCAGGTTGGTCCAGAGCTGTTCTACCGATTTGGAAGAGATAAGGATGTTGATGACAAAGTTGTAAGAAACATGGAAGAAATTGACGACACCGCGATGCTCGGTGGTTTTGTCGCCTACACGATAAAGGATGCCGACAATCCATTGAAACGCTGGGTATTCAGTGCGGATCTGGTTGCGGATGTCGGTGGTACCAACGATGGAATTTACGGCACAGCGATGGCCAAATACTGGTTTCCGGCTGGCCCTGTGTTGATGAATATCAGCGGTGGTTTCAGTTTTGCCAGTTCAGACTACAACGATACCTACTATGGTGTGCGTGGCACTAATATTGCGCTCTTCCCCAGCCTGGGTGGTTCAGCCTACAACGCCGATGGTGGTATCAATTCAGCGCGCTTCATGGTCGGCGGAGTCATGCCATTAAGCAAATCCTGGTCTATTGCTGCTGGTGCGCGCTACGAGTCATTGATGGGTGATGTTAAAGACAGTCCGATCGTTGATGAACGAGGCGACTCAGGCCAATGGCTCTTTGGTGCGGCGCTGGGTTATACCTGGTAACAGGCCTTATCGAAAGCTTTGATCCGGTGAGCAATGAGCGGGTCTTCGTACTGGTCGACAAATCGCCCAAACTGGCGGACGCCGGGGAGCTCTCCTGGGATTCGATCAACAAGACACTTGAGTATTACGCCGAGCGCTTCAAGGTGCGCATGCAGCCGGCGAAGTGACGCCGGCCCAGATTACGAAAACCCGATCAGCTCCAGTGGCGTGTTATGGCCAGTTTTACGCCGCCATCAGCGCTAATCTGCACTCAATGCCCCCGATGAAGGGTTCCGCCTGGGGACTGCAACGGTTGCAGCTCATCGTGCGACCCCATGGGTTCCGGCGGTTCGGAGCCAGCCAGCTGCGAGAGGATACGGAAATGAATAGAAAGAGAGGCAGAAGTCGTGCGATCGTCATCTCGGCGTTTGTCGGCGCGCTCTCCATACCCATTGCCCATGCGGCAGACATCGATCCGGAGGCCGATCGCATACTCAAATCGATGTCTGACTATCTGGGCAGCGCAAAGGCGTTCAGCATGACTGCAGATATCGACCTCGAGGTGGTGCTGCGCGACGGTCAGAAACTGCAGCTGAGTGCTTCGGCCGAGGCGATGATACAGCGGCCGAATAAGCTGTATATCCACCGCAGAGGCGTGGTTGCGAATGTCGATGTGGTTTTCGACGGCGAGACGCTGACGCTGAATGGCCGGAATCTGAATGTCTATGCACAGACCCCGGTAGCGGGAACCATCGACGATGCGATATTGGCTTACGAAATGGAGACCGGTATACCAGCCCCTGGCGCTGACCTGCTGTTCGCGGATCCCTACAAAGTGCTGTCCGAGGGGGTCGACAGCAGTTCCTATTTCGGCACCACATATATCGCGGGTGTCGAGTGCCATCACCTGGCGTTCCGTGAGGACAACGTCGATTGGCAGATCTGGATCCGGACCGGCGAACAGCCGCTGCCGATGAAGTATGTTATCACCAGCAAGTGGCACACCGCCGCGCCGCAGTACGAGGTGCGCCTGCGCGACTGGAACACCAGCCCGCAGATCAGCGCCGGGAAATTCGATTTCTCGCCGGCGGACGGTGCGGTGCGCCTGGATGAGATGGTGTTCAATGAACTGGGCGAGTTTTCGACTGCAGCAGGGGGAGAGAAACAGTGAACGATTTCATGCAAAAGGGCATTTTTGCCGCCGCCGCCCTCGTTGCCGCGGTGGTGCTGGAGGTTTCTCTCAACCCCGGGGTATTCATTCAATCCGCCGAAGCACGCATCGGCCGGCCCCTGACGCCGGTCAGCGTAGCGGGGGTCGCGCGCCGCACGACACGGCGCACCATTGCCCGGACCGCGGCCTATGTGGCGGTACTGCCGGCCGGTTGCCAGACGGTCATCGTCGAAGGGGTCTCGCTGCATCAGTGCGGCGGTACCTATTACCAGGCCTCGGGTGCCCAATACATCATCGTCAACGTCAACTAGGGTTGTGATATGAAAAATTTGAAAAGCGTGAGCGCGATTGCACTGGCCGCCCTGGCAGCCACGGGGATCGCAGCGGCAGAAGGCAGTGGATCAGGCAAGACGCTGTGCGCCATTACCAGCACCCTGACCTGCGACCTGTCCGATTGTGTTCGCGGTCCGGCCAATGCCGTCAATCTGCCGGTATTTGTCAGGATCGACACCGAGAACAACCTGATCGAAACGGCGAGGGAGGGTGACGACCGGCGCACTTCGGCGATCCTGAACACGCGTACGGAGGGCAACGCCCTGGTGCTGCTGGGCGGCGAATTCGGACAAGGCTGGAGTGCCACCCTGGACCGGGTGACCGGAGACTTCACCGGTACCGTGGCAAGCAGTAACGGTGTCGCCTACATACTTTTTGGATCCTGCCTTGCGCAGTGACATCTCCCATTCTCACGTGGGAATTGTTACCAGCGCAGTCATGTTCATCGAATCCGGAGAAGAGCTATGAGGTGTAAAGCGGGAATCATTGGATTACTTTCGGTCGTCTGCCTGCTGCCGGCTGCGAATAATGCACGGGAACTGGTGGAAGACACCGTAACGGGCGCGGCGAAGGGCGCGGTCATCGGTGCTATCGCCGGTGATGCAGGCAAAGGTGCCGCCGCGGGTGCCGTTGGCGGCGCGCTGTTTGGCGGCATGACCAGGGAGCCTGGCAAAGGCACTTCAGCCGGCAGAGACCTGGTGAGTGGCGCGGCCAAGGGCGCGATTATCGGTGGCATAGCCGGCGATGCCGGCAAGGGTGCCGCCGCGGGCGCCGTCGGCAGCATGCTGATGGGTGGGATCAGACGCAACCGCTGACGGGATAACAGCGGGTATCTCTTGTCGCTGTTGCATATCCGCGGTGTACCTGCTGCCCTCGACCGTTTTCAGGCAACATGTACGCCTTCACGAAAGGTTGTTTTAACGCACCCACCATGGGGCAGAGAGAGGTGATGCCGAATGTTTCAGTCGTTTTTCTATAGGGGCCTGGTTGCCGGGATGCTCACTCTGACGCTGTCGTTGGCGCAGGCCGCCGGTGAACCAGATGGTGACTCCTGGCAGTTCGATAGTGCGGTCTATCTGTGGGGCGCCGGCATTGGCGGCACCTCTGCGGCCGGCGACGACATCGACATCTCGTTCAACGACCTGATCGACAACCTCGATATGGCCTTCATGGGGTCGCTGCAGGCGCGCAAGGGAAAATGGGGCATGCTGGCCGACGTCATCTACCTGGACGTGTCGGCCAGTGACAGCAGCACTGCCAACCTCATACGCCGGCCGGTCACGGCCAAACTCGATGTCGATCTCAAGTCGTGGATCGTCACCGCGGCTGGGAGCTATGCAATCAAGGAAACCGACAGCACCCGGCTGGATCTGCTGGCGGGTGGTCGATACCTGTACCTGAAAACTGATATTGATTTCAAAATTTCGGCAGTTGGCCCGTTTGGCCCCTGGCAG
>CAVRBK010000069.1:0-34560 GCA_963719025.1 uncultured Gammaproteobacteria bacterium | reverse complement strand
CCTGGGTGCCGAACTGGACAAGCGTAATGCCGAGTATCGCGAGGATTACCTGCACTCGGATCCGCGCGAACGCGAGGCGGCGCGCGTCGAGCGTTTCATTGAGCGTGTCGAACGCTGGACCGGAGATCTGTCGACCGAGCAGGCGCGCCTGGTCGAGGTGGCAGTAAAACGTATGCCGGACGTCGCCGATGAGTGGCTGCGCTATCGCCAACGCCAGCAGCAACGTCTTCTGGCCATGTTGCGTGAGGACCAGCCGCAGGCGCTCGAGGCTTTCCTGGTCTCCTGGTGGGTCGATCAGGCCGACCGGGGCCCAGCACTGGTTGAGGTGTACCCGAATCTGCGTGACGGCTGGATCGAGATGTTGGCGGCGCTCGATTCGACCCTGGACGGGCGCCAGCGCGCCCACCTGCTGGCCACTATCACCGATCTACGCGATGATCTGGCCGGTGAGATCGCGAGTGGGGTAAATGTGCCGACAACGCCGCATGCGGATGCCTCTTCGGGATGCTCCAGCGGGAGCGGGTTCACCAGGGTCGCGACCGAACCCTGAGTGACGCCAGCGTTCACGTGTTCGACCACATTGAGCCGATTCACAATCCGGGATCGCAGGTCCCCGCCCCCTGTGCCTGAGAACCAAATCATGCGAAAGGCGAGCCTCGCTCAGGTACCGCTGCCCTGCGCCTGAATGGCGGTAATGGCAACGGTATTGACGATGTCAGTCACAGTGCAGCCACGGGAGAGATCGTTCACCGGCTTGTTCAAGCCCTGCAGGATCGGGCCGATGGCCACGGCCCCGGCGGTGCGCTGCACCGCTTTGTAGGTGTTGTTGCCGGTATTCAGATCGGGGAAGATCAATACGGTGGCGCGCCCGGCCACCTCGCTCTCCGGCAGCTTGGTGCGTGCCACCGATGCGTCCACAGCCGCATCGTACTGAATCGGCCCTTCCAGCATGAACCACGGCGCCTTTTTGCGGGCTATGGCCACCGCCTGTCGCACCTTTTCCACGGCTGCGCCCACACCGGAATCACCCGTGGAGTAGGACAACATGGCCACCTTGGGAGCGATGCCGAACTGCACGGCGGTCGCCGCCGATGTGACGGCGATCTCCGCCAGTTGCTCGGCATTCGGGTCGGGGTTGACGGCGCAGTCACCATAGACCAGCACCCGGTCGGCCAGGCTCATGAGGAACACACTGGAGATCACCCCGTGTCCCGGTGCCGTGCGAATCACCTCGAACGCCGGCCGAATGGTGTGCTGGGTGGTGTGTACCGCGCCGGACACCATGCCATCGGCATCGCCGCAGTGCACCATCAGGGTGCCGAAGTAACTGACATCCTCGATCATGTCCATGGCGACCTCCAGGGACACGCCTTTGTGCTTGCGGGCCTCGTGCAGTGCCTCCGCATAGCGTTGGCGTAACGGCGACGTCACTGGATCGATCAGCTGGGCCCGATCCAGCCGCAAGCCCAGTCGCGAGGCCTTGGCCCGAATGGCGTCGGGGTCGCCCAGCAACGTGATGTCCGCCACCTCGCGCAACAACAGAATCTCGGCGGCGCGCAACACCCGTTCCTCATCGCCTTCCGGCAGTACGATGTGCTGACGTTGATGGCGTGCGCGCTGCATGATCTCGTACTCGAAGCGCAACGGCGTGGTGACCTGGGGCAGCTCGACAACACTCTCGCCCGTCAGGCTGCAGCAATCGATCGGCAGTTCCTCGGTCAGGGCCAGCGCCGCCGCCAGCTTGCGTGGATTGTCCAGTATCCAGGTGCGACTCCACCTTGTTCAGGGCCATAGCCGTGGTGAAGGTGTCTTCTTCCACCAGCAGGATCGGCAAGTTGTCCCAGCCCAGCCCATCGACCAGCTTCTTCACCTCGACAGCCGGCCGCAAGCCGCCGGTGAGCAGCACCCCCGCGATCTGCGGGTGCTTGTCGCTGACATCGGCCAACAGGGTTCCGAGGATCAGGTCGCTACGATCACCCGGGGTAATCACCAGGCTGCCGTCGACCAGTCGGCCGAGGAAATTCGGCAACTCCATCGCCGCCACTTTGAAATGTACGACTTCACGCGCCAGGCTGGCGGGGGTTCCGCACAGGAGCTCGGCCCCCAGCGCCTGGGCCACGTCGCCCATGGTGGGCATGTCGAGAACCGGCTGCTGCTGCAGCAGGTAGAGAGGGGTACCATGCCGCACCGCAACTTTCAGACGATCCAGAACCCCCTCCGGAAAGCCCGGGATCAACCCGATTGATAAACAGCGCGAATACCTGGCTATGGTGCTCGTCCAAAGCCTCCTGCAGGCTCTGCAGATCTTCCAGTAATTGCTCTTCGTCACGCCGGTGTCCGTCGATAACCACGACCACCTGGCAGCCCAGATGGTTGGCCAGTTCCAGATTGAAGTCCAGATCGGCACCGGGCAGGCTGTTGCCGAAATCGGTGCCTTCGCAAAGCGACGTGCCTCTTGTGCCGGGCCAGCCGATGAAAACGGTCCAGGATGGTCTTGACCACCTCCTTCTTGTCGCCGTCCGCGAACAAGCGGTGCGCCTCCGATGCCAGTAGACCGTAGTGGCTCGAAGGTTCCAGTTCCGTGCCGTAGCGGGTCAGCATCAACTGCAGCACCCGGTCCTCGACATCGGCGATGATCGGGCGAAAGTACGCGGCCCCGCCGCCAGCGGCGGCCAGGCGATCCATGAAGCCAAGACTGAGGGCCGACTTGCCACTGCGGCGTGCGGTTCCGGTGATGTAGAGATGGGTCATGAGGCTCAGTGCTTCAACGGCGGGCAAAGTAAGCGGGTCTGGCGGGCAATCTCCAGCTCCTCGTTGGTGCGAATCACCAGTAGAGGAATCGGCTCGATCGGTCCATCCGACGGCGAGTGGATGGCGCTCAAGGCGCCGACAGCATTGCTGTTGGCCGATTCATCCAGGCGGATGCCCAGGTTGCTGCAGATTGGCGCAGATCTTCCGCCGCACTGGCGCGGCGTGCTCGCCAATGCCGCCGGTGAAGACCAGGGCATCCACCCGCCCCAGCACGGCCAGGTAGGCACCGATGTACTTGCGAATACGTTGACAATAGATATCCAGGGCCAGCTGCGCCTGCGGGTCAGCGGCATCGACGCGTTGCAGAATGCGGCGCATGTCATTGTCGCCGCAGAGCGCACGCAGACCGCTGTTCCTGTTGAGTGCGGTATCGATTTCTTCGGCAGTAAACCCCGCACGCCGCTGCAGATAGGCGGGAATCGCCGGATCGATATCACCCGAGCGGCTGCCCATCACCAGACCTTCCAGTGGCGTCATCCCCATCGAGGTGTCGCGGCAACGCCCGCCGCTCGATAGCGCTGATGCTGGCACCATTGCCCAGGTGCAGCGTGATCAGGTTGCATTGCTCTGGCGGACGACCCAACCAGGCCGCCGCCTGCCGGGCGACGTAGGCGTGAGACGTACCGTGGAAACCGTAACGGCGTACACCGTAGCGCTGGTACCAGTTGTCCGGCACGGCATAGCGCCAGGCCGATTCGGGCATATCCTGGTGAAATGCGGTATCGAACACAGCCACCTGGGGCAGTTCGGGAAACAGGCGCCGACACGCCTCGATGCCCGCCAGGTTGGCCGGATTGTGCAGGGGCGCCAACGGGATGCAGTCCCGAATCCGCTGAATACTGACGTCGTCCAGCAGGACCGGCGCACGAAACGTCTCACCGCCATGCACCACGCGGTGACCGATGGCCGACAACGGTCGCGCCTCGGTCAGCAGGGCCGACGCCCTCAGGGCATCGAGAATCAGTGTCATGCCCTGATCATGACTCGGGGCACTCACCGGTTGCGCTGCTCGGATCCGTCGCCCGGGTTCAGGCTCAGCTCGGCACGCGCTTCGCCGATGCGTTCCAGGAGCCCGGAGAACTGCAGCGACTCGTCCTCCATCTGCAACAACTGGAACTTGATGGAAGAGCTACCGGAATTGATGACGAGGATGAACATGATGCCCTCGAGGCGCTGGTGTAAGCAAAGGTCAATCCGGGTCGGGCGGACTGGATACTGCATAATTTTACGACTTTACCGACAACTGATGTTGGCATAGATGCCGCCGTCCCCTTTATTCCTTTTTCAAGCCCCCCTTGATTGAAAAAAACCCGTGGCCGACGCCACGGGTTTCGAAGTTTCAACGCGCCCGCCGGGCGCGCCGGCCAGCATCAATCCACGACGACGACAGTCCCGCGCATCATCGGATGAAGGGTGCAGTAGTACCCGTAGGTACCCGGTTTGTCGAACGTGCGAGTGAACGTGCCACCGGCGCCAAGTTGCGCAGAACCGAAACTGCCGTCGCTCGCCGTGACGGTGTGCGGCATGCTGTCGCTGTTGGTCCAGGTGACCGTGCCGCCGGTTTTGATCGTTACCGTGGCTGAGTTGAACTGCATCTGTGACATCGATACGGCCGCACTGTCGGCCGGCACGGCTGTCTCCGCGGCGGCCGCCTGTGCAGGCGCCGCCTGCGACGGCGTCGCGTAACCGCCCCGCATGTACGGATTGTTCATTGCACCGCCATAGCCATACGGGCCCATCTGCGGCCGCATTGGTGGCATCGGGCGCTGTGGTCGCAGCGGTGGACTCATGTGCGGCATGGCATAGGGCGCCCCGTAACCACCGGGGCCATAACCCATGCCCTGCGGGTACTGGGCACATCCGACGGCGGCGGCTGTGCCGGTTGCACCCGCGAACAACAAGACGGTGAACATGGCAATGCGGCGTTTTGAAAGTGTCATCGTGAACTGCTCCTGGTTGTGAACGTTCGAGAGGTCACTGAAGTCGCTGAAAGTGGCCTCAGCAAGAACTGCAGGCCAAATGTACATTATTTGACTTGTTTTTTACCGGACACTTTATGGACGAATCCGTCAAGACGGGGACGCTGACTACGGTCAATCGTTCGTAAGTCAGTGAAAGCCGAGCGCACGACGGCCAGTCATGCGAGCCCATCCGTGGCGATGCGGCACAACCCGTCTCAAATACCTCGCCTGTTCGGGCATCCTGGTGATACCCCAACCAAGATCTCGACAAGATCCGGACGCGACGTCAGGCAGCGCCGATCACGATGTCCCAGGTCGCCGCCAGATCGGCGCCGGCCATCCTGCCCGGCTCGAATGCGGCCGTGACCAACTCGCGCTGCTCCACCGGGATGCGCCGATACAGAAAATCCGCAGCATTGCGACCCTCGCCGGCAACATAAAGCTGGGTGACAAACGGCTGAGCGCCATCCGGGAACACAGCGACGTGGATGTGCGGCGTACGCCCCGGGTAGGGCACCGGCCTGATCGTCAGAAAACGGTAGCGCCCGTGATCGTCGGTCACCGCATGGCCGAAGCCCTGGAATCCGGGGTCGATCGGCCGCTCGCCGCCATCGCGTGGGTGCCGGTAGCGCCCGTTCGCATCGCACTGCCAGATCTCGATTCGGGTGTCGCGCACCGCTCGCCCGTTTGGATCGAGCAAGCGCCCGCTCAGGTCACTGATCTGGCCCTGCGCCGGGGCCTCCGCGCCCGCAACATGTACCAGGTCATTGTCGTCGTCCAGCGGCAGTTCGTCCGGATAGAACGGCCCGGCCGACTGGCGCGGCGTCAACGCGGCGGTGGCGGGCAGGGCCGCCAGCGCCAACGTCGCCGATGCGCCCTGTAGCAAACGTCTTCTCACGCGATCCATTTCACATCCCCTTTTTGCGATTGGTGCGCACACGGCAACCGGCGCGATACGTTGCAGAAACCCTGCCCTCAGTTTTCGCCAAAACGCAGACGACAAACCCCACTTCCCACCGCTTAATGTCCTGGATTTGCTGCTATTGCCGGCCTGGCATCAACGCAACACCCGGCCGTAGCCGGATGCGCTGTCGCCGATCGTCACCCCTCCCCAAAACCGACGGAAACACGCAGAAGACCCCATGCAGCAAGCAGCGCTTGTCACCGCCCCCCTCAATCGGAATCCGCGTCCCGCTCCGATTTGAGCTTTTCCCGAACCGCCATCAGTACCTTGCCATAGGTGTTGTGCCCGCGACCGTCGCGGCCGCAGCCCCAGAAATAATCGAACTGCGAGGTCTCGACGATTTTTTGTTCGCCGGTGTTCAACAAGGCCCTGGCGATATCCGGATGGGTCCGGCATTTGATGTAGACGCCGCGGGTCATGCAGGTCTGCCGGATCTTCTTCCAATCCTTACGCACGGCCCGGGCATGTTTTTTGGCCAGTTGCATTGCCTCGGCCGGGGAGGCGGCACTGCGGATGGCCTCACGTTGATCCGGGTCTGCGAACTTCATGCCCTGGTAGTAATGCTCAGCCGTGGGCCAGTAGGCATCATCCAGATGAAAGCCGTCGCCAGAGAAACTGCTGAGTGGATTGCTATCGTCGCTTCGCGACACGTAGAGCGGCTCGGGTCCGGCTGGGGTGAATAACATGATGCTTCGGATCGATTGAGTGAGGGCCTCTTATAGTAATTGCTTTCTCGCTTCCCTTTTTGATTCACATGCGGGGCATGATTTTTTCGGCCAGGCGGCAACCGCGGGGGTTGCTGCCTGGACGGCTTTCGCATCCATGCTGGGGATCAGGGACTATTGCGCACAGCAGGCACTGTAAGCACCCCCTTCAATCCCGTCACAGGTAAGGTCTGCCGGGATGCCTTATTGACTGACCTTCAGCTTCGCCACGTTATCCGGCGTCTCGCTGTCAAGTTCACGCAGGGCCTCGGGCTTGCCCTTGCAGGCCAACACCACCTTTTCCTTGTTACGCGCCAGCAACAGCCCAAGCTCTTCGGCGAGTTTGTCATCGACCTTGCCCAGGCGGGCTTCGAGCAGGCTGGTGAACTCTTCGGCCAGTTCCAGCATCTTGTCGTGCTCGTCCGCCGCTTTTTTCGAGTCATGCATACTGTTGTCCCGGTCGCACATCCACTTTGGTATGACAGCCATAGATACCTCGCACCTGTGTATTTTGAGAATTCCGACCCGACGATTATCTTCAAGAAAGTACGGCCGGGAATGGATGAGAACATACAGAGTACAGACGGCAGGATCAAGACGCCGTTTGACCGGGGAAGAGACATGGCAGCAGGCGGCAGCCGCGCATGCCCTACCACTCGGGCACACCCAACTCACGCAGACCTGCCTGAATGCTCGCTACATCCGCCGCGTCGCGATACGGCCATGCCGAAGCGAGGTCACGGAGGTTGAGACGCCGCAGCCGATCCTGCTGGTACAGTTCGTCGAGTCGATTGAGCTCGCGGCGGGCTTTGTCCCTATCGCCCAGATGTCCCAATACCGACACCAGCAGAATGCGCGGCAAAACGTCTGTCGTATTCTCGGCCACGGCTTTTTCGAGCGTCGCTGCGGCTTCATCCATCTCACCCATCTCAAACTGCGCGCGCCCGAGCGCGAACAAATACGGCTCCGGTCGCAGCGGGTCGAGGCGTAGCCCCCGCTCGGCACTCAGTTTGGCCTCGTGAGATTCACCAGAAAAACTCAACGCGTCCGCAAGCGCCAGATGGGCAAAGGCGGCATTGGGAAATTTCTGCACAGCCAAACGCGCCTGTGCCACTGCCTGCGCATGGCGTTGGTTGGTTGTGTAGACACCTGAATCGACAAAATAAGCCAGCG
The DNA here is from genome assembly GCA_963719025.1 of uncultured Gammaproteobacteria bacterium. Classification (GTDB taxonomy): domain Bacteria; phylum Pseudomonadota; class Gammaproteobacteria; order Chromatiales; family Chromatiaceae; genus Thiosocius. The sequence goes on along the minus strand of CAVRBK010000069.1, from coordinate 26,947 downwards.
CGGAGGGGCGCTTTAACGCCTTATCAAGGGCATCCATCGTCTTTTCCCAGTAAAGGCCTACCCAGGGCTGGTTGCGATTCCAACCGCGCTGGTAAGCCTGCCAATACAACGCAGCGAGTGCGGCATAGGCATCTGTATATTCAGGATCAAGTTCGATGGCCTGTTGCAGATAACCCAAAGCAAGATCGTAGTCATCAGCAGTCGCTCGCCAGAAATGGCTCATCCCTTTCAGGTAGTCATCGTGGGCTGCGGGGCTGGTGGTCGGTGGGCCACTTATCCGCTGATGCTCGGCATCGGTCAGCTTCAGCGACAAGGCCTTCAGAATGTTGGCGTTGATCCGATCTTGAATGACGAACACGTCTGCCGCTCGTGAATCGAATCGCTCAGCCCACAATTGCTCACCCCGCAGCGCATCAACCAGGCGGGCGTTTACGCGCAGCGTTTCGCCCGCTCGGCGCACGCTGCCTAACACCAGGTAACGAACGCCGAGTTCGCGTCCCACCTTGCGCGGATCGATCGCTTTATTTTTGTACGAAAAAGACGATTGGCGGGATATCAGGAAAAGACCCGGTAGCTGGGAGAGATCAGTGATCAGGTCGTCGCTCATGCCATCACTGAAATAATCGTTTGCCCGATTGTCGCTGAGATTCTCAAATGGCAAGACCGCCAGAGATGGGCGGTCGGGCAAACTGATCGCCGCTTCGTCGATGGATTCGCTCTTGTCCGGGAGGAGGACGTAGACAACAACACCCAGTAAGAAGATGCCAGCCGCGCCAATCAGCAAACGCAGCCTGTTGCCGCTCCGCCTCCGCTTCGCTTGCGCTGCGTGCTCACCTTCAGCATCGGTCTTGGCGGAGACGGCCTCAGCAATGCCGCCACGAGCTGGAGGCGCCGTTGAAAGGCTTTGATCCGCATTTTCATCCTCGCCTGACAAGAACGTGACGGCAGCGATAAGCCGATAGCCTTTCTTCGGGATCGTTTCAATGAACCGTGGCTGTCTGGCCCTATCCTTCAGTGCTTTCCGTAACTTGATGATTGTCCCGGTCACGGCGTCATAACCGACCAGTGCGCCACGCCAAACGTCGCGCTCAAGCTCTTCGCGGGTTACCAGCTGCCCCTGGCGATTCGCCAGGTATACCAGCACCTCCATGACTCGCGGCTCCAGCTTCTGCTCGTCATCAGCCCATTTCATGCGACCCAGTGATGGCTCAACCAGCCAGTCTTCAAGGTGGAAAGACTCGCGTCCTTGCTCGTTTTCACTTGCCGTACGCCGTTTCATCACCTTGCCTGTCGCCGCCACGAGTCGCCCACGCGATCTAATCGTAGCTTATAAAGCATTGATCCTAATGGTTCTTCTTCTCGTCGTATTTCCGCCGTTTTTCCGTCGTTCTTCGTTCGAGACCGTCCCCGTACCACCCCCTATAGGTATGTTCAGGGATGCGACGACTATATTTTTGTAGACGACGATGGTGACTTGCATGTACCCGGCAAGGCACATATTTCCGGGAGAATTGGCGCGCGCCCCTGACAACAAGTGATGTCGAACACCGAGCCCGTATCAAGCAATCCTGCTACTGGCGCAAGTCCATGAATCCAAGGAGCGACAATGTCCTCACTGAAAACGATCCATTACAGAACGATCATGAGCCATCTGATGGCAGCTTGTGCGTGGTTCCTGTCAGTACCTGCATTGTCTGCCGAGGTAACCACAAAATACGAAGGATTGGTGCTGAACGGAAATCTGGAAATCGCCGAAGGCCGGTCCTTGTCAGACGGCGTCATCCTTATTTTTCATGCCCTGATGCAACATCGAGACAGTGAAATCATTCAGGGTCTGCAAAATGGATTCAAAGAGAATGGGCGAAATTCTCTTGCGGTCAACCTAAGCATGGGCATCGACAATCGCCTGGGCAGTTTCGAATGTTCTGAACCTCATCGATACCTGTTCGATGATGCCTTCGGTGAAGGGCTTGCCTGGCTGGGATGGCTGAAGACGCAGGGTGCCGGCCCAGTGGCAATCCTGGGTCACTCGTTGGGCGCCAACCAGGCGCTTGGTCTGGTTGTCGACCAGCCCCAGCCCGAAGTTGTCGCACTGATCCTGCTATCGCCCATGACGACAGGCCACGAAAAACTGATATCCGCCTACGAGAAACGCTGGCGCACGGATTTCGACCCCATATTCAATGCCGCAAAAGCACAGATCGACCAGGAAAACGGCGATCAACTGATAGAGGTGGATTTTTTGTTCTGCCCAAAGGCCCAGGTATCAGCCCGGACATTCGTCAATTTCTACGGTGGTCAGCCGCTCCGTTACGACCCCAGCGGCTACTTGCTTAAGCTAAAAACGCCTACTCAGATAATCGTCGGCAGTGCCGATGAAAGGCAACCAAATGTAACGACGTTTCTCAAGCCCTTCGTGGATGACGACAAAGTCTTCATGTACACGATTGAATCCGGTGGGCACTTCTTCCGCGACCTCAACCTGGAAGAAACCGTGGAGGTCGCCGTCGAGTTTCTCGATGGCCTGTAAGCGGACGACCAGGGCGGTTCAATACGAGTAGCTTATCGGCCCGGCGAAACCGCTGAATGCCTGTGCCGCACTTGGCCCACTAGGCAGCACTTTCGGTATGCGCTGAAAAGCGCCCGTCACGACCAAATGATCAACAGGGCGAGATTCACAAGCATGGAGCTGGCGCCATCGCGCTGGTGATCATTTTCGAGCGCAAGCCCGACCGGTGCTGACAGCAATCCTGCTCAAACCGGTCGAGCCACCGACCGGCACTGACGAAGCGGTCACCCTTTTTAGCACCCATCGGCAAAGTCCGCACCCTCCGGCTCAATGACCAATCGCTATCTGGCACGCCGAACGAGTTGGGAATTCGCGAACCAACCTGCAACCGCAGAAATATTCATGACTGAGGGAAATGTCGGCGGTCCGATTCTGTTCGCGCGGCAGGCTCCAACTGCAGCCTGTCAGGGGCGTCGAAACACCCACGTTAACCATTGATTTATATCGCGAATTTTCGGTCGCTTTTTCGCCTGTTTTTCGTCGTTGTTCATTCGGGACAACGGCACGGCCACGCACCTATAAATGTCCTTACGGATGCAGCGAACATCACCCAGATCGGTGTCTTCCCTGCATTGCATCATCAGCAACCTAGAGGCCGAGAACATGAGAAACCTATTTTCCTACACAGTCCTACTGGTGGCGTCGCTGGCCACAGGCATGGTTGTCGCTGAGACCGACTATCGCGATTGGCAACTCCAGAAACTGCTCGATCCAACGGAGCGAGACCTCGCCCGAGAAAACGGCAACCGCGTTTTTATCTACGATGGACTAAAAGATTCTGACATTGAACACGCCATGAAGACTCAGTTCGATCGGGTAGCCGGCATGATGTTCGTGCGAACCCTCGTGACCGACGACCTGGGCGACCCGCTGCGGGATGAGTTGACGGGCGAACCCGTGACTGAAGACGACGATTGTGACTGAGCCGCGCCATATGAAGATAAGCTGGATCCAGCGGAACTGGCCCTCTGATTTCCGGGAATCGTCATTAAGTCCGCCTCGGAGATGGGTCCAGTTTTTCACTCTGACCCCAAACACATTTATTGACCCCAAACACATTTATTGTCTGACCTCTTTCGCCAGCGCCAGGACTCCCCTTGAGCCACCGTCCCAGGAAAAGCTTCGACCAGGACAGTGGCCGGGCTTGCCGGCCGCCGCCCCTCATTGTCCCGTTGAGTCGCGGGAAGCACTGATGTCTAAGGTCCTGATGTCCTGGGAAATGGGCGGCGGGCTTGGTCACTTGCCCCTTCTGCTACCGCTCGCCAGGCGTCTCCAGGCGGATGGTCACCGGGTGCTTTTGGCATTGCCGGGCAGCACGGCCTGCCCTCCCGGTTTCGAGCGGCCGGTCGCCCCGCGTCGGCCCTCAAACAATATCCCGCTCTGCTACGGCAGTTGCAATCGCTGGCAGCGGCGGGTTTGCCGACACTGGTATACGCCCAGGGACTCGACGAAAAACGGGCAGTGCAACTCAGTACATCGACAGTCAGGATTGTGACCGAGCCGCTTGCCATTGACCTGGCTTTACAGGCCGACCTGTTGATCAACAACCTCGGTCACCACATGACCGTGAATTTCCTGCAGCGGGGAAAGCCGGTGCTGGGGCTGCCGTTGACCGCAGAACAGACCCTGCTCGGGGAATTCGTGGCGAAGACAGGCTGTGGACTTTCATTGACCGGCTATGCGGTCCTGGATATCGAACCGGCGCTGCAACAGATCTTTTCCGAGCCGGCATTCGGCCAGCAGGCAGACGCCTTTGCCCGGCGCAACGCGGGCCATTTCGGCGAAGCCGCTTTGCAGGCGGGCTTGTTGCGGCTCCAACCACACTTATAATCCAGCGCTTCTCTCGATCACCCGGTGGTGTCTTTGTGCCCTGTAGCTGTTCCAGTCTGTCGAGCTCTGAATCCGCCCACCGCGGCCTGACACGGTGAAGGTCGTCATTCTCGCCGGCGGCGAAGGACAGCGGCTGCAGCCGTTAACCGCCGATCGGCACAAGGCGATGGTCGAGATCGGTGGGCAACCGATACTCGAACACCTGATAGGCATATTCCTGCGCCAGGGTTTTTGCGAATTCGTGGTGGCGCTCGGGCACAAACAGCAAAGCATCGTTGACTGGCAGGCGCGCGTGCCAATGCCTGGGGCCCAGGTGACACTGGTGGATACGGGCACGGATTGTGGCACCGGGGGACGGCTGTTGAGGCTGCGAAAGCTGATCGGCGAGGCACCGTTCCTGCTGACCTGGTGCGATGGCCTGGCGGATATCGACCTGTCAGCCCTGTTGGCATTCCATCAACGGCACGGGCGGCTGGCGACGGTCACGGCGGTCCACCCGCCATCACGCTTTGGCGTGTTGGAGCTTGCCGGTGAGCAGGTGAGCCGCTTCTCGGAAAAGCCGGTGGTACAGCAACAATGGGTCAATGGCGCCTTTTTTGTCCTGCAGCCCGAGGTTCTCGACCATGTTGCCGATGATGCGACCATGCTCGAGCTGCAACCCATGCACGACCTGGTGGCAGACGGCCAACTGATGGCCTATCGCCATGAGGGGTTTTGGGCCTGCATGGATACCGTTGCAGATCAGCAAGCGCTGCAGCGGCTGTGGGAGGCCGGGGCGGCCCCCTGGACCGGGAGTGTTGTCGCATGAAGGTACTGGTAACCGGACACGCGGGATATCTCGGTACCCTGTTGACGCCAAGGTTGAGCGCGGCAGGCCACCAGGTCTTTGGCCTGGACAGTCAATTGTTCGCCGACTGCGGCTTTGGTGTGGATGCGCCGCCGGTAAGCGCCGTCACCAAGGACCTGCGCGATATCACCGAGGCCGACCTGGCCGGTATGCAGGCGGTGGTGCACCTGGCCGGGCTGTCGAACGATCCGCTGGGCGACCTGGACCCGGCGCTCACACATGTGATCAACCATGCCGCCGCCTCGCGTCTCGCCCTGCTGGCCAGGCGTGCGGGGGTGCAGCGGTTTATCGTCGCCTCGTCGTGTTCGGTTTACGGCGCCAGCGAGAGCGAGGACCTGCTGACCGAGGATGCGCCGCTGCGCCCGGTAACGCCTTATGCCGAGGCCAAGGCACGCATGGAAGACGACGTACGCGAGCTTGCCGACGATCACTTTCAACCCGTTTTCCTGCGTCCGGCAACCGTGTACGGGGTGTCGCCACGGATCCGTTTCGACCTGGTGCTGAACAACCTGGTGGCCTGGGCGGTGACGTCCGGCCAGGTGCTGCTGAAAAGCGACGGGCAGGCGTGGCGCCCCCTGTTGCATGCGCTGGACCTGGTGAGCGTGGTGATCGCGCTGCTCGATGCACCGGCCGACAGGGTCGCCGGGCAGGCGTTCAACCTGGTGCGTACCGATGAGAACTATCGGGTGTCGGAACTGGCGGAGCTGGTTGCGCAGACGGTTCCCGGCAGTCGCGTGGAATTCCAGGCAGGTTACATTCACGACAAGCGCAACTACCGGGTAAGTGGTGAGCGCCTGCTGCAGGCGCTGCCCGAATTGCGGTTTGACTGGGACGTGCGACGCGGCGCGCAGCAACTCTACGATGCCTACATCGCGCAGCAGTTGCAGCCGGGTGACTTCGAGGGGCCGCGCTACCAGCGCCTGGCGCACCTCAAGGCGGCGCTTGCCGCGGGTCGCATTCGCACGGATCTGCGGCCGCTGTCATTTGGGGGCAAGGCGTGATCCCCGGCCCGGCTGTGCGGCGCAAAGCGCACGGCACCGGCTGTCGCAGTTGTGGTGAGCAGGGCCTGGTGGCGGTGCTCGATTTAGGGCCCATGCCGCATGCAGACGGTTTTCTGTCAACGCAGCAATTGTCGCTGACAGAACCAAAATGGCCGCTGGAGGTGGCGTTCTGCCCGCACTGTACGCTCTTGCAGGTATTGGAATCGCCAGCCCCCAAGCACTTGTTTGGCGATGATTTCCAGTATTACTCCGGGGTGATTCCCGGTTTCGTGGCGCACGTCACTCAGCAGGCGCAGCGCCTGATCGCCGAGCATCAACTGTCAGCCGGGCACCTGGTGCTTGAGGTCGGCAGCAATGACGGCACCCTGCTCAGGGCGTTCCAGGCGGCCGGGGTTGGCGTGCTCGGCGTAGACCCGGCGCCCGGCCCGGTTGCTGCCGCGAGGGCCGCCGGGGTGCCGACGCGCCAGCAGTTCTTTGGCCTGGAGGTGGCGAGACAGCTTGCCGCGGAAGGCCTGCAGGCAGACCTGGTCCTCGGCAACAACGTGTTGGCGCACACGCCGGATCCGAACGATTTCGTCGCCGGCATAGCGACGCTGCTCAAGGCCGATGGCCTTGCCCAGTTCGAGGTGCCTTACCTCGGCGACCTGGTCGCCATCCATGCCTTCGACACCATCTATCACGAACACCATTGCTACTTTTCGGTCAGTGCATTGCGGCACCTGTTCGCGCGACACGGCCTGAATGTCATGGATGTGGAACCGATCGCGGTGCATGGCGGCTCGATTCGGGTCAGCGTCGGGAGGGGCGAAGCCGGCGCGCGTGTCGGCGACTATCTCGTGGACGAACGCCGACGTGGCCTGACAGACAGCCATTTTTACGCCGATTTTGCCACCGAATGCGCCGAGCGACTGTCGTCCCTGAGGCGTTGTCTGCTGGCGCTGCAGGCCGAGGGTGCGCGGATCGCGGCCTACGGTGCGGCGGCGAAAGGTACGGTACTACTCAACGCCGGCGGCTTTGCCACCGGATTGATCGAGTTCGTTGTCGACAGAAATCCGCATAAACAGGGACGCTATGTGCCCGGCGTCAGGCTACCGATCGATCATCCGGACCGGCTGCTCGGCGAACGCGTTGACTATGCGCTGGTCCTGGCCTGGAACTGGGCGGACGAGATCCTTGCGGAACAAACGGCGTTTGCCGCATCGGGGGGGCGATTCGTGATCCCGCTGCCCGAGCTGCGCATCGTGTAAGCCTGTCGACAGGCTTTACCCTTCCGAAAGCATCCAATAGCACCGATCGACATTCCTTCCGATAACACAAGGCCATTATCCTGTTGATCCGTTTGTTGCGTCTCTGGGCTTTCAGCCTGGACAGGACAAAATGGCGAGGGTGTCATCTTGGGGCTACCGATGCAGAGACTGCCTGGCAGCACATCTTTCGAAGATTTCCAGGTTTAGCAGCCTGTCAGCGTGCACAATGAAAACCAACAACAAAACGAATCTCGAGCTCGCGGATCAACCCCGGGGCAGGCTGCCGTTCACCGAACGTGACCTGTTGGCTGGTGTCACGCCTCACCCACGCAGATCAATTCGGCCTCAATGCCGAGTGACTGCAATTGTCGGGCGATCTCCTCGCGATACACCGGGTTCATCACGTAAACGCTCCGGGGTGGCACTTGATTCAGCGCCTCGGGGGCAACGATCGCTTGCCCGGTGCCCGCCATGAACCGCCCTTGACGATAGGGATTGATATCGACCACCCGTTCGATCCCGGATTCGATTCCCAGGGTACTCAGGAAGGCCACCCCTTTTGAGCCCGACCCCCAGACGACGGGGTTTTTGCCGGCCGCTGCATCCTCGCTGATGCGGTGCTTCCACGTGGCCATATCGCGGATCACGCCTGTCGCAAAGTTCTCAACCTGCTGCGGGGTGATGTCCGGGGTACCGAATGAACGGGCTTGTGTGGACCCCGGCCTGGCGGCGAGCAACAGGTATTGGTCGTCGAAGGCCTGGGCCTGGTGAGTCACCATGAACCCGCTGCTGCTGAGCAGATGTGCCAGTGATGACGGGCTGAAGTAGGAGCAGTGTTCGTAGTAGATATCCCAGAAGGCCCGTTCATGCAGAATCCGGGTGACGTCCGGCACCTCGATGAACACGAGGGTGTCATCACGGTCTCCGATCACCTCTCTCAGCAGGCGCATGAAGCGTGCCGTTTCACCGATGTGTTCGAGCGTGTGGCGACAGATGATGGCGTCAAATTCCAGGCCCATGTGCTGTCGGCCAAACAGTTCATGGATAAAGCGCACGTCCGCGTCCTTTTCCTGCGGGTTGCGTCCGGGCACGTGGCTGGGGTCGATCCCGATACCGCTGTTGTTGCCACGCTGGCAAAGCTGTACGAGGAAGTCGCCCTTACCGCAGCCTATCTCCAGAACGCGTTTATTCCGCAAGCCGTGCTCATCAATCAGTTGATTGACCAATGCCTCGGAGAACCGTGAGAAGGTCGGGGAAAATGCCTGGCTTTCCTCGTAGTGCCGGTTGTAGGTCTGACTGTTCGGATCGAAGGCCGCGTTGTAGATAAAGCCGCAATCCGGACAATAGCGCAGGTCGATCCTGCCGCTCGGAAAGGCCTTTGCCGCCTGTTTCGAGGGCATCATCAGGCAGCTTTGCCGGGGTATGTCCTGGATGCGATAGAAGTGGGGCTCGCTCGATTCTGCCGAGAGGCAGTTGGGGCAAGTGGTCGTCTGCAGATCCATGTGGGTACTGTTGATGGTGAGGCGTATCGACAGCATAAACGCCATTCCCCTCGATTCCGCCTTTATCGTGTTCCCACCGGTGAACGGGGCATTCGCCCCTTCGATGCCGAAAGGATAGGGCGGTGATTTCAGCTGGAACGGCATCGAGTCCAGCCCTCATCAGACCCGGCCGAATACATACCGTAGACCGTATATATGGAATAGGGTATATTCCTACTGGTGAATATATCGACCGATACCGTTTTCTCAGCCTTTGCCCATGCGACGCGGCTTCGCTGCCTGCTGCTGTTGCTGGAGCACGACGAACTCTGCGTCTGCGAACTCACCCATGCGCTCAAGGCCGCCCAACCCAGCATCTCAAGGCATCTGGCGCAGTTGCGCGAAGCCGGGCTGGTTGCCGACCGTCGTGAGGGCCTGTGGATCCACTACCGGATCAACCCGGATCTGCCCGGGTGGGTGACGAATGTGCTGATGCACACCGCCGCGGGCGTGACGGATTCGGCGCCGTTTGCAGATGACCGGGCAACCCTGGCGGCCATGCCAAACCGCCCCGGCGCAACCCGTTGCGCATGAATACCAACCACCAGTGCACTCGATTCGAAGGCGCAATCGACCATCGCGGCCGAGCCCTGAAACATGCCGATCCGGTGTACCGGCAACACCCACACATTCCGCGGAGAGATTATGAATAACAGACTGCTTGCCATTGTGCTTTGGGGCTTCTGTACGATGGCCTATGCCGAGCCGGACTTCCTGGTCGATTCGGATTGGCTCGCGGACCATATCGAGGACCAGAATCTGGTGGTACTCGAGGTACGCTACCACCCGCACCGTTATTACACGGTCGGGCACATCCCGGGCGCCGTTCAGATCCAGCGTTTCAAGGATCTCGGCGACAATCACGCGACCCCGCCGATGCGCTTCCCCTCGCACGAGGTTTTCCAGGAGCGCCTGCGCACCTGGGGGGTAAACAACGACTCCACCATCGTGCTCTACGATGACTCGCGCACGGCGTTGACCTCGCGCCTGTACTTCATGCTCGAGCTTTACGGCTTCAACATGGCGCAGGTCAAGGTGCTCAACGGCGGCACGCTCGAGTGGTCGGCGTTCAACGACATGGAGCAGGAAGCCAGCAGCCCGCAACCCGGCAATGTAACGCTCAAGCCGGCCAATCCGGCATTGCTCGTGGAATGGACCAATGTCTACGACGATATCGTTTCGCGCCGCGACCAGGGCGTGGTCTTGCTCGACGCACGACCGAACGACATGTATACCGGCGAGGTGATCCGTCACTCGATCCAGGGCGGGCACATCCCGGGCGCGTTCAACGTGGTCAGCCTGAACGGCACTGATGCCCAGTCACAGAAGTGGCTGTCGGATGAAGGCCTTGCAGGACTGTACAAGGACTTCCCGAAAGACAAGACCGTCTACATCTACTGTCACGATGGTTTCCGGATGAGCCTGGCCTACATGCAGTTGAAGCACCTGGGCGTTGCAGACGTGCGCCTGTACAACGGCGGCTGGTCACATTGGGGCAACGAACTCACGCTGCCGGTGGTCGAGGGTAACCAGCCGTACTCGGGTGATTACGATCTTTGACCCGGCAGATAGCGGGCTGTTGCCAATAACGTTGATCTTTAGAGGTTTGGAAAGATGAAGAACATCAAGGTGCTGGGTTCTGGCTGCAAGAACTGCGAGACCACAGCCAGGCTGATTACTGTCGCCGCCAGCCAAGCGGGTATCGAGATCGAGTTGGAGAAGGTCACCGACATGGCCCAGATCATGAGCTATGGCGTGATGTCCACACCCGGGGTGGTGATCGACGGCAAGGTCGTGCATGCGGGCGGGCTCCCCGGCCCCGACCAGGTCCGCGACTGGGTGGCCGCCGAGTGATACAGGCAGGATTCACAGGTGCGGGCAGCACATGATGGCGTTACATCCGCATGACAGACTCCCGCTGCCGGCTGGCGGGCAATTACACGGCGCCAGGGGTCGGGCGTGGTGGTCGGCCGGTGCTGTGCTGACAGCGGCATTGCTAGTCTTTACACGGTCCGCGGTAGTGGACGCCAGCAAGGGGCGCGCCATTGTTTGAGGCCCTTGCGAATGTTCTGGTCTACCAGGTCCTGGGCATCGACCCCGTAACCAGGGTCGGTGCGGCTTTGCATTTCTTCGTGATGGACATCACCAAGATATTCGCGCTGCTGGCGATCGTGATCTACGTCATGGGCCTGCTGCGCGCCATGCTCTCGCCCGAGCGTGTACGCGAGTTTGTCCGCGATCGGCCCGACTGGCAGGCGCGTGGTTTCGCCGTGACACTGGGCGCTGTGACGCCGTTCTGCTCCTGCTCCTCGGTGCCGCTGTTCATCGGCTTTGTCGAGGCCGGCATCCCGCTGGGGGTCACGTTCTCTTTTCTGATCGCCAGCCCGATGATCAACGAAGTCGCGGCGGTCATCCTGGTCGGCATACTGGGCTGGAAGCTGGCCGCACTGTATGTCGGAGCGGGCCTGCTGATTGCCTGGTTCGGCGGGATCATCATGCAGTCGTTCAAACCGGAACGCTGGGTTGAGGACTATGTCTGGAAGATCCAGATGGGCCAGGCCAACCTGCCGGAGCCCGACCGATCGTTCGCCGGCCGACATCACTACGCGGTGGCCGAAGTCAAAGAGATCGTTGGGCGCATCTGGAAATGGGTATTGCTGGGAATCGGCGTCGGCGCCCTGTTCCATGGATTCGTGCCAGAGCAATGGGTTAGCGAAAATCTCGGTGGCGATGCGTGGTATACGGTACCGGCGGCGGTACTGACCGGAATTCCGCTGTATTCGAATGCCACCGGAATAATCCCGGTCGCCGAGGCAATGCTTGGCAAAGGGGTTGCGGTGGGGACAACACTGGCGTTGATGATGAGCGTGGCGGCACTGTCGCTGCCAGAGATGCTGATCTTACGCAAGGTGATCAAGTGGCAGGCTCTCGCACTGTTTGCCGGCATGCTCGCAATTGCCTTCACACTCGTCGGCTGGGGCTTTAACTTGATTACATAGCGAATCAACCGCCGCGGACATCGAAGTGCCCCAACTGTCGCCCACGAGAACCTATCCGGGCGGATTTGTCACTGAAACCATAGATAGCTACGGCTATGGTTTTTGCTCCAGCGCGGCATCCATTCGCACCCGCCCGGCGCGATCATCCCGGATACTGGTGCAATTTGCAGGCTAACGGGAATGCCCCGCCAATCTGCCGCTTCGACGTCGCCAGGCGGTAGAATTCGCGGTTACAACCGCTCGGGACCGGACAGCTATCCCTTCAACAGCCTCTGACGGGCCAGGTCAAGCTGGCTCATCGTGCCCTCGATCACCACCGCATCGTCTGCACGGAGACGGGCTTCCACCAATGGGCTGTCTCCACGAATTCCCCGGCGGCGGATTGCAACGACACTCGCCCCCAACTGATCCAGTCCCAGATCGCCGATGCGACGCCCGACCGCATATGAACGCAAATTCAGGCAAATCGTCTGTAGTCCTGTCTGCTGACTGTCGCGGCGTGCATCGTCCCCCGCGGCGAAAGTACTGCGCAATTCGCGGTAACCGTCCCGACGGATGCTGTCGAGCAGAGGCTGGACGTCGACCTCTGCATAGTCGAGTCGCAGCAGCAACTGTCCGGCTACGGCCAGGCTGGCTTCGAGCGCACCAGGGATCACCGCGCATGCACCGTTTTTGAGGTACGACTCCAGGTGGCGATCGTCGCGGGTACGCACCAGAACTTCGGCTGCCGCATCCACCGTGTGTGCAGCCGACAGGGTGCGGGTAACCACCATGAAATCATTCACGGTGATAACCATGGCCCTCGCCTTCCTCAACCCGACCTGCGCCAACACCCCGGGCTGGGTGCAGTCGGCATAGTAGACAGGCTCCCCCGCAAGCCGTGCCTGGTGGATTACCGCGTTATCCATATCCAGCGCCACATACGCGATATCGAGCTTGCGCAGGATAACAGCCAGGTTCTGCCCGAGACTTCCGAAACCCGCGATCACAACATGATCACGCCTTGCATCGCTGATTGGTCCCGCATAATCCTGGCTTGGCAACTCCGGCTGGAGGCCGCTGAACAGCCTTTTGGCCAGTGCCAGGTTGTGCCGAACCAACACAGGCGCGATCAGCATGCTGATGATCATCGCAGCCAATACCGGCTGAGCCTCGGCATGACTAAGCAGGTTCTCGCCGAGCGCCAGAAACAACAACGCGATACCGAACTCGCCGCCGTGGCCCAGAATCAGCCCGGTACGAAAAGCAGTCCGTATACCCATGCGCACAACCCAGACCAGGGCAACGATCAGCAATCCCTTTCCAAGCGTGATCCCGAACAGCAGTATCAGGGTCTCAAACCACATTTGAGGCAGTAGCTGGTAATCCAGTTCCATGCCCACGGTCACGAAAAACAATCCAAGAAGTATGTCGCGGAACGGTCGTGCATCGGCCTCGATCTGATGGCGATAAATGGTCTCGCTCAGGAGCATGCCGGCAAGGAAGGCCCCCATCGCCAGCGACAGGCCCGCCATATTGGTCAACCAGGCCGTTACCAGGGCAAGGAAGAGCACCGTAAGCGTGAAGAGCTCTCGGGAGCCGGTCCGCGTAACACCATGAAGTAATGACGGCAGCAGGCGACGCCCCACAAACCAGATCAATATGAACGCCAGCGCACTCTTTGCCAGGGCGAACAGGAGGGGAACCCACGGCGACGCCCCGTCGTCAGCCAGCAACGGGATGATCACAAGAAAAGGCACCGCAGCGAGATCTTGAAAGAGAAGGATACCGATGGCCAAACGACCATGTCGGTCCTGCAATTCGTTCTGCGCCGCGAGTTGCGAAAACACGATCGCAGTTGATGACAGAGCCGCCGCCGCACCGAAGATCAGCGCTCCGCGAACATCGACCCCAAACGCATGTGCGATGGCGAACCCTGCGAGGGTACCAAGCGCAACTTGCACACTACCGACACCGAGCAGATATCGGCGCATACCGAGCAACAATGGCAGTGAGAATTCGAGGCCAATACTAAACAGCAGGAAGACAATACCGAGTTCGCCAAGAAAAACGATGACATCATCGAATACCAGCCAAGCGAATCCATAGGGGCCTGTGATCAATCCTACGCAAAGGTAACCGAGAATAGCCGGCAGGCCCAGGCGCCGACATACGGTGACCGTCACTATTGCCACTGACAACAGGATCAGGATGTCGTTGAGGACCGTGTGCTCCATGTGCTCTCCGCGGCGGTGCGATTTAGGCCATCAATTAGTAGGATAGGCGCAGCATCCCCGTTCGTCCGAAAATGCCGCCTTTGCAGGCCGGGCGGTTGCCCATCGGAATTTCGACGTCAAACGTATGCCGCCTTGCAGCGCAAGGGGAGCGATAGGCGCATCCCGCACAGGACACGACGATAGTGATCGTGGATCCCGGCGAATTCGCAACGCCAACCTGGCGCGAGTGGCAGGCGACCCTTCGAAACCACGGCCACTGAAATCGAAACGCTGCACATAACGATTCGCGTTTGCGGAACACCGGGTAAGATAGAATCGTAAGCAGGCAGGCGGTTGAGCACCCGCCCGTCTCGAGCGGTGAATCTCGTCAGTCTCGTCAGCCCTTCGATGGGTTCTCTATGAACCCCTCGATCTCTGTGCCCGGAAACTCTGAACCATGTTGAATTTTCTGTTTTTAGCGATTGGCCTGGCCTTACTTACCATGGGCGGTGAGGCCTTGATTCGAGGTTCATTGTCTGCCGCGAGACGTCTCGGTGTATCGCCATTGCTGAGTGGCCTCATCATCGTAGGCTTCGGTACCTCTGCGCCAGAGTTGGTGGTCTCGGTGGATGCCGCATTACATCAGCAACCGGACATCGCTATCGGCAACATCGTGGGTAGCAATATCGGCAATATTCTGCTGATTCTGGGAATCTGTGCCTTGATCACCCCGCTGGCAGTCAAGCCATTGGCCCTGCGCCGAGACGCCGTCACGGTCGTAGCGGCAAGCCTGTTGTTTCTGGTTCTGGTCGGCGGAAGCGCGCTGGGTCCTGCGGATGCAGTGATTTTCCTGATGGCCTTAATGGCTTACCTGGCATGGGCATATTGGAGCGAACGCTTCCACGCCGCACCTTCTGCGGAAATTCACAAAGCCGAAGCCGAAGAAATTACGGCTCTGCCAAAGTCAGTGGTATGGACTGTAACGACCGTGATTGCTGGTCTATTGCTGTTGATATTCGGATCTCAGGTGCTACTCAAGGGGGCCGTCGGGATTGCAGAGCAGCTTGGGGTTTCCGAGGCAGTTATCGGCCTGACGCTGGTAGCCGTTGGCACCTCTCTCCCTGAGCTTTCCATCTCGGTAATCGCAGCGCTGCGTCGGCATGCAGATGTGGCCGTAGGAAACGTACTAGGCAGCAACATCTTTAACCTGTTGGGAATTCTAGGTGTATCCGCGTTCCTTCAGCCGCTGCCAGTCCCGGCGAGAATTCTGCAATTCGACCAATGGGTCATGCTGGGATCGTCTCTACTGCTGTTGCTGTTCCTGTATACGGGGCGTCGTCTGAGCAGACTGGAAGGTGGCATACTCCTGGCTGGCTACGGCGTCTATCTCGGCCTGAGTTTTACCCGGTATGGTGGTTAACTCAGACCCTTTCCATCGCTGCATCGGCAGCCACGCGCCGGCGCCGAATTGCAATGCAACTGGCGGTAATGGAAGAACGCATGATGCTCAACTGAGTGTGGTGACCGGTCCCTGAGACCCTGCAGATCCTCCGGTGACTGGGGCGACAGCCCTTACCCGGTTGCGGCCGGCCTTCTTTGCTTCGTACATCGCCTTGTCCGCCTGATTTAGAAGCGCCTTGGCACTGCCCGCATCGTCGGGGAAACACGCGATCCCGATACTGACGCTGAGGCGCAGCGGCGAGCCGTCCTCGGTCATCAGGGCGATGTCCAAGATTGCCCGGCGTAACCGCTCTGCGATCTCCAGCGCCGCTGCCGGCGATGCCATGCACATACTCGAGAAGGGCGCGGTGTCCGCGAGGCAATGCGATACGCAGTCCCTCGAGATCCTGGTCGGAATGGATCGACGAGCGTTCGGATGCCCGGGTTATCACCAGGAACGGGGAACGCATATAGGGCTTGGTCAGCAGGTAATCATCGGCATGGCTGGACGCCTCGAACACAGCGGTATTGCCACGAACCTCAGGGGTTTTCGCCAACACGTGGGCAGCCCCCGAATCCGCAACGGGTACCAGATCCAGGTCATGGCCGACGATCCGGCCGAGATCGGCAAGCAGGTCAGGAAAAATACCGATGAGTTGCCCCTGTGGGGACAACATGGCTGCGGGGGCCTGATCCGTATTCAGCACCAGACGGATCTGCGGGTGCCGGGATAACCAGTCGCGCTCGTCCGCGGTCAATTGGGTGTGGGGCGGATCCTGGGCATGGGCCGGGAGACTGACGGCGATAACGAGTAAAAAAGTGAGGTCGAAGATAGCCAAAACCTCAACCGGCTTACTCGACGGGCCAGGCCGGAGTTCAGAGGCGATGCCTGGCGAATGGCACATGCGGTGATTTTGGCACAGCGCAGACCTGTACGTCGCCGCCCGTACTCACAACTGCAGCCCCTGTGAAGCGGCCCCAGTCCTCTTTCTGCCGGTACCCAACACCCTGCCCCCTGGGGCCTTCCCAACCCACCACCTCGTCATCCGCAGACCTCCTCTGCAGACAAGAGCACAAGCCCTTATTCAACCGCCCGAGGAAAAGGATCGGCGAGGACAGCTGCCCAAGGTGATTGTTCAGCGTTTTTTGCCGACCTGTCGAGGTGTGAATTCGGACTGTCGACCATTTCGTATGCAGCGACCAAACGACGGCCCCCAATGGATAAGCCAGCTGGCATCGAGGATGTGTCGTCCTGGCCACCGCCCCCTTGAGTCGTTACACCGTCTAAACTCGACGACCGCTATAGATAGCCAATACCTATTAGAGAAATCAATAAATACAATTTTATCTATGTCGCATTCCAAAGCGATACTCAAGCAGGCAAATATTGGAGGGCGTCGTGATCAAAAATCATAAGTTTCGCAACAGTCCACTTCACGGTCGCTGCCGCGGTGGCGTACGTGATGGTCGGTAGTTGGCTGGCAGGCCGATGGTCGAGGTGACCGCATGACCGCCATACGGTTCAACACCGCGAGCCATGACATGCCCGAGGGCATATCGATCCAACGGGCCGGACCGGCCGATCTTGAGCTGGTGAATCAAGTCGTCGAACGGGCGTTGATGACCTGGACCCTGCCCGAACGGGTAAAGCGTCTGGCGCTGATGAGCTATCGCTATCAAGCGCTGGACTTCGACTATATGACACTCGCCGTCGCGCGAACCCCGGACAATCAGATACGCGGCGTTGCGGCATGGGAGGAAGCTCAGCCGAGAGGCTTGCCCGAAGGCAAGACGGGTCTATTGCTGCATGGCCTCTATGTCGATCCATCGGTTTCCCGCCGGGGTCTTGGGCGGCGTCTACTGGCAGCTGCACTCGAAGCCGCAGCAGCTGCGGGACGCGATGGCCTGTTGGTAAAGGCCCAGGCTGACGCCGCGCCCTTCTTCGAGGCCTGTAGCTTCAAACGCTTGCCGGCATCAGTTCCCTCCCGTGATTACGAACTGCGCTATTGGCGAACTTGCAGCAACTGTCGGACCTGACACTGTTTGGCTGCCAACGGTCAAGTCCGACAGGCTGCGAACCAGATCAAAGGAGAAATCGAGGGGTCACCCGTATGACCCCTGTGTACGGTACCGCACAGTTCCGACTTGGCTGGTACGCGTAGTCTGTCGATTGCGACCAATAAAGTCGTAGTTCGTCTCACGACGCGGAGAATATTATGCACACAAGAAACTCATTCAAGCTCGGCCTGACGGCCGCAGCAATATCTGTCCTTTTGGCCGGCTGTGGCAGCGTGCAGCCGAAGAGCGACCTGGCCGATCGCCTTGAGAGCGCCGAAAATGAAAACAGCGAGCTGCGCAGCAGCGTGGCCAGCCTGGAGCAGTCGATCAGCAGCCGCGATCAGCGCATCGCGTCACTGCAGGGCCAAGGCAGTTCCGGCAGCCTGCTGCCGCCGTCGGCCAAGCCCGGCGAGTGTTATGCACGGGCCTTTGTCCCGGCGAAGTACAAACCCGTTACAAAGACCGTGCTCACGCGCGAGGCCAGCGAGAGCATAAAGACATCGCCGGCCAGCTATGAATGGGTCGAGCAGCGCGTGCTGGCCCAGGAGGCCTCGCAGCAACTCAAGGTGATCCCGGCCAAATACGGCTGGAAAGAGGAGCAGGTGCTTGTCAAGGAGGCCTCGACCCAACTGATCGAGCAGCCGGCTGTTTATCAGAATGTCGCGGAAAAGATCCTCGTCCGTGAAGGCTACACCACCTGGAAGAAAGGCCGTGGCCCGATCGAGCGCATCGATGATGCCACTGGCGAGATCATGTGCCTGATCGAGGTTCCGGCTCAGTACCAGACGGTGACCAGGAAGGCAGTGAAGACCCCGGCCAGCGTGCGTGAGGTAGCACTCCCTGCGGAATACAAGACGGTCAAGCGCCGTGTCGTGGTCGAGCCGGCCAAGACCATGGCGGTGGATATTCCTGAGCAGTACAAGACAGTTAAGGTACGCAAGCTGATTACCAAGGCCTCAGAGCGTCGTATCGAGGTCCCGGCCCAGTATCAGGACGTCAGCGACATGGTCCTGGTGTCCGAGGGTCAGCTGGAATGGCGCCCGATCCTGTGCGAAACCAACACCTCACCGGACATCGTGCGCAAACTGCAGATGGCACTGCGCAACGCCGGACATAACCCGGGGCCGATCGATGGCGTTCTCGGTAGAAGCACCATGGATGCTGTCACCTCGTACCAAAAGGCAAACAGCCTGGCGTCGGGCCAACTGACCATCAAAACGCTGCGCAGCCTGAATATCATGTAGACACCGACCCTGAGCGAGCTGGGCCGTCAGCAAATCCTCATGACTGCCAGCCGGATCTCGCTGGCAATAGGGGACAGCCATTCGCCGACTCGGTGCGACACTTACAGGAGGGATAGACCTCGTTTTTTCATACGAGGCAGTCCCTCCTCACGTCCATCTGCGCCGCCGGATTCGTCTTACTTACAGGTCCAGCGGAAAAATCGGTCTTGGCACGTTGCGATATGGCAGCCGGTCGTAACGTGGGGTGCATAGTGCGCCACTGTCACAGACTATGATCTGTCCCGATATCGGTGCGTAAGCTGCGCGGAAATGCTGCATCGACTTTAGCGCCACGACATGTTTTTCCTTCGGATCTATACCGAAGGCTATGAATTGCTGCAAATCAAGTATTTGTCGGGGGACGGTGACAACCAATACTTCAATGCCGCGGATACGGATTACGGCGCTGGGGCCGAAACTGCCGTGCAGCCCGTGGATCATAGGACCGTCGCCAGTGAAATGCCCGTCGCTGAGAGAGACGAGTTCGGCCTCAACGGCAAGTGGCCCGCCACCAAAGTCCGGATCGGTCCTGCCGCCAAGCGAAAGCTCAACCGCTTCACCAACAACAGCTGTCTGCAGCACATGCACCGCCGCACCATCCACCATGGGACCAAAACACGCGTTGCTCACGCCCGCGTCGAGCAATGCGCGCAGCAACTCCGTTGAATCGCCATAACCGCCGGCGCCGGGGTTGTCCGCATAGTCGGCAATGACCAGCGGTCCTATGCGCGGCTCGTAGCTGACAGCAATCGCAGCCGCCTCGTCAACGCTGAGATAGTCGTTGAGCACTTCAAAGCGACGACTCCAGATATCATCAGCGACCGTTTCAGCGAAAGCCGTGTGCGCAGCAAAATCCCCCTGCCCGCTCACCAGCACCGTCGGCCCAACCGTGGCGACATCGGCACTGGCAAAACCTGCATTGATACTCACGGCAAAGACATCGTCCTGCTGCTCATAGGCACGCGCCGCGGCAATGCGCTCGATCATCGGGCCGATGTCGGTTCGACCACCATTGATCTCTTCCAGCATAGGACGGCTGACGCGGATGGTGCGCGGTTTGATTTCACCGGACATCGCGCGCTGCAGAATATCGCCAGCCTGGCGACCGGTGTCGCGCATATCAATGTGCGGGTATGTCTTGAACGAAACGATAATGTCTGCCAGCGCGCACATCTGCTCGCTGACATTGGCATGTGAATCAAGTGTGATGGCAATTGGCATCTCCTGGCCCACCACGCTGCGCACACGCCGTAGCAATTCACCTTCGCCATCTTCGCAGAAATCCAGACCCATCGCGCCGTGTAAGCCGAGTAACAGTCCGTCGAAAGAACATTGCCTTATGCCGGCGAGGATCGGCTCGCAAAGCCAATCGAACGCCCTGCGCCTGATATGACCACTTGGCCCGGCAGCCGCACTGAGAACATGCGTCACTCGCCAACCATGCACCCGACCAGCATCAAGAAAACCAGCAAGTTCGGTATTCTCATCGCCACGCTCGACAATGGCTGCAGCACCCATCAAGGCATAGCGGGCCATGAAGGCCTGTTTTCCAGTTTTGTGCCGACTGAAAGTATTGGTTTCATGGGAAAGTTCAGCAGTCAGAACATTGAACGTCATGGGAAAATCCGTTCAGGCCAGAGAAAAACATCGAGAGAAACGATTACGAGCGGTGGAATGCGCCGGCCTGTTGGAAAACCCTTGCAGTGCATCAGGACTCAGCAAAGTTCATGATATACCTTTCAGAAAATTCCGATCCTTTTGCTTTCCTTTTCCGCCCTGAGTAAGTACGAAAAAGTGCAATACCGGCTACATGGATGATTTTGTGTAACAAGCGGCCTGGCCAAGCGCCTGAGCTGTCGTGTCGATCGGTTCTTTATCAATAGTCAATGCCGCAGCGTGTTAGAGTGGTATGTAAGCACGCCCTGTGGGGAATCGTTTCCGCAGCATCCAACCTTAGTTGGGACCACTCGTTGATAATCGGCCGATACTGGCCGGCATGATCTCGTCGCCTCCTCTGAGACTCGTACTCGAAGGAGTAGCTATGTTAGAAGTCCCGCTCAGCGCATCTCTGAACGCGCCCAAATCCGCCCTAAAGATTGTTGCCCAAAACGACAATGTAAGATCCGTACAACTCCGCGCCACAGCAGACAAACCACGTGGTGTCATCACAGCGATCATTTATTGCGAAGCGAATTTTGGTGAGATTGACGGCAAAACCGCCAACGGCCTGATCCGGCACTCGGAAAAATACAAAATCCTTTCGGTTATCGACAGTGAAAAAGCTGGACTTGATGCCGGCGTGGTCCTCGACAATAAGCCAAACGCGGTTCCCATCTGTCGCGATCTCAATGACGCACTGGCTCAGGCTGGATCGATACCCGATTTCTTTATTTTCGGCATGGCACCCGCGAGCGGCATGCTCTCGAAGCACGAGCGGGGGCTGCTACTCGAGGCGATGAGCCACGGCATGAACATCGTCAACGGTCTGCATGAATTTCTGAATGAGGATCCGGTCTTTGCCGCGGCCTGTCTCGCCAACCAGGTAGAGATTGTCGATGTACGCAGACCCCGCGATAAGAAAGACCTGAACATGTTCAGTGGCCGGATCGCCGAAGTCACCTGCCCGGTTATCGCTGTGCTCGGTACCGACTGCGCAATCGGCAAACGCACCACAGCCAATATCATAACCAGCGCCCTCAATGAATCGGGCATAAAAACGGTAATGATCGGTACCGGCCAGACCGGTTTGATTCAGGGCGCCCGGTATGGGGTCGCGCTCGACGCCGTACCGTCACAATTCTGCGCCGGCGAACTGGAAGCGACTATCGTCAAGGCCTTCGAAATAGAGAATCCAGACATCATCATTGTCGAAGGGCAAGGCGCACTGAGTCATCCTGCTTTCTCCACCACGTCCTTTATCCTCCGCGGAAGTTGTCCCGACGGCGTTGTGCTGCAGCATGCGCCAGGCCGCAGTATGCGCTGCGACTTTGAAAAAATGGCCATGCCGACCCCGGCCAGTGAAATCAATCTTATTGAGACCTTCGCGGATACGAAAGTCATCGGCCTGACGATCAACCACGAGCACATGAGCGACGGCGAGGTCGACACGGCGATCACCCGTTATGAGCAGGAGATCGGCATCCCGGTCACGGATGCACTGACCCGATCACCCGAGCGGCTGGTCAAAATGGTTCTGGCCGCCTTCCCGCTACTCAAGGAGAAACGGGCTGTCAGCGCGTGACGCCAGCACCGCGATTGTTGATTGACCTCGACAAGATCCGCCACAACGCCCGCACGCTGGTTGAACGTTTGAGCAGGCGTGGCATCTCGGTGACCGGCGTGACCAAGGCAACCCTCGGCTCCGCCAGGATTGCCGCTACCCTGCTTGAGGCCGGCGTCAAAAGACTGGGAGACTCGCGCATCGAGAATATTGAAACGATGCGTCTTGCCGAGGTACCTGCTTCGATGACGCTGATCCGTTCGCCGATGCCAAGCCAGGCGCAACAGGTCGTCCGACATGCCGATATAAGCTGCAACACCGAACTCGAAGTGCTCAGAAAGCTCTCTTTCGAGGCTCGGAAGGCTGGCCGGACGCACCGCGTGATTCTTATGATCGAGTTGGGTGATCTCCGTGAGGGCATCATGCCAAGTGATGTGATGCGTTACGTACGGGAAATACTCAACCTGAAAAACCTCGTCTTCGAGGGTATTGGCACCAACCTCGCGTGTCGCAGTGGCGTGTCGCCTGATAGCCACAATATGGCGATGTTGTCTGAGCTCGCGAACTCTATCGAGGCGACATTGGGCCTCACCGTAGAAATCGTATCGGGAGGGAACTCCGCCAACCTGGAATGGGCGCTGAGCGGCGCAGAGATAGGCCGGATCAACGATCTCCGTCTGGGCGAGGCGATCCTGCTTGGCTGTGAAACCCTTCATCGGCAACCGATCAAAGGGCTGCATACCGATGCCATCACGCTATATGCCGAAGTGATCGAAGCGAAGCTTAAACCATCGATGCCCTCGGGAACGATTTCGCAAAACGCATTCGGAGAGGTCCCGCCTGTCACTGATCGAGGCTTGGTAACGCAAGCCATCCTTGCTGTCGGGCAGCAGGATATCGACCCGTCCGGCCTGCAGGCGCCTGATGGAATAGACATCATGGGAGCAAGCAGTGACCACCTTATCCTGGAGTCTGAACGCCTTAAGCTCAAGGTCGGCGCAGAGGTGATCTTCCAGTTGAACTACGGCGCGCTGGTCCGCGCCATGACGTCCCCCTTCGTTACCAAAGTAATCGAACCCGCATTCGCTTGACGACAAACTGGGGTTGATGTGAGTGCAGCACTCGCAACTCAACCCCGGTCATCACACCGAACGATGCCTTTTTACCCCGGAGAGATCTGACATGACCAAGAGTTCGAATACAGGTGGCGGCTTGAATATCGTGCCTTTCGTGAGCGTCGATCACATGATGAAAATCGTCGCCAGTATTGGTGTGGAAAGCATCCTGAAAAGGATTGCCGCTTATATCGAGGAAGATTTTAAACGCTGGTCGTTGTTCGACAAGACACCCCGGGTGGCGTCTCACTCTCACGCCGGTGTTATTGAACTCATGCCAACCAGTGACGGGGAACTTTACGGTTTCAAGTACGTAAACGGTCATCCCAAGAACATGAAAGAGGGCTTACAGACGGTCACTGCATTCGGGGTTTTGTCGAAAGTCTCTACCGGCTATCCCATTCTGTTTTCCGAAATGACCATCCTGACCGCCCTGAGAACCGCATCAGCTTCCGTCGTTGCGGCTAAGTACCTGGCCCGGAAGGATGCAAGCTGCATGGCGATGATCGGTAATGGCGCACAATCCGAATTTCAGGCGTTGGCATTCAAATCCATGCTCGGTATCGACAAGTTGAGGTTGTATGACATCGACCCGGCGGCGACCGAAAAGTGCATGGCAAATCTTCGCGGCAAGGGTTTCGAAGTTACCCGATGCGAATCAACCGCTGAAGCCGTAAAAGGCGCAGACATCATCACGACGATTACCGCTGACAAACAATGCGCCACTATCCTGTCCGATGACAT
The DNA here is from genome assembly GCA_963719025.1 of uncultured Gammaproteobacteria bacterium. GTDB lineage: Bacteria > Pseudomonadota > Gammaproteobacteria > Chromatiales > Chromatiaceae > Thiosocius. The sequence goes on along the minus strand of CAVRBK010000069.1, from coordinate 2,858 downwards.
GGTCGAGCCGGGCGTTCACATCAATGCGGTGGGCGGTGACTGTCCAGGCAAAACAGAATTGGCGAAGGCAATACTGTTGCGCTCGGAGATATTTGTCGAATATGCCCCACAAACCCGTATCGAAGGCGAGATACAACAGCTGGCTCCAGACTACCCGGTCAGCGAACTATGGCAGGTCATTGTGGGAGAACAGGAAGGACGGCGAACCCCGCAGCAGATCACCCTGTTCGACAGTGTTGGTTTCGCCGTCGAAGATTTTTCTGCCCTGCGATACATCCGGGATCAGCTGAATCGACCCGGCATGACCGGGATGTATACCAACCTGGACCTGGTCGCCGATCCCGACGACCCGAGGGATCTCTATGGAATGGTGTTGCGATCATCCAGTATGTCCGATGCGGCGTAGTTTTCTTTGGCAAGCCGCCAGTATCGTAGAGACCCGACATCGTTAAACCAGCGCACAGGGAAAGGTTCGGCCGGAAGTGTCGCGCCGATGGCGATAACCCCAGCGTACTGGACGAACATGGTACGAAACGAAAAACAACTCAATGATTCAGGCATCAGGGTGTCGGCGAGAAACCACATCGCACTGTTGGCCGGCGACAGTCCCCAGTCGCAAGCCCACCGTTGTTGGCGCCAGACTCGCTTTTGGCTTCAACGTCGTCCGAGACCCAGGATGACGAGACGAGATGGGGAACGGGTACGGGTCGCGGAATCCGACCCGAATCACCGATAACCGCTATGCCATGAATGAACCTTTCGGCAAGGACGACCGCTGTGGGTCGTCCCCGCCCCGTCAAAGCTTCTGGTGGGCGCCGTCACAGAAGGGCTTATTTTCACTGTGCTTGCAGCCACACAGGTGCGCTGCGCCGGTCTTCTCAGCGGTGAAGGCAACCGGTTCGTGCCCTGTGCCCTGATGCGCCCCGTCGCAGAAGGGCTGATTCTTGCTGCGCCCGCAGGCGCACCAGTAGTAAGTCTTACCCTCTTCGAGTTCGACGACGAACGGGGCCTTCTGTGCGATTTTCACTTCGCTGTTCATGATGTTTCTCCGCTTGGTTGGTGAACAGATGATAGATAGCCGATAACCAGGCTAACGCCGGGTCCGCCGGAACGATTGCCGATGGTTTCAAGGCTTTGATCTAATAGTACCCGGCCTTGATGTGATCGGGGTTAACCATGTCGGCGATACCGGGAATTGCATGAACCCGTTGGACGTACCGACTGATATTCGGATAGTCGCGCACCTGCCTGAGGTTCGCCTTGTGTGCATTTGGAGTCAGAGCAAAACCCCCTCCACAAGGCAGCGGCTGTACCCTTCAATGACTTCCTATCTGCGGGATGATCGAAGCCGCTTGCCCAGGGTGCCCACGTAGAAGAACGCCTCGATACGCCCCAGCACTCGATGCCATCGCGGCATGCGGCAGGAGGCGTAGTTGACGTGGGAAATCCACACCAGGCGAAACAGCGCGCGTGAGCAGGTGCATGGATTTGCGAATCTGCCTGTCCTTCCAGACCTCGGTGGCCACCCGCCACAGCGGAAAACGAATCCACCAGGCCTTCCCGGCCATTCGTTCGGCCTGGCGGATGTAGACCTCCACCTCGGTATCGTCACGCTCGGCCAGCACCCTGGGGATTTCCAGGTAGTGGCCATGCTTGCAGGGTCCGCGCGGTCATCTGGAAATCCCAGCCGGGGTACTCATGCTCGGGAAATACATCCTGCATGGCACCGCGTCGGATCAACGAAAAGGCCCGTGCATTTTCCACCGGATCGCTGAGATAAGCGGCCAGGTTCTCCTCAGGGGCTGCCCGTCAAAGCGGCGGTTCCCTTGGAGATGTGGCTGAAACGTCCGTTGCGATGGAAGGCGACCCTGCCGGTACACGCAATGGCCTGGGGGTTGTCCTGCAATGCGCTCAGGGTGTCCTCCATGAAGGTCGGGTACCAACGATCGTCTGCCGGTGCGAACATGAAGAACGGCGCTGTCGTGTTGTCCAGTGCCCGCTGGAAGCTGTGGAGTATGTCCACACGCTTATCGAAGGCAATGACCCGAATACGGGGATCCTCTTTGGCAAGAGCTCGTGCAATTGCGACCGTATCATCGTCGGAGTGGTTGTCGCAGATCACCAGTTCGAAGTCGGCAAAGGTCTGATTCTGCAGGTCGCGAATGGCTCTTGCCATGCAACTCGCACCATTGAGTACAGGCATGCCGACCGAGATCATGGACATGATTGTGAACCCCTTTCTCGCAGACTGGACAGGTATAATCGGCACCAGACCCGTGGGCAGACGAACGTTTTCGTCCAGGCTCTGCCCGTTATGCGGCGCCTCGATCTCGCCATACACAAGCACTGCAAAACCAGCCAGCACCTCAATGCAGACTAATGAAATCCCGGCACCATTGCTATCCAGATTCTGCGGCCTCTATCTGGATACCGACGATCCCGTCGCAGCGGCCATCGACTGCTTCGGCCTGCCCAGGTACAGAGCCATGGTGGTCGGGGCACAGCTTCTGCGCCGGGAACCAACCTGGCAGCAGATCGAAGAGCTGAGAATTCAGCGCCTCTACGAAAGTAATTCGGATTATCGGGAAGACACCCCCGCCTCTCTGGATCATGTTTTCTACTGTTGCACCCAGAAGACCGGCAGTCAGTGGTTGAAGCGCATTTTTCTCGACCCCTGGTTCTTCAACAAGACCGGTCTGCGTGTCTATCCCTACGTGTCTTTCGGCAACGGTCTCGCCAGGCTTCCCGCGTTGCCCCCGCGCGTAGCACTCTGTTGTCACATCTCTACCTGGGCTACGCCGATTACCGCAGGCTCAGTCACGAACAGGACGCGGCAAGGATCAAGACCTTTTACGTCA
>CAVRBK010000068.1:0-12286 GCA_963719025.1 uncultured Gammaproteobacteria bacterium | reverse complement strand
TATTTTATGCCCTCTGCTCGACTCATCGTATTGCTCCTGCGGACTGCGCCTTGCCCACAATGCTTGTGGCGCGGCTGAGCGTTACAGAACTTTCCACTTGGCCCACTAGCTGCCAATCAATCCTTGTGATCGCGAACAATGAGTACCAACATCTGTAATATCAGCCCAATGAACAAGGCGATAATGGTAAATACCGTGACATTGTACAGCCGGTCTGGCTCAACCGGATACTGAGGAAGTGTTGGGCTTTGTAAGATGGAGAGCTGCTTGAGCTTTCGCGCTGCCTCGATCCGGGTGTTTTCGAGTGCTGCAAGCACTGCCGAATAGCCTTCCTGCGCGAAACTCACTTTAATTTCGAGTGTTCGATAGTCTGCGGATATCGTGTTCAATGCACGGCCGGATTTTTGGGCAAGGCGTGCCCGTTCGAGTTCGATCTGGTCACTCAGCGATCGAATTGCAGCATCGATTTTGACCACTTCGATCGAACCATCGCGTTGAAAACTCGCAAGCGCCAATCGTTCAGCCTTCATTTTAGCGAGTTCACCTTCCAGGCTCGCAATCACTTGACTGATACTCTCGACGGTCCCTTCTGGAGAAACGAGGCCATGGATATTTTGGTACTCAATAAGATCTTTACGAGCGTCTTCAAACCTTTGGTAAAGGTCATTAACCTGCAGTTCGAGGAATCTAACCTGCTCCTCGGCCAGGCGTTGGCCCATCGCGTTCATGTGCCTCTCACCCTCTCGCAGCAGTAACGACGTTATCGCCTTTGCCATCTCCGGCGTGAATCCTTGAACCTTAAGCCGCAGCACCTGGGCGTAGTCATCCAGTTCGACCGACACCCGTTTCAGGTAGTACTCGTGTAACGCCTCCAGTGGCACGTCCGCCCGCGCTAGGCGTGAAAACCAGTCAATGCCAGACGCCGCATAATGATCACGAAAATCCACTTCCTCCTGTACCTTTACGAGCATATCAACCGACAGCATATAATCGCGCAGTAGCAGCATGTCCGCCGCACCGCCCCCGCCCCCCGTGCCGCTGAGGAGATTGGAGAAATCAAAACCGGCCGGTGATATCTGCGGACTTTCTAGGACAACATTGGCATCTGATACATAGCGATCCGTTACCCATACGAATTGGTAAAATGAAAACAACGTGATCGACAAAAAAACCAACATCCAGAACGGATATCGAGCCATGAATTTCTTCATCGTTGTCGCCACCGAACGCCTGCCATGCTCACTTCGCTCACTCTTACTTTAGGTTCCACAAATGTTTGCCCCCGATCGAATCCGCGATAAACCTGGTGGGAAACAAGGCGTCGCTCAATTTGTAGGCTCCTGTTCGTTGTAGGCTTTCAGTGCGTCTTCTATGTCATCGAACCACCTCGCAGTTCCAGCATTCAGATAAATGCCAGCCTGGCAAAGCTCTCTGAGTATCTTTTCCTGATGTGAAACCATGACGAGGCTGGAGTCGCCGATCCGGGCCCTGAATGCGGCACCTGCCTTTTTCTTAAAAGCCCTGTCGCCAACAGCAGTCGCCTCGTCTGAAAGGTAGACATCGAAATCAAAAGCGAGCGACAAGCCAAAGTTCAGGCGTGACCGCATGCCCGACGAATAGGTATTGACCGGCCTGTCGATTGCTTTGCCGATATCCGCGAAATCCTCGACTGTTCTCATGATCTCGTCGACGCTGCCTTCGTTACCATGAATGCGTGCGACAAACTTGACATTTTGTCGCCCTGTCATGGTTTTTTGCAGCCCACCGAATAAGCCTATCGGCCAAGAGACCCGACCTTGACGCAAGACTCTGCCGCGTTCCGGCATATCGATACCAGCGATCAACCGCAGCAGTGTCGATTTACCAGCACCATTGCTCCCAACCACACCAACACTGACATTTCTGGGTATTGTGAAATCGATGTCCCGTAGCACCCAGTCAGTTGCCTTATGGGTGTGATAGCGCTTCCACAAACGCTGTACCTGGATCACAGCGCCCTCAGCCGTCGTTTGTACCGCAACTGCATGGTAAGTCCGAGCGCCAGCAGCCCCAGAATCCAGAACCAAAGGTATATCGCATCGACTCCACTCGCAGGATAATAACCGGAAAAAAATCCGGCTCGGAGAATTTCCAATCCATGCGCGATCGGGTTGAGCAACAGGTATTCAAGCAGATCGTTTGGCGCGAGCTGAATCGGAAAGATTACGCCTGAAATAATCAACAAGGGTAGAGAGGCAATTCGTGCAATCTTTCCTGCCTCGGGCACAAGCGCAGACAATGCAGAAAGAAATACGCCGATCCCAACGCCCAGCATCCAGAGTGAGATCCAGCCGAACAGCGCGAGCAGAAAATCTCCCGGGAATATATTGAAACCGAGCAAGCCGCCGATTGCGACAAGCAACACAAGAATGAAGCTTTTGAGCATCCCTTCGAGATAACACCGAACCAGAACCGGGTCGATCGGTTGAATCTGCCGATAACTATAGAGGCCGCGATGAGACTCTATAGCGCCAATTGAACGCTGCATATTCTCGCGGAACAGAAAGAAACCCAACAAGCCGACCAACAACCACGGCGCGAACTCCGCCCCTGCGATGTGACGCCCCCGACCAAGTACCACGACGCGGATCGCGATCATGACCACGATGATCGCGATCGGTTCGAACAACATCCAGAACCAGGCCATTCGATCTCTCGTCACACGGGTGAGAAATTCTCGTAAGAACAACGCTCGCCAGACACTCCATGTCACCTGCCATGGTGTTCGAACGGAATGGTCAATTGGTGACATCGAGTACGACTGCCGCCGAAATTGCGATCCGGTAGATGATCTCCATGATGTCGGACGCGTTTTGCAACGTCTTGTTGTCGATATCCGGCAGCACAAGAATCTCGTCGCCGGTCTCAACGACAGCGTCTTCGTTATCGACAATGACCACCTGTGCGCTTGGCTTCAGCAACAGCAGGCGATCGCGGTCGGCTCGGTCTGAATATCCCCCGGCCTCTCGAATGTAGTCCCGAATCGTCCAGTCCGATTGGTGGGCAATGGCCTGCGCGAGGGTGACTTGGCCACTCACCCGCACCACGCCGGTCTGAACCGGAATCACGATGGTATCGCCGTCCTCGAGTGGGATGTTCTGCTGTCGACCGTCACGCACGGTGACAACTCGCCCCAAAGGATCGATGTTGCGCGCTCGCTCGACGAAGCGCTGCGTCAGCTCCGCCTCCTGCACCCGAATCGCCGCCTCACCGGCGGAATCGGACAAGGCGAGCAAGGCATCGCGCTCCAGGCGGAACAGCGCGTCGTTGATCGAGTCGCGCTGCGCGACCACAACCGAGGCGCGGCTCAGGTGGACCGAGCGGGTGTCAGCGAGGGTTGGCTCGACCTGCAAATGGTTGAGCACATCGACCAGCCGTGCACCGCGGCGCACGGCGACCACCGGCGCCCCGAGATGCTCACCCTCGATCTTGACCAGGATGGTCGGTGACAGCCCGGCGCCGTTCAACGTCACAGTGTCACCGTCCTCAAGTCGCTGACTTCCGAATGCCTCGATTGACAGGGTCTCCGAAAGGGGGCGCCCACCGAAATCCGGTTACCGAGGCCTCGGCCTCGCCGGCCGATGGTGGCAGGACCTGGAGGAGGTCGCTCACCCTGTTGTCCCTGTTCGGTCAGCTCAATCAACGCGTCGCGCGGGACATCACCGGTCAGCGTCAACGACGGGGCCGCGCTTGCGCACCAGCACCGTGTCGCCATCTCTGAACTGCACGCGAGGGATGTCGCCGTTCAGCAGGAAATCGTAGAGGTCGATCTCAGCGACACGCTTGCCCGCCCGGCGAATCTCGATCTCCCGATAACTGCCCAGCGCCGGGTCGACACCGCCGGCCAGATCGAGAAAGAACAACACGCTGTCGGACGGCAGCCCGGCGTATCGACCGGGATGGTTGACCGCGCCGGTCACGTACACCAGCACCGGCTGGGCGGTCACGAGATTGGTGTAGACCTCGAAGCTGTTGATGTAGGTCTCTTTGATTTTTTTTCGGACGATACCGGTGAGGCTGGCGTTGCGTACGCCGCCGACCTTCACCGGACCGATACCCGGGATAAACAGATTGCCCTGGCCATCGACCGTGAACACGTCATTAATGTCGACCGACCCCCAGGCATGTACCGATACCTGGTCTCCCGGCATCACCCGATATTCGGGATTAAGGCCATCCTGGCGGGTCTTGAGGAAGTTACCGGTGAACAGGTTGGCGCCGAAAGGTAACGGTCTGTCCGCTTCTGCCGGCATGGAACTGGTCGCACCGCGCGGTGGTGGAATGAACGTCGGCTGCGCCACGGCAGCGGGTTGCTGACCTGACAACGGGGCGTCTTCCGCAAGTGCAGCGCCGCCCGTCACGGCAAACACCAAGGAAAGAACAATCAACAGGGGGGACATTCTCATCATCGTGGCAAGACGTTCCGTTGCCAGGCCCAGTCGACACCGTCGAGACAGGCCAACCGGCGGGTACCCTCGCCCGTCGCGGGCGTGACATCGACGAACCGACATTCACGACCGCTGGCCGCGAAATACGCCACATCCGCGGTCACGGTTTCACCGCTCGCCAGCTGCAACACTTGCCCGGCTGGCAATGCCGAAAGGCCGGCAAGCGCGGCATCAGCGGGCTGTTGCGACGTCACGCCGACGGCCGCACGTTTCTCAGCCACACCATCATCTGCGCGCTGCGGCAGACTCAACATGCAGCCGTTCATCAGGAATACCGAACTAAGGACGGGAACAATAAAACGGATCCGTCCGGGATTTGAAAATTTTTCCATTTTCTCAACGGCTTAGCGCAAAGTACGCAGAGATACCAGCGGTACGATAAGGGAGCCCTTCGCGGCTGTCCAGTCACCGCCAAGCGATCACCTCCGCCCGGCGATCACCATATTACGATACAAGAGGGCCATTTGCATCGGCAGCGACAGGGGATGTCTATCGGCGAAAACGAACCGGCCGGCTCGCGTCTCCACCTCAGGTCACACCGACTTGGATGCCGGTGGGCGGTCACTCTTCCCGGCAATTCGACGGGCATCAATGCCGCGGATACTAAACCTCGGGAACAAATTTACAGCAAACCCGTGAACACTTGCCTTTAGCGCCGAAAAACCGTCGAGCTGCTCGCACAGCACTTTGCCGGTCAAACCACCATCCGTCCGCATGCGCGTTGACGCGGCCATCGACCGAATGGCGGTTCTTCATCCGGGAAAGGTGATCAAGTCATCGCTGCAAGCCCCTGGATGTTCGATGCCCGACGGGCCGGACCGCGGCCGAAATTCAGGCTGAGCGCACAGCGTCACGCGGCGCAGCCCCGGCCTTTTCGGGCTTGGTCCCGCATCAAGGCGACGATCGCGTAGATTCCCACGTGCCGATTGGGACTCAGGTGTTCTGCAAGCTTCAACTCTTCGAACAGTCGATCGAGGTTGAGTGATTCGATATCACTGCGGGTACGTCCCGACATGATCCCGATCAGGAGCGCCAGTACACCTTTGATGATCGCCGTATCACAATCGCCCTGGTAGACCAGAAGATCGGGGTGCGAGGGATCCGTTTGCGGACAGACCCACACCTTGCTCATGCAGGCGTGCACACGGTTTTCATCGATGCGCAGGGCATCATCCATGGCGGGCAGCGCCTCTCCAAGCTCAACGAGGTAGGCATATCGCTGATCCCAGTCATCGAGATACGCGAAATTCTCCACGACCTCGTCAATGCTCCAGGCGTGCTGGCTCATACGCTGAACGACTCTCCACAGCCACATGCCTCTTTGATGTTCGGATTGCGGAACTCAAAGCCTTCGTTCAGAAGATTGGTTTTGACGAAGTCGATGACCAGTCCATCCAGCTGGGCAAGCGATTCCCGATCGACCACCACGCTAACGCCATGACTCACGAAGCTGTGGTCGTCAGCACCTATCTCGTCGGCATAGTCGACCACATAGGCAAAGCCGGTGCAGCCGCTCTTCTTTGTGCCAACGCGCAAGCCCTTGCCCGATCCACGTCTGGCAAGCTCACGTGATACGTGTGTCGCGGCGGCCTGTGTAAGCTCAATTGTCATCGTTCTACTCCCCTTCACCTGGTGATTCAGACAGCATCAGAGCAAGCCCAGTTCCAGACGGGCCTCTTCACTCATGTGCTCCCGGCTCCAGGGAGGATCCCAGACCAGGTCGACATGGCAATGCCTGATGCCCTCAACCCCCTCCACCGCGCGCTCGACCTGTCTCGGCAGAATACCGGCGACCGGACAGGCCGGTGCGGTCAGGGTCATCTTGATCGCGATGCCACCATCATCGACGACATCGATCGCATAGATGAGACCGAGATCGTAGATATTGGTTGGCATCTCGGGATCCGCTACTGTGCGCAGCGCTGCGATGATCTTTGGCAGAAGCTCGTCGTCAGAGGCACCGCTTGTTGATGAAGACTGCTTGTCCATATAGGTCACCCCTGTTCCGCGGCGTCGAGCGCGGTGTGCGCGAGGCGACGTTGCAGCACCCATCCGGCGCGGCTGCGCAACGGCTCATTGCCTATCCGGTCAATGATCTCCTGGGCGAAGCCCTGGCACAGCAGCTGCACCGCACGGTCTCGCGGGATGCCGCGCGAGCGGAGGTAAAACAACATATCCGCGTCGAGTTCGCCGACCGTCGTGCCGTGACTGCATTTCACATCATCGGCGTAGATCTCGAGCTGTGGCTTGGTATCGACCTCGGCCAATCGCGACAGCATCAGATTGTCATTGGACAAACGCGCATCGGTTTTTTGCGCATCCCGCGCCACCAGGATGCGGCCATCGAACACCACTTTTCCCTTGCCCTCGAGGATTCCCTTGAAGGTTTCCCGGCTGGTGCAGTTGGGCACCTCATGCCGCACATCGAGATGGATATCGTGGAGTTGGCCGTCACCGGCCAGCATCAGGCCATCGAGTTCGGCAACCGCACCCTCGCCCTCGAAGATCACCCGCACGTCCGAGCGTGACCAGCCGCCTCCAAGCGCCAGCAGATTGAGCGCGTAGCGACTGCGCTCGGCAAGCCGCACCTCCAGATCGCTCAGGTGCTTGGACGCATCGCCCTCCTCGAGCAGACGTTGATGCGTGAGAACGCTGTCCGCTGCAAGCGACACATCGATTTTGGCATTGGTGAACACGCCACCGTCGCCGAGACTGCAGTAACGCTCGATAAGCTCGGCGCGCGCCCCTTCCTCGATAACGACAAGGTGTCGCGGATGACACATACCCGGCTCTTCACCGTTGATGGAAATATGCAGAATCTCGATCGGCGCGCAGTCCTGGCAGTCGCTGGAGATTCTTATCAATGCGCCGTCAGTCATCAGCGCACTGTTGAGTGCCGTGAACACGCTGTCGTGCCTGACCGACTCACCGACCCGCCAGCGCAAGGCCTGTCTGACCGGCCCCAGTCCACCCGAAAGGCTGCTAAGCGCGACAGCATGCTGCCGTTGTGGAAGCACGCTCAGTCTCGGTGCGAGGTAACCGTTGACGAAAACCAGCCTCGCCCCGTTATTACCGGCCAGCAGCAAGTCATCTATATCGGAGAGCTGCAGCGCATCGAAGGGACCGTCGGTCCAATGCCCGATAGCGGGTCTTCTCAAAAAACGTGGTTGGCGTGTAGCGCCACGCCTCCTGCTTGCGATTCGGCATCGGCAGACGCAATGCATCGGTCGCACCGCTGGTTCGAATCGCATTCAGCCAGCTCTCATCCGGGCCCGTCGAAGCGGAGATCGGGCGGCCTCTCGAGCAGTTGCTTAAGGTCTGTACCTGTTGCTGCCTGTACGTTCATGCCGCTTCTTCCTCGCCGGTCAGCCAGCCGTATCCTTTCTGTTCCAGTTCCTTGGCCAGGGACTTGTCGCCCGAGCGCACGATGCGTCCGTCGGCCAGGACATGCACATAGTCCGGCTGAATGTAGTCGAGCAGCCGCTGGTAGTGGGTAATCAGAATCACCGAACGTCCCGGGTCGCGCAGTGCATTGACGCCCGCAGAGACCGTTCTGAGTGCATCGATGTCCAGGCCGGAATCGGTCTCGTCGAGGATCGCCAGCTTGGGCTCGAACAGGGCCATCTGCAGGATCTCGTTGCGCTTCTTCTCGCCGCCGGAGAATCCGGCATTGACCGGGCGTTTCAGCAACTCGGGATTCATCGAAACCAGGCTCATCTTCTCGCGGACCAGCTTCATGAAGGCCACCGCATCCAACGCCTTCTCGCCGCGCGCCTTGCGCTGCGCGTTCAGCGCCTCCTTGAGAAAATGCGTGTTGTTTACGCCGGGCAGTTCGACCGGATACTGAAAGGCCAGGAACAGGCCGTTGCCGGCACGCTCCTCCGGCTCCATATCGATCAGCCTCTCGCCGTCCAGATCAACCTCACCGGCCGGTAATCTCGTAACCAGTCGCGCCCGGCCAGCACGTGTGCCAGCGTGCTCTTCCCGGAACCGTTCGGCCCCATGATCGCGTGCACCTCGCCGGGCCCGACCTCGAGATCCAGTCCCTTGAGGATTTCCTTGCCTTCGACTTCCGCTTTCAAGTTCTTGATAGACAACATCGCTTGCTTTCTCCCGTTTTATCCAACAGCGCCTTCGAGACTGATAGAGAGCAGTTTTTGTGCCTCCACGGCGAACTCCATCGGCAGTTCGTTGAAAATCTCTTTGCAGAATCCGTTGACGATCAGTGACACGGCCTCTTCTTCCGACAGGCCGCGACTGCGGCAGTAGAACAACTGATCGTCACCGATCTTCGACGTCGTGGCCTCATGCTCGACCTTGGCCGTCGGGTTCTTCACCTCGATGTACGGATAGGTGTGCGCACTGCAGCGGTCGCCGATCAGCAGCGAGTCGCACTGGGTGTGGTTGCGTGCGTTCTCGGCGCGCTGCGTCATCCGGACCAGACCGCGATAGGCCTGCTGACCATGTCCCGCCGAGATCCCCTTCGAGACGATGGTGCTGCTGGTGTTTCGTCCGAGGTGGATCATCTTGGTCCCGGTATCCGCCTGCTGCATGCCGCGCGTGACCGCCACCGAATAGAATTCGCCGACAGAGTTGTCGCCACGCAATATGCAACTGGGATATTTCCAGGTGATCGCCGAACCGGTCTCGACCTGGGTCCAGGAGATCTTCGACCGGTCGCCACGGCAATCGCCGCGCTTGGTCACGAAGTTGTAGATGCCGCCCTTGCCGTTCTCGTCTCCCGGGTACCAGTTCTGCACCGTGGAATACTTGATTTGCGCATCCTGCATGGCGACCAGTTCAACCACCGCCGCATGCAGCTGGTTTTCATCGCGCATCGGCGCGGTACAACCCTCGAGGTAGCTGACGTGGCTGCCCTCATCCGCGACGATCAGGGTCCGCTCGAACTGGCCGGTATTCCGCGCGTTGATACGAAAGTAAGTCGACAGTTCCATCGGGCAGCGTACGCCCTTGGGAATGTAGACAAAGGTCCCGTCGGTGAAGACGGCGGCATTCAGCGCGGCGTAATAGTTATCGGTGTGCGGCACGACCGAGCCGAGATACTGGCGCAGCAGGTCAGGATGCTCACGCGCGGCCTCAGAGATCGAGCAGAAAATAACCCCGGCCTTGGCCAGATCCTCGCGAAACGTCGTCGCGACCGAGACACTGTCGAACACCGCATCGACCGCGACACCGGCGAGCGCCTTCTGTTCCTCTATCGGAATGCCGAGTTTCTCGTAGGTTCGCAACAGCTCCGGGTCGACCTCGTCCAGACTCTGCGGGCCGGCCGTGTTTCTTGGGGGCCGCGAAGTACGAGATCGCCTGGTGATCAATCGGCGGATAGTGCACGGAAGACCATTCGGGCGGTTGCATGGTCAACCAGTGACGGTACGCGGTCAGTCGGTACTCGAGCACCCACTCGGGCTCTTCCTTGCGGCCGGAGATAAAGCGGATGACATCTTCGTTGAGACCGGGCGGAATAACCTCCGACTCGATGTCCGTGACGAAGCCATGTTCATAGCTCGTGCTTGTCAGATCCTGCATTTGCTTCGCCGAAGCGGTCATTTCGTGCTCCATAACCTAGTATTTCGCTAAGGTATTTTTAGTGGCTAAAACGCCGAATTTCAATACTGCTAAATCAGGGTTTAATCGTAGACGGGCGGCACGCCGTCTTGGCCGGCCCTTGCCCCTGAGGGCAAGGCATCCGCAGGATCACTGCATGCCCCATGATGCAGACCCAAATAACGCGCACTGAGCGCAATGAAGACTGCGATGTTGCCTTCCATCTTCGACTCGTGACTCATGCTCGATCTCCTTCGGCTGCTGGGCTCTGCGGTAATAACCTACTCTTTTACTCAGGTTTGTAAAGCCCTTCAGGACAGGGGATTGTTCAGGGCCTGTACCGCACTCTCGGATCGGGTCGACCTACGTGCAGACAAAGGCTAACCGACCGGGCTCCCCCAACCCATTCGCATTACAAAGCGCGACGCTTCGAAATTATCGAATGATTCCGCTTTCAATAGCGGGCAGCCATGGAGACAGCTCGAACCAGCGGCGAACCCGAGCGACTCTGGCGACTCTGGCGACAGGTCGACGGATTCGATTTACCGGGCAGAACCATTCGCTTTTTCCGCACAGAGGGCGGAGCCGTAGGCATTTCGGAAAAACCGAAGGCTGAGGCCGTGAATTTCGAATTTTAATACCCGGCAGCTGGACCACAATCTTAACCGTACCCGCACAACCCCGGAGATCAGTGATGAAAACAGGCTCGACGAAACAAGTCACCCGGCTCGATGGTTTGCAACAGCAGATTGGGCTGCTGACCCACCTGGCACCCAACAAGGAGACTCTGGTCAGCTGCTATCTGGACATTGGCCAGACGCGCAGGCAACTCGACCATTTCGTTCACAACATTCTTGGCTCCCAGCTTGAACAGGCCTTCGCCGCGCAGCGCTTGAAACGCGCATCCGTGCAGAAGATCGTCGAAGACCTGCTCGCCAGCGAGATGCCACCACGCACACGGGGTCTCGCTTTCTTTATCGCAGTCGAGGACGCGGCACGGCTGGTAACGGCGATCCCACTTGCGGTCCCTCTGCGCAACAGCGTGACTATTTCACAGGCTCCGGACCTGCTGCCGCTGATCCAGCTCAGAGAGTTGTATGGACGTTTCAGGATCGCGCTGGTGCGGCCGCAAGGAATCCAGATTGCCGAGGTCAATCTCGGTGACATAGCGGTCAAGGCCTGGGTGGCAAATCCGCAAATGCACGGGATGCAGGGCGGCGTCTCACCGAGTCATCAGCGCCATCAGATCGAGTTGGTCGAGCACTATCTTTGCCGGGGTGGGCCCTGCCCGATGTTCCTGGCCGGCGATCCCGGTATGTTGCAGACCGCCAGCAGCCTTTTCACCTCCCAGGTTACCGCCAATCTGCTGGGCGCACTGCCAATGCCCGCACATCGAACGATCCATGAAACAGCGGCGGCATGCCTGCGAGCCCTGCTGGACTTCGAGTACAACCAGGCACAGGACCTGGTTGCACGCACGGTGCAGACGATTCGGCATCACGGGCCCGCAGTTTCAGGCCCTGTAGCGAGCATCGATGCCCTGCGAAGCGGCGCAGTCGAGACACTGTTGATCGGCAGTGATTTTCGCCCCGATGGCGGTTGGGCATGCGCTACCGGCGAGAACGACCATGACGGGCAACCCGTACCGCTGTTCGGTACCCGTCATAGGGCTGAAGATGCAGAGGAACTGCAGCGGCGTGTCGAACTCATACGCCTTGCCGGGCAACATCACGTGCCGGTTCAATTCGCCGCTCGTGGCGCCCTCGAGTACCTGGATGGCGTCGCTTGCCTGCTACGCAAGCACCCGCAACAGCGCACGCAAACCTATCCGTCCCGCTATGGTTCGCTCGACATGGTTGCGTGAACGTCGTGCACATACACATCGACATAACGGACGCTGCCGGCCGCGAACGCATCATAAAGTTGCTGGCGTTCGCCCTCAATGGCCACCGTGAGGCCATCGACAGTATCCAGTTCAGCGTCGCTACCATTCGGGATCCGCTCGGCACCCAACTGCGCCGTTGCCAACTGTACGCCCAGTTGCACAACGGCCGCCGTTTCGAGATCGAGGAGGTGCAATCGGACCTCGATCGCGCCGTCACCCGCGCACTGGAACGGTTTGTCAGAAACATCGAACGGCAACAAGGGTTGCAACAACGACAACATTACCCCTGAGATTCCCGTTACATTCGTCTCCCCTTTGTGCCGCAAACTTTCGTTTGCGGTTTTTTTTTGCT
>CAVRBK010000067.1:0-3020 GCA_963719025.1 uncultured Gammaproteobacteria bacterium | reverse complement strand
GCCCCATCAGGTGCGGTGCGGCGTAGACGATGAGCTCGTCGACCAGACCAGCGGCCAGCATGCCGCCCGCCAGGGTCGCCCCGCTCTCGACCAGCACCTCGTTGACACCGCGCGCCGCGAGTTCACGCAAGGTTGCTGAAAGATCGATCCGTCCGCCCATCTGTGGCATCCGCAGCACGTCGGCACCGGCCGCCCGCAGCTCGTCCTCGATCTCCCGCGGCGCCGCCTCACCACACACGATCAGTGTTTCACCGGGCAGGCTGAGCATGCGCGCGCGCGGGGGGGTGCGCAGACGCGTATCGAGCACCACCCGCAGCGGTTGACGCAGGTAGGCATCGTTCTCCACCCCCGGCAGCTGATCCGCCGCAAGGCGCACGTTCATCGAAGGGTCATCCGCCAGAACACTGCCCACACCGGTCACGACGGCACTGCTGCGCGCGCGCAGGAACTGCACATCGCGCCGCGCCGCCTCGCCGGTGATCCATTGGCTCTCGCCATTGGCCATGGCCGTGCGCCCATCCAGGCTCATCGCCAGCTTGCAGCGCACATGCGGCAGCCCGCCGCGCATGCGTTTGAAGAACCCCGGATTCAGTGCCTCGGCATCGCCCGCAAGCAGGCCGCTCTCGGTCTGGATCCCGGCCTCACGCAGCGCCGTCAGACCCTGCCCCGCCACCAGCGGATTCGGATCCTGCATCGCTGCCACAACCCGGGTGACGCCGGCGTCGATCAGGCCTTGCGCGCAGGGCGGTGTGCGCCCGTGATGCGAACAGGGTTCGAGGGTGACATAGGCAGTTGCACCGCGCGCCGCCTCACCCGCCATCGCCAGGGCGTTGCGCTCCGCATGAGGCTCGCCGGCCTTGCGGTGCCAGCCCTCGCCGACGATGCGACCCTGATTTGCTATGACACAACCGACCCGCGGATTGGGATCGGTGGTATACAGGCCGCGCTCGGCCAGGCGCAGCGCGCGGGCCATGAACGGATGGTCGTCCGCGCTGAACACGAGGTTCATTTTTCCTCGTCGAGGAAATCGATCTGTTGCCGGCGGGCCTCCGGCGTGAGCTGCGTCTCGAGTCGCTCGATTTCTTCACGGAAGGCGTTCACATCCTCGAACTGGCGGTACACCGAGGCGAAACGCACATAGGCAACCTGGTCGAGTTTCTTCAGCTCGTCCATCACCAGCTCACCGATCTTGCGCGACGATACCTCGCCCTCGCCACCGGCCATCAGACGGCGGGTTATGTGGTTGATCGCGGTATCGGTGGCCTCGGTCGATACGGCGCGCTTTTCCAGCGATCGTTCGATACCGGCACGCAGTTTGCGGCCATCGAAATTAACCCGCCGCCCATCGCTCTTGACCACGCGCGGCAGATTGAGCTCGGCCGATTCGTAGGTGGTGAAACGTTCCTTGCAGATATTGCATTCGCGTCGCCGACGCACCTGGTCACCGTCCCCGTGCAGGCGGGAATCGACCACCTTGGTGTCCTGGGCTCCACAGAATGGGCAACGCATGCCGCTAGAACCCGTGAACGACCGAGGAATACCGGCCGGGCCCAGCGGCTGCCGGCCGGCCGCCTGTCATGCGGGCCTCAGCGCTCATTGATAGACCGGATAACGTGCACAGATCTCCAGCGCCTTGACCCTGGTCGCCTCGATCACCGCCGCATCGCCCCGGGCATCGATCACGTCGCACATCCAGCCGGCCAGATCGCGACAGGCCTGCTCGTCGAAACCGCGGGTGGTGACTGCCGGCGTGCCGACGCGGATTCCCGTGGTGACGAAGGGCGACTGCGGATCATTCGGCACCGCATTCATGTTCACCGTGATGTTCGCCGCTCCCAGCCAGGCATCGACATCCTTGCCGGTCAGCCCGGCCTGGATGAAGCTGACCAGGAACAGGTGATCATCGGTGCCCCCGGACACCACATCGTAGCCGCGTTCCATGAACACCTGGGCCATCGCCTGGGCGTTCTTCACGACCTGCTTCTGGTACTCGACAAATTCCGGCTCCATCGCCTCCTTGAAGGCGACCGCCTTGCCGGCAATCGCATGCTCCAGCGGGCCGCCCTGGCCACCCGGAAATACCGCCGAATTGAGCTTCTTCTCGATCTCGGGGTTGGCCTTGGCCAGAATCAGACCGGCACGCGGACCGCGCAGCGTTTTGTGCGTGGTGGTGGTGGTGACGTCGGCGATCTGCACCGGGCTGGGATAGATGCCCGCCGCGACCAGACCGGCGATATGCGCCATGTCGACAAACAGGTAGGCGCCAACCTCGTCGGCGATAGCGCGGAAACGCTGCCAGTCGACGACCCGCGAATAGGCGGAAAAACCGGCGATGATCATCTTCGGCCTGTGTTCCCGCGCCAGGCTTTCCACCTGCTCGTAATCGATCTCGCCGGTTTCGGCATTCAGGCCGTACTGCACGGCGTCGTAGATCTTGCCCGAAAAGCTCGGCTTGGCGCCGTGCGTCAGGTGCCCACCATCGGCCAGCGACATCCCAAGAATGGTATCGCCGGGTTGGCAAAGGGCCATGTAGACCGCGAGGTTGGCCGACGAACCGGAATGCGGTTGCACGTTTGCATAGTCGGCACCAAACAGTTCCTTGGCGCGATCGATCGCCAGTTGCTCGATCGTATCGACGTTCTCGCAGCCGCCGTAATACCGTTTGGAGGGATAACCCTCGGCATACTTGTTGGTCAGCACAGAACCCTGCGCCTGCATGACACGGGGGCTGGTGTAGTTCTCCGAGGCGATCAGTTCGATGTGCTCTTCCTGCCGACGCTCTTCGGCCTGGATAGCCTCAAAAACTGCATCGTCGTAACCTTCAATCCGCATGTCGCTGCTGAACATGAGCACCTCTAAAGCCTTGAATTCAAAATGCAAACGGCCCCTGCGCGGGGCCGCGACCGGGGTCGGCGAGCGCCCCCTGAACTTAATCGTGAAAGTGTGCGGCAGTCCGTCGTCCGGGTCAAGGCACGCACAGCGGGGCATATCCACGACATCGCACCCAAACGCCAGGCAAA
>CAVRBK010000066.1:0-26432 GCA_963719025.1 uncultured Gammaproteobacteria bacterium | reverse complement strand
GCGTGGACGGCTTTGTCGAGGCCACCAACTACTTCTACGAGCGCTGGAAAGAGAACAACCCGGACTGAGCGAAGGCCCCTCCGGTCAGGTGAACAGACGCAGGAAAGCCGCGGCCTTGTCCAGGCTTTCCTGGTATTCCTCGGCACACGCGGAATCGGCAACGATCCCGCCGCCGGCCCAGTAGTAAAGCTCGTCCCCCTGCCGCAGCACCGTTCGGATGGTGATGTTGCTGTCCAGATTGCCATCGAAACCCAGGCGGATCACGCTGCCGCAGTAGACCTCGCGGCGCACCGGCTCGAGCTCGTCGATAATCTGCATCGCCCGTCGCTTCGGTGCCCCGGTGATCGATCCGCCGGGGAAGCAGGCTGCGATCAGGTCCAGCGCATCGCAGTCGGCGCGCAGCTGCCCGGTGACCGTACTCACCAGGTGATGCACCGTGGCAAACGACTCGACCTGAAACAGGCTCGGCACCTCGATCGTACCCGGCCTGCAGACCCGCCCGAGGTCATTGCGCAGCAGGTCGACGATCATCAGGTTCTCGGCGCGGTCCTTCCCGCTGCTGAGCAGTTCCGCGCGCAACGCGAGATCCTGCTCGGCGGTCTCACCGCGTGGCCGAGTGCCCTTGATCGGCCGTGTCTGCGCGCGCCCGTTCTGCAGGCCGAGGAACTGCTCGGGTGATGAGCTGAGGACCTGGCCAAACGGATACTCCAGCAATGCGCCGAACGGCGCGGGGTTTTCCTGACGCATGCGTTGGTAGATCGCCCAGGCATCGTCGTTGCTGCGGGCGCGAAAGCGCTGTGCGAAGTTCACCTGGTAGCAGTCGCCATCACGAATGTAGCGCTCGATCCGCGCAAACCCCTCGGCGTAGTCGTCGGCGGTCAATCCCAAATCAAGCAATCGACCCTCTACGGCCGGTGCGGTCTGCGGTGCCTCGACCACCGCGAGAAGGCGCCGCAGGGCCGCCTGCCAGCGTTGTCCGACACGCGGATCGCGTCCCTGCACCACGAAATAGCTGCGGCGGCGGACATGGTCGACCAGCAACGCCCAGTCATACACACCGACCGCCATGTCGGGCCAGCCGGCAAGCCCCTCGCGCCGCGGCAACTGACCCAGGGTGCGCGCCAGGTCGTAACCAAGGAAGCCGATCGCGCCACCACAGAAGGGGAGATCGGCGAAAGGCGGCGTCACCTCTCCCAAAATCGTGCGCAAGATCTGCAGCGGATCACCGGGTACTGCGTGTGGGGCGCCCTCGCCCTCGGCCAGCGTTACCTGGCCATCCTGGCTGAGCAGCGTGCAGTAGGGATCTGCAGCAATGACATCGTAGCGGCCGCCGCCGGATTGGGGGAAGCCGCTATCGAGCCAGACAGCCCACGGCAGCGTCCTGATCTGGGCGTAGTACTGCCGCACATCCGGCCAGTACGGCAATCGTGTTACATGGCTGTCAATCGATCCGGATCCTGTCTGGCAGATCGCCGGCCCTTGCACGGCGATGTCGCACGGCAATGTACTGTCCCACCCAGCGCAGCCGCAACAAAAAACCGGTACCGGACCAGGCCCAGATACCGGTTTCCACACCCCCAACAGTTGATGTCAGGGGTTGCAGGTTCAAACGCCTTCAGGCGATCGTGCTCAGAACAGATCCAGCACGACATCCACCCGGCGGTTTGGCGCAAGGCAACGAATCGCCGCAGCCCCATAAACGCCCTCGCAGCCGACCAGTGGCTGTGATTCGCCCTTTCCGGCGATCTCTACGGCCTGCGGGTCGACACCGGCACGCTGCACCAGGTAATCACTGACGGCGCTGGCACGGCGCAGCGACAGGTCGACGTTGTACCCCTCGGTACCGATACGGTCGGCATGACCGGTCAGGCGCACCGCCTTGATCCGTCCCTTGGACCCTGCCTGCTGCAACAGTGTATCGACCGCTGCTGTCGCCTCACGACCGAGGTCGGCGCTGTCAAAGGCAAAATTAACCGTGGCCGCGGCCGGTACCATCGCGACCGGCTCGGGTGGCGCAGCAGGCTCCGGTCTGGCCATGGGCTCGGGCGCTGCGACATCGGCAACCTTGCCGTCACACCCGACAATGATCATCTCGGGTGTCCAGTACCCGGTCCGCCAGCATTCACCGTAACTGTTGCGCCAGACGGTACTGCTGGAATCGTGCCAGTAACCGGCATACACCGGGGATAACCCCAGAAAACCGATCGCCAGTACGGCCAACTGCATAAATCGGGTGTTCATCTCGACCTCCTCGTCTTGCTGTGAGACGCCAAAAAAACTACAGATTCAGACGCCTGCTTATTATTCTAGTCCCGGTCGGGCATCGGGCCATTGAGCCATCTCAATCGCTTGGCCTTGATCTCCCGCCCTGCCGAATCGCTGATGCACCATTTTTGAGCAAGCGAACGTTCAATTTTGGTGCGAATCCGGTAAATTCATGCCAAGCCATACCGCCGGGCCACCTGCGGACCACCGGCAACACCCCCGGATTTCCGGCGTATCGTCAACCTCGCGGCCATTGGATCTCAGAACAACCAGGATGGCCCATTTATTGCTGCAAACTGTACAGGAACCGCCGCCAGACACCGATCGCCATGCCCGTGCCTATGACCTCGCCCCTCAACGAATCGCTGGATCCACCGGTCCTGCCGCCGCAGACGCCCGTCGAGGAGCGAATTCATGCGCGCCTGCAATACCTCTACGGCGCCAGCGAGGCAGACGCCATCGCGAAACGCATCAACCGCCTGATCAAGACCCACCGGCAACTGCGCACGCGGATGGTTCAGGGGGAGCACTGGTCGCACGACGATGTGGTGCTGATCACCTATGGCGACAGTATCCAGTCATCCACGCACACGCCGCTGCAGACCCTGCACCAGTTCCTGAACACCCACCTGCAGTGGCGGCATCAGCATGGTGCATATCCTGCCGTTCTTTCCGTGGAGTTCGGACGACGGCTTCTCGGTGACCGACTTTCGGGCGGTCAAGGAGGATCTGGGCAGCTGGCAGGACATCAGGCGCCTGTCGCGAAGACTTCGACCTGGCGATCGACCTGGTCCTGAATCATTGTTCGCGCGAAAACCTGTGGTTCATCGACTATCTGTTCGGCGAGGAGCCCGCCTGCGACTACTTCATCGAGCTCGACCCGACGACCAACCTGTCGATGGTGACCCGGCCGCGCAGCACACCGGTGCTCAGCGGCGTGCGCACGCAGGAGGGCCTGCGCCATGTCTGGACCACGTTCAGCAACGACCAGATCGACCTGAACTACGCCAACCCGGACGTGCTGATCGAGTTCATCGACATCCTGCTGTACTACGTCCGGCGCGGCGCCCGCATGATGCGGCTCGATGCGGTCGCCTACCTGTGGAAAGAGATCGGCACCTCCTGCATCCACCTGCCGCAGACCCACCAGGTGGTAAAGCTGTTCCGCGACATCCTCGAGACGAGTCGAGCCCGGCGCGCTGATCATGACCGAGACCAATGTGCCGCATGCCGAGAACATGAGCTATTTCGGCGCGGGTGACGAGGCCCATGTGATCTATCAGTTCAGTCTGCCGCCGCTGCTGCTGCACGCCCTGCATGGCGGCAACGGCCACTACCTGAACGCCTGGGCAAAGACCTGGAGGCATTCGACGAGCCGAACAACTGCACCTACCTGAACTTCACCGCCTCGCACGACGGCGTCGGTCTGCGACCGCTCGAAGGCCTGGTCCCGACCGAAGAGGTTACCGACATGCTCGATGCCATGCGCGACCGCGGCGGCTACATCTCGACCAAGGCCAACAGCGACGGCAGCGAGAGCCCCTACGAGCTCAACATCAGTTATTTCGATGCCTTCCGCGACCCGGCCGGCGACAACCGCTGGCACATCCCGATGTTCATGGTGTCGCAGATCATTGCCCTGTCGTTCAAGGGCATCCCGGCGGTCTACATCCACTGCCTGACCGCGACGCCCAACGACACGCTCGGGGTCGAGCGCACCGGCATGACCCGTGCGGTGAACCGGCGCAAATGGGACCTGGGCGAACTCGAATACCGGATCAACGACGCTGCATCAGACTCAGGACAGGTGTTTCCACTGTTCACCCGGCTGCTCGAACTGCGCCGGCAGCAGGTCGCCTTTCACCCCGATGCACCTCAGCTCATTTATGATCTTGGCGACGCCGTATTCGGCTTTGAACGCACCGCCATAGACGGCAGCCAGCGCATCCTCGTGCTGGGCAACCTGACCGCGGAGAAGATCCGGCTGCCGCTCGACGAGCTGCCCGACGGCCTTGTCCGGCGCGATGAGCTGCTGGGTCTGAGTACCCCGGTGTTCTCCGGCCAGGCGCTTGAGCTGGATCCTTACGCGATATTCTGGTTCAGTGTGCACCCGCAAGCAGAACGCGAAACCGATTGAGAAGGCCATGCAAACCGATCCGGCGATGATTTTCACCGACCTCGACGGCACCCTTCTCGACCATCACGACTATCGCTTCGACGCGGCGCTACCCGCACTGCAGGCCGTTGCGCAGCGCGAAATACCCTTGATCCTGACCACCAGCAAAACGCTGGCCGAAGTGATCGAACTCAATGAACAGCTGAACAATCGACAGGCCGTGATCGTCGAAAACGGCGGTGCGATGTGTTTTCCGCTAAACAGGATCTACCCCTTCGAACTCACCGCCCATGAGCATATCGCCGGACACGCGGTGATCCGCTTTTCTCCGCCCTATGCGCAGATCCGCGAGTTCATCACGCGACAACGCGACGCCTGCGGCTACCGCATGCAGGGCTTTGGCGACATGCGCGTCGAGCAGGTCAGCGCCGCTACCGGCCTGCCCCGGTCAGCGGCGCAACTGGCCATGCAGCGCCTGTGCAGTGAACCGTTCACCTGGGATGACAGCGCTGCGCACCTCGAGGATCTACGCAGCGCGGCGGCAAAACCCGGCCTTTCGATCACCCGGGGCGGACGCTTCTGGCACCTGATGGGCGACACCAGCAAGGCCAGGGCGATGCTGGCCATGCGCACCCTGTTCACCCGGCCAGAGGACAAGGCACCAATCGCTATCGCCCTCGGAGACAGTGACAACGATAAAGAGATGTTGCAGAACGCGGATATCGCCGTGATCGTCAGGCGACACGATGGCAGCTGTCTGGACTGCCATGGCATACACAAAACCCTGCATACCCAACAACCGGGCCCCCGCGGCTGGAACAGCGCGATTTTACAGATACTGGCGGAGCTGGATGGAACGACTGCCCCGCCCGACGGAGGATAGACGTGGATTTTTTCCAGAATGGCAACATCACCACACTGCACAAGCTGTGTGACCGCCCGATCGAGGAGATGGAGGCCGAGTTAACGACCTTTGCACACGAACGGCCGATGGCCCTGATCCTGCCCAGCCTTTACTCGGAACTTGAAGGTCCGGCCCTGCCGCACATCGTCGAGGAGCTGAAAAAGGCGACCTACATCAGCGACGTGATCGTTGGCCTCGACCAGGCCGACGAAAAACAGTTCGAATACGCCAAGGAATTTTTCTCCGGCCTGCCGCAGACACTGCATATCCTGTGGAACGACGGCCCCTGGCTGCGCGAAATCGACGCCAGGCTGCAAACCCAGAACCTCGCCCCGACCCAGGCAGGCAAGGGCCGCAACGTCTGGTACTGCATGGGCTATGCCCTGGCACTCGAGCATATCGAGGCCATCGCCCTGCACGATTGCGACATCCTCACCTACGAACGCAGCCTGGCGGCACGCCTGTTCTACCCGGTGGCCAACCCGGCCTTCAGCTTCGACTTCTGCAAGGGCTATTACGCCCGCATCAATGGCGACAAGCTGAGTGGACGGGCGACCCGCCTGTTCGTCACGCCACTGCTGCGTGCACTGCAGAAAGTGGTCGGGGACATGGATTACCTCGACTTCATGGACAGCTTTCGCTATCCCCTGTCCGGCGAATTCTCGATGAGTCGGGACTTCGTGAAACTCCTGCGCATACCCAGCGACTGGGGACTCGAAGTCGGCGTACTCTCCGAGGTCTACCGCACGCTGCCGCGCAACAGTGTGTGCCAGGTCGACATCGCCGATCGCTACGATCACAAACACCAGGAGCTTTCAGAAGACGACGCGACCACGGGGTTGACCCGCATGAGCGTCGAGATCGCAAAATCGCTGTATCGCAAACTGGCAACCGAAGGCGTCACCCTGTCCGCCGAGGCCTTTCGCTCGATCAAGGCGAGTTACTACCGCATCGCCCTGGATTCGACCGAGAAATACTTCTACGACGCAAAACTCAATGGATTGGAATACGACCGCCACGGCGAAGAGGGCAGTGTCGAGGTGTTTGCACAAAGCATCATGAGCGCCGGCGAGACCTACCTTGCCAATCCCATGGAGTCACCCTTCATCCCGAACTGGAACCGGGTGCATGATGCCTTCCCCGACATCTGCCAGCAGTTGCTGCGGGCGGTACAGGCCGATCGCTAGTGGGCTGATCGGCCTGCCCGCTGCGCACTGCCGGGAAAAGCGCCCGTCGCTTCGAGCCGACGATTCAGGCACCGACTGCGTATTCTGCGGGCACGGTTTTGGCCGACTCGACGATGCCGTGGATGGCAATCGCACAACCGCTGTGTACGTCCAGTACCGCACGACAGTCATGGATCAGCATCGCCGTGGTCATCACCGATGCAAACGCGACATCCTCGAACGACAGACCGGCGGTTTCCTGCGCCCTGCGATACCAGGGCTCTAGCAGCGACTGGGTCTGCTTCAAGGTCAGGCGGGCCAGGGCCGTGGTTTCCTGCGCACCATTCAGGTTCTGTTCGTCGAGCTCCGTGTGCCCGTACTGCCTGAGCACGGCAAACAGCGTCGACGTCAGTTTCGGGCCCTGCTGGTTGGCACGATCTGAAATGACGACGGATCCGGCAGGCAGGTCTGCCGCCTCGTCGCCAAACGAGCGAAACAACATGGTACCGGCCATCCGCGCGGCGGCCGAGACGATCGTTTCGGCATGGATGCCCTCTTTCGTGATCACCAGCTTGCGCAGCAGGCGATTCAACATGTCAGCGACTTCGATAATCTGTTGCAGATTCTGGCTGTTCATAACTCCTCCATGAGTATCCGGGTTGCGATAAAAGCAAGTATAGCGCCGCCCCTGTTCGCGGCAAACGCTCACTGGACACAACTGAGAACCAGGGCGCGCGTTTCAAGGCAAGACATTCCCCGGCCGGTTTCGCTTATCCTTTCTGCATGAACCCGCAAGCCAGCATAGTCCAACCGCCCGCTGCCGACGAACTCGTGTTCCTGCCGCTCGGCGGTACCGGCGAGATCGGCATGAACCTGTCGCTGTACGGGCATGACGGCCACTGGATCATCGTCGATATCGGCATCACCTTCGGCAACGATCAATTCACCGATTACCCGGTGATGATGGCCGACCCGGTGTTCATCGAGGAGCGCCGCGAGCAACTTGCCGGCATCGTGCTGACCCATGGTCATGAGGACCACCTCGGGGCGCTGCCCTATCTCTGGCAACGCCTGCGATGTCCGGTCTACGCGACGCCCTTCACCGCCGCGCTCGCGCGCAACAAACTCAACCGCGCGGGCCTCGATGGCGTCCCGTTGCACGAGATCGCCATCGGCGAGCGGTTCACGCTGGGCCCGTTCACGGTCGAGACCATCGGGATGACCCACTCCATTCCCGAGCCCAATGCCTTGCTGATCAGCACCGCGGCGGGCGCGATCATGCACACGGGTGACTGGAAACTCGATCCCGACCCGGTGATCGGTGAGCGATACGACCAGGCCCGCCTGCTGGCACTGCGCAATGAGCCGGTACTGGCCATGGTCTGCGACTCGACCAACGCGGTGGTGGCGGGCAGCACCGGTTCAGAGGGCGGGCTGTTCGAGCCACTGCGCGCGCTGGTTGCCGGGGCGCCAGGGCGTATCGTGGTCACGTCGTTTGCCAGCAATGTCGCGCGACTGCTTACCCTGGCACGCGTGGCACAGGCGACGGGACGTCGCTTTGGCGTCATCGGCCAGGCGATGGAACGGATGCTCGCGGTGGCCCGCAGCACCGGCTACTGGCCTGCCGACCTGCCGGAGCTGGTCGACGCCCGCCACCTCGGCTACCTGCCGCGCGACGAGGTCATGGCCGCCTGCACCGGCAGCCAGGGCGAGCCGCGCTCGGCGCTGTCGCGCATGGCGGCCGGCGCGCACCGCGACCTGTTACTCGATCCCGGGGATACCGCCATTTTCTCTTCCCGCCTGATCCCCGGCAATGAACGGGCCGTGCAGCAGCTCGAGCAACGCCTGCGCGCACTAGGCATCGCGGTGATCACCGACAATGACGCCACCATCCATGTCTCCGGACACCCGGCGCAGGATGATCTGCGCCAGCTCTACGATTGGGTCAGGCCGGCATGTGTGGTGCCGGTGCATGGCACGCCGCGTCACCTGGCCGCAAACGCCGATATCGCGACCCAATGCGGGGTTGCCGAGGTGCGCGTGATCGAAAATGGCGAGCTGTGCCGGTTCGGGCGTCTGGCGAGCCCGGTGCAGTATGTCGGCAGTGGTCGCCTGGTCGTAGGGCGTGACGGTGCGCTGCAAGTGGTGCCAGCCGATGTGCTGCAACGCATGCGCTGTGCCGTGAATTGATTGGCTGTGACTCTGCAACGCCCGGCTACCGGCAATCCCCGGATTCGACGAGACGACAGGATGGCATGAGCCTGAATCGTGCGCAGTTGGCCCGGCGCCGGGATATTGCCCGACCCGTTGGCGAACAGGCGAGGAGCAACGACCGGCCCTGGCCAGGGTGGCCGGGCCGGTCAGCCAAGGATTACAGGAACGACTTCTGTCCCTTTGCCAGGGTCAGCGTGCCCGACCACTGGCCCTTCAGCTCACCACTGATGGTGAACAACTTGAGCTCAAGCTTGTAGCCGACCAATTCCTGTCCCTTGGCGCCATACTGGCGGTTGGATGACAGTTCCGAACGCACCACGTAATCGAAACTGGTAGCCGACTGATCGACCAGCCGGACCGTGTTCGAGTTGAGCAGGGTCTCGGTGATGCGGTCATAGATATCCGCCATCCGGATATTTTCGTTGTCCGTGTTGTTACGCAACTTTGCCAGAATCAGGCGCGGCTTGCGGCTGCCCCAACCCTGCACCAGCTGCGAACTCAACATCTTGTTCGTGACTTTTTCGGCAAGTTCGGTGTAGTCGGCCATGGTCAACTCGGCCTGCAGATGTCCGCGACTGCCCGGGTCTACCACGGACACACCCGACTGCCCCCCAAACTTCGGAATATTCGACTGACAACCCGCGATCAATACCACGGCACTGGCTGCCACAACGATCCTGGTAAACGTGTTCATGTCCCTTCGACTCCCCTGTAAGACTATTTACGATCCAGATACTTTTCCTGATTGATGAAGAAATCTTCAGGCAGACGCACGGTCATCGTGAAACCGTATGCCTTCGGGCTGCTGCCCACAGTCTGAAAACTCTTCAATTCACGCGGCGCCAATACAAAACGACGCCACACGCGATTTTCACTGATGTTGAAACCATCCCGGTCTTCCCAGGCGTACTGATACTCGAGCTGATAGCGGTCGTTGCTCAGGTTCTGCACCGTGACCTCGGCCCGGGTCAATTCGCCGACCGCACCGATCCGGGCATCGGTCATGGCGATGCGGCCGACCAGGTCTTTCGAACCCAGTACCAGGCGCGCTCGCGGATTCGACGCATTGATGGTGTCCTGCTGGTAGTGACGCACATTCGGGTCGGATGCCGGCACCGTGTTGCAGGCACTCAACAAAGCCGCACATCCCAGCGCGGCAACGGCAAAAAGCTTTCCAGTTGTCCCATTCATGATCCCACCCACATTTTCTTGCTTGATGATGTGTACATGGTCGTGTCGAGCGTGCGCGCATAGACAACGTTGTGGCTGCTTTTGTCGATATTGACAATCTGGCTGCTCAGCTTGCGCCCCTTGACGTCGTACGCCACGATCTTGAGCCGCGAAACCGACTTCGGCACAAAGAAGCGCGCCGCAAGCAGGCGCGACGGCAAGGTCGCCCAGGAGCGCATATCGGGATGCGCCATTTCATCCCTTGCCTCTTTCAGCTTGCCGAACACCGAACCAAAGATGCCGGCCTGCTGTTGCACCTGGTTGAGTGCCTGCCCCTCGATCACGTTGCGAACAACCGTTGTCATCATGCGCAACTGATGAATCGGGCCCGAGTCTTTCTGAAAGCGCAGCGCCAATGCCGAGATATCGGCAACCTCTGACGCGCGCGCCCAGCGCTTGCCCGATGTCGTCTGGATCTCCACCCGATGCACCCGGCTCGTTACCGGCTGGTAGAGCGGCAGCTCGATATTCGTCGGCAGCGAGGCACCGAGACTCAGATCGAACTTGAGCAGTTTCTTCTCCGGAGCAAAGCCGTCTGCAATCAGCACGTTCACCAGGCGGCGACTGCGATTTGCCGGCTTGCCCATGTCCTTGACTGCTGCCCGTATCACGCTGCTCTTCGGATTGAGCTCGAGGGCCTTCTTGTACGAAATCTTCGCGTTGTCGCGCAGACTGCTGTCTTCGTAGCTGTCCAGCTCCTGGACAAGGCCGGCAACGTAAAAGCCGAACGGGTTGACAAAGGCGTGCGGCACCTTCAGTGCCTGCTTTTCTGTCGCCTGATACTGTTCTTCGACCACGTCATCGAGTCCGAAAGACCCCACATCCGTGCCCTTGTCCTTCTGTTTGGCCTCTTCCTCTGCCAGTTTTTTTCTCGCCTCGCGTAGCAGCTCATCGAACGCCTTCTTCTCGATATTCTGCAGATCGATCGCGCGACGGGTGACGTTGTAAGCACTTCGTTCTCCGTCGAGCAGGTGGGCAATCGACTTGTAGTTGAGCATCAGGACCCGCTCAAAGCCCGCACCCTCATATTCACCAAGCTCGGCATTACCGCTCAGGGTTGCCAGCACCGTGTCCTTGGTGCCGGAGAAAAAACCACCGACCGTACTGCGTTCATCGCGCTGATTGAGCGTCAGCTCGGCACGCTGGAAGGCCCCCTTCGCATCGTCCAGCGCCTGGGCGTCCATCGCCATCGTGGCCAGCTCCAGGTTCCCCAGCATATCGAGCTTGTCGACTGCACCATCGGCCGGTTTTTGGGCCATCAGTGCCTGGCTGACCTTGCCCTCCGCCATCAGCTGTTTGAGCGGCAACATCTCCTTCGAATAACCCTCGTAGACAATTTTGCGATGCCCGGCCATCGCCATACCCAGATCACTGGACGGTTGACGCTCGGCCGCGCGCGACGGTGCCGGCGCCACCTGACGCTGCTGCGACTGTTGCGCCGCATCCTGCATCGCCTTGCCCATCGCCTCGAAGGGATTGAAGGCCCAGGCACTGCCCGTCAGGACAGCTGCCGTGGCGGTCAAAAGAAATCGGGTGCTAAGCCCATGCATCCTGCGTACTCCCCTAATTATCAGAAGTTGGGACGTCGTACCGCAGGTGCCTGCGGTTTAGGACGTTGGGCATCGAGCAGCGGACGTTCCGGCCGAACGTCTTCACCGCGCTGCCGCGCCTTGAGGTTGTCGCTGATCCGAAACACCAGCTCTGAACTGTACAGATCCAGCAGGTCGGCCACGGCCGCCGCCTCGTCCGAGGCATCGCGAATTCGCTCACTGAGACGGATCTTGTCCGCCCCGACCAGCTTGCCGGTGTGCACATCGATCATCCGCAGCGTCGACTCAACCGTGCCGAAGTGGCGTGTCTGGATCTCGTTCGTGTAAGGCACCTGCTTGCGCTCGGTGCGAATCAGAAAATCGTCGATGACCGCGATGACAAGATAGTCGGCACCGTCGAGTTCATTGACGGCTCGTTGCAGCGAACGGCCCTGCGCAATCGCCGTGAACGTCTTCTCGTCGATCACCTGGTCGATCTCCGAGCGCTCCATCACATCGAACTCGGGAAATTGCGACAGCTTGACCATCAGGTCGTTCGAGACCCGATCGATATTGGCGCCGCGCAGCACCTGGTTGCGGCCGCGTGCATTGATCCGGATCTTGCCGACCGCCAGGGTCAGGGCACTGCCGTCCGACCGACCGACATCGCCGCCGCTGCGCACCGGCACCTGGCCTTGTGCCAGTTGCGCGCTGCGCTGACCACGGGCTTCCGGCCTGCGCTTGAGGATATCGCCGGTGCGCAGCTGTAACTGGCCGACCGGCGCCTTCGAACGGGCATCCTCGACCTCGGCCAGCACCAGTTCACCCAGTTCGGTCTCGGCGATGCCCAGTTGGACGCCGGTATCCGGATCGACAATCGCCTGACCGGGACGAACAACCATCAACGCCTCGCCAACCCCCAGGCCACCATCGGTCCCCCGATTGATGTACGCGACCCCGGAAACCACGGCTGCGACCTTGATCGGGAAGATCGCATTCATCAGGTTGAGCACCGTTTGCTCGGCATAGGCATCCGACAGCTTGCTGATCAGCAGTTCCTTTGCGGCCGGCTCGGCCAATTCTTCGTGAATCGATACCTTGCGCGAATCCAGCACCTCGCCGCTGCGCGCATCGACGATTCGCATATTGCCCTCGATACGCCCCTGGTGGGTGGTCAGGATCCGGCTCGAACCCGGCAACTGCGTGCTGACTTTCTCTATCGCGAAATTCGCAACACTGCCAATCACCAGGTAATCAGCACCGGCCAGCACCCCCATCGACGACGGCAGGTCGCGATCTTCGGCCATCGCCTGTGCCAGCTGTTCGTCCAGCAACTGGTCCACCTCCTGGCGGTCGATCAATTGGAAGCGCCGCGTCTGGGTGAGACGGGAGATCAGGGTATCGGTGAATACCGGCAGGTGCTTGCCGGCATCTGCACCGGTGCTGGCGGTCGAGCGCGACTTGACCAGTCCAACCGCGAGCTTGGGCCGGACACCACCAGAGGGTGCCGCGCCGTTGGCCGCCATGACCGGGGGTGCCGAGCGCGGAACCGCGGCAGGCGTCGCCGCCACAGACTCGCGGACCGCGAGATCATTCAGCGCAAAACTGCCGCTGACCGGTGTCAACACCGACAGGGTGTCCTGTACCTGGGCAACCTCCGCCACGCCGACAGGCGAGTTGAGCTTGCCGATCACGATACCCGCGTCGTCCGTGACCTCCTTGCCCTCGCGCACGATCCTGTAACGATCTCCCACCTGGACATGCTGATCACCGCCCCGGTTGACAATCCAGGGCTCGGCCGCGACCAGTCGCGCCGGAAAGACGATATCCAAAACCCGCACAGCGGCCTCTTTGCCCAGATGATCGAACATCGCGTATTCATCGTTGCGCGCCTCGCGACCGGTAAAGACGGCCTCGCTGATACGCGTCTGGATACTGTCCGCACCGATCACCCGGCCCAGCTTCGATTCGATCACCCGCAGACGCAGACGGGCATCCACCTGCCTGGTCGTCATCGTGCGAGCGCTGTCACTGAACGGTACTGCGGTGGTCTTGCTCGATCCCTGATGCTTCTCCAGTACGGCATACACGATGTAGTCCGCGCCGATAGAGGTACCGAGATTGCCGAATTCCTTCAGCCGGTCGTTGTGGTCGGCTGCGGTAGCCGCGGCGGCAACCGTCCAGCCATTCACCGATGGCAGGTTCTCGACCGTCTTTTCGATCACCCGGTCGAGATCGCTGGGCGACGACTCTTTGGCAAACGCCTGCTCGCGCAGAACCCGACGCAATGCAGTACGTTCGACCACCGAGAAGCGCCGGCTCGCATTGAGATGCTCGATTACGCGCGCGGCAAGGTCGTCCGGCAGGGTTTTGACATTGCCCGGCACGGTACGGTCGGGATGGAAATCATCCTGGCCCATGACCGCGATACGCACCTGATTCTCCGCGACCTGCAAGGCCTTTGGCGCCGCTTGCAGACCTGCCGCCAACAGGCTCATCAAAAGGAAAGAAAAAATCCGATTCCGCACCATTTGCCCGACCTCCGAGTCCATGCAGTGTGTGCACAAAGAAAGCGGGACGAATGCCCGCTTTGCCGTCTTGACCCTTACTGCGGCCGCCGCAGGATATCGCCGACGCCGATCGGTGCATTTTCAGCATCCTCTTCGACGATCTTGGCGTAGGTGACCTTCGGATTAATCCTCACCACCTTGACCTTGCCAACGAACTCCTCACCTGAACCGAGCGACTCTCCGGTATCTGGATCGATCAGTTCCTCGCCGGCAAAGAACACATCCAGCACCTCTCCCATCTTCATGCCACCGTCTTTACCGCGGTTGATGATCACCTGCTTGGCGCGCGTGCGCTTGACAACCTTCATCGGGAACACGGCCGCAACAAACTGGTCCGCCAACTGCGCAGAGACATCCTTCGCCATCTTGGTGAAGTGCGTGGAATTCGGCGAACCGGACTTGGTATTCACGATCTGCGACTTGGTCGCAAACCTTGCGGAGAGGTCAAACGTGGTCTCGACCTGGCCGGTGGTGGTATTGACCATCTGTGCGGTCAATTGCAACAGGCCCGAGTCCTGCCGACGATATTTGCTATCGAAGTTTGGCAAAGCCTTCGCGGAGCGGTAAAACTTGAAGTCCTGCACCTTTGGCAGGATCAGGTAATTGGCGTTGCGCAACTCACCGCTGCTCGCCGCATCACCCTTCGCCAGATCCGATTCCGCGAATTGCTGTTCTTCGCGTATGTCGGCCAGAACTTCTTTATCGCGGCTCAGCACCCGCAGTTTTCGGGTTGCGCGAAACGAGGATTCGAGCTCAGCCCATAGGCGCTCGGTATTCAGGTGGCGAAGCGCGTACTTGCTGACCTTCTCACCGACCTTCGGCTCCTTGATCGCAACAGCCGGCTGCTCGTCTGCGGCCAGGACGCATTGCGAAACAGAGACGAAACCGATTGCTGCAAGCAGTGCAGCGACTGTGATAGTTCGATGAAACACTGTCCCTCCTTAGCGTGTTTATTATTTTTTTTTGATTCTACACAACACCAACCCGATCTCAAGCGACCACGAGGCGTGGCGCGCCTGGGAATACAGCTCGATCGGGTGCAGACCGACGATAACGGGCACACAGGGCACAAAACCAACTGACAGCCGAAGCCTTCAAACGAAATAAGGAATATTCAGTAACACACTGAAAAGGAATCGCTTACCCGCGACTGAGATGGAACATCCAGAGGCAACTGCGGCATATTCACGCTGCGCATCGAGGCGATTCACCAGGCACTGGCCCAACGATGCGAGAAACCGAGGTTTAAGGTCGGGTACAATCGACGCGATAAAAAAGAATCACAACGACACGCAATATAATAAATTCAGTAGACCAACAACAGGAGACCCCCCCTATGCGTCATGCATTTATCCTGGCAGCAATGCTTGCAGGAATTGCCCAGGCGGCATCGGCAGCCGATCCGGCGGCTTTCAAATGGACCAAGGAAAAATTTGACCTGGTAGCCAGCGGCGACAGTGCAGAAGGCAAAAATCTGGCAAAGAAATACAAGTGCAAGAAATGCCACAACGCCGACGGCATCAGTGATGACGAGGACATTCCGAGCATCGCCGGCCAACGGGCGACCTACATGTACAAACAACTCTCCGATTTCAAAAACGGCATCAGAGAGGACAGTGATATGGCCAAGGTGGCACGCAAGCTGTCTGACGAAAATATGGTCCATATCAGCGCCTGGTACAGCGAGATGGAGCGCCCTCCCATGGTCGGTGGTGAAGAAATGCTGGTCATGAAGGTCTGCAACAGTTGCCACGACAAGGACATTGTCGAGAAGGACAACCATATCGAGGTGGCGCCGATTCTGATCGGCCAGATCCGCCAGTACCTTGAAAAAACAATGCAGCAGTTCAAGGAATCGGGTCGCAGCAATGACCTGTTTGAACGCATGCAAAGCGTCTCACACAAACTGACGGACCAGGAGATCACGCGGCTCGCCAGGTACTATGGCGCTGCCGACATCGCTGAGTGACACGCGCAACGAAAAAGGGCGATCGTTGATCGATCGCCCTTTTTCCCGGTCTATCGTTTCTCCTGACTAGTCAGGTAGTACGACCAACACGTTTCCCTCCTGACTGGAGAACCAGGCAGCGAGGTCTTTCATGTCCTGGGTGCTCAGGTTCGCCACCATATTCGCCATAAGCAAATCCTTGCGCTTCCCGGTCTTGTATTGGGTCAGCGCCTGGTAGAGGTAAGACTCGTACTGCCCGGCCAGCCGGGGATTGGCACCAATGGTCGAGTTGCCATCAGCCCCATGGCAGCCTGCACAGACCGCCGATTTTTCCTTGCCCGCCTCCGGGTCCCCGCCAGCGATTGCCGGGCCAAAGGATACGCAGCAAACAAGGGTTGCCAGATAAATCGCTTTTTTCATGGTTTCACCTGCTCAATTCTTGGCTGCTGCGAAAAACGCGGCAATATCTGCAATATCCTGATCACTCAGGCTCTGGGCATTACCGTGCATGGTCTCGTGCGCCCTCTGCCCGCTGCGATAGGCCAACAGAGCCGAGATAACGTATTCCTCGTTCTGCCCCCCCACCTTTGGCACGTTGTACGTCGGATACGTGTTGGTGTACGACGGGATGGCGTGGCAACCGAGACAGGTATCCGCCTTGACCCTGCCACGCTGCACATCACCCTCGATGGCCTGGGCCGATGACACCGCAAGGGCCATCGACAAAAAGACTGTCTGCAGACCCCCTTTGCACCTGGTCAGCATGACTCCCTCCTTTAATGGTTGTAATTCGGAATGCGAAGTATACGCAGAACCCCCCCCTCTTTAGCAAAGTCCCAAGCCTATTCTGCCGATACTCACACCTCGCCCACCGGGTCTCGCCGGGCCGGCACCCCTACACGGCATGTCACGAATCAGGCTCAGCGGGGATCGCAAAAAAGATTGAAAAGTCCAGACAAGATGCTGATTTCCGGTCATTTTTTCGCAAACATCGGCCAAGGGCGTAGGCAAAAAAACGCCGCTCTCATTTCCCCGCCAGCCTGCGGAGACGCGCCGCAGCAGCGCGGACCAGAGGGCTGCAACCCTTGTGCCGGGCGGTTCAAGGTTTCCGCGGGTTGGCCGATGATGCTTATCGTGTTATCAAGCCGCTCAGACTCAGGAAATGGGCTGGACGTGTGCGTCCCCCCGATCGTTCAGCAACCGTGCTTACAGGTGTGTGCCCATGAACAAATTTGTCTTCAGTTTCATTCTTTTTGTCGCAGCCCAGAGTGCTGTCGCCAGCATCGCGACCGACAAGGCGCGCGTTCTGGTGGTCCACAGCTACGGCAGCACCCATGTCTGCGGCGGGCCGCAGGGCGAAGGTGTCGCCCAGGCACTGGCAGAGCGCGGATGGCGGGAGGGTGAAAACCTGGAACTGCGCTCCGTCTACATGGACACCAAAAAGGTGTTCACAACACCGGAGGCTATCGCAGAACGCGGTCGCATGGCCCTGCAGGCGGTCGAAGAATTCAAGCCACAGGTCGTGGTGGTACTCGACGACAACGCAGTACGCGAGGTGATGCTGCCGCTGGTTGGTCGCAAAGACATCGCCGTAGTGTTCAGCGGCATGAACGGGCAACCCGCCGACTACAGCGCCAAGGCCAACTTCCTCGAATCACTCGATGCACCCGGCCACAACATCACCGGAGTCTACGAGAAACTCCACCTGCTGAAATCGTTGCGCGTGATGGCTGCCGCAATAGGCGACCTGATGCCCGGGGACAGGGTGGTCGGAATCACCGACTATTCGCCGACTGGTAACGCCATTACGCGCCAATTCGAAATCGAACTTGCCGGCGAAACGCCGAAACTCGGCTGGGAACTGCGCCGGGTGAAAGACTTCGAAGAGTACAAGGCACTGATCAGGGAACTCAACGCCGACAAGCAGGTTCGAGCCATTTATCCGGCCGCACTCAAGCTGGCGACCGCCAATGGCGAAAACTATGCCGCCGGCCAGATATTCGAGTGGACGGTCAGACACAGCGACAAGCCGGAGATGGCACTCAACTATTACTTCTCGAAGATTGGCCTGTTCGGTGGCGCTGCCGTCGATTTCACCGCGATGGGACGCATGGCCGGGTTCAAGGCCGCGCGCATTCTCGCCGGCGAGAGCGCCGGCGCCATCCCGATCGAGGATGCCGCGGACTATGCGATCGTGTTCAACCTGAAACGTGCCAACGACCTGCGCATCGATATACCCAAACCCCTGCTGACGGCAGCCGACCAGATCTATCGACCGGAGCCAGAGGTCGCACAGAAGCAGTGAAGTCAGCGCCTCCTGACAACATGGGTCTGATCGCATGACAGCCCGGGCGGTCAGCAGCCAGAAAAAGCCCGTAGCGTTTCTGGCGGTCATCCTGGTGTTGCTGCCGGTGCTGCTGGTTGCGCTGGTGCTGTGGAGTGCCTTCTCGCAGCAGATCGAAGACAGCTATGAAAAACGCCTCAGCACCAGTCTCAGCGTGTTCGAACTTGCCGTCGACCGCAGCCTGGGCGACTTTCGCAATTCGCTGTCACGCCTGACCGCCGACAACACGATCCAGGTGACTGTCGACCTGGATATCAGGCCACAGCTGAAACGCTACCTGACAGCCCAGTTCGAGATCAGCAACTACAAGTTCGTCGCGATAGCGGATCTCAAGGGCGACTCGACGCTGGTCGTCGGCGAACGGCGCCAGGCCGAACTGGGTTGCGTTTACGCCGGGGATAACCCACCCGTCGAATCCGTCTCCGTGGTCAACAACCTGTTGCTGGTCAGCCGCACGCTGCCGCTGCACTACAAGGGGCGAGCCCTCGGCTACCTGTGCGCCGGTTTCGCCATCAACAGCGCCGAGGTTGTCGATACCGTGGCCTCGCGCATCGATGGTATTGCCATGCTCGGCTGGCACCACAATGTCGTGCCCTTCGGCAGTCAATCGGTCGGCATCAAGCTCGATTCGCCGGTGGGCCAGATGTTCCATGCCGCGTTCGAGGGCAATCACTATCGCGGCATGAATGCCGCACTGGCGATCAATGGTGATCTGATTCAGCTCGGCGTGCTGGTCGACATGAACCGGTACGAGTCTGTGCTGCGTCAGTCACTCTGGGTTATCGGCGTGGTGGTGATCGCCGTATTGATGATTACCGGATTCGGACTGAAGATGCTCGGCCTGCGCCGCCGGGCCGAAGAACAACTTTCCATCGAGCGCGAGAAGGCCGTGGTAACACTGGCCTCGATCGCCGATGGCGTGGTCACCACGGATTCCGATGGTCACATCACCTACATCAATCCAGCGGCCGAACAGTTGCTTGGCGAAACCGACCAGGACCTGCTCGGTACCCACTGGCACGAGATCTTCGATCTGCAGAGCGAGGCCACCGGCAAACGCATACTCAATCTAAAGGATATCGCCGAAAGCGGTCCGGAAAGCGATGCCGTCGATTCCGTGCTGATCAGCCGCGATGGCAACCAGACGGCGGTGCACTTCTCGGTAGCGCCGATCGTCAAGGGTATGAGGCACAGCGGTGCGGTTATCACCTTCCGCGACGTGCGGCGTGAACGGGAACTGAAACGCCGCCTGGCATGGAAGGCGAGCCGGGACGATCTGACCGGCCTGCTCAACCGCTCCGAGTTCCGTCGCAGCGTCGGCCTGACGATCGAGACCACCCAGGACCCGGACTCCAACCACTGCCTGCTGTACATCGACCTGGACGAGTTCAAGGTGGTCAATGACACCTGCGGCCACAAGGCCGGCGATGACCTGCTGCGGCAGGTCAGCGCAGCGCTGCAAAGCCAGCTGAGGGAAGCGGATACCATTGCCCGCCTCGGCGGCGACGAATTCGGCGTGCTGCTGCGAAACTGTCCGCCAGACCGTGGCGTCGAGATCGCCAACAACCTGATTGAAGTGATCAACGACAAGCGCTTCATCTACAGCGAAAAGGTTTTCCATGTCGGCGCCAGCATCGGACTGGTTTCGGTCAATCAACTCACCAGCGACCTCGAAGACCTGATCGCCACCGTCGACGCCGCCTGTTACGCGGCGAAAGAGCAGGGGCGCAACCGCGTCTTCGTCGGCGAGATCGATGCCGACAAGATCTCTCATCGCATGGAGGAATTGCGCCAGGCCTCGCACATCCGTCATGCGCTGAAAGAAAACCGGCTCATGCTGTACAAGCAGTCGATCGTCGCAACCGACGATCCGGATCCCGGCAACGAGGCCCACGCCGAGATCCTGGTGCGCATGGTGGATGAAAATGGCGAACTGGTGGTGCCCGGCGCCTTTATCCCGATCGCCGAAAGGCACGGGCTGATGCAGGACATCGACCGCTGGATCATAAACCACCTTTTCGAACGCGAAGGGGATCGCCTGAAGCAATGGCGGCCATCACATCGAATCAAGGGCAAGCCATCCCACGACTTCGTGTATTCGATAAACCTTTCCGGTTCATCACTGACCGATCCGACCTTCCTAGATTTCGTCAAGGCAAAGCTGCAGGAACATCAGATCCCGGGGGGCGCGGTTGCTTTCGAGATCACCGAGACCCAGGTCATCACCCACCTCGACAAGGCGGTGGCATTCATCTCGGCACTCAAAGAGATTGGCTGCAAATTCCTGCTCGACGATTTCGGCAGCGGGATGTCGTCGTTCGGCTACCTGAAGAACCTGCCGGTCGACTACCTGAAGATCGACGGCCTGTTCGTCAAGGACATCATGTCGGATCCGATCGATCGATCCATGGTGAACATGATCAACGAGATTGGCCATGTCATGGGTCTGACCACCATCGCCGAGTACGTGGAGAACGACGATATCATGCGCGAGATCACCGAGATCGGCGTCGACATGGCCCAAGGCTATAGCATCTCCCGACCTCAGCCGATAGAAGACAGGCCCCAGCTGCCTGCCGCCATCACCGCTTGATGCCCGGCTCCCGGTAGGCCGGACCACCCGGCGAACCGACCGGCCCGGCGGCATCCGCCGTAACGTTTTTATGCGCCATCATCCCCTCCCCCATGACGGGCGAGGTGGTCGAATAATTCGACTGCGAGGATGGCGTTGGCAAGGCCGTCAGGGTGTTGATCTGCAGGTAGGACAACAGACGGAAGCGCGGCTGAATCCGTTGCAGACGCTGAATCAGGGCATCATCCAGCGGCGCCATGGCAAACATCGGCACCAGGAACCAGGTCGCCATCTCGAGGATCATCGTGTTGCCCATCAATTCGGCAAGAATGATCACGAGAAAGATGTTTGGGTAACTCATCGAAAAATAGTCATCAAGGCTGTACAGCGACCTGTGCCGCGCGATCCGTACCGCGAACAGTCGCAATGCAAGCCCCAGGCAAATGGCCGCCAGACCGTTCGGCAGGAATGATCCCAGTTCGATGTTCTGAAACGAGAGCACCACGAACAGGGCCAGCGCCAATACCGCGACAGCGGCATTGTCTTCCGCGGCCTTGGCCGTGGCGATTGGGTACTGCCGGCGCATCAGGTTCACCACCAGCATGGGCAGCAGCAGGCTGCATACCGACAGGCCGATGAAGGCAAAGGCCTCGAATGCCAGGTTCGGCATCCCGAAGAAAGACAACAGACCAATCGTGGTGGCCGCACTCATTGCCGTGGAAAGCAGAATCATGTGTACGCTGGGCAGGATCATTCCCCCTGCACTGCGCGACAGGGTCAATGCGGTCACCGCGACCGGGGCGGCCAGCAGCAGCGTAATCGCCAGGAGGTAGTCGCGCGCGGCACCGATCAGCGACGGCGGCAGCAGCACTGCCCCAAGTGCGGCAACAGCCCATGGCAGGATCACGAAACGACCGACCAGGCGGCGGGCCGATAACAACTCCGGATCACTTTTTGCCGACGGGTTGACCAGCGAAATCCGCGCCAGGCTGATCGTGGTAGCCACCAGGAGCAACACCAGCAGGATGCCCGATGGGACACTGGGACCCCAGCCACTGGCGTTGAGCAACAGGCCGATCCCTGCGGCAACCGCGAGGACCGCCGAGTGATGCACGACAATCCAGTCACTCAACAGGTTACGTGTCGGCGATTCGGCGCGCACGAAACGGCCGATATCACTGCCGGCCAGAATCCGCGCATTGGGCAGCCTGAGATCGTAACCCTCAGCCTCGGGCAATCTCAGAATCAGCCGCGAGAGCAGTTCGATGACGTACTTGTGGGCAACCACGAGGATCCGCCGGCCTGCCTGCAGGGCCGGGTACACCTCGTTTTTCAGAAACTCCAGCACCCGCTGGCGAAAACTCTCGAAACTCTCCCCACCATGAAGTTCGGCATCACTGCGATACAAAGACGCCTCGTACTCGCGCAGACCGAAACGGCGTTGCAGGCGGGTCTTGTTCTGCAGGGTGAAATCACCGAAATGACGCTCACTGAGGCGCCCGTCGTAGCGAACTTCGGATTTTGGCATTACACCCTCGGGCAGGGTATCGAGCAGAATCTCGGCCGTCTGGCGCGCCCTTACAAGCGGCGAGACATAGACCTCGTCGATAATGCCGGACTGCCAGGATCCGCCGGCGCGACGTGCCTGGGCGCGACCAAGGTCGGTGAGGGGTGCATCGATGGCACCGGCGAAACGATTTACCTCGTTGGCCGTTGATTCGCCATGCCGAACGAGAAAAAGATTGCTCCAGATACCGGCATGCCGTCGCTCAGCCTGCATTGGGTCTACCCCTCAGAAGAACCTGCCTACGCCAATTTCCGCCGATCTGGCCCCTGACTACCCTATCTGGTAGCCGATCCAGCAAAAGTGTATGAGGAGAATAATATTCGTGGGAACGTAAAGTGTCCATGCGCCAGATCAAAACTCCTGCGCCAAAAATATTGGCCCGCAAGAGCAACGGTGACAGGCTTGTGACAGGAAGTTTGGTTACCGGCTTCTGGCGTATCTTGCTGCGGAAAGGCAGAAAGCCGTTCCGCTCCGGAGTCCGCCGGCGCATCGGCAGGAAGCTCGATCATGGGTCGGCACTTTCGAATAACGCCCTAATTTCCTGGACTTATGCGCGAACAATCCCCTGTCGCACTCCGGCAACGGGCCTGCTCAGCGGCACAAGCCGTCGATCAAATCGCGCGCCTTGTCGATC
The DNA here is from genome assembly GCA_963719025.1 of uncultured Gammaproteobacteria bacterium. Taxonomy (GTDB): domain Bacteria; phylum Pseudomonadota; class Gammaproteobacteria; order Chromatiales; family Chromatiaceae; genus Thiosocius. Next base: position 3,373 of record CAVRBK010000066.1, on the reverse strand, counting down.
TCGGCCCTTGGAGTCCGGTAGCGTGGATCAGCCATTTCTGCGAGAAACACATCGGCACAGCGACACAGCGCCGGAGAGGATTTGAGCTCGGCGAAATCCGGATAGCCATTGGGCTGGCCGGGCATCTGCCGATAACGCTCATTGAATTCCCTGATCTTGCCTTGCACAAGCAGAATGTCGCCCAGGCGCTGCGGGTCGATCCTGCGGTTGCAGGTGTTTTTTACCTGCTGCTCCGCCAGCGAGACCATTTCAGCGCGGTCCGAATCACTGACAAAAACCCGCTCGCAGCGCGCATTGAATTTGAAGACGGGGCGAGCCACCTGAAACAGCCGCAACAGTTTTTTGGCATCACGGCATTGTTTCGCCAGACTGACCAACTCGGCCTTGCCTGGCGCATCAGACCAGTCGCGCAGGGTGATACCCGGCGCACGCGCCGCCTCCCTCTCTTGCAGACCGCGCTTTATCCGCTCGACACGCTCTCTCGACTCCCGGACCTGTGCCTGGGCTGGACCCGGCGGAATGCCAACCTCGGTACCGCCCTCCGGCGGAGCCGTATCCGAATACCGCGTGACCCCGTCTTCATCCACCCATTTGTAAAACGCCGCGTAAGCGATGGCACTTACCAGGACCGCTGAAATCAAGACCAACATCCTGTTGTGCATCGCAACACTCCTGTTAGCGGTCCACCCCGACCGCGCTGTCACTCAGTCGGCCGGCATCGACAGCTGCACCGGGCAGCATTCAGTTGTCGCCGGTTCCGCGATGAATCTTCGACTGTCCATCGTCGCCACGCCCGCCGCTGTCCGCACCCGCCCCGTCGGCGGCCCGGGTGCGTTGCTCGTAGCCCATACCGAACCAGGTCCAGCCGGAATCGCTCTCCACGCTGTCTTCAGGATCCCCCCAGCCCTGGCTCAACAGCGGAACCCGGTATTCCGGGCGTTCATTCGACAAAGGCTCGGCGCTCACCAGACCCGGCAGGCATGCCAGACCAAGTAACACCATTGCGCCGTTAAAATGCCTCTCCACCGCTACCTCTCAGCTACTTGCGACCGCCGCCCGAGCGGTTGCCCTTCGATTTCATTGTAGGACTCGCGTTACCACCCGCCAATACGCGGTTGTGACCCTGGCCGACCAAAGCCCCGTTACCACCTGCCGCGTGCAGGCGATAGCGCTTCTGTTCACGCTCGCGTGCCTGCCCATAAACGCCTTCCGAAACGGAATCCGGCTGGATAGTGCGAACCTGGTTCTGCGCCTGCCGCATATATCTGGCCTGTTCTTGCTCTCGCACAATTTCATCCAGCTGAGCGCTGCTTATACTTTGAATTGAGAGGCTATCTGCAGCCACTGTTGCAGACACGCCGATCAGAACGGCGGAAGCGATTGAAACGAGGAACTTACCTGACGAATTAGACATATCGTTACCTATAAATAGCTTGGTGTGCTGAGAAGGATGAAGGATTCCTGTTTCTCAACGGTTTCCAGGCTTTGGCGTTTTGTTTCAGTCTGTTTCCGGCGCTGTAGGTCAGTCGGAGTCAGAAGCATGGAAAGCATTGCCAAAAACATCTTGGTCGTCGACGACGACGACAAATTGCGGGACCTCGTGATCCGCTACCTGACCGAGGAGGGGTTCAGCGTATCCGGTGTCATTGACGGCGCCGCCATGGATGCCTTTATTGAAAAGAACCCAGTTGATCTCGTCGTGCTGGATCTGATGCTACCCGGCGAAGACGGCCTGTCGATCGCCCGTCGCTTGCGCAATGACCACGATATGCCGATCATCATTTTGTCTGCACGTGGTGACGAAATAGACCGTATCGTCGGCCTTGAGGTCGGCGCCGACGACTACCTCCCAAAGCCTTTCAATCCGAGAGAGCTACTGGCAAGGGTCCGTGCCGTATTGCGCCGCGCGGACAATCACACTGGCGACACAGACCCCTCCCAGGCACATAAATCTTATCGGTTTGGTGATTTCACACTCGATCTGCTGTCGCACAGCCTGATCCGCGCCAACAAGATCGTCGAGCTTACGCCGGGCGATTTTGCCCTGCTGGAGGCATTTGTAACCCGGCCCAACCGGATCATGACGCGCGACAGCCTGATCGAACTGCTCAAGGGCTACGAGCGCTCGCCGTATGACCGCAGCATTGATGTCCGGGTTACCCGCCTGCGCAAAAAAATCGAGCCGAATCTTGAGCACCCGCAGTTCATCCGAACGATCTGGGGCAGGGGCTACATGTTCACACCACAAGGCAGCCCGGTGACCGCGTGAACCGCTGGCTCACGCCCAGAACCTTGCTCGGTCGCACCATTCAGGCGCTGACCCTGGCCTTCCTGTTGTTTGCCCTGTTCTCCGCCTCACTGCTCCAGTTCACCCTGGTACAGCCGCATACGAAACAGGCGGCAGACGACCTGGGCGCACTGCTTTTTCTCAGTGCCCAGATCTGGGTCGAGCTGCCCCCATATACGCGCGCAGACTACGAGAAGGAACTGCGCGAGCGACACGACCTGAGAATCTTGGAAATCGAAGCGGCACATCCCACCCGCTCCAACTCCCATTCATACCTGCACTATCTCGAGGCAGCGCTGACCCGGCACCTGGGGAAAACGGTCCACATACACCGTCACCCTGATCACGACGGCTGGCTATGGGCCGACATTCCCATGGCAGGCAGGGTGATGCGTATCGGCTTCCGTGAGAATCGCCTGCAAACCCGTCTGCTGCTGGTACTGCCTTTCCTTGCCGCATTCGGCCTGTTCGTTGCCTTTGCGATGTCGATTCTTCTGGTCAGACGGATTACTCGCCCGCTGGCCGTTATTGCCGAGGCCACCCGGCGCATCGGCGATGGCGATTTCAGCTCGGACATCCCCGAAACGGGTCCACAGGAGATCGCCGACCTCGCGCGAAAACTGAACCGCATGGAGGGTCGCATCGGTCAATTGCTGGAGAATCGCACGACCCTGCTGGCCGGTATATCGCACGATCTGCGCACCCCACTGGCACGCATGCGCCTGGAGCTGGAACTGCTGCAGAAAGCTGAAAGCAATAAACTCCTCGAAGGCCTGAACGACGACATTACTGAAATGGAGACGCTGATCTCAGACACCCTGCTGCTGGCCCGTAGCCTGGGTAACGAAGAGGCGCGTGCGATCGATCTCTGCGAGCTGCTGGGTGGCCTGATCGATGACCATGCGAAAGCGGGAGCCCGCATTACCCTGTCGACGCACGGCAGCTGTCTGCAGACCCTCAAGGCAGACGCCCTGAAGCGCGTGATCGGCAACCTGATCGAGAACGCCGTCGCGTACGCGGGAGAAAAACCCATTGTTGTCGGTGTTTCGAAAACCGAAAGCACCGTCGATATCACAGCGATGCGTG
>CAVRBK010000065.1:0-33731 GCA_963719025.1 uncultured Gammaproteobacteria bacterium | reverse complement strand
GACACCTCGCCGATCGATCCCGAGCCGTCATCCGGCTGAGCGACCGGCGTGCGCCGGCGATCAGTCCGCGGCCTTGTCGCGGGTATCTTCGGCGTACTCGAAAGAGTCGTAGTGCATCTGTCCGTCGGCCAGGCCGGCGGCACGGAAGGCATCGCGACCGGCCCCCACCATCGGCGGCGGCCCGGCCATGTAGACATCGAAACCGTGCAGATCGGGAAAATCCGCGAGCACCGCCTCGTGCACCCAGCCGCTGCGCCCCTGCCAGTCGGCATCGGGCTCTGACAGCACCGGCACGAAAGAGAAGTTCGGATGCTCACGCGCCCAGCCCTCCGGCAGATCGCGGCAGGTAGATGTCACGCTCGCGCAGCGCACCCCCCAGTACAAGTGCATCGGCCGATCGATACCCGTCCTCGAAGGCCTGCTCGATCTGGCCCTTGAGCGGCGCGAACCCGGTTCCGCCGCCCATGAAGATCATCGGACGATCGGAGTCCTCGTCCAGGGTGAAGGTGCCCAGCGGGGCCTGGATGCGCAGGATGGTCGTTCCTTCATCTGGCTGAACACCCAATCGGTGAACTCGCCGCCGTCGACGTGGCGGATGTGCAGCTCGATGAACTCGTCGTCGTGCGGCGCATTGGCGATCGAAAAGGCACGCCGGCGACCGTCGGCCAGCAGAAAATCCAGGTACTGCCCGGCGAGGAACTGCAGGCGCTGGTTGTCCGGCAGCTTCAGCAGCAGGCGGACCACGTCGTGCGGTCAGATGGTCGACCGCATGCACGCGGCACGGCAGCAGGCGGACCTCGATCTCGGCGGTAGACTCGGCCTCGCGCACCTCGAGCGTGAGATCACTGGCGGCGAAACCCTGGCACGGCAGGCATTTGCCCTCGTCCAGGTCTTCCAATGCCGGCGGCTCACCGTAATATGTGACTTCACCGGAGGTCAGCCCGGCGGCACAGCTGCCACAGCGTCCGTTACGGCAGCCGTAGGGCAGCCCGACATTCTGACGAATGGCCGCGTCCAGGATCGTTTCGTTGTCCTCGGCCTCGAACTGATGACCGCTGCTGCTGATGGTGACCTTAAAACTCATACGTCATTGCTACCGATTATGCGAAGCTCTGGGATTGTCCTTGATTTCCACAGCTAAGAAAACCGTGGGGTACGCATGCTAATCGTTGGATGTGGGGATGTCGGCAGGCGGGTCGCGCGCCTCGCCGCACAACGGGGTGAGGCGCTGCTCTGCGTGGTCCGCAGCGGCGACAGCGCCGCGGCATGCGCCACCGACGGCCTGACCGCCATGGCCGTGGATCTCGACCACGCAGCGCCGGCCGCCAGCGATCTGGCCGCACACGGCGATATCTTCTACCTTGCACCGCCACCGCCGGCCGGCGCGCACGACGGCAGGATGCAGCGCTTTCTCGGCGCACTGCCGACAGCTAGCGCGCAGCGTATCGTGTATATCAGCACGACCGGGGTGTACGGCGACTGCGGTGGCGCATGGGTCGACGAGACCTGGCCGACCAATGCGCAGGTCGACCGGGCCCGCCGACGCCTGGATGCCGAGCGGCAACTGCTGGCCTGGCGCGATGCGGGCCACGGCGAGGTGATTATCCTGCGGGTCGCCGGCATCTACGGGCCGGGCAAGCTGCCACTGGCACGCCTGCGGCAACAGGTGCCGATGGTCGGCGAAGACGACGCCCCCTGGACCAATCGCATCCACATCGACGACCTGGTCGCGGTGTGCGCGGCCGCCATGGCGCGCGGCAGGGATGGCGAGGCGTACAACGTCAGCGACGGCAACCCGGGGAACATGCGCGACTACTTCGACCGCGTTGCCGACCTGTTCGGGCTGCCGCGCGCGCCGCTGATCAGCCTCAGCGAGGCGCAGGAGACCCTGTCGCCGGGGATGCTGTCCTATCTCGGCGAATCACGCCGCCTCGACAACGGCAAAATGCGGCGTGAACTCGGTATCGAGCTGCGCTATCCCGATCTGCAGCACGGCCTGCAAAGCTGCCTTGTCGAGACAGAAGACTGACTATGGACGCCCCCCGCAACGCCGCTACGCAGGCCCTGCTGTTCGACCTCGGCGGCGTCGTGATCGACATCGACGTCGAGCGCATGCTCAGGCACTGGTTGCCTTACTCGCGGCTGTCGCTCGACGAGATGAAACAGCGCCTGAAGATCGACCTGCCGTTCGAGCAATACGAACGCGGCGAATTGTCGACCAGCGACTACATGGGCCACCTGAGCGAGGTATTCGTCCTGGACGCCGACTGGGAGACCGTGGCAACGGGTTGGAACGCGCTGCTGGTCGAGCAGATCGATCACGCCCTGGACCTGGTCGCCAGTGCACGCCGGCACCTGCCCTGCCATGCCTTCAGCAACACATCGGCAAGCCACCACAAAGAATGGGGACGTCGCTTCCCGCGGGTAATCGACAGCTTTCAGCAGCTCTTTCTTTCATTCGAGATGGGCATGCGCAAACCTGACCCTGCGGCCTTCCTGCGGGTCGCGGAACAGATCGGGGTCGAGCCCGCAAGCATCCTGTTTTTCGACGATACCCTGGAGAACGTCGAGGGCGCGCGCAGCGCCGGCCTTTGCGCAGTGCATGTGCGCTCGACGTTCGATGTCGAACGGGCCCTCGCCGGTATCGGTGCCCTGTAGGCCGGACCGGCAACAGTACGACTGGAATGGCGCCGACGGGCCGGGTAAGGACGATTCCCCGGAAAGGGCCGGCTAATTTTTACCCGGTTTCAGCGATGCGGCACGCTGAGCGTCACCTCGCGCCCACCACCCGTGCCATGCACGAGATCGTGCCCACGCACACGCACCCAGGTGAGTTCGCGAGGAATCATCACCCCGGTCAGGCTGCGTGTGAACGGCTGCTCGCGGATATGCGGATGCAGCAGCCGGCGGCTCGCCAACACCCTGCCATCCGGGCCGATCACGTCCCAGCGGTCGGCATAATGGTCCCAGCCGGTATCCGCGTGGCGCAGGGTCACGGCGATATCAAAGCGGCCGGTCTGCGCGGCAGGCTCGATCGCCACCTTCAGCACATCGACCTGCCCGGCCGGCGCGATGCCGGCCAGCAGCAGGCCCAGTAAGGCGGCAGTCAGCCTTTGCGTAACCATTCGATTATCGGGTCCCACTGCACGACATCGCTGGCCACCTGCGACGGCGCGAGCTCGAACAGGCCAAGGCCGGTTTCAGCCGCACGAATATAGTTCTGGCTCTCGCGCAGATGGGTCAGCAGCGGGACATCGAACTCGGTGAGAAAATCCTCGAGGACATGGAATATCCGGGTGTTCTCGCGTACCCGGTTGGCCACCAGGCCGATCCGCGTCTGGCCACGCGACACCCGGCCCGATTTCAGCAGTTCCTCGATAAAGCGCGTCGCCGCGCGCATATCGATCGGCGACGGCAGCACCGGCACCAGGAGCGCATCGGCTCGCCGCAGCAGCGGGGTCAGTTCCGCGCCGTAGGTACCGGCCGGGGCATCCAGCATCACCACGTCGGTACCCCGGGGCGGCCGGGCCTCACCGGCCACCGCATCGATCCCCTCGATCACCGGCACACCTTCGTAGTCATTGCGCGCCGCCAGCCAATCGATAGTCGAGCGCTGCGGATCGAAGTCCATGATCGCCACTTTTTTGCCCTCATCGGCGAACCAGGTCGCCAGATTGGTTGCAATCGTGGTCTTGCCGCATCCGCCTTTGGCGTTCATGCAGAGAATGGTCTGCATCAAATCTCCCCTTCTTATTACTGTCAGGGGGCATTACAGACGAGTTGCCGCGTCCCGGCAAGCTGCACGCCCCCGGGCTTTGACCCACGTCGCCACGATGCGGTTCCACGCCCGGCCTGAAACCATGGGGATCCATGCCGATCACGGGTCGTGCGGGTGTGGCCAGCATCGGAATCACCACCCCCATCGGCGCCCGTCCATAAAGATACCGGAGATCGGCCGCTAAACCCTGTACGGACCGGCGTTTCCAAAGCGTTGATATGCAGCAATGAAGCAATCCCAATTCTCGATTCAAACCAAGATCCTCACTGCCCTGGCGGGCGTGCTCATCGTGCTGATGGTCGCGACCAACTGGCATATGGCGGCGACCGAACGTGCCATGGTCCAGTCACTGGCGGAACAGAAGGCACTGGATACCGCGAGCACTTTCTTCGATGGCGTCAACACCATGATGCTGACCGGCAGCACGGCCCAGCGCGATGTGTTGCGCAAGAAGGTGCTGGCGCACGACGACATCACGGAAACCCGTATCATTCGGGGGGCAGGGATCACCAAGTTGTTTGGCCCCGGCAATCCCGAGCAGCGGGTGCAGGACGATCTCGACCGACGCGCGCTCAATGGCGAGCAGATCGTGCGACATGATCGCGACAGCGCAGGCCGGAGCGTGACGGTCCTGACCCCGGTCTTCGCCGTCAGCGATTTTCGCGGCACCAATTGCCTGAGTTGTCACGTGGTGGCCGAGGGCACCGTACTCGGTGCGGTGCGGGTGAGCTACTCGCTGGCCTCGCTGGATGCCCGGATTGACCGCAACATCCTTGTCAGCGGTGGGCTGAACGCCTTGATGATGGTGATCGGCATCCTGGTCATAACCCTCCTGCTGCGCCACATCGTGATCAAGCCGCTGGCGGCCATGCGCCAGACCATGCACATGATCGAATCAGAATCGGAACTCAGTCACCGCCTGCCGGTCACCAGCCGGGATGAGATCGGCAGCCTTTCCTCGGCCTTCAACAGCATGCTCGACAAATTCGCGCAAAGCCTGCACGAGGTGTTTGACACCACCGCGAGGTTGAAACAGGTGGCCAGCAACATCGCCGAGGTCTCGACCCAGACCGCCGCTGCGGCGGATCAGCAGCGCGGTGAGACCGATGCGGTGGCCACCGCCATCACCGAGCTCGAATCGACCGCTGTGCAGGTTCGCGAGAGTGCGACCGGCGCTGCCGACGCATCGATCGAGGCCGACAAGACCGCCAATGAAGGCGCCACCACGACCCGCAATGCGATCGACGGCATCCACGTTCTGGTCAGCGAGATCGAACGCGCTGCAGAAGTCATAGGGCACCTGGACGAGCACAGCCAGAGCGTTGGCGGCGTGCTCGACGTAATCAAATCGATTGCCGAGCAGACCAACCTGCTGGCACTGAATGCAGCGATCGAGGCGGCGCGGGCCGGCGAGAAGGGGCGCGGCTTTGCGGTCGTTGCCGACGAGGTCCGGACCCTGGCGACCCGCTCGCACGCGTCGACCCAGGAGATCGAAAAGATCGTCGAACAGTTACAGCTTGGCGCGCGTGATGCCGTCTCGGTGATGGCGCGGGCCAAGAGCAGCGCAGAACAGCGGCGCGAACAGGTCGAAACGGCCGACGCCGGACTCAACCTGATCGCCGAGCGCGTCGCACATATCCGTGCGTTGAATGCGCAAATGGCCGCGGCCGCCAACGAGCAGAGTGCGGTCACCCGGGATGTCAGCCGCAACGTGGTCAACATCAGTCACCTGTCCGAGCGTACCGCGACCGACGCCGAAAAGACCACCGACGTGAGCAACCAGCTGTTGGCCCTGTCCGATCAGCTCGAGTCCCTGGTGCAACGTTTCAAATTCTGAGCACAGGCGGCGGAAAACACGCTGTGACGGCGGCCCGATCAAAACCCGGGTCCGGCCAGCTCAGCCGATTCCGAGCGTATCCCAGATCGCGTCGACCCGCGCCTTGACCGCGGCGTCCATCGCGATCGGCCGGCCCCATTCGCGGCTGGTCTCGCCCGGCCACTTGTTGGTGGCGTCGAAGCCCATCTTGCCGCCGAGGCCGGAGACCGGCGAGGCGAAATCCAGGTAGTCGATCGGCGTGTTCTCGACCAGCGTGGTGTCGCGCACCGGGTCCATGCGCGTGGTCATCGCCCAGATCACGTCCTTCCAGTCGCGCACGTTGACGTCGTCGTCGGTGACGATCGACGAACTTGGTGTACATGAACTGGCGCAGAAACGACCAGACGCCGAACATCACGCGCTTGGCGTGGCCCGGGTACTGCTTCTTCATGCTGACCACCGCCATGCGGTAGGAGCAGCCCTCGGGCGGCAGGTAGAAATCGACGATCTCCGGAAACTGCTTCTGCAGCATCGGCACGAACACCTCGTTCAGCGCCACGCCGAGGATCGCCGGCTCGTCCGGCGGCCGGCCGGTGTAGGTGCTGTGGTAGATCGGGTCGTCGCGGTGGGTGATGCGGTCGATGGTGAACACCGGGAAAGTCGTCGACCTCGTTGTAGTAGCCGGTGTGGTCGCCGAACGGGCCCTCGGGCGCCATGTCGCCGGGATGGATATGGCCCTCGAGCACGATCTCGGCGCTGGCCGGCACCTGCAGGTCGGTGCCGATGCAGCTGTGCCACCTCGGTGCGGCCGCCGCGCAGCAGGCCGGCGAAGGCGTACTCCGACAGGCGTGTCGGGCACCGGCGTGACCGCGCCGAGAATGGTCGCCGGGTCGGCGCCCAGCGCGACCGCGACCGGAAACGGCTCGCCGGGATGGGCCTGCTGCCAGTCGCGGAAATCCAGCGCGCCGCCGCGGTGCGCCAGCCAGCGCATGATCACGCGGTTGCGGCCGATCACCTGCTGCGGTAGATGCCGAGGTTCTGCCGCGGCTTGTCCGGCCCGCGGGTGACCACCAGGCCCCAGGTGATCAGCGGGCCGGCATCGCCCGGCCAGCAGGTCTGCACCGGCAGGTCGGACAGATCGACCGCGTCGCCCTCGATGCACATGTTTCTGGCAGGCCGCGCGCTTGATCACCTTGGGCGCCATGTCCAGCACCTTGCGGAACACCGGCAGCTTGTCCCAGGCGTCCTTCATGCCCTTGGGCGGCTCGGGCTCCTTCAGCTGCGCCAGCAGCTCGCCGACCTCGCGCAGCGCCGCGACCGACTCCTCGCCCATGCCCAGCGCGACCCGCTCGGGCGTGCCGAACAGGTTGCCGAGCACCGGGATGTCGATGCCCCTTCGGGTTCTCGAACAGCAGGGCCGGGCCGCCGGCGCGCAGCGTGCGGTCGCAGATCTCGGTCATCTCCAGATGGGGATCGACCTCGGCGCGTGATGCGCTTGAGCTCGCCGCGGCTCTCGAGTTGGTCGAGGAAGTCGCGCAGATCGCGGTATTTCATAATGTTATCCTGCAGTGCGTGATTGCTACTTTAACGGCCACTCAACCGAGGCGCTATCGAGCCTGACAATGTACATTGTTCTGCTGCTGATTCTCGGCGGGCTGGCCGGTTGGCTGGCGGCGCGACTGGTGCGGGCCGAAGCCTGGGTGTCTGGGGCAACATCGGCGTCGGCGTGGTCGGCGCCCTGCTCGGTGGCAGCCTGCTGGGTCAGCTCGGGGTGCGCCTGATCGGACCGCTCGGACAGGTGCTCACCGCGCTGCTCGGTGCGGTCTGCTGTTCTGGCTGACCCGGCTGTTCGCAGGAAAAAATAGACCGCTCCCCGCCCCTTGCGAGCCTATACACCGCGTGAAGAAAAAACTGCTGTTCCTCGTCCATCGCCTGCCCTATCCACCGAACAAGGGCGACAAGATCGCGTCGTTCAACCTGCTGCGGTTTCTGGCCGAGCGTTACGAGGTGTTCCTCGGCACCTTCATCGACGATCCCGACGACCGCCAGCACATCGACAAGGTGCGCGAGTACTGCAACGAGCTGTGCGCACCACGAGATCCATCCCGCACTCGCCCGGGTCGCCAGCCTGCGCGGCCTGCTGAGCGGCGAGGCGCTGTCACTGCCCTATCTGCGCAGCCGCCGAACTGCAGCGCTGGACCGACCAGGTGCTGGACGGAACAGCGACCCGAACGCATCGTGATCTTCAGTGGACCGATGGCGCAGTACGTCAGCGGACGGGTGCCGCAGGGTGCGATCAGCGTTGTTCGACATGGTCGATGTCGATTCGGAGAAATGGCGCAGCTACGGCGAGCGCAAACGCTGGCCGATGAGCTGGCTGTATCGCCGCGAGGCCGACCGCCTGCTCGCCTTCGAACGCCGCATGGCCGCCGAGTTCGACAGCACGGTGTTCGTATCCAGGGAAGAGGCCGAACTGTTTCGCGGCCTGGCGCCCGAGTCGGCGGCCAAGACCACCTACCGCGATCCAGGGCGTCGACAGCGAATTCTTCGATCCCGCGATCGGTTTCGACAACCCCTATCCGGAGGGCAGCGCCTGTGCTGGTGTTCACCGGTGCGATGGACTACTGGCCGAATGTCGACGCGGTGACCTGGTTTGCCGAAGAGGCCTTCGCCGCAGATCCGCGCGGCGGTGCCCGAGGCGGTGTTCTGCATCGTCGGCATGCGCCCCGCACCGGAGGTCGCCAAGCTGGCCGAGCAGCCTGGCATCATGGTGACCGGCGGCGTGCCCGATGTGCGCCCCTATCTCGCCCATGCGCGCGCCGCAACCCTGCCGCTGCGCATCGCGCGCGGCATCCAGAACAAGGTGCTCGAGGCGATGGCGATGCAGTTGCCGGTGATCGCCACACCCGGGGCGATGACCGGCATACAGCCGTTTCCGGGATTCGCGCCGACGGTCAGCGAGGACGCCGCGACCCTGCGCGACGCCGCCATTCGGCTGCTGCGACAACCCCGGGCGACCGACCAGGCGGGGCGGGACTGTGTACTGCAGCGCTACAACTGGGACGCCAACCTGCACGGATCGCCCGGCTGCTGGAGAGCGGCCAGATCGAACCGGATCTCTGACCCAGGTGGTCGTTTCTCCTGGATCCCCGCCTACGGGAATGACGGGGTGGTTTGCGACCCTCGGGGAAATGGGGAGGTGATCGACCAACCGCACCCATCGAACCATCCCCGGCTCCCGGAACAGGCCCGTCATTTCCTCGACCCCTTCAACTCCAGCCATCCCCACACGACCATCAACCCCGCCCAACCATCATCCCTAAACAACCGTCATCCCTGCACAACCGTCATCATCGCGCAGGCGGGGATCCAGTCTCCACTCAAATACCCTCCAAGCACCTCACTGATTCACATCCGCCAGAATCGGGAGATCCCGCCAGTGGCACGCCATTTCCCGGCCGCAACGCCCAGTTTTGCCATCAACCTCCGCCTTTCCCCGATCGACTGGTACAACACGCAGGTTAAACATCCACGCCAATCGATGGTGGGACGTTTGAATTGCGCGTTATCATCCAGTCCCATCCAGCGTTCAGCACTCAAGGGTTTCATGCATGGCCGATCTACCTGCCGGTTTCGTCGCTCAACTGATCAGTGAATCGATCAATGTCAAAGAGGCAATGCTGGCGGACGCCGAGCTGTTGTCACAGATCGATGCGGTTAACGACCTGGTGATCGAAACCTACCGCAATGGCGGCAAGGTGCTGATCGCCGGCAATGGCGGCAGCGCTGCCGATGCGCAGCATATCGCGGCCGAACTGGTCTGCCGCTTCACCTTCGATCGCCCTGCCCTGCCCGCCATGGCACTGACGACCGACAGCTCGGTGCTGACCGCGATCAGCAATGACTTCGGCTACGAAAGCCTGTTCAGCCGCCAACTCGAGGCAAGCGCAAGACCGGGCGACGTGTTCATCGCCATCTCCACATCGGGGAACTCGCCGAATATCCTGCGCGCCGCTGGAAACGGCGCAGCAGATGGGGATCACCGCGGTCGGCCTGACCGGCGCGACCGGTGGCCAGATGGCCGGGCTGTGCCAACACTGCATCAACGTACCGTCGACTGACACGGCACGTATCCAGGAGGGCCACATCACGATCGGCCATATCCTGTGCGCCGCCACCGAGCAGGGACTGTTCGGGCAGGACTGAGCCACGCAGGCACTCGCGGCGGCTCGCCACGGTCGCCAATCAGATGCGGAAACCACCGTAGCGTTTGCGGATACGGCGGTCGATAAACGCAATACCGACCGCGAAACCCAGCAGCAGGGCGGACAGCCCGATGATCCAGGTCTGGTAACGATTGAAGAAGTCCTGCGCCGGCTCCGGACCGGCGGCCTGCAGGCTCATGCCCTGCGAATCCGCCAGCAGCCCAAGCGCCTCGCGTACCTGCGCATTCAGCGCGATCAATTGTTGCCGGGCATCGCTGACCTGCTGCTGATCGACCAGCAGGGCCTCCACCTCGCTGACCCGCGCCTCGGCCTTCGACAGGGCGCGCTGCAGCTCGGCCTCGCGCGAGCTGGGTGGCTGGCTGGGAGGCCGGGGCGGCGCGGCATCCGGATCGCCCCCCTGCTCACGCAACGCCGCCAGTTCCATGCCCATCTGGCGCAACTTTGCCTGGGTTTCCAGCAGCATCGCCTTGGCCGGTTTTTCCTTGGTGACATAACCGGACTCGACCCAGCCGGTCTTGTCGTCGGCCAGCCTTACCTCGGCAAAACCGTCCTTGCGCTGCAAAACCTCGAGCGGCGTGCCGCTGGGCAACAGTTGCAGGGGCGTACCTTCGGCCTTCGGCTCCGGGTACAGGCCGACGACCAGCTTGTCGGTGATGTGCGCGGCCTGCACCGTGACGACAGCAACAAGCCAGAGGGCAAGAACCGTAAAGAGACGACGCGTATTCATAGGGTTCCGCTTTCCCGGGCCGAAAGCCTCATTCTAAGGCTTCTGGCGCTGCAACGCGCGCCGCGGCCGAGTTGCGGACGCATTGGCGCCTCTTCCGGGCGTCATGCGGACAGATCACCGACCAGGTCGATTGAGCCGTCGTCCCCGGCAAAGATTTGGCCGGAACCGGTGCCCGGGGTACCTTTTGTATGGTTTCGGCGGCGTTGGCGGCATTTGATCGGGCGCTGCCGACGGTTTCGCCGACAGCCCGGAAAGCCGCTATCGTTGTACTTCAGCTATCTTTCCCTTCAAGACAGAAAGGCCTTCGCCATGCCACGACGTATCGTCATCGCACTGTTGTTCACCCTGGTGACCGGTCCACTGCAGGCCGAGATATCAGCAACGTTCGCGCATGCCAGTGAACCGATACTGTCGAATCCACATGACCTCAAACTCGCGCCCGATGGCCGTTACCTGTTCGTCGCCGACGTGGGGAACAATCGCATCGCCATCCTCGATCCGGAAACACTGACCCTGATCGGCACCTTCGGTGAAGGCCATCAATCCGGCACGCACGACATCGACTTCGATGCGCAGGGCCTGGCTTACGTCGCCAGTACCCACAACAACCGCGTGATCGTCTACGCCTTGAGCGGTACGGACGCCAGGCAGGTCGATGAACTGACGACGCGTATTCGCGGTCCTGAAGGCGTCTTGGCCCACCCCAATGGGCGTATCTATGTGGCCGGCGCCTGGTCGAATAACGTCGTGGTATTCGAAAAGGGGGTTTTGATCGATGAACTGGGCGGGCTATCTGCGCCACACGATATCGAACTCGCGGCCAACGGGTCGGATATCTGGGTGGCCGATGCCGGCAATGACCGCATTTTGCTGTTGTCTGAAGACCTTGCGGTCATAAGCGAATTGAGCCGTGAGACCTACAGCTTCGATGGCGTGCGCTACCTGGATCTGTTGCATGACGGCAGCCTGGTAACCGCGGACAAGAACAACCACCAGATCAAGTTCATTGCACCCGACGGCAAGCTGGGCCTGGTGCTAGGCGACGGTCGCCCCGGCCGCGGACCCGGCAAATTCAAGACACCGGAAGGAGTCGAAGTGCGAGGAACCGATCTTTGGCTCTCCGATTCCGGCAACGACCGCGTCGTCCGTTACCGGCTGACGCCGTCGCCCTGATCGTGGGCATCGCGTTCAAGCAGGCGCCGCCAGCGTTCCGCGGGCATGCGCGCAACGACCTCGAAACCACCTTTGCCGTCGGCAAGAAACACAACACCCTCGCCTTCACCCGGGTAGACCGGTGTCGCTTCGCGGGCGACGTTACCGTGGGCAACGACGACCCTGTTGCCGCCGTTAACGGGTGGGGTCGACAACAGGCGTTGTGCCGTTGCGACGATGGCATTGCGCCCACCGAAATAACGGGCGGCCCGCAGATTCATGACATCGGTGCTCGGCATAACCGGTCCGAGATCGAATAGCCTTGCCGTTTCCATCGTCCGGCAATAGGGACTCGCCAACACCTGTCCCACAGGAATACCCAGGTTGCGGATCGCCTGTCCGATACGCCGGGCCTCGGCACGGCCGCTGTCCGACAGCTGCCGCATTCGACGCAACGTCACAACTCAACCAGTCGCCGGATTTGCCGAGTCGATCGTCGTTCGACCAGTCTGTTTGCACGTGTCGAAAATACAGCGTGTAACCGCCCGTACGCAGGCGTTCGAGCAACGCCGCGTCATCGACCGCAAGGGCCAGTTCCGGAACAAAACAGACTGAGACGACCAGCAAACACAGGGTGCTGCGGGCCCGACTCAACCTCGCCATAGATTGCCGCACCGCGCGCGCAACGGCATGGTGAATGCCGAGCCGGAAACCCTGGACCTGCCGAAACCTATTCATATCCCACTCCGTGCACGCTACAGCGCTGTCAAAATCGAGGCCACGCGATGTAAGGACCGCAAGTCGTCATCGGTGGCTGAAACAAGCATTGCATCAACGGTGGTCACTACCAAGTAGGTTGCATACCTGCCCCACCATAACTGTCTGAAGCATGCCAGAAACGCGGGCGCGACGCGCCGCACGACCACCAGGGTGGGGTCCAGCCGGGGGGCTCGTCCCGATCGGTTCTTCCGCAATTTATACATGCCTAATTGCACGGCACCGGCTTCTATCATCAGGCGGGTCTGCAGGCTGTCATCTCCCCTAAGGCTCAAGGATAAAACGTGTCATGAAAACTATGCCGATCGCGCTGTGCTTATCGATACTGGCGGCTTCCGCCCCTGCCCTGTCGGGCGATGCCAATCCGATCAGTTGGGCAACCGCGACCAAGGGCGGCGGGTTTCAGTTGTTCGGCGAAAACCTCGCCGAGGTGATCAATGCCGCCGACGGGCGGCTGAGGGTTGAAGCGCTTGCCACCAAGGGTAGCCGGCACAATCTCCAACTGCTGGAGGCCGGCGAAGTTGATGTCGGCCAGGTCGAAGGAAACGCCGCACGCGTTGCCCTGGATGGTGTCGGCCGCCCGGCAGCGAATCTGCAGGTGTTGTCGGTGATGTACCCGAATCCCGGGATGTTTGTCGTGCGCGGTGATTCGAAGTACCAGGACATCGAAGACCTGAAGGGCCAGCCGATCGCCTTCGGCACCAAGGCATCCGGACTGCGGATTCTGGTCAACGACGTACTCGACGGCCTGGGCCTCGAGCCGGACAAGGACTTCCAGCAGATCATTCTGGACAAGGCTGCGGAAGGTCCGAAGCTGGTCATCGAAGGCGAGGCGGAAGCCTTATGGGGTGCCGGTATCGGTTGGCCCGGTTTCGTGCAGGTAGCCAATGGACCGGCAGGCGGCAGATTCATTCCGCCATCGCCGCAACAGATTCAGCAAATACTCGCGAAACACCCGCATCTGCAGGAAATGACGGTGCCGGCCGGCACCTACAAAGGCCAAAAGGATGATATTCACTCGGTCGGCCTGTGGTCACTGATCCTGGCAAGGCCCGACCTCGACGACGAGTCGGCCTACCGGCTGGCGCGCGCCATTCATCTCGGCCATGAAGCCCTGGTCAGTCGCCTGCCGCAGGGCCGCTACACGACAGCCGCCAACACGGTGAAAGACGTGCCTGTCGAACGGCTGCACCCCGGTGCGGCGAGATACTACCGGGAGATCGGCCTGCTGCCTGCCGCGGAGACGTCGTAAAGATCACCCCGCTGGGCAGCCACGACGGCGACTTCTGTCGCTACGACCGGGCCCTGATTCTCGAGGACCCGGATGGCACACGCCTGCTGTACGACGCCGGCCGCACCGTTGCCGGGGCCGGATGATCCGCGCCTCGGTAACATCGATGTCGATCCTGGTCAGCCACATGCATGGCGACCACGTCGGTGACCGGCACATACCGGCGGTCAACGCCGGCGAATGCGCTGCACCGGAGTTCTCGGTCGGGGCGATACCCAACACCAACAGCGTCAACATCGCCCTGGCGAAAGGGCGCCACTATCGTCACCGGCAGCGAAATGCCGAAGTTCTTCGCGGCGAAGCTGAAGGCACTGGGCGGCAGCGCCGGGCAATCGCAGCTGGTGCGCTTTGGTGGATCGCGAAAGATCAACGGCGTCACCCTGACGACGGTGCCCGCGGTGCATTCCAACGGCATAGCCGGCGCCATGATCGGCGGCGAACTTGGGCGACCCTGCTCGACGAGACCGGCCTCACCGCCTATGCCGGGCCGCCGACCGGTTATGTCGTGACATTTTCGAACGGACTCAAGGTCTACCTGTCCGGCGATACCGGGATCACCGCGGAACAGGAAACCGTCGTCAGGGATCACTACGGCGTGCAACTGGTCGTCATGAACATCGGCGACACCTTCACCACCGGGCCCAAGGAAGCGGCCTACGTGGTCAACGAGCTGATCAAACCCGCGGCCGTCATCGCCTCACATGCCAACGAACAGGCAACCGAGAACGGCAAACTGCTTGCGGGCACCCGAACCGAGCAGTTTATGCAGGCCGCCAGAGGTGCCGGTGCATGTCCCGCTGAGCGGCAGGACAATGGCGTTTGATGGCCAGGGCAGATGCCAGTCGGGCTGTGACTGGACCTCAGCCAGGGCCGAGTAATTGACTGTATCGACGAATCCGTTGGCCAGGTTAACCGCACTACTGATTCTGCTGTTCACCGCGTCCGGCGCCGTGCCGGCTGCCGACAGCGCGCGCACCGAACAGGTCCGAAGCTCAGCCTGCTGTCGGAGCGCGCCGCAGCGATACCGGGAACAACGCTCTGGCTGGGCCTGCGTTTCGAACTGATCCCGCACTGGCACGTCTACTGGCGTAACCCGGGTGACTCGGGCGAGGCGCCGCGGGTCGACTGGCAACTGCCCAGCCGGCTGGCAGGCCGGCGACATCCACTGGCCGACGCCGCAGCGCATCCCGGTTGGCCCGCTGGTCAACTACGGCTACGAGGATTCGGTCACCCTGCTGGTGCCGATCGCTGTTCCGCCGGACCAGCCGGCCGGCGGCGCCGGTCGACATCGTCGCCGATGTCAGCTGGCTGGTATGTCGCGAGGAGTGCATTCCGCAGGACGCAAGGCTGCAGATCACCCTGCCGGTCACGCAGCCCGGCGAACGTGCGTCCTGCGGCGAATCCTTCGACGCCGTGCGCGCGCAGTGGCCGGTGGCTGCGCCCGGCAATGCCGGGTACCTGCGCGGAGGACGGTGCGCTGACGCTGCGCATCGACGCGACCGGCTGGGCCGACGCGCCGATCGCGACGCTGTGGTTCGCCGCCAACGACTGGGGGCCGGTCGCGCCTTCGCAGCCGCAGACATGGCGCTTCGACGGCGATGCGCTGCTGCTTGACGCTGCCGGCGG
Source organism: uncultured Gammaproteobacteria bacterium (assembly GCA_963719025.1). Lineage (GTDB taxonomy): Bacteria > Pseudomonadota > Gammaproteobacteria > Chromatiales > Chromatiaceae > Thiosocius. Next base: position 18,338 of record CAVRBK010000065.1, on the reverse strand, counting down.
GCGAGGCCCCGTTGGCCGACGGGCGCAACGCTCGACGGGCTCCTGGTGGTCACCGAATCGGGTTCCGACGCGCCCTTGACGCGCGGCTTCACGATCAGCGCGCTGCCGCTCGACGCCGCATCGGCACGCGGCCGACGAGCCACCCGTGACCCTGATCCTGGCGCTCGGGCTCGCACTGCTCGGCGGCCTGTTGCTCAACCTGATGCCCTGCGTACTGCCGGTGCTGTCGATCAAGGTGCTCGGCCTGGTGCAGCACGCCGGCGGCCAGAGCGCGCGGCATGGGCTGGTGTTCGGCGCCGGGGTGCTGCTCAGCCTGCTCGCGCTTGCCGGCCTGTTGATCGCGCTGCGCGCCGGCGGCGCATCGCTCGGCTGGGGTTTCCAGCTGCAGGAACCCTGGGTCGTGATCGCCCTGCTGTACCTGATGCTGGCGCTCGGCCTGAACCTGTCCGGCGTATTCACACTTGGGCGGCGGGCTGGCCGGCGTCGGCCAGACGATGACCGAGCACAGGGGATTGCGCGGGACCTTCGCGACCGGCGTGCTCGCGGTGATCGTCGCCAGCCCCTGCACCGCGCCTTTCATGGGGACCGCGCTCGGTTTCGCGCTGACCCGGCCGCCGCTCGAGACCCTGCTGGTGTTCGCCGCGCTGGGCATCGGTTTTGCGCTGCCGGTGACGCTCCTCGGCATCTGGCCACGCTGGGTCAGCCTGCTGCCCGCGCCCGGTCCCTGGATGGAACGTCTGCGCAATGCGCTGGCCTTTCCCCTGTACGCGACCGCCGCCTGGCTGCTGTGGGTGCTGAGCCAGCAGGTCGGCCCAAGCGGGCTGGCCGGTGCCCTGGCCGGTAGCGTGCTGCTCGCGTTCGGCCTGTGGTGGCTCGGTCAACCGCTGCGCCGACGCGGCCTGCGCAATGCGCTGGGGGGCACGCTGGTCGTCGCGAGTCTCGCGCTGATGGTCGCCGCCGGGCGCAACACCGCTGACGCCGTCGGCGGCGCCCTCGGCCGAGACCTGGAGCCGCGAGCGGGTCAGCGCACTGCAACAGGACGACCGCGCCGTACTGGTCAACTTCACCGCCGCCTGGTGTATCACCTGCAAGGTCAACGAGCGGGTCGCGCTGACCACCGACGCGGTCCGCCAGGCACTTGACGAACGCGGCATCGCCTACCTCAAGGGCGACTGGACCCGCCGTGACCCGGCGATAACCCAAGAACTGCAGCGCTACGGGCGCAGCGGTGTACCGCTGTACCTGTTATATCCCGCTGGGCAGGGCGCACCCGAGGTCCTGCCGCAGCTGCTCACCGAAGGCCTGGTCCTGCAGGCACTGTCCCGAATCGACAAGATCTGACACTCACTGGAAAGGAGCGATTGCGATGTTGATGAAATCCGTCTTGACGACCCTGCTGTTTGCCCTGGCAACCACGCGCCGGCGCCGCCCTGCAGATCGGTGAACCGGCGCCCGGGTTTTCACCGGTATCGACACCAGCGGCAAGAGCCACGCGCTGAGCGACTTCCGCGGCAAGCCGGTGATCCTCGAATGGACGAACCACGACTGTCCGTACGTGCGCAAGCACTACAACAGCGGCAACATGCAGCAACAGCAGCAGGCCGCCACCGAACAGGGCGCGGTCTGGCTGTCGATCATTTCGTCCGCACCCGGCAAGCAGGGGCATGTCACGCCAGCCCAGGCCGATGCCTTGACCGTCCAGCGCAACGCGGCGCCGAGCGCCGTGATCATCGACGAGAAGGGTGCCATCGGCCGGCTATACGGCGCCAAAACCACACCGCATATGTACATCATCGACGCCGACGGCAAGCTGGTCTACATGGGCGGCATCGACAGCATCGCCTCGTCCAACCCGGCGGATATCGAGAAGGCCACCCAGTACGTCCCGGCAGCACTGGCCCAGGTAGTAAACGGTGAGCCGGTAATGCCGGGCGTGACCCGCCCCTATGGATGTTCGGTCAAGTATTGACAAGCGCGACCCGTCTGGGGCATTGCCAGGGCATTTCGCACCCGGGCATGGGCCGGATTGCTGCGCGTGGTGATGGCTGTCGCCGCGCTCAAGCTACCCGTTACGCTGCTCGCTGTGTTCGCGGAAACGCGCCACCTGACGTTCGCGCAAGTCGGACATATCGACCTGATAGATATCCCTGGGGCACAGGAACTCGGCAACCCCGGAATCGAAGATGCGGCGCACCTCGTACTCATCGTGCGACACGCCATGCCGGTAGTGGTAGTCAAGGTAAGACTGGTTGGTATGGATGATGAACTCCACCCGGGCATCACCCAGTCGCGCGAAAAACTTCATCATCGAGGTATCCCTGCTGCTGCCGGTGGATTGCGCTGCATAACCCCCACCCACCAGCGTGTCGGAGATATCCTCGAGCGTCATCAGCACACCCGAGCGTAACGCCGCCTTGGTCAGGTGCTCGACAAACCGGGTCACCTCGGCACGCCCGTCGAGCACTGCCATCAGGCCCAGTTCATCGTCCACCGCTACCGCCGGATTTTTCTCGTTCTTGCGCAACAGCTTCAGTACTTTCGCGGCGGGCTCCTTCTTGCGAACCGAAACGTATACCGGAATATCTTTGCTGCCCGGATGAAACAGGCGGCGCTTGACGAAGGTCAGCCGCTGCCCGGGATGCAATTCGAGGCCGTTGGCTTCCTCCAACTCGATAACCCTGACCGCGATACAGCGGTAGTCATCGGGATCGTGTTCGCTCAGCAGGTAGGCCGGCCGGTGCTCGCCGATGCGCAGCTGCGGACTCCAGACATAGTCGTTCAAAAAGCTGAGAAAGCCGGAAAAACGTGACTCGATATCGGTCTCGCGCTCGCGCTGATCGATCGCCCCGGCGAGGTTCATCAGTACCAGTTTTCGCTTGGCCTCGAAACGCACTTTCTTGTGGTAACGGTCGTCGAAGGTTATCAGCAACAGGTCCACCGGATCTGCCGTGGTCGTGATCTCGTTGCTGATCTCAAAATGCGGCGCATAGGGAGCCAGCACCTTGTTACGCAGATAGTCGACAACGGCGTCCGCCGTAACCGCAAACTCATTGAGCTTGGTCTTGATCTGGTGAGTCTCGACTTCGATATTGAACAGGCGCGCAAGCAATTGATGGGCCCGCTCGCGGCTCTTCTCGCGCAGCGACTTGTTCGCCAGCAAGCGCTGGATGCCGGAGAAATCGTCGACCTGTAGCAGATTGAAAATCTGACTGCGCACCGCCCGATACTTGGTGGTTAGCGCCTGGTCGGCCAGCAAGCGCTTTACCCAGTCACGATGTTGCTGCGAGAACGGCCGGTCGAGAGAAACGTCGCTCTCCACAGCAAAGGGGCCGTCCTGCTTCATGGCAGCGAATATGGATTGGTCGCTCAGTACACTCACGATAACAGCCTTTGCCGGGATGACGGCACAACGGGGAAACCTGATCGCGGACCAGTATAGCGCCGGGCGGTTTCGCAGAGGCCGATGGCGGAAAAGGTTGTCGGATGCCTGCCCCCAGCCGCAGGTCCTGGCGTCCTCGCCGACGTTCGGTGGGCCGTCGTGAGACCGACCTTGAACTGAGCGGCGGGGAGAATTCTCGAATGGAAATCCTGCCTTCTGTCGGCAAGCGTGTCTACAACCGCTCGAGATTCGAACCGATAGCGTTCGCGATCGGTTGCTTACCAGTATCACGACCGGCAGCAAGCCAAACCGAGCGGACTTTCAAACTGAATCGCGCCCCGATCCGCTATCGATCCCATGCAAACATCAGGTTCGCTGAATCCTACGGGACGCAGATCGATCTCAGCTGGCCGCAGAAAGACGGGGAAAACATCCGGGAAGCGGGAACTGGCCAGTAAAAAGCGAACCAGGCCTATGCCCTCATGGGCTACAGGGGTCTGCTAAAGAGGTCGGTGACGACTGAAAATCATATCGATTCGTACCTGTCACCGACCCCTTTTCCCCTTGCCCCTCAAAGTCCGTGGCAGGCCTTAACGTCCAACACGAAGTTCTCGTTGATGATGTCCGCCATGGTGTCGAGGAACTCCTCATCCAGCCAGAGTTCTTCATTCACCTCAATGTCAACCCGGGTTGCCGCATTTACTGTCCGCACTTCCGTGGTCTCTGCCACATACGCCGCCAAAGCACTCATGTCATTCTCCAGATCGGGGTCGATTGCCCTGAAACAGAACGATACAGGCGCCGGATTTGACGATGGTGTGATGATTTGTCGTCAGAAATGCGGAATATTCACATTCTGCGCCGCCAACCGTTCGGCGTACGCGCAATGGGGGCTGTAGCGGCTGGCGGCGCTTCGCGGCACGCAGGGTGACAGCCCCGGGTCCGCTCCCGGCCCGGGCTGTGTGAGAACGCGATTTCATTGATGGCAGGCCGTTGCGATTGCGTTCAGGGGCCGCCGTCTGTGCCTGCAGCTAGCGAAGTTCGATGTGGTGTCCATTCCATTCACTTTTCGTTCGCCAGGGTCCGAATTCGGATGGGCGCAGCCGTTGCCGACCATGCCAGCGTAGAGAATTCTGACAGTCCGCAGCCGTGCCGCCATAAGGTCCGGTTGTGGCCGACGCCTGCGGTACCCTGTTTTTTCCGCAAGCCGCCGATGGCAGAGCGGCCAGCGAGCGTCGTCGGTCACGCGACTGGCCGCGCTGATGAGCCGCTTGCATGTGTTTTCCGAGGCGTGTGAAACCTCTGAGGTACAACGGTGCCTGGGCGGCGAATGAAACCCGAAGGGGTTTGGCCTGGCTGCATAACCCGCAGACCGGCTGTTCACCCGACCGGCGAATCCGCAGCCTTGTCCCAGGGCGTAGCGGCATCGTCAGGTTTGCTTTTTCTGCCTTCCCCCTTCCTTCTTGTCCTTCTTGTCCTTCTTGTCCCTTCTTGTCCTTCTTGTCCTTCTTGTCCTTCTTGTCCTTCTTGCGTTTCTTTTGTTTTTCCTGACCGTCGGGTTTGGGCGCGCGCTTTCTGGCGGAAGTCACCCGTAACCGCTGCTGGTCCTTGTATTCGCTGAGCAAGGCAAGGGTGGCTTCAATATAGTCCAGAGTGGTGGTCTCGTCGGCAATGTAGCGATGCAGCAGGTATGTCCACTGCTCGTGGATCTCACAATGTTCAGCGGCGTCCAGAGAGGCTAGCGGACAATCGGCGCAACGCAGGTAGGTCGGTACGGTTCGCGACGGTATTTCTTTCCCAATCACGCCGATACCGCGCGGCGTGCTGACCGATCCATTCGATGGCCCTGGTACTGTGCTCCGCATCCGGAAACCTGGCCAGATACTTCCGCATGGCCTTGATCTGCCTCTCGAGGAATTCGTTGTCGGGTGAATCCGTATCATCGGTATTCACGACGAAGCGCAAGATCAGCGCCATGAATGCGTCATCAACGACGAACATATCGCGTCTTCCCCAGGTTGTTTTCTGCGCCGTGGCATGACCAGAGGGCGGGCCGAGACTCGAGCATAACCCGCCCGTTCCGGGGACTTCTAACAATTCTGCGCGAGGTAAATTCCAGAAAAAGGATTATGCAGCTATTCGGCACGTGCTCGCGCATCACCTGAAGCGAATGATGGCAATTTTGGGAACCCACGACGCAGTGCTATACACCTACCGTCAAGGCCACGGATAGCAACAACATGACCGCAAAGGCGATGTTGATACGCCGTGAGACCTTGGGATCGTGGAACAGATGCCGCAAGCTGCTACCGACGTAGAGCCAGGAGGAATCAATTGCGGAGAGCAGCGCCATGATCACGCATCCAATGAGCAGGGCGTTACCCGTGACGTCATCCGGTACGATTACGAACCCGGAAAACAGGGTGGCGAAAACTGCATATGCCTTGGGGTTGGCTACGGCAAGCATGAAGCCCGGAAGGAAGCCCGGAATACGCCCCTTCGCGGCTTTCTCTCCCAGAGGGGGAGCCGTTGCGATGCGATAGGCGAGATAGACCATGTAAAGCGCCGCCAATCCGGTCAGAGTTGGGGCTGCGATTGGATGAACCAGAAGGGCACGGACCACTCCGCTGCCGACCAGGAGGATGGTCAAAGCAGCCCCACATAGCAACCCGGCAAGGAATAGGCCAGCCGCTCGAAACCCGAATGCGGCCCCGGCTGCCGCCAATGCCAGGGTTGCCGGTCCTGGGGAAGCAACCAGTGCGACAACTGCCGCCAGGAATGCCCCTAACTGAGCAGAATCAACCGACATTCCTCGAACCGCCCCTCAACCAGCCCAGAAGTCAGCATTACATATTGAGACGGGAAACCCTGAGCTTGATTGCGCAGCAAGCGGGCTTTCGCTCCAAACAGGGAGCACTCGTTCGCGGCCAGGCCACCTCAAAGAGGTCTGACAGTCTTGGCCGCGCCTGCGCAAGGTCTGCTCCGCGCCGACTGCGTCGGTTCCCCGATTTTTCCGATGAATTTTAACTCTGATCTCAACAGCCAGTCGGTGAGCACGACGGATGTGTCGCCAACACGGGACGAGATAAGGGTGATCGAATGAGCGCGCATGTTCTCAAGTCGGTCAACCCGGCGACCGGGGCTTTCTACGCCGAACCGACTTGATGCCGTTCGACGGTCAGCGAATTGATTTCACCCAGTGGCGATCGGGCGAAACTCGCCTTTGGCCTCGGTGGCCAGGCTGACGATGACGATAGCGGCCATTGCCAAAACGAAGCCGGGGATGATCTCGTAGACGCCCGGGCCGCCAAGAAAACTCGCATTCCAGCCGAGGGCAATCCAGGCGATCACGGTAACCGCCCCGACGACCAGAGCCCGCGACAGCGCCGCTACCGGTCATGCGGCTCCAGGTCAGCGACAGGATCATCAGTGGCCCGAATGCGGCCCCGAACCCGGCCCAGGCATTGGCGACGAGGCCGAGGACCTGGCTGTCGGGATCGCCGGCGATCAATGCGGCCACTACGCCCACCGCCACGACGGCGATGCGGCCGACGGTCACGATGGCCTTGTCGCCGGCGGTCTTGTTGACGAACAGCCGGTAGAAGTCCTCGGCCAGCGACGACGACGACACCAGCAGTTGGCTCGAAACCGTCGACATGATCGCGGCCAGCAGCGCGGCGAACAGGAAGCCGGTAATGATCGCCGGGAACAGCGTCTCGGCGAGCAGGATGAAGATCGTCTCCGCGTCGCCGAGCGCGACGCCGTTGCGCTCGACATAGGCGCGGCCAAGGATACCGACGCCGATTGCACCCAGCAGCGAAATACCCATCCATCCCATCGCGATGTTGCGCGCGGTCGAAACATCCTTGACGCTTCTGACGGCCATGAAACGCACGATGATGTGGGGTTGACCGAAATAGCCCAACCCCCAGGCCATCAGCGAGAGCCAGCCAATGAAGGTCATGTCGTCGCTCCACCACGCAAGGGTGAACCCCTCGACATCCGACAGCGTCTGGCCCGCCTGTGCGAACCCACCGCCGTCCCCGGCATAGAGCACGACCGCCGGCATGATGATCAGCGCCAGCATCATGATGAAGCCCTGAACGAAATCCGTCAGGCAGACGGCGAGAAAGCCGCCGACCACCGTGTACGCGAGTACGATGCCGAGCGTCAGCCAGACGCCGGTCTGGTAGTCGCCGCCGAAGGCGGAAGAAAACAGCTTGCCACCCGCGACCAGGCCGGAGGCCGTGTAGACGGCGAAGAACAGCACGATGATGATCGCGGACACCACACGCAGCGTCGTGGCCTGGGTCGGAAAACGGTTGCCGAGGAATTCCGGGATGGTCAGGGCATTGTCGTAGCGCTCGGTCTGCTCACGCAGCCTCGGTGCGACGACGATCCAGTTGACCAGGGCGCCGATAAACAGGCCGATCCCGATCCAGGCCTCGACCAGTCCGGCTGCATACAGCGCGCCGGGAAGACCCAGCAGCAGCCAACCCGACATGTCCGATGCCCCCGCCGAAAGCGCAGCGACCGCCGGCGGCAGATCGCGTCCGCCAAGCATGTATTGCTCGGAATTCGCGGTCGATTTGCGCCACGCGTAAAAGCCGATACCGAGCATGCCGGCAAAGTAGATGATCAGGCTGATCCAGATTCCCGTCTGCATTGTGTCTCTCCCTGCGTAAGGTGTTCAGGCAACGGCGGCGAGCAGGCTGGTGTTGCCCCCGGCCGCCGTTGTGTCGATGCAGATATGCCGCTCTGCGTAGAAGCGCGCGGGACAGATCACCTCGGTCTCGAGCAGGACGATACGGCCGTCGCGGCCTGCAAGGGCCCGTCTCAGGCCCCGCGTCCATGCCGAATCCCCGGCGGCCGCAACCGTGACCAGGCCGCGGGCGTCGACCAGCGCCTCGGGCGCTGCGCTGCCGTCGATACCCGCCACCGGTGCACCAACCCGGATCAGCGGCGCCGACGCCGCCGCGGCGCCCGGTGCGACGATCAGCACTGGGCAGCCTGCCGCAAGCGCCTGCGCCGCCTGCGCCAAGGCCGTTTCGATCTCGGGCCCGAGGCACAGAACCGATCCCTTGGGCGGCATCGACATGCGGTTCGATTCCCCGGTCGGTCCGGGCAGTTCGAAGTGCCCGTTGTCGAAGGCCGCCGCGGCGTTGACCGCGCGTCGCACGAGCGCACCGGCGCCGTTGAGCGCCCGCCGAAGTACCTGGACCCGGTCATTGCGGGCGGCCCAGGCGGTTGCATCGAGCGCTGCCAGCGCCGCAGCGACCCGCCCGGCTTCGATGGCGACGTCGACGGGCCCGGCCTTGGGCGCGGGATGCTCCGCCGGTGGCTCGGTCCGGCGGAAGCGGTTGACATAGTTCGGCCCTCCCGCCTTAGGCCCGGTACCGGACAGTCCCTCGCCACCGAAGGGCTGACTGCCGACGATCGCACCTATCTGGTTGCGGTTGACATAGATGTTGCCGACGTGGATGCGGTCGACGACCTGTTGCACGCGGTCGTCGATCCGGGTGTGCAGGCCGAAGGTCAGGCCGAAGCCGCGGGCGTTGATCGCATCGACGGCCTTGTCGATATCCTGCGACTTGAACGTGGCAAGGTGCAGCACCGGACCGAAGATCTCACGCTCGAGATCCTGGATGCCGTCGACCTCGACCAGCGCGGCGCCAACGAAGGTGCCGTCAGCCGGCGCGTCGAGCCGTTTCAAAAGACGCCCTTTCTGTGCCTGCGCGTCGACATACGCGGAGATATCGGCCTGGGCCTCGGCGTCGATGACCGGCGCGATGTCGGTGTCGAGCGACCATGGGTCGCCGGTGACCAGCGCATCCATCGCGCCTTGCAACATCTCGATCATCTGCGCCTTGATATCTTCCTGGACATAGAGGATCCGCAACGCCGAGCAGCGCTGGCCCGCCGACTGGAAGGACGAGGCGACGATGTCGTCCACCGCCTGTTCCGGCAGCGCGGTGGAATCGACGATCATCGCGTTCAGGCCACCGGTCTCGGCGATCAGCACGGCGTCGGCGGGTGCGTTCGCGGCCAGCGCCGTATGGATCCTCTGCGCCGTCTCGGTCGACCCGGTGAAGCAGACGCCGGCGATCCGCGGGTCCGAGGTGAGCGGTCCGCCGACCGTCGGGCCCTCGCCCGGCAACAGTTGGAAGGCCGCCTTTGGCACGCCGGCCTCGTGGAACAGCTGCGCCGCGCGCGTCGCGATGATCGGTGTCTGCTCGGCCGGTTTCGCCACGACGGCGTTGCCCGCGGCCAGCGCGGCCGCGACCTGGCCGGTGAAGATCGCCAGCGGAAAGTTCCACGGGCTGATGCAGACGAACGACCCCGCGCGCCGTGCCCGGCTCCTCGGCTGTCCAGGCGTTCGCGCCTCATTCGGCGTAGTAGCGCAGGAAGTCGACTGCCTCGCGCACCTCGGCCACGCCGTCGAGCAGGATCTTGCCGGCCTCGCGCGCGGCGATGGCACAGAACTCGGCCATGTGTTCCTCGTACAGATCCGCGACCCGGCGCAGCAGCGCCGCGCGCTCTGCAACAGGGGTGGCGGACCAGTGATCGAACCCGTCCTGCGCGGCGTCGAGTGCGCGCGCGACCTCGGACCCGGTTGCCTCGTGGACCTGCCCGACGACGACGGCCGTCGGCCGGCGAACGTACGTCCCTGGCCGGCCCTTCCGGCGCGGCGTCGTCGGCAAGCACCGGCCGCGCCGTCCAGTGCGTCGCGGCAAAGCGGTTGCGCCCCTCGACGAGTTCCAGCGCACTCGCCGGCTCCTGCAGATCGATAGCCCTTCGAATTCTCGCGTCCCGGCTTGAACAGGTCGCGCGGCAGACGGATGTCCGGATTTTGAATCGGCTCGTTCGCCAGCGCCCGCTCCACCGGGTCGGCGGCGATCACCTGTGGCGGGATGTCGTCGTTGACGATCTGGTTGACGAAGCTGGAATTGGCGCCGTTCTCCAGCAGGCGCCGCACCAGGTAGGCCAGCAGATCCTTGTGCGGCCCGCAGGGCGCGTAGATGCGGCAGCGCGTCCCGGCCTGCGCGCGGACAATCTCGTGCAGGGACTCGCCCATGCCGTGCAGGCGCTGGAACTCGAAGCCGTCGCGTTGCTTGCCCGCCATCTCGAGCACCGCCGCGCAGGTATGCGCGTTGTGGGTCGCGAACTGCGCATAGATCCGGTCGCGCATGTCGAGCAGCGTGCTGCGCGCACGACATGTAGGACACGTCGGTATTCACCTTGCGCGTGAAGACCGGGAAGGACGCCGCGCCCGAGCTCCTGTGCGCAGCTTGATCTCGGTATCCCAGTAGGCGCCCTTGACCAGGCGCACCATGATCTTGCGGTCGAGCCGGTCGGCCAGCGCGTAGAGATGGTCGCAGCACCTCGGGCGCCCGCTTGCCATAGGCCTGCACGACGACACCGAAGCCGTCCCAGCCCTTGCAGGCTCGGATCGCGCCAGCACCGCATCGACCACGTCAAGCGAGACATCCAGCCGGTCCTGCTTCCTCGGCGTCGATGTTGAAACCGACCCTGGCTTTCGCCGCCATCCGCGCCAGCTGCAGACAACGCGGAATCACCTGCTCCTCGATCGCCTTGCGGTGCGTGGTCAGGTAACGCGGCGACAGCGCCGAGAGCTTGACCGAGATCCCGGGATTGTCACGGATATCACCGCCTGCGACCTTCGCGATCTGCGAAATCGCGTGCGCATAGCTGTCGAAGAACGCCTTCGCATCCGCCTCTGTTCGGGCACCCTCACCGAGCATGTCGTACGAATAGGTATAGCCCTTCCTGCGCAGCGCCTCGGCCTGCCGGATGCCTTCTTCGATGGTCTGGCCGAGGACGAATTGCTGACCCATGATGCGCATTGCGCGTCCGACCGCCGTCCGCACGACAGGCTCTCCGAGCCGCTTGATCAAGCCGGCGTGCGCCGGCTGCCGGCTTCGCCGGATCGTCGTCGAGAATGCGCCCCGTCAGCATCAGGGCCCAGGTCGACGCGTTGACCAGCGGCGAGAAGGATTTTCCGAGATGCGCGCTCCAGTCCGACGGCGCGATCTTGTCTTCAATCAGGTCGTCGATCGTTTCGGCATCGGGCACCCGCAGCAAGGCCTCGGCCAGACACATGAGACCGACGCCTTCGTCGGTCGAGAGGCCGTATTCGTCGAGGAACGCCTCCATCATCGTCGGCTTGGTGTCGTCGCGGACCCGCTGGATAAGCCTCGTAGCCCCATCCACGACGGCCTCCCGCCGGTCTGGCTCGAGCCCCAGCCGTGCGACTAGATCGCGCACGGCCCGGGCCTCGTCGACGCTGTATCGCGCGCGGATCGCAGTCCGTGTTTCAGTACCCGCCGACGGTATGAATTGCACTTCGGAACTCATCTCTCCCTCGCTGGCGTGAACCTTCCGGCTATTCGCACAACCTCGGGCTTGTTATCGGGGAACGGCTTGAATCGTCCTTTTCCGTCTGAAAACGGCGCCAGGCGCCATGCCGGCGCTTCTGAGAAAACGCACGAGGTAGTGCCATTCAATCGGCGGGCCTGCGCAAAGACCACTGATACAGCGCCACCGCGATCTCGCCGAGCTGGTCGACCGTCTCGCGGTGCGCCGCCTCGTTCGGCGGGTTGAACCACTGTTCTTCCTCGTACATCAGGAACGACATGATCGGGGTGAGCAGGGCTGCCTGCCTGCTCGTCGGCCAGCAGCGCATCGCGTCGCTCCTCGCCGTGAAAATCCAGACCGGCCACGTAGCCCTGGCACCAGCCATAGGGCAACGGCAGCATGCTGCCGTCGTCGCGCGGCATCTGCAGGATCAGCGGGCCATACTCGGCGCTGGCCAGGTCCTGCAGCAGCTGCGTCGCGAAACCGTGCCAGCAGGCCGCGCAGCATGTCATCGTCGGCCATCTGGCCGAGCAGCCCGCGTCGAGCAGCGCCGTCCTCGCTGCTGTCGCGGCCGGCGGCGGTGGCGGTCAGGAAACCGTGCGCCACGTCCAGCGGCATGCACCGGTGTCGCTCCATCTGCTCGACCAGCCGGGTCTGCAGTAGATCGAGCTCCTCGGGCAGCAACGGTGCAGGGCTGCATTGGGCCATCAGGCGGCGATCCCGGTGTGGCGCAGCAGCGCGTCGATCGTCGGCTCGCGGCCGCGGAAGGCGACGAACAGCTCCATGGCGTCGCTGCGAGCCGCCCTGCTCGAGGATGTTGTGCAGAAACGACTGGCCGGTGGCCTGGTCGAAGACGCCGTGTCTCCTCGAACAGCGAGAAGGCGTCGGCCGACAGCACCTCGGCCCACTTGTAGCTGTAGTAACCGGCCGCGTAGCCGCCGGCAAAGATGTGCGAGAAGCCGTGCGCGAAGCGGTTCCAGGCCGGCGGCTTGAGCACCGCGACCTCGTCGCGCACCTCGTCGAGGATCTCGTAGATGCGACCGCCCGCTGCCGGGTCGTACTCGCGGTGGATGCGGAAGTCGAACAGCGAGAACTCGAGCTGGCGCACCATCATCATGCCGGACTGGAAATTCTTGGCCGCCAGCATGCGCTCGTACAGCTCGTCGGGAATCGGCTCGCCGGTCTCGTAGTGCGCGGCGAACAGGTCCAGCGCCTCGCGCTCCCAGCAGAAGTTCTCCATGAACTGCGACGGCAGTTCGACCGCATCCCAGGCCACGCCGTTGATGCCCGAGATCGCCGGGTAGTCGACCCGGGTCAGCATGTGGTGCAGGCCGTGACCGAACTCGTGGAACAGGGTCTCGACCTCGTCGTGGGTGAGCAGCGCCGGCTTGTCGCCGACCGGCGGCGTGAAGTTGCAGGTCATGATAGGCGACCGGGATCTGCGCGACGTCGTGGCGTCATCATGCGCGACTGGCAGTCGTCCATCCAGGCGCCGCCGCGCTTGTTCTGGCGCGCATACAGGTCGAAATAGAACTGGCCGCGCAGGCTGGCCGTCGTGATCGCGGATCTCGTAGAACTTCACGTCCGGGTGCCAGGTGTCGACGCCGTCGACCTCGTGGAAGCTCACGCCGTACAGGCGCCCGACCACGTCGAACATGCCGGGCACCACGCGGGTCGCCGGAAAGTACGGCTTCACCTCTTCCTGGGTGATGCTGTAGCGCTGCTGGCGCAGCTTTTCGCTGTAGTAGGCGATATCCCAGGGTTCGAGCTCGGTCCGCCGTGCTGCTCGGCCGCGAATGCCTCGCAGCTCGGCCAGTTCGCTGCTCGGCCTGGGTCTTGGAACGCGCCGCCAGGTCATGCAGGAAGCTGCATGACCTCGTCGGTGCGAGCGCGCCATCTTGCGCGCCAGCGAACGTTCGGCGTAGTTGGCGAAGCCGAGCAGCTGCGCCTGTTCGTGGCGCAGCGCCAGGATGCGCTCCATGTTTCCGCTGTTGTCGAACTGACCGGCGTGCGGCCCCTGGTCGGAGGCCCGGGTCTGGTAGGCCTCGTAGATCTCGTGGCGCAGTTCCGGGTCGTCGGCGTAGGTCATCACCGGGAAGTAGGACGGGTAATCGAGGGTCAGCAGCCAGCCGTCCAGCTCGCGCTGCTCGCGCGGTCTGGCGGGCCAGGTCGAGCGCCGATTCGGGCAGACCGGCCAGCATGGCCGACGTCATCGATCTGCTTGTGTCCAGGCATTGGTCGCGTCCAGCACGCTTGTCGGAAAAGTCGCTGGTCAGCGCTCGACAGCTCCTGGTTGATCTCCTTGTAGCGCTCCTTCCTGTCGGCCGGCAGGTCGACGCCGGACAGGTGAAAATCGCGCAGCGCATTGTCGAGCACCTTGCGCTGCCCGTCGTCCAGCGCCTTCGCTGTTTCGGCCACCGCCTTGTAGGCCGCGATACAGCCGCTCGTTCTGGCCCATCTCGGTGCCGTAGTCCGACAGCTTGGGCAGGCAGGCATTGTAGGCGCTGCGCAGTGCGTCGCTGTTCATCACCGCGTTCAGATGCGACACCGGCGACCAGACGCGTTCCAGGCGATCCTCCCAAAGCTCGATCGGCTCGACCAGGTTGCTGCCAGTCGGGCTGCTGGCCGCTATCGAGCAGCGCCGCGATGTTGCGCCGGTTTTCGGCCAGCAGCTGATCGACCGCGGGTTCGACGTGTTCGGGTTTGATCGCGGAAAAGGCCGGCAGACCGGTCTGTTCGAGCAGGGGGTTGGACATCGGGTGGCACTCATCAGTCAGAATCGATAGCGACGATTCTGACACGAAGCTGGCCGCGCGGCAGGGCGCAAAAACCGCGGCGCTTTTACCTGATTGTCCGGCCGACGGTCTGCCGCCAACCGCTCAGGGAACGGACAGGGTCGGGCTGTACAGCAGCTGCACGTTCATCTCGTCGTGCGGCACCGGCCGTCCGTACAGATAGCCCTGCACCTCGTCGCAGCCGGTACCGCGCAGGAAGGCGCTCTGCTCGGCGCTCTCCACACCCTCGGCGACCACCCGCAGGCCGAGGCTATGGCCCATCGCGATGATCGCCGACACGATCGCGGCGTCGTCGGCATCGGCGGGAATATCGCGGATGAACGACCGGTCGATCTTCAACTTCTGCACCGGGAAACGTTTCAGGTAGGCCATCGACGAATTGGCCACGCCGAAGTCGTCGATGACCAGGCTCACACCCATCTCGTGCAGCGCCCGCATCTGCTTCTCGGCCCTGAACGGGCCTTCCATCACCCAGCTCTCGGTGATCTCGAGTTCCAGGCATCTCGCCGGCAGCCCGGTGTCGAGCAAGCGCCACCGCGACCGCCGTCGCGCAGCGCCTCGTCCTGGAACTGGCGACCCGAGACATTGACCGACAGACGACCGAAATCGAGTCCTTGCTCGCGCCAGACCTGCGCCTGGCGGCAGCCTTCCAGCAATACCCAGGCACCCAGCTCGATAATCAGGCCGCTGTCTTCGGCGACCGGGATGAAGCTCGACGGCGGGACCATGTTGCCGCGTTCATCCTCCAACGCACCAGCGCCTCCACCCCGATCAGTTCGCCCGACCAGAGATCGTATTGCGGCTGGTAACACAGGCTGAACTGCTCGCGATCCATCGCCTGACGCAGATGCCGCGTCAGCTGCAGGCGTTCCTCGGCGCGCTTGTTCATCTCCGGCTCGTAGAAGACGTAGCGGTTCTTGCCACGTTCCTTGGCCTGGTACATCGCCGCATCGGCATGCTTGAGCAGGGTCTGCACATCGTCGCCGTCTTCCGGGTACACCGCGATACCGATGCTGGTGGTCACACTGCCATGCTGTCCGCCCAGCTCGTAAGGCTCGGTGACCACCTGCAGCAACTGGTCGCAGATCAGCTGGATGTCGCTGTCCTGGCCGACCTCACTCAACACCACGGCAAACTCGTCGCCGCCGACCCGTGCCACCACGTCGGCCTTGCGCAGACGCGAGCACAGACGCACACCGACCAGGCGCAGCACCTCGTCGCCGGCGGCATGTCCCAGCGAGTCGTTGATCAGCTTGAAACCGTCGAGATCGAGAAACAGCAGGGCGAGCCGGGTACCGGCACGCACGCTCTGGTTGATCGCGTGCAGCAGGCGATCCTGCAGCAGCACCCGGTTCGGCAGCTCGGTGGTCGCGTCATAGTGGGCCAGGCGATGGATGCGTTCGGCGGCAAACTTTTCCGCCGAGATGTCGCTGAATAAGGCCAGGTAGTGCAGCACCTGCCCGGCCGGGTCGCGCACGGCCACGACCGTGCGGTTTTCCGGAAACACCTCGCCGTCGTTGCGCCGGCTCCACAGCTCGCCGATCCAGAGCCCGCCCTCGTCGAGCGCGGCCTGCATATCGGCACGCAATGACGGATCGTCGCGCCCGGCGCTGAGCATGCTGTCGCGGCGCCCCAGCACATCGGCCGGCTGCCAGCCGGTGATCGTGCTGAAGGCCGGGTTCACCTTGATGACCCGGTGTTCAGCATCGGTGATCATGACGCCGTTCGGGGCATGATCGAACAGGCTGGCCGCGAGTTGCAGGTCATGCTGCAACGGCTTGCGCTTCACCTCTTGGGCGAGGCGCTCGGCGAAGATCGGCAAAAGGGGTTGTAGATTTGGCGCCAGGTTTACCGCCAGCGGGTCGGCCACGATCAGCACACCCAGACGCTCACCCGACGGGGCGATCAACGCCGCACCGAAAAACGCACTGACCTCCAACTCGGTCAACCACTGGCAGTGCGGATAGGCCACCGCCACATCGCGTGCCACGAAGACGCTGTCATGCGCCAGGACATCGGCGCAGGGCGAACCGGCCAGGTCGAATCCGAATGCCCTCGCCGGCTCGTCATGGGCGTGGATCGCCACGGTATGCAGACGCGAACGGGTCTCGTCCTCGTAGGTGGCGATCAGTGCGTAAGCGCTGCGGTAGGCGTCCGCAAGCAGGCGAACCGCGGTGGCGAACAGCTGACTGGCATCGCTGGACGGCAGTTTCGCCAGGCCGGCCAAAGCTACCGCCAGGCGATCGCCATCCAGACCCGCGTCGCCGTTTATACCGGCGCCGGTCGCAAATTGCGAAGGACCCTTTTTCCTTGGAAACACAGCAGCCACCCCTAGCCATCCCTGCTGTCATAGTAGCCGATACTTGTGCGCCAAACTTTGAACCCGGTCGAGAGTCAGACGCGGGCCGACAACATGATCGCGGCCGCACTCGCCAGCAGCACGAAACCGCCGAGACCCAGTCGCATGCGCCAGCGATAGCGCCGCAAGAGGTCGAATTCCGGCAGGTTCGACAGCAGAAAATGACGCCCGTCCATGGGTTTCTTCAAGGTATGCAGCTGCCGGCCGCGCAACTGCCGCGCATAGTCAACGGCCGCCTCGCGCTCTGCCACGGCACGTGCGCGCTCCCATTCCTCGCCGTCGATCAGGCCATCGCGATCGCTGTCGAAACGCTCGCGCAGGGTATCCGGCCGCTGCTTCCATTCACGCAGGACTGCGCCGGTCAGCTCGCGCAGGGTACTGGCATGGTCCCCCGGGCCAATGGTGTGAAAGCGGCCGATGGCATACAGCGGATCACCATCGACGACCACCGCCTCGGTGTAACGGTAGTCGCCGCCACCGCCAAGGCCTGAAAACAGCTTCTCGCTGACCGCGACGATCGTATCCGAGGTCTTGCCCAGGCTCGGCAGGCGCATGTGCACGCCGTGCCCATCCTCTCCATCGCGACCAACACTCACGGTGGATCCATCCCATCAACTCTCACCTTCCATGATCACCGTCAGAAAATCCTCTACGATATGCCACCCATTACACCAGCAAATCCAAATGTGTGGGATACCACCATCCCGGATGAAATCGCCGCCAGCACCAAACACAGTTATGCCAAGGCAGTCACCGGAGATGAAGAACACAGCCAAGATGATAACACATTTGCCTCTAAACTCTCCCAACTTACCGATGAGAACAGCCGCCTGGCCCAGTCCCTCCACCAAAAAGATGAAGAAATACAATCCATCCAAGCCGACTTCACCACAAAGATTGACACCATGAAAAACGAACATGCCCAGGCCATTAAAAATGCATTAGGACAGTCCATGCAAGCCACAGCAGAAGTCCAAAAACTTCGTGGCACCGTACTTGAACTCGAAAACACTCTGCAACACAATAACCAAGAATTGACCACCATGCAAGTTAACTACACAACAATTACAGCCCAACATGAAGCTACTATCACCGAAATCCATCACAACCATGAAACCGCCCTCCATAAGCTACAACAAATTGAAGCACAAAAATGACAAGAAGCATTAGATACGGAACGCCGCCGCCAATCGGAGATCCTCGAACAAGAACGTCGCCGTACAGAGGCACAAATGGATGAAAAACTGGCAGCACTTTTCCTCAAACTTCAACCCCAGACCCCAGACAAACCCCCCACGAAGCGCGCTCGGAAAAAGACTCCCGCCACCAATGAACCTCCACCGTTAGTCTCCCGATCAGCCAATAGCTCCCCCTCTGCAACTCCCCCGATGAAATCAACGATCCCCCCGACATCCAGAAAACTGCAAAG
>CAVRBK010000064.1:0-35404 GCA_963719025.1 uncultured Gammaproteobacteria bacterium | reverse complement strand
ACAGCGTGGTGACCGTTATTCAGCCTATGTGGCCTACGGTCTGGGCCTGTGGCTCGGCATGCAGGCGTTCATCAATATCGGCGTGAATGTCGGACTGCTGCCGACCAAGGGGCTGACCCTGCCGTTTCTGAGCTATGGCAGCAACAGCCTGATCGTCTGCTGTGTCGCAGTCGGCATGTTGATGCGCATCCGTCACGAAAACCAACTGGCCGGCGACGGCAGGGAGGGGCAGTGGCAGCGCGTATAACCATCATGGCTGGCGGTACCGGTGGACATGTTTTCCCCGCCCTGGCGGTCGCGCACGAACTGAAGTCGCGTGGCTGGCAGGTGCGCTGGCTGGGCACGCCGGACAGTTTCGAATCCCGGGTGGTGCCGGCACAGGGCTTCGAACTCGATACCATCGCGGCGTTTCGTCTGCGTGGCCAGGGTGTGATGAGCCTGCTCCTGGCGCCATTCCGTCTGTTGCGTGCGATGGGACAGGCCTGGTCGGTGCTGCGTCGCCAGCGTCCGCAACTGGTGCTTGGCATGGGTGGTTTCGTCACCGGTCCGGGTGGCCTGGTCAGTAAGCTGATGGGCATTCCGCTGCTGATACACGAGCAGAATGCGATACCGGGTCTGACCAATCGCTGGCTGGCGCGCATTGCACGACGGGTACTCGAGGCCTTCCCGGGCAGTTTCCCGGCAGCCACGTCTGCGCCTTGCCATCGGCAATCCGGTGCGCAGCGAGATCGCCGCGTTGCCGGAGCCGCAGGCCGATCGATGCCGATCGTCCGCTGCACCTGCTGGTGATAGGCGGCTCGCTCGGCGCGCAGGCCCTGAACGCGCAGGTTCCCGCGGCGCTCGGCCTTCTGGATGTGGCCGTTGCGACCCGTGGTCCGGCACCAGGCGGGTCGCGGCAAGCTCGAAGAGACCCGCTCGGCCTACGCCGAGCAGGCGGTCGCAGCCGAGGTCAGCGAGTTTGTCGATGACATGGCCGGCGCCTATGCCTGGGCCGACCTGGTGATCTGTCGCGCCGGTGCGCTGACCGTGTCTGAACTGATGGCCGCAGGCGTTGCCGCGGTGCTGGTGCCTTTCCCGTTCGCGGTCGATGACCACCAGACGGTGAATGCCCGTTTTCTGACCGATGCCGGGGCGGCCGAGCTGATGGCGCAATCTGATCTGCAGCCCGAAGTCCTGGCCGAACGTTTGCGCGACCTGCTCGGCAATCGAACACGGCTTTCCGACATGGCCGCCAAGGCCCATCGCCTGGCCCGGCGCAACGCGACCCGCGATGTGGCCGATATCTGCGAGGAGCTTGCGGCATGAACGAACTGCAGGTGACCGGGGCACGTTACGCCGCCGAGACCATGGGGCGGATGCGCCGTCTGCATTTCGTCGGTATCGGTGGTGCCGGCATGAACGGCATCGCCCAGGTCATGCTCAATCTCGGCTACGAGATCTCGGGTTCGGACATCAAGCCCAATGCCGCGACCCAGCGTCTTGCCGAGCAGGGTGCCTCGATTCATATCGGGCATGCCGCGGCGCATGTGGCCGGCAGTGATGCGGTCGTGATCTCCAGCGCGGTGAAGGAAGACAATCCGGAGGTTGCGGCGGCCCGCAAGTCGCGTATCCCCGTGGTACCACGGGCCGAGATGCTGGCCGAGATCATGCGCTTCCGTTACGGCATCGCGGTTGCCGGCACGCATGGCAAGACCACCACGACCAGCCTGATCGCCAGCCTGTTGATCGAGGGCGGTCTCGATCCGACCTACGTGATCGGCGGTCGACTGAATTCGCGCGGCAGCTATGCCCATCTCGGCGAGGGCGAGGTGCTGGTGGCCGAGGCGGACGAGAGCGATGCATCCTTCCTGTACCTGCAGCCGATGCTCGCCGTGGTCACCAACGTGGATGAAGACCACATGGCGACCTACGGCAATGATTTCACCCGCCTGCGCGCCACCTTTCTCGAGTTTCTGCACCATCTGCCTTTCTACGGCCAGGCGGTGATGTGCATCGACGATGCGAATGTCCGTGATCTGCTGCCCGAGGTGACCCGCAAGGTGGTGACCTACGGCGAGCACGAGGACGCCGATGTGCGTGCCCTGGATATCACCCAGGAGGCGATGACGACCCGCTTCTCGGTAGCGATCCGCGATCATGGTGCCTTCCCGGTGGCCCTGAACATGCCGGGCCGGCACAACGTGTTGAACGCATTGGCCGCCATCGCAATCGCCCACGAGCTGGGCGTTGGC
Source organism: uncultured Gammaproteobacteria bacterium (assembly GCA_963719025.1). Classification (GTDB taxonomy): domain Bacteria; phylum Pseudomonadota; class Gammaproteobacteria; order Chromatiales; family Chromatiaceae; genus Thiosocius. Next base: position 33,173 of record CAVRBK010000064.1, on the reverse strand, counting down.
GAGGCGGCGATGCAGAAGGCGCTGAGTGAATTCGAAGGGATCGGGCGGCGCTTCCAGGCAAGCGCGGGCTGTGCCATTGCGGGCAAGGCGGTGATGCTGGTCGATGACTATGGTCACCATCCGCGCGAGGTCGCGGCGACCCTGCAGGCGGTGCGCGCCGGCTGGCCGGAGCGTCGCCTGGTGCTGGCGTTCCAGCCGCATCGCTACAGCCGTACCCAGGATTCGTTCGAGGACTTTGTCGCGGTGTTGTCACAGGTCGATGTGCTGGTTTTGTCCGAAGTGTTTGCCGCCGGTGAGGCGCCGATCGTGGGTGCCGACAGTCGCGCCCTGAGTCGTGCGATCCGTGCGCGTGGCCAGGTCGACCCGGTGTTCCTCGAGGACGTCGAGGCGCTGCCGGCGATGCTCGAGGACATCGTCGCCGACGGCGATATTGTCGTGACCATGGGCGCCGGCAACATCGGCCTGGTGGCGGCACGGATGGCGGAGGAACTGTGTCCATGAAGCCGCAGATCAGAAACCGGCGCCTGCGCATGGGGTGTGGTGAGGCATTGATCACGCGTCTGCCGCTGCTGGCGCCGCGGAATGCGCCTGTCTCCCGGCATCAGGTCCATTCGGCCGCGCCCAAGAACGGCAAGGACAAGCGATGATGACCGCGCCGATCCAACCTGAACTGCGTGGCGAGCTGCGTTCCAACGAGTCGCTGCAGCGCTACAACACCTGGCGCGTGGGCGGTCCGGCACGACAGATGTACCTGCCCGCCGATATCGCCGATCTGTCGTTGTTCCTGTCCACACTGCCGGCCGACGAGCGGCTGCTGTGGCTCGGTCTGGGCAGCAACCTGCTGATCCGCGATGGCGGTTTCGACGGCACGGTGATCCTGCTGCAGGGGCGGCTCAATGGCCTGGCGATCGAGGGGCATACCGCCCTGGTCGAGGCCGGAGTTGCCTGCGCCAAGGTGGCGCGCGAGTTTGCCCGCGCCGGACTGACCGGTGGCGCGTTCCTGGCCGGTATCCCCGGCACCATGGGTGGCGCACTGGCGATGAATGCCGGTGCCTTTGGCGGCGAGACCTGGCGGATTGTCACGTCGGTTACGATGATCGACCGTGCCGGCGTGGTGCGCGAACGCTCCCCGGATGAGTTCAAGGTTGGCTACCGCGAGGTGCTGCGCCCGGCCGAGGAATGGTTCCTGTCATGCCGGCTCGGCCTGGAGCCTGGCGATACCGGGGAGGAGCAGGCCGCGATCCGTGCACTGCTGGACAAGCGCGCGCAGACCCAGCCGACCGGCCAGCCGAGCTGCGGTTCGACCTTCCGCAATCCCGAGGGTGACTTTGCGGCCCGCCTGATCGAGGCCAGCGGTCTCAAGGGTCATCGCATCGGTGGCGCCGAGGTGTCGACCAAGCATGCCAATTTCATCATCAACACCGGCGACGCCAGGGCGGCCGATATCGAGGCCCTGATCGCGCATGTGCATGCCGAGGTCGAGCGTCAGCAGGGTGTGAACCTGCATACCGAGGTGCATAGCGTGGGGGATGCGGCATGACGATCTCTGCACAGGATTTTGGCCGGGTTGCGGTGCTGATGGGTGGCTGGGCCGCCGAGCGTGAGGTCTCGCTGGTCAGCGGCCAGGCGGTGCTCGACGGGCTGCTGCGGCGTGGTGTGAATGCGCATGGCATCGATGCCGGCAAGGACGTCCTGACGCTGCTGGCGGCCGGTGGCTACGACCGTGTTTTCAACGTGCTGCATGGCCGCGGTGGTGAAGACGGCGTGATCCAGGGCGGCCTGGAGATCCTCGGATCTGCCCTACACCGGCAGTGGTGTGATGGGTTCGGCGATCGCGATGGACAAGTACCGCAGCAAGCTGCTGTTCCAGTCGCTGGGTCTGCCGACGCCGGGCTTTGCGCTGATCCAGCGACGAGAGTGACTTCGAGACGGCCTGCGAGCTGGGCTTCCCGCTGATGGTGAAGCCGGCGCTCGAGGGTTCGAGCATCGGGCATGTCGCGGGCCGACGACCCTGCCCAGCTGCGCGCGGCCTGGGCCAAGGCCGCGGAGTACGACAGCCACGTGATGGTCGAACGCTGGGTCACCGGTGCGGAGTACACGGCCGCGATCCTCGGTGAGCGAGGCGCTGCCGCTGATCAAGCTGGAAACGCCGCACCTCTTCTACGACTACGACGCCAAGTACGTCGCCGACGACACCCGCTACCTGATTCCCTGCGGTCTGGATGCCGCGGACGAGGCGCAGCTGCAGGCACTCGCCCTGCAGGCCTTCGGGGCGGTCGGTGCAAGCGGCTGGGGGCGCGTCGACATCCTGATCGATGAGCACCGGCAAGCCCTGGCTGATCGAGGTCAACACGGTGCCGGGGATGACCAGTCACAGCCTGGTGCCGATGGCGGCCAAGGCGGTCGGCATCGATTTCGACGAACTGGTCTGGCGCATCCTTGCGCAGACCCTGGAGGCGCGTTGATGGCCGCGCATGCCAGACAACGCACGTCACGCGCCAAGGCGCAGCCGCAGCGCCGGCCCTGGGTCATGCCGTTGCTGGCGGCCGCGGCGATGCTGATGATCTCTGGCGGTCTGTTCGCGACCTACAGCACGCTTTCCCAGCCCGGACGTCTGCCGCTGCGCGTGATCGAGATCCAGGGTGAATTCCGCCAGCTCGAGCACGCGGCCATCGAACGCACCGTGATGGCGACGATCGATGGTGGCTTCTTCAGCTGCGATATGCAGAAGCTGCGTGAGGCCGTGCTGCAGATGCCCTGGGTGGACGATGTCAGCATCCGTCGCGGCTGGCCGGACAAACTCAGCATGAAGGTGACCGAACAGGTGCCGCTGGCGCGCTGGGGTGACGATGCACTGATCAATGTTGCCGGCGGCGTGTTTCGTCCCGACTCGATCGAGGCTTTCAGTAGCCTGGTGAAGCTGTCGGGCCCGCAGGGCAGCGAGCAGCGCGTGGTCGCCTTCTACCTGCAGCTTGTCCCGGCGGCGCGCTGCGCGTGACCTGCAGCTCCAGGCGATTGAACTGGATGAGCGTCGTCACTGGTGGCTGCGCTTCGCCGATGGTCTCACGGTGTCACTGGGAGACGACGATATTGCCAACCGCCTGGCCCAGTTCTTTCGGGTCTATCCAAGCCTGGTTGCACAACCGGCGCGGCGTCCGCAGCGTGTCGATATGCGTTACGCGCATGGTTTTGCCGTGCGCTGGCGCGAACTGCCGGTAGACGACGCCGACCGTGTCGCAGGAAAAAGTCTGATGGTCAAACGTACCGACAAGAACATCATCGTCGGCCTGGATATCGGCACCTCCAAGGTGGTCGCCATCGTCGGCGAGGTCAAGCAGGACAACGAGATCGAGATCATCGGTATCGGCTCGCATCCGTCGCGCGGCCTGAAGAAGGGTGTGGTGGTCAATATCGAGTCGACCGTGCAGTCGATTCAGCGCGCGGTCGAAGAGGCCGAGCTGATGGCCGGGGTCGAGATCGATTCGGTCTACGCCGGGATCGCCGGCAGCCATATCTCCAGCCTGAATTCGCACGGCATCGTGCCGATCAAGGATGGCGAGGTGTCGCACGCGGATGTCGAGCGGGTGATCGATGCGGCCCGTGCGGTCGCGATTCCGGCCGATCAGAAGATCCTGCACATCCTGCCGCAGGAATTCATCATCGATAACCAGGAAGGCATCCACGACCCGGTCGGCATGTCCGGCGTGCGCCTGGAGGCGCGCGTGCACATGGTGACCGGCGCGGTCAGCGCGGCACAGAACATCATCAAGTGCGTGCGCCGCTGCGGTCTCGAGGTCGACGACCTGATCCTCGAGCAGCTGGCGTCCAGCTACTCGGTGCTCGAGGACGACGAAAAGGATCTGGGTGTCTGCCTGGTCGATATCGGCGGCGGCACCACCGATATCGCGGTGTTCACCGACGGTTCGATTCGCCACACGGCGGTGATTCCGATCGCCGGCGACCAGGTGACCAACGATATCGCCGTGGCCCTGCGCACGCCGACCCAGCATGCCGAAGAGATCAAGCTCAAGTACGCCTGTGCGCTGACCCAGCTGGCGAGCCCGGACGAGACCATCGAGGTGCCGAGCATCGGCGACCGGCCGCCGCGGCGGCTGTCGCGGCAGACGCTGGCCGAGGTGGTCGAGCCGCGCTACGAAGAGTTGCTGACGCTGATTCAGGCCGAGTTGCGTCGCTCGCGGTTTCGAGGACCTGGTGGCCGGTGGCGTGGTGCTGACCGGCGGCAGTTCGAAGATGGAAGGGCTGATCGATCTGGCGGAAGAGGTTTTTCACATGCCGGTGCGTCTGGGGATACCCCAGTACGTGACCGGTCTGGTGGATGTGGTTCGCAATCCAATCCACGCGACCGGAGTGGGTTTGCTGCTGTTCGGACATCGCAATCGGGCCATGAGGCTGCCCGAGATGTCCGGTGGTGGGGGAATGAAATCGGTTTGGAACCGGATGAAGAGCTGGTTCCAGGGGAATTTTTAGTTTAACTGGATCCGATCAAACAGCGCGACGGATCTGTAGCGGGAGGAGAGAAAAATGTTTGAATTGATGGATGTGGATAGTCAGAACGCGGTAATCAAGGTTATCGGTGTCGGCGGTGGTGGCGGCAACGCGGTCAATCACATGCTGCGTTCCAATATCGAGGGCGTCGAGTTCATCTGTGCCAACACCGATGCACAGGCGCTGAAAAACACCGAGGTGCGTACCGCCCTGCAACTGGGCTCCAACGTCACCCGGGGACTGGGTGCGGGTGCCAATCCGGAACGTGGCTACGAGGCGGCGATGGAGGATCGCGATCGTATCTACGAGGCACTCGAGGGCGCCGACATGGTCTTCATCACCGCCGGTATGGGTGGTGGCACCGGTACCGGCGCTGCGCCGGTGGTTGCCGAGGTGGCCAAGGAGCTGGGTATTCTGACCGTGGCGGTGGTCACCAAGCCGTTCAGTTTCGAGGGTGGCAAGCGCCTGAAGATCGCCGATGACGGTATCCGCAGGTTGTCCGAACAGGTCGACTCGCTGATCACGATCCCGAATGAAAAACTGTTGGCGGTGCTGGGCAAGACCACCTCGTTGCTGGACGCCTTCAAGGCGGCCAACGATGTGCTGTTCAATGCGGTGCAGGGCATTGCCGAGCTGATCACCCGGCCGGGTCTGATCAACGTCGACTTTGCCGACGTGCGCACGGTGATGTCGGAGATGGGCGTGGCCATGATGGGTACCGGCCGGGCGACCGGTGACCAGCGCGCACGGGAAGCCGCCGAACTGGCGATTCGCAGTCCCTTGCTCGAGGACATCAACCTGTCGGGTGCACGCGGGATTCTGGTCAATATCACGGCCGGACTCGATCTGGCGATCGGCGAATTCGACGAGGTGGGCAACACGGTGAAGGAATTCGCCCGTGAAGATGCCACGGTCGTGGTCGGCACCGTTATCGATCCGGACATGGTCGACGAGATGCGGGTTACCGTGGTCGCGACCGGTCTGGGCGAGGACTTGCCGGTAGCCGCGCCGCAACCCGAAGTCGAGATCAAGCCGGTACGCCTGATCAACAATGAGCCCGCGGAGCAGGAGGAACTTGATTACGCTTCGCTCGAGGTGCCGACCAATATCCGTCGCAGCCCGAAAAAGGCAGGCGGTGGTTACGCCGCAAAGAGCACCGAAACCGATGACATGGAGTATCTCGATATTCCGGCATTTCTGCGCCGCCAGGCGGACTGATCGCCGGTGTCCGGAATTAGGTCACACAACGGGAAGATGATATTTTTGCTTGATCAATTGCCCATAAATGTCGAGAATAAGGGTATTCCCTAAGCAGCTTTCGGGGGATTACTGAATTACTGCGTCGTTGAAATTCCGCGATGTGGTTGGCTAAGTAGCTGAAAATACAGCGGAATTATTAACTCTGGGAGCCCGGATACTATGATCAAGCAACGCACGCTGAAGAACGTGATTCGTGCTACCGGCGTCGGTCTGCATACCGGCGAGAAGGTCTATCTGACCCTGCGCCCGGCGGCACCGGACACCGGTATCGTGTTTCGCCGGGTCGATCTCGATGCGCCTGTCGATATCCCGGCCAAGGCCGAGAATGTCGGTGATACCCGGCTGTCGACCACGCTGATGAAAGATGGTGTGCGGATCTCGACGGTCGAACACCTGCTGTCGGCGTTTGCCGGGCTCGGGATCGACAATGCCTACGTCGATGTCAGTGCCCCTGAAGTGCCGATCATGGATGGCAGTGCCGGGCCCTTCGTCTTCCTGATCCAGTCGGCGGGTGTCGAGGAACAGAACGTCGCAAAGCGTTTTATCCGTATCAAGAAGCCGGTAGAGGTGAAGGAGGGCGACAAGATCGCGCGCTTCGAGCCCTTCAACGGCTTCAAGGTGAGCTTCGGTATCGATTTCGATCACCCGGCGATGGGTGAGGGTAGCCGGCGGTCGATGATCGATTTTTCCTCGACCTCCTTTGTCAAGGAAGTCAGTCGTGCACGAACCTTCGGTTTCCTGCGCGATATCGAGATGCTGCGCGACAACGGCCTCGCGCTGGGTGGCAGTATGGACAACGCGATCGTGGTCGATGATTTCCGTGTGCTGAACGAGGATGGTCTGCGCTACGAAGACGAGTTCGTGAAACACAAGATCCTCGACGCGATCGGTGACCTGTACCTGCTGGGGCACAGCCTGATCGGTGCGTTCAATGGCTACAAATCGGGCCACGAGTTGAACAATCGGTTGCTCAAGGCCCTGATTGCCCAGCCCGATGCATGGGAAGAGGTGACCTTCGAAAATGCCGAACTGGCGCCGATTTCCTACATGAAACCGGCACATGCATCGGTATAAGCAGGTTCGATCTAGCTGGATTTTAAGGCTCTGCCGAGGCGGATAAGCGCCTCGCGGAGTGGCGCGTGCTTGGTATAGGCTGCGCTGTCGTGGATAATCGCTGCCGCCACGTCTGATTTGTGCGCGGCGTTAGGTTGTTTCGGGGCGGTCGTCCGCTCGATGAATAGCCGTACCTTGATCTCGCGCAACGCCGGGTGCTCAGAGTTCAGTACACTGCGCAGCTGCGGTGCGAGGTAGTGCAACCGGGTCGCCCAGACCGGTGAATCGGTGTGCAGCACCAGCGTGTTATCGCGCAACTGCGCAGCGATGCAATGTACCGCGAGGTCCGCGGGCAGGCATTGGCGTACGTCGGCGAGCAGGTTGCGCTGGGCGCATAATTCGCGCTCGAGACGTTTTAGCGTTGGTTTGTCTTGTAGCAGGTGGCGAACCGACTTGGGGCTGCGGGCCATTCACGGGTCTCTCGGCGCGGAGTCAACAGGCTTTTAAGGGTACACCCTCATAGGCTGATAAGCTGCAAAGCTTCTGGAACCAAAGCTGATTATGAAGATTATCTTCCTCTCTGATTTTTGCAGACGCACCGGCAGTATCGATATCTGCGTGCCTCGCGCGGCTGCGCTGACGGTGTTGTCAGTTGCCGGCCTGCTCGCCGTCACCCTGTGGTCGGGCTTTCTGCTCGGTGAGAAGTATGGCAACGCCGCGGCATCGACCGACCAGGTTGCCGGATTGCACGAGCTGCTGGATGCGGAGCGGCGCGTGATCGCCGATGCCAGGGCCGAGCAGAGCGCTCACCTCGACGCGCTGGCGCTGAAAATCGCCGAACTGCAGGCCCACCTGATGCGCCTCGATGCACTGGGCGACCGCCTGGTGGATGTCGGCAAACTGGACAAGGATGAGTTCGATTTTTCGGCGGCGCCGCCGATGGGTGGTGTGGACGAGGTGCTGCCGGGCGAAGCGGTCAGTGTCAGCGAACTCAGTGCGGACATGGATCGCATCTCCAGCCTGCTGCGTGATCGCGAAGACAAGCTGTCGACGCTTGAGCAGATGCTGATGAACCGCGATCTCATGGCCGAGGTGACGCCGTCGGGCAAGCCGGTCAAAAAGGGCTGGATGTCGTCGTCCTACGGCAAGCGTACCGATCCCTTCAACGGTAAGAAGTCGTACCACCGCGGCGTCGATTTTGCCGGTAAACGGGGCAGCGAGGTCGTCGCCGTGGCCTCGGGTGTGGTGTTGCGATCGAAGAAGGTCTCCGGCTACGGCAATGTCGTCGAGATCCGCCATGCGGACGGCTACTCGACGCTGTACGGCCACAACAAGGAGAACCTGGTGAAAGAGGGCGAGATGGTGAGCAAGGGTCAGACGATCGCGCTGCTCGGCAGCACCGGCCGCTCAAGTGGTCCGCACGTGCATTTCGAGGTTCACCGCAACGGCAAGAGCGTCAACCCCAGCCGCTTTGTGCGGTAGGGTCGGTCTATATCTGCCGTGCCTGTTCAATGACCCGCCCTGGCGGGTTTTTCCTTTTGTTCACGGCCGTCTGAATGCCCGATTGCGGTATCATATGCGCCTTTGTTTCAGTCTGTCCTGGAAGGTCGTAGGTCCATGCTCAACAAGCTCGTAAAGAAGATCTTCGGTAGTCGCAACGACCGGCTGGTCAAGCGCATGCTCAAATCCGTCGAGCAGATCAATGTGCTCGAGCCCGCGATGGAGGCGCTGAGCGACGAGGCGCTCAGGGCCAAGACCGACGAATTCCGCGAGCGCGTCGCCAACGGTGAGACCACTCGACGCCCTGCTGCCCGAGGCCTTTGCGGTCGTCCGCGAGGCCGGCAAGCGGGCGCTCGGCATGCGTCATTTCGACGTGCAGATGATCGGCGGCATGGTGCTGCAACCAGGGCAAGATCGCCGAGATGCGCACCGGCGAGGGCAAGACCCTGGTCGCGACGCTGCGCGGTCTACCTCAATGCGCTGGCCGGCAAGGGCGTGCACGTGGTCACGGTCAACGACTACCTGGCGCGTCGCGATGCCGGCTGGATGGGGCGGCTCTACGACTTCCTCGGCCTGACCACCGGCGTGATCAACTCGTCGGGTGGCATGGGGCCGGACAGCTCGTCGTACAGCTGGACATGGCTACCAGGGCGACACCGGTGGTTTCAGCACCTGCGCCCGGTCAGCGAGGCGAGGCCTACGCCTGCGACATCACCTACGGCACCAACAACGAATTCGGCTTCGACTACCTGCGCGACAACATGGCGTTTGCCGCCGAGCAGCGGGTGCAGCGCGCGCTGATTTCGCCATCGTCGACGAGGTCGACTCGATCCTGATCGACGAGGCGCGCACGCCGCTGATCATCTCCGGCCCGGCCGAGGACAGCTCCGAGCTGTACAAGCAGGTCAACGGGATTCCCGGCCAGCTGGCGCGCCAGGATCCGATCACCAACGATGAAGGCAAGCCGGATTTCGGCCCGGGCGACTACTCGGTCGACGAGAAGGCGCGCCAGGTGTTCCTCAGCGAGCAGGGCCACGAGAAGGTCGAGGACATGCTGCTCGCGAGGCCGGCCTGCTGGCCGAGGGCGAGAGCCTGTACGACCCGTCCAACATCATGCTGATGCATCACGTGATGGCGGCGCTGCGCGCGCATGCGCTGTTCCAGCGCAACGTGGACTACATCGTGCGCGACGGCCAGATCGTCATCGTCGACGAGTTCACCGGCCGCACCATGCCCGGCCGGCGCTGGTCGGAGGGCCTGCACCAGGCGGTCGAGGCCAAGGAAGGGGTGCCGATCCAGAAGGAAAACCAGACGCTGGCCTCGATCACCTTCCAGAACTATTTCCGCCTGTACGACAAGCTGTCCGGCATGACCGGCACGGCCGATACCGAGGCCTTCGAATTCCAGCAGATCTACGGCCTCGAGGTCGTGGTCATCCCGACCAACGAGCCGATGGTGCGCGACGATCAGACCGATCTGGTCTACCTCACCCAGCGAGAAAAGTACGAGGCGATCGTCGAAGACATCCGCGACTGCGTGAAGCGCGGCCAGCCGGTGCTGGTCGGTACCGCCTCGATCGAGGTCTCGGAGATGGTCTCCGACCATGCTGAAGAAGGCGAAGATCGAGCACCAGGTGCTCAACGCCAAGCAGCACGAGCGCGAGGCGCAGATCGTCGCCGAGGCCGGGCGCCCGGGTGCGGTCACCATCGCGACCAACATGGCCGGTCGCGGTACCGATATCGTGCTCGGCGGCAACCTCGAGGTCGAGCTCAGCGCAGCTTGGCGACGACGCCGGCGAAGACGAGATCGCGGCGCATCAGGGCCGAATGGCAGCAGCGCCACGAGCAGGTGCTGGAGGCCGGTGGCCTGCACGTGATCGGTACCGAGCGCCACGAATCGCGCCGTATCGACAACCAGCTGCGCGGCCGTTCCGGCCGCCAGGGTGATCCCGGGTTCGTCGCGCTTCTACCTGTCGCTGGAAGACAACCTGATGCGCATCTTTGCCTCCGAGCGGGTCTCCAACCTGATGCAGAAGCTGGGCATGGAGGAAGGCGAGGCGATCGAGCATCCCTGGGTCAACAAGGCGATCGAAAACGCGCAGCGCAAGGTCGAGGGACGCAACTTCGATATCCGCAAGCAGCTGCTCGAATACGACGACGTGGCCAACGACCAGCGCAAGGTGGTCTACCAGCAGCGCGACGATCTGATGGATGCGGACGATATCTCCGAGACCATCGTCAACCTGCGCTACGACGTGGTGAACGACGTCATCGACGGCTACATCCCGCCGCAGAGCCTCGAGGAGCAGTGGGACGTGCCCGGGCTCGACCAGGCGCTGGAGCGAGAATTTCGGCCTCGATGCGCCGGTTCAGCAGTGGCTGGATGAAGACGACAGCCTGCACGAAGAGACCGCTGCGGCAGCGCATCCTCGATGAGCTGATCGCGATCTACGCAGGACAAGGAGGCGCAGGCGGGCGCCGAGCAGATGCGCCGGATCGAGAAAGAGGTGATGCTGTTCACCCTCGACTCGCACTGGAAAGAACACCTCGCGGCGATGGATTACCTGCGCCAGGGCATTCACCTGCGCGGCTATGCGCAGAAGAACCCCAAGCAGGAGTACAAGCGCGAGGCCTTCGAGATGTTCTCGGCGATGCTCGATGCGATCAAGCTCGAGGTGGTGCAGGTCCTGTGCCGCCTGCAGCTGCAGGCGCCGCCGGAGATGCCGGACAGCCTGAGCCGAACCCGGACGAGTTCGAGTTCAAGCACGAGGCGTTCGAGGGTTTCGGCGCCGGTGCGCCGGCGGAGGCCGAGCGCCGACGCCGGTCCTCGAAGAGAAGAAGCCGTTCGTGCGGCCCGATCGCAAGGTCGGTCGCAACGACCCCTGTCCCTGTGGATCGGGCAAGAAGTACAAGCACTGCCACGGCAAGCTGCAATAGCACGGCGCCACGGCTGCGCCGGTCGGTCGACAGGCCATGAGCGACGGTCTGCCGGGCAGTCCGACTGTGCGACCGCGGCCGCGGCCGGCATCCGCTACCAGGGCCGTGACGACCTGGTGCTGATCGAGATTGGCCGAAGGTGGCAGCTGTGCCGCGGTGTTTACCCGCAATGCCTTCTGTGCGGCGCCGGTCACGGTCGCACGCGAGCACCTCGCCAAGGGGCCGGTGCGTTATCTGCTGATCAATTCCGGCAATGCCAATGCCGGCACCGGGGTGCCCGGTCTGCGCGCCACGCGCGAGACCTGTCGCCTGCTGGCCGGCATGGCGGGCTGCGCCATGAGCCAGGTGCTGCCGTTTTCGACCGGCGTGATCGGTGAGGACCTGCCGGTCGATCCCTTCGCCCAGGCGATCCCCGGCCTGCTTTCCGGGCTGACCGCAGACGGCTGGCCGGCCGCGGCGGCTGCCATCATGACCACCGATACGGTGCCGAAACTGGCCTCCCGCCAGGTGGAACTCAGCGGCGGCCCGGTCACGCGTGACCGGCATCGCCAAGGGTTCCGGCATGATCTGCCCGGACATGGCGACCATGCTGGCCTACGTCGCCACCGATGCGGCGGTGCCGCAGGACCTGCTGCAGGCGCTGCTCGAGCAGTGCGGTCGAGCCGATCGTTCAACAGCATCACGGTCGACGGCGATACCTCGACCAACGATGCCTGCGTGCTGCTGGCCAGCGGCGCCTCCGGTGTGGCTGTCGATGCGGCCGAATCTGCTGATGGGCAGCGCCTGGGCGCAGGCGATCGCCGCGGTGTGTGCCGAACTGGCGGAGATGATCGTGCGCGACGGCGAGGGTGCGACCAAGCTGGTGCGTATCCAGGTGGACGTCGGCAGCGATGCCGAAGAGGCGCGCGCGGTCGGCCTATACCGTCGCCCATTCGCCGCTGGTCAAGACCGCGCTGTTTGCCAGTGATCCGAACTGGGGGCGCATCCTGGCCGCGGTCGGGCGCGCCGGCCTGCCCGATCTCGATATCGACCGGATCCGGATCTGGTTGGGCGATGTGTGCATCGTCAGCGACGGCGGCCGGGATCCTGCCTACACCGAGGCGGCCGGCCAGGCGGTGATGGATCAGGCGGAGATCACGATTCGGATTGCGTTGGCGCGCGGCGATGCCGCGGCCGAGGTACTGACCTGCGACCTGTCCTACGACTACGTGAAGATCAACGCCGAGTACCGATCCTGACCGTACCTGTATTTCTGCGGCTACGCCCGGCATGCCGATCGCCACACGCCTCTCGTGCGATCCGGACTGCCGCATGCGGCCGAAGCCGCCTCGATCTGCCCCGCGTCGTGTTAAATTCCTGATCGAATATCCTCTCTGTAACGGGCTGCGCCAGCAATGACGGTCAACGGACTTCCCCCCCGCCATGGGCATACCGACGGTTTGATGCATGTCGCCGCCGCCGCGCTGGTAAACGCCGATGGTGAGGTGCTGCTGAGCCGGCGTCATGCCGATTCCCATCAGGGCGGCCTGTGGGAGTTTCCCGGCGGCAAGCTGGAGGCAGGTGAGTCGGTCGAGCAGGCGCTGCGACGGGAATTGCACGAAGAGCTCGGTGTCGGCCTGGGCGATCACCGGCCACTGATCCGGATCATCCACCACTATGACGACCGCTCCGTGCTGCTCGATGTGCACCTGGTACACGAATGGTTCGGTCAGCCGCATGGGCGTGAAGAGCAGCCGCTGGCATGGGTGTTGCCGGAGGCGATGCGCGATTACCCGATGCCGGCCGCCGATGTCCCGATTGTCAATGCCCTGCGCCTGCCCTCGACCTACCTGATAACGCCACCCGAGCTGGGTGAGCCCGGCGCTTTCATGCGACGTCTTGAACACAACCTGCAGTCGGGTGCATCCCTGCTGCAGTTGCGGTTGTTCGGGCTTCCCGACGACGAACTGGTGCGTATCGGGCGGGACGTGCGCGCGCTGTGCCATGCCCATCATGCCGGGGTGCTGTTGAATGGTGATCCCGCGATGGCCGAGGCGATCGGTGTGGACGGCCTGCATCTGAACAGTCGCGCGTTGTATCGTTATCAGACGCGCCCGCTGGGCGACAGCAAGCTGCTGGCGGTATCCTGTCATTCCCTCGATGATCTGCGCCAGGCGCATCGACTCGCTGCCGATTTTGCGATGCTGTCACCGGTGTTGCCGACCCGCAGCCACCCCGATGCCGATCCCCTGGGGTGGGAGGCCTTCGCCGCGTTGGCAGACGAGGCGCAGATGCCGGTGTACGCATTGGGCGGGATGTCGCCAGAGCTGCTGCCCGAGGCATGGCAGCACGGTGCCCAGGGTGTCGCCGGCATTCGTGGATTGTGGGCAGATGACCCGGCAAGGTAGGTACTGGCTGTTTTTTGTCATCATCGCCGTGGGTCTGGCCCTGAGCTGGGGGCAGACCGGGCGCAAGACACAGCAGGTCCTGGAGAGCAGTCCCTTGACCTACCTGGTTGCGGAAAAGCCCTGTCGCCCGTGGCGACAGCCCTGCGCCGCGGTTGCCGGTGACCGCGCCCTGGTATTGGGACCGGCGGATAAGGGTCTGATGTTCAAGCAGGCGGGTTTTGCGCCGTCCGACAGGATTTCGGTCGAGGCTCTGGTGCTGGACGAGAATGGCGGCCAGCAGGCCATCATCGTCCTGCCAGCCGGGGACGATGCCTGGCGGCTGCCCGATGTGCCGCAGGCTGGGGGACTGTTGCGACTGCGCATGGTCGGCAATGGCCGGGTGAGTGTCGCCGACTTTCCCCTCGATCGACGATAGCGCGCACGCTGCGGCGAGGGGCGCGGTCCGGGTCCCGACAGGGCGGAAAACGCTGGCCCAATGCTGATCAGGTGTTGCGGCCACTGGGATGAGGCCCAAACGTCCGGCGGACAGAGGCCGGTGAGGCGGGCTCTATACCTCGTTGCCCGATTCGGGCGGGATCACCGGCTCGCCGGGAATGCGTTTTTCCTCGGCAAACCATTCACCCAGGTCGATCAGTTTGCAGCGCTCGCTGCAGAACGGGCGCCACTTCTCGGTCGGGCTCCAGGTAACTGCCTTGCCGCAGGTCGGGCAGGCCACCTCAATCGCGTCGTTCATATCAGGCAGGTACTGAGGCTGAAACGCACATTGCGATCCACCTGCGCGGGATGTTGCCAGTCGCCACAGTCCATGAAGCGGATGCTGAAGCGATGCTTGCCGCCACTGATTTCTGCGTAAAGTACATCGGACGCCGGAATACCGATACGCACCAGCTGCACGCTGATATTGCTCGGCAGTGATTTCTGGTAGAAGCCGTTGGGGGCGTTTTCCTGTGACGGCACGGCACTGTTTCGGATCAGGTTGAGCAGCAGATCCACGGCGTCATGTACCGCGCTGACCTCGTGCCGCCAGTCGTCCAGCTGCAGCGAGCGCTCGGCCTGTGGCATCTGCAGCCACAAATGATACTGCGGCAGGTCGAAATCGAAACTGCCGCCGGCGATGCTGCTGCGTTGCAGGATGCTGTTGAGAAACTCGTGGCTGCGCAGTGCGTTGCCCAACTGACCGCTGATGTCGCGTACCGCCTCACAGGTGCGGTGCAGGTCCTGCAGGATATGCTCCAGACGATCGGTGTCGACCCCCGGGGTATCGGCCATGCGCGCCAGCGAATGCTTGTAGCGGTCGAGTTCCTTGAGCAATTCAGACTTGATGTCGGCCCGCGACAACACCCCGGCAATATCCAGCAGGGCAGACATCGCCGCACGCGCGTGCCACTCGCTGCTGTGCGGCAGATGGAAATCGAGCTGTTCGAACAGGTGCGAGAGACGCAGCCAGGTGCGGCACTTCTCGTTAAGCGGGTGCTCGAAGACGGTCGTGTCAGACAAGTCAACGTCCTTGAAGGTAAGTACGGGCTAATATTGTCGGGCAGGCGGCCGACGGGGTAAAGCGCCGATGCCTTAAGACTGGACCTGTTGCAGATATTTGCGGTGCAACTGTTGAATATTTTCCTGCAGTTGAGCCAGATCGCCGTCGTTCACGACTATATCATCGGCGTGCCGCAAGCGGGTGCTGCGGTCGGACTGTGCCGTCGAGAATCTGCGTGATCTGCGCGTCGCTCGAGCCGGTCGCGCGCGGCAACCCGTTGTCGCTGAATGGCCTCGGGCACATCGATCAGCAGGATGCGATCGACCAGATGCTGTTGACCGGTCTCGAGCAGCAAGCGGAATGACGAAGACGACGTAGGGTGCGTTTGAGCGTTGCGCGCGCGCCAGCATCTCTGCGCGGATCCGCGGGTGCAGAATGTTCTCGAGCGTCTGGCGGGCGGAGCTATCGGCAAACACCCGATCGCGCAGGCTGCCGCGGTCGAGCGTGCCGTCAGCTGTGCAGGATCGTCGTTGCCGAATGCCTCGACGATCGCCTGCAGTGCGGGTTGCCCGGGTTCGACCAACTCGCGGCTGAGCAGGTCGGTATCGATGACCTCGGCGCCGAGTGTCGCGAAGTGGTCGCTGGCGGCGGTCTTGCCGCTGCCGATGCCGCCGGTCAGACCGATCTTCAGCACCTCTACAGTCCGGCGATCTGCAGATAGCCGCGGTTGATCTGCTCGCCCCACAGCAGGGCGATCAGGCCGGCGGCCGCGAGGTAGGGGCCGAACGGAATCGGCACCTGGTGGTCACGACCGCGCACGAAAACCAGGGTGAGGCCGACGATCGCACCGATCAGCGACGACAGCAGGACGATCTGCGGCAGCATCTGCCAGCCGAGAAAGGCACCGAACACGGCCAGCAGCTTGAAGTCGCCATAGCCCATGCCCTCGCGGCCGGTCAGCAGTCGGAACACCTGGAACACCAACCACAGGCTGAGATAGCCGGCCGTCGCACCGACGACCGCCGAGACGAGATCGGTAAACAGGCCGTTCATATTGGCCAGCAGGCCAAGCCATACCAGGGGCAGCGTGAGCTGGTCGGGCAGCAGTTGCTCGTCGAGATCGATAACGGTCAGGGTGATCAGTCCCCAGACCAGGATCAGCGCGACCAGTGCCTGCGGGGTCGGTCCGAAGTGCAGCACCACACCAAGGCTCAAGAGGCCGGTGAGTGCCTCGATGATCGGGTAACGGATGCTGATGACCGTGGAACAGCCGCTGCAACGTCCGCGCAGCAGCAGGTAACTCAGGATCGGGATATTCTCCCAGGCGCGGATCGAATGGCCGCACGCCGGACATGAGGACGCCGGGGTGATCAGGTAATCGAGCCCGAACCAGCGACTCGGCAGGGGCTCACCGGTCTCGCCGCGCAGCTCGGCGCAGGCCTCCTGGAGCTCGGCCTGCATGCGCTGTGGCAGGCGCAGGATCACGACATTGAGAAAGCTGCCGATGACCAGGCCCAGCAGCAGGGCACCGTACGGCGCCACCTCGGCAATCGCGGCCGGGTCGAGCACGCCAGCCCCCTAGCGGCCGGAAACGACCGAACCCAGCTGAAAGATCGGCAGGTAGAGGGCGACAACCAGGCCGCCCACCACGGTGCCCAGCACGACCATGATGAAGGGCTCGAGCAGGCTGCTGAGTGCGTCGACCGCGTTGTCGACCTCCTCCTCGTAGAAGTCCGCGACCTTCGACAGCATGTCGTCGAGTGCGCCGGACTCCTCACCGATCGTCACCATCTGGATGACCATGTGCGGAAACACGCCCTGCTGGCGCATCGCCAGCTGCAGAGACTGCCCGGTTGCCACGTCGTCGCGCATTTTCAAAACCGCCTTTTCGTAGACGGAGCTTCCCGTCGCGCCGGCGACCGACTGCAGGGCCTCGACCAGCGGAACACCGGCGGTGAACATGGTTGCGGTGGTGCGGCAGAAACGGGCGAGGGCGGCCTTGTGCAGGATGGTGCCGATCACCGGGATCTTGAGCAGTATGCGATCCATGGTCTCGCGGAACTTTGGCGATCTTTTCCAGACGTTCGAGGCGACCACGGTGGTTGCAACGATGCCAATGAGTATCGCCCACCACCAGGCAGCCACGAAATCGGACATGTTGACGACCATCAGCGTGAAGGTCGGCAGGTCGGCGCCGAAGCTGCTGAACAGCTCTTTGAACTGCGGGATAACGAAGATCATGATGATCGCGACGATGAGGACCGCGACCACGATAACCGCCGTGGGGTAAGTCAGCGCCTTCTTGATCTTGCCCTTGAGCGACTCGGTCTTTTCCTTGTAGGTGGCGATCTTGTCGAGCAGGGTCTCGAGCACACCGGCCTGTTCGCCGGCCTCCACCAGGTTGCAGAACAGGTCGTCGAAATACAGCGGATGCTTGCGCAGCGAGGCGGTCAGCGAGGTGCCGCCCTCGACGTCGGCCTTGATCGACAGGATCATCTCCTGCATCGCCGGGTTGTTGTGGCCGCGGCCGACGATATCGAAGGCCTGCACCATCGGTACGCCGGCCGACATCATGGTCGCCAGCTGGCGCGAAAAGATCGCGATGTCCTTGCTGGTGATCTTCTTCTTGCGGTTGCTGAAGATCGACGGTGCTTTTCTTCTTCACCTTGAGCGGGGTGATGCCCCTGGCGGCGCAGGTCGGCGCGCGCCAGGGCGATGGTCGCGGCACGCGTCTCGCCCTTGATCCGGTTGCCCTTGCGGTCGGTGCCTTCCCAGGCGAAGACCAGCGCTTTCTCGGGTTTCGGTGCGGCTCCTGCTGCTTTTGTGGCCATGATGTCCTACGTTAGTCCTTGGTGACTCGGTTGATCTCTTCGAGGCTGGTGACGCCCTGTCTTGACCTTCGCCAGGCCGGAGGCGCGCAGGTCCTGCAGGCCTTCGGCTTTCGCCAGGTCGCGGATCTGGATAGCGTTGCCGCCTTCCATGATGAGTTTGCCCATGGCGTCGCTGACCGGCATGACCTCGAACAGGCCGACGCGGCCCTTGTAGCCCTTGGTGCACTTGTCGCAACCGACCGGGCGGAAGACGCTGACGCCCTCGCGCGACCTCGTCTTCGCTGAAGCCCTCTTCGATCAGGGCGTCGTGCGGCAGTTCGTCGACCGTTTTGCAGTGTTCGCACAGGCGGCGGGCCAGGCGCTGGGCCATGATCAGGTTGACCGAGGAGGCGATGTTGAACGGCGGGTATGCCCATGTTGGCCAGGCGGGTCAGGGTCTGCGGTGCATCGTTGGTGTGCAGGGTGGACAGCACCAGGTGACCGGTCTGCGCCGCCTTGACCGCGATCTCGGCGGTTTCCAGGTCGCGGATCTCACCGACCATGACGATGTCCGGGTCCTGGCGCAGAAAGGCGCGCAGCGCCTCGGCAAAGGTCAGTCCGGTTCGTGGGTTGACGTTGACCTGGTTGATGCCCGGCGACCTGGATCTCGACCGGGTCCTCGGCGGTCGAGATGTTGACCTCGGGGTCGTTCAGCAGGTTCAGCGCGGTGTACAGGGTCACCGTCTTACCGCTGCCGGTCGGGCCGGTGACCAGGATCATGCCGTAGGGTTTCTTGATCGGCCGCCATGAAATGTTCTTTCTGCTTTTCCTCGAAGCCCAGCGACTCGACACCGAGCGTGGCGGCCGAGGAATCGAGGATACGCAGCACCACCTTCTCGCCGTACAGCGTCGGCAGGTGTTGACACGGAAATCGATCGAGCGGTTGCGCGACAGGTTCATCTTGATCCGGCCGTCCTGCGGCACGCGCCGCTCGGCGATATTCATGCGCGCCATGACCTTGAGGCGCGCGGCCAGGCGGGCGGCGATATTGATCGGTGGCGTGGCCTTCTCGTGCAGCATGCCGTCCTGGCGGAAGCGGACGCGATAGGTCTTTTCGTAGGGCTCGAAATGGATGTCCGAGGTGCCCGAGTTGATCGCGTCGAGCAGGATCTTGTTGACGTAGCGCACCACCGGCGCGTCGTCGACGTCGAGATTGGATTCCCTCTCCTTGTTGTCGTCGTCTTCGCTCGAGATGTCGAGGTTTTCGAGATCCTCGTCGAGGAGGTCGGACATGGTGGTGTCCTGCGCCTCGAGCATGCTTTCGATTGCCGCCGACAGCTTGTCTTCCTCGACCAGCACGGCGTCGGTGGTCAGACCGGTATGGAACTTGATCTCGTCCAGGCCCTGGTGGTTGGTCGGGTCGGATACGGCGAGAAACAGGCGGTTGCCGCGCTTGATCAGCGGCAGGGCATGGTGCTTGCGGACCAGCTTTTCCTCGACCAGGTCGCGCGGCATGTGATCGGTATCGATGGCTGCCAGGTCGAACAGCGGTACGCCGTACTCCTGCGATGCCGCGATCGCGGCATCCTGTGACTGCACCAGGCCCTTGCTGACCAGGTGGGAGATCAACGGCCGATTGGCGGCGCCCGATTCCTCGGTGGCCAGGTTGGCGTCTTCTTCCGAAAGCAGCCCATCCTGAACCAGTCGGCGCGCCAGTCCGCCGAGGCGGGTTATCGGGTTAGTCGATGCCATATTCCTTCGGGCCTGCTCTCTGGGTGGTCGAAATGTTTCGCCTAAGTATATATCGCATGTGGCTTTTTGTTGTGCGCCACACTGCACAGAATTCGGCTTGAGGGTGATCCGCGGTGTTGCCGGATGTGCTTCATTCTGTGATGCCTTAGCGGCAGGATCAGCAGGAACCTGAAGGTGCGGAGCTGCTGCTGCTCTCGGAATCACAGCAGGTCGAGAAACGATTTTCACAGCGAACCCAGATGCCACCGGTGCCGAACTGGCCCCAGACATCGTAGGCATTGGTGCCGGTGACGGCCACCGTGTAAACGTAATTGCCCAGATCGCCGACCGGATTCCAGTTGAACCGTCCGTTAATCGCGGTCAAGTCGACCAGGTTGCCGGTGCCGCCGAAATTGCCGTTGTCGAGGTGGTAATCCTCGATGATCGTGCGCAGGCCATTCAGATTGGTACGCATGGTCGCGAAGTGCCCTTCGCGGATATAGCTGTTATAGGTGGGAATCGCGATTGACACCAGCACCGACAGTACGGCGATCGCCACCATCAGTTCCACCAGGGTGAAGCCCTTGACGTTCAGTCTGCGGTTCGTGTTTGGCATGGCTCGTAATTGTCTGGATTGCTGAAACAGACAACCCGGACAGGTGCCCGGGTTGCTGTTGCTCAGGACCTGCAGATCGTTCAGATCTGGGTCTGGTCGATCACGACCGTGGCCTGGGCCGCGAAGCCGCCGTTGGTCGACAGGTAAGCCGGGCGGGTGATCAGGACCGAGATGGCACCCTCTGTGGTATTGGTCACTGCCAGGCCAACGACACCATTCGCATCCACTGCGGTGTGCGAGCAAAGGCAGCGCCGCCACCGGGAGCGGTAGCACCTTCCGGGTTCACAATGGCGAGAATGGTAGTGTTGTTAACGGTGGTCGGGTTCTGGGTGCCGTTACGTGCGGCAACCGCGACACGCTTGGCCAGCTCGTTCTTGGTGGCTCGGACCGCTGAATCGTAGTGGTCCGTCACCTTGGCGAGGCGGGCTTCCTTGATGTAGTTGTTGTAGGCCGGGATTGCGATCGCCGCGAGGATCGCGATGATGGCAACAACGATCATGAGTTCGATAAGTGTAAATCCAGACTGCTTTTTCATTGCATGTTCTCCGTGGTTCAGATCAGCGGTCAAACCTGCTAACGGCTGACCGGTTCGATACTTTAGGGTCAATATTCGGATTGGTATTCGCCGTTCCGGGCCCCTGTGAGATGAGTAATGCAGAATCCGTGCCAGTCATTGGGGCAAGCCGGGTGAAAGCCCGGCAGGCGAGGCCGCACTAGGCGAAAACGCCGGCCGACCGGCGGGAACCGGTTTCCATGTGATTTTTACTCCCGTTCAGCGGCGATCGGGCCTGACGTGTTGTGTCACTTACTGACTCTCTGCGTCAGCCGGTGCCTCGCCATCGTCCAGGCCCAGTTTTTCCAGCCGGTAGCGTAGTGCGCGGAAACTGATGCCGAGCGCCTTGGCGGCCGCGGTCTTGTTCCAGCGCGTGCCCTCCAGGGCCTGCACGATCGCCTCGCGTTCGACCGTGGCGAGGTAGTCCTCGAGATTCTGACCGATCGACATGGTCGGCGCGGTTGGGCTGGCAATGGTCGGTTCCTGCTGCCCGATTCCGAGGTCGGGCAGGGTTATTTTTTGCGCTTCGCACAGCGCCGTTGCGCGCTCCAGGATGTTCTCCAGCTCGCGCACATTGCCCGGGTAGGGATATTCGTACAGGGTCTGCAGGGCGTCGCGTTCCAGCCTGGGCTTGGCGCTGCCCATGCGTCGCGACAGGCGCTCGAGGATGTGATCGATCATCACCGGAATGTCCTCGCGCCGTTCGCGCAGCGGTGGCATCGGCAGTTCGATGACGTGGATCCGGTAGAACAGGTCCTGGCGGAACTCGCCGCTTTCGACCATGGCCGGCAGGTCTTTGTGGCTGGCGCTGATGATGCGGACATCGACCGTCTCTTCGCCGGCCGCGCCGACCGGGCGCACCGCTTTTTCCTGGATCGCGCGCAGCAGCTTGACCTGCATCGACAGCGGCAGATCGGCGACCTCGTCGAGAAACAGGGTGCCGCCGCTGGGCGCCTGGAACAGGCCGGGCTTGTCGCGCACCGCGCCGGTGAAGCTGCCTTTGACGTGGCCGAAGAACTCGCTCTCCATCAGCTCCTGCGGGATCGCGCCGCAGTTGACCGCCACGAACGGCCTGGCGGCGCGCGGGCTGCGTGCATGGATGGCGCGTGCCGCCAGTTCCTTGCCGGTACCGGATTCGCCGCTGATGAACACCGGGGCCTGGTTGCGCGCCAGTTTCTCGATCAGGCGGCGGATGTCCTGCATCGCCGCCGATTTGCCGAGCAGCTCGCCATCGCTCGGAGCCTGTCGGACGGCTCGGCACCTTGTCCAGGCGCAGCGCCGTTTCGACCAGGCGTCGCAGCACCGGCAGGTCGACCGGCTTGGAGACGAAATCGAACGCACCGGCCTTGAGCGCCTCGACCGCGGTCTCCATGTTGCCGTGCGCGGTGATCACCGCGATCGGCGTCTCGGCATGTTCGCTGCTGACATGGCGCACGAGATCGATGCCGCTGCCGTCGGGCAGGCGCATGTCGACCAGGCAGAGGTCGAACTGGGCGCTGGCCAGTTGCTGCATGGCCTCGGCCACGCGTCCCGGCGGTGCGGCAGTCGATATCCATGCGCGCCAGGGTGATCTCCAGCAGTTCGCGGATATCGGGTTCGTCGTCGACGATCAGTGCCAGTGGCTGGGTCATAGTCTTCGGGACCGTCTGGGGATTGGGAAAGCTCAGGCGGAAGCAGCTGCCGCCGGTGGGCTGACTGAGGTATTCGAGGCGGATGTGGTTGGCCTCGCACAGCTGTCGCGCGATGTACAGCCCGAGCCCGGTGCCCTCGTTGCGCGTGGTGAAGAACGGCTCGAACAGGTTTGCCTGTGCGTCCTTGGGAATGCCGGGGCCGTTGTCGCGCAGTTCGAGGAACGGCCCGCCGGATTCGTGGGTGATGCCGCCGACCAGGCGCATGTTGAGCCGGTGGGCCTCGCCGCCGAAGTGGTGCACGGCGTTGTCGCACAGTACATCGATCACCTGCCGCAGCTGTCCGGGATCGGCGAACACCGTGGTGCCCTCCGGCTCGATCTGGCGCTGCAACTGTTGCGTCGCTCAGGCGATGGGTCTGGCGTATATCGGCGATCTGTTCCTCGAGCCAGGGTGAGAGCTTCAGCGGCTTGGGGTGCGGGTTGTCCTGGCGCGACAGCTTGAGGATGCTCTCGACGACTTCGTTAACCCGCTTCGAGTTGTGCTGGATGATCTCGATCATGCGCCGGTCGGTGGTCGGCAGATCGGGGGATTCATCGAGCAACTGCGAGGCATGACTGATCGCGCCCAGCGGGTTGCGGATCTCGTGCGCGATACCGGCGGTCAGTCGGCCCAGCGATGCCAGCTTGAGTTGCTGGACCTCGGCCGTCAGCTGTGCCGTGTCCTCGAGTACGATCAGCGTGCTCTGGGTGTCGTTGTCGCCGATCGGGGTGAAGCTGGCGCGCAGATCACGTCCGCCCGACATGGCGCGGAAATCCGGCTGATGCACGTCCGGCGTCTTCAGCCACTGCCGGTACTGGCCGGCCAGCGGTGGCGAGGATTCCTCCAGCGGGTAGTGGCGCATCGCGACCGGCATGCCGAGCAGCACCCACGCGATCTCGTTCATCACCTGGATGGTTTCCTGTTCATCGACGACCAGGATGCCGGCACGCATCTGCTGAATGACATAGTCGTTGAGCTGCGCCAGGCTGGCGAGATCGGAACCGCGTTGATAGGCCAGCTCCTCGCTCTCGGCCGCCCGCGTGCCGAGCCGGTGGGCCAGCAGCGCGAGGGCGAAGAACGATACGCCGAGCAGACCGGCCTGCATGTAGGCGGTCTCGGCAAATGCGCCGCTCATGTGCGAATAGATGCGCTCGGTGAGCACGGCCAGCGAGGCGAGGGCGGCGAACAGCAGCGCGGTGTGACCGACCTGGCTGAGACTGCCGAGTGCGATCGATACGGCGATCAGCATGCCGATCCCGGATTGCACGCCGCCACTGGCGTGCATCATCACGGTGATCAGCACGATATCGACGAATACCGCGGCCTGTCCCTGTTTGTCGCTGTGTTCCGGCTGACGCAGGTGGACCAGCAGCGCAACGATGGCGAATCCGAGGTACAGATGCACCGCGATGGTAAAAATGCCCGGCAGGTAGGTACCCAGGGGCCCGCGGCCGATAGCGAAATAAGCCAGCAGCAGTGCCACGCCGAGCGCGACCCTGTAGATCAGATAGAGCCGCAGGTGGTCGTGGTCGCTCCCGTCCTGCATCGTTGGGGCGGCAGCATTGGCCCTGATTGCCGTTTCGGACGTGTTCAAGATGTCGCCGGACCCTCGTGTCTCAACAATTACTCTGGCATGTACTCTGGGTGACGTCTAATAGTCAGCAGTGATTTGTCTTTTTGCGCTTGCCGGGTTTCTGAACCAGAATGCATTGATCCGATGATGCATGGGGCTCAAGCGTGAACCTACACGAATTCCAGTCAAAAAAGCTATTTGCCGGTTACGGCATTCCGGTGCCGTTTGGTTATGCGGTGGAATCCGCCAAGGAGGCGCGCAAGGCGGCCGATGACATGGGCGGCGAGCGCTGGGTGGTCAAGGCACAGGCGCACACCGGTGGTCGCGGCAAGGCCGGCGGCGTCGTCCTGGTCGACTCGCCGGAACAGGTCGAGCGCGAATCCGAACGGATGCTCGGCAACCGCATCGTGACCAAGCAGACCGGCGCCGAAGGGCTGCCGGTCAGCTATATCCTGGTCGAAGAACCCACCGATATCGCCGAGGAACTGTATCTCAGCGCCCTGGTCGACCGCGCGCACGCGCCGTGTGCTGATGATGGCCTCGCGCGCCGGCGGCATGAACATCGAGGAGGTGGCGGCCGAGACCCCGGAAAAGATCATCACCACGCTGATCGACCCGGCGGCCGGTGTTGCAGCCCTACCAGGTGCGCCGCCTCGGCTTCGCGCTGGGCTTCAATGGCGACCAGATGAAGCAGTTCCAGAAGATCCTGTTCGGCCTGATCAAGCTGTTCCTCGAGAAGGACGCCAGCCTGGTCGAGATCAACCCGCTGGTGGTCACGCCAAGCGGCGACCTGCTCGCGCTGGATGCCAAGATCAACCTCGACGACAACGCGCTGTACCGGCACCCGGAACTGCTGAAGCTGCGCGACATCAGCCAGGAAGACGCGCGCGAGGCGGCCGCCGCCGAGCACGACCTCAACTACATCACCCTGGACGGCAACATCGGCTGCATGGTCAACGGCGCCGGGCTGGCGATGGCGACCATGGACCTGGTGCAAGCTGCACGGCGGCGCGCCGGCCAACTTCCTCGACGTCGGCGGCGGCACCACCGCCGAGCGGGTCGCCGAGGCCTTCAAGATCATCCTGTCCGACGACAAGGTGCAAGGCGATCCTGGTCAACATCTTCGGCGGCATCGTGCGCTGCGACCTGATCGCCGAGGGCATCATCAAGGCGGTCAAGGAGGTCGGCATCGAGGTGCCGGTGGTGGTGCGCCTGGAAGGCACCAACGCGGAACAGGGACTGCAAACTGCTGGACGACAGCGGGCTGGATCTTGAAACCGCCTCCGACCTGACCGAGGCGGCCGAAAAGGTCGTCGCGGCTGCTGCCTGAGAATTGGAACCGCAGTACGGGCGCGGCGGATCGCGCAGAGCGCTTTTTGGGTTAGCGCAAGGCAACGCCTTGTTCCCCCGAGAGCCTTCGAGATCTTGGCGTTCCCAACCCGGGATACTGTGAAATGAGCATATTGATCGACAAGAACACCAAGGTCATCTGCCAGGGCTTCACCGGCAAGCAGGGTACCTTTCACTCCGAGCAGGCGATCGCCTACGGCACCAACCTGGTCGGCGGCGTCACGCCCGGCAAGGGCGGACAGACGCACCTCGACCGGCCGGTGTTCAACACCGTGCACGACGCGGTCGCCGAGACCGGCGCCGACGCCACGCATGATCTACGTGCCGGCGGCCTTCGCCGCCGACGCCATCCTCGAGGCGGCGGATGCCGGCATCAAGGTCGTCGTCTGTATCACCGAGGGCATTCCGGTGCTGGACATGCTGAAGGTGCGCGCCGCACTGGCCGGCAGCGATGTTCGCCTGGTCGGGCCGAACTGCCCGGGCGTGATCACGCCGGGGGCCTGCAAGATCGGCATCATGCCGGGCGCGATCCACCAGGCCGGCAAGGTCGGCATCGTCTCGCGCTCCGGCACCCTGACCTACGAGGCGGTGTTCCAGACCTCGCGCCAGGGCCTTGGGCTGCCAGGTAGTTTTTGCATATATCGAGCAGGGGATCAAGAAATTCTTCACCGGAAAGAATTTCTGCTCCCCCGATAACATCAAAGGTGCCGATTTTCGCTGGCTGCAACAAGTCAAACAGGATGTGCCCGGCACCCTCGCTTCCGCTTGCCGCGGCGCTGACCTGCTGAAAATCAAGGATCACCTGCTTGTTGTCAGCCAGCACCGCAACGAACCCGGCAAGCGATGCGGCAATGCCTGGAAGCCCGAGTCCGGCACCCAGTTCAAGCAAGCGTTTCCCCTGTCTTTCCGGTATCGCAGCGAGAAAATGGGCAAGCACCACAGAGGCCTCCCAGAGGTTTGCCCAGAAAGGAAATGCACGGGTATCGGTGAACGGATCTTTACTGTTCAAAAACTCCTCAATCTCCGAAGGCTTGAGCAGATGAATGGTGTGAGCACCTATTTTCAGTGATTTAAAATGAAGCGAGTATTTTTTTTTGAGCGTATTATAAAGTGCCCGCTCTTTATCGGGCAGTGTTCGAATGTCCATAGTGTGGATTTCCCGTCACTTACCTGCAGACTGATCCCTTTCTTTCAGCAGAGCGGGATGCATGGTGTTGAGCCCGCCGCAGTTCATTATATAAAAATAACTGCCAGCCCGATAAAGGCAATAGCCAGACAATAATAACCAAACCAGGGCAGCCTGTTTTTCTTGATGACATCAAGAAGAAGGATAATTGCGAAATAACCGGTCGCCGCCGCCATGGCGGTTCCGGCTGCAAAATTTACCAGCGTTGAGCCCAGCGGAGGAGACATTACAACCTCCTTGAGGTTCAGAACTGCGGCGCCGAGAATCGCCGGAAGCGACATGATAAACGAAAAGCGGGCCGCCGTCTCCCGGTTAACACCGAGCAGCATTCCGGTAAAAATGGTGGATCCGGAACGGGACAGCCCGGGAAGAATGGCAGCCGCCTGCGCGCAGCCAATCAGCAGTGAGCGACCGGCGGTCACCGGGCGCCCGCGATCGGGCAGGTATTTGCTCACTATCATCATGGTCCCGGTAATGATCAGCATCAGGCAGACCATTGTTATCGAGGTAAAGGTCTGCTCGATGGAGTCTTTGAAGCCGAGCCCGACAACAACTGCCGGTATCGTTGCAACTATCACGTAAATATCCCAGAAGAATGCCTGGCGCACCTGCTCATGGCGTTCTCCGTTGAGCAGCTGAAATGGAGCAGCAATCATTGCCAGCAGATCTTTTCGAAAAACGATAATCACCGACAGCAGGGTACCCAGGTGCAGCATCACGTCAAAAACAATTCCCTGTTCCTTAAAACCGAGGATATGGGAACCAAGCACCAGGTGGCCCGAGCTTGAAACCGGCAGAAATTCTGTCGCTCCCTGGACAAACCCCAGCAATACCGCTTTAAGCAATTCCACAGATCCGCTCCGGGTAGCAGGTAATCAAGCGATACGTATGCCCAGCAGATACGATTTTCATCTCTTCAAAAGCGGCTCAAGCATTAAAACAAAAAAGGTCGGTTGACGCTCTTTCTGTCAACCGACCCCGCAAACTACAGAAAAACGGTTTTACTGTCGATCAGCAACCTTCAACTGCTGCCCCGCTTTTAGGAGTGCTGATCTTGAGCTTGTCGCCCTCTTTCAGCTTGTCTGCATCCTCACAGGTCAGCGTGACCTTGTCACCTTCTACACCATCGACAGTGCATTTCAGTCTCGCGGCAACAGAGACACCGGCGACACTTAGAATAAAAAACAGCGCACATAACCCAGCAACGATTTTCTTCATGTTTAATCTCCCATTTTACAGATTATGAGTTTCCCGGAACCTTATTCCGACGTTAACCACAGCTTCTTCCTCTCAGTCATGACTGCTGACAAGAGTTTGCAGCTTCACAGCTATTTAAGCGGAATCTAACATATCTTTTTTAATAATTTTTGTCAAGATCCGTTCACTGAAGAACTTGTTTAATGTCTTTCACCAGGACCGAATGAGGAATATATCCCGTATATTTCTTCACAACATTTCCTCTGCTGTTTACCAGGAAAGACGTGGGAATACCATAGACTCCGCCAAAATCCCGGGTAACGCTGTTATCCGCCATCATTACCGGGTAGTTTATATTTTTTTTCTCAACGATTCGCCTGACAACTTTGGCACCTTCCTGGTCTACCGACAGAGCTACAACTGAGAAATTCTCTTCTCCAAAGGTGTTCTGCACGTCAATAAGATTGGGGATTTCCTGAATACAGGGCGGACACCAGGTTGCAAAAAAAGTGATCAGCAGCGATTTGCCCGCAAACGAATCACTGCTGACCTCCATGCCGGTTATCACGCTCTGGAGTGAAAAACTGGGCATCTTTGTCGCCGAATAGAGCGGATTCGCGGAAAAAAAGAGCGCTGTCACGAGGACAATTACAGCAGAAACAAAAACGTATACTCGTTTACCCATAGCTATTTCCTTATGACTCATATATCTTTGTGTGCAATACTGTCTGCTCATCACAGAATATTCCATATTGTGCAGTTGTCAACAGGTGAGAAGCAGAGCTTTAGGTGAAATTTCTTCACAAACAGGGTATATAATTTTTAATGTGAGGATGAGTGCATCGTCTCTGCGCTGCCGACACCCGGAAAATTCAGATTAAAAATTGTATCTGCATTACTATTACTCCAGGACTATCAGATGATCAAATCGCTTTTTTCAAATTATCTGCCCAGCTGCCGCAGATTGATTTTCTTTACCGTACTGGCAACGATCACCATGGTTTTCACCGTTGCCCGGACAGAAATGATTGACCGGATCGTGGCTGAGGTTAACGACGATGTTATCACGCTTTCCGAGCTCGATGAAGAAGGCGAATCATTCATCAGACTAATCCTCACCGAGGTTCCGGCGGAGGATCGTGAACAAACCCTCGAACAGGCCTACCAGGACATCCTTGACGGCCTGATTGACAAAATGCTGATCTCGCAGGAGGCTGCCAGGCAGGGAATTGTCGTCACCGAAGAGGAAGCAGAGACTGCAGTCGACAATATCATTAAAAACAGCAACCTGAGCCGGGAAGCCTTTTTTGCCGAGCTTGAAAACAAGGGCATTAACCGGGAAACCTACCTGAGCAACATAAAAAGCCAGATCTATCAGAACAAAATCATTACCCTCGATGTCAGGTCAAAAATCGTCATCACTGAAGAGATGATCCTCGATTATTATGACAGCACCTATACGCGGCGGGTGGAGGAAGGTGGGTACTACCTTCTTCAGATCGGTATCGGCTGGGACGAGGCCGACGACGACGCTGATCCGCTCGCCCTGCAGCAGAAAAAGATGGAAGCCCGGCAAAAAGCTGAGCGGGTTCACAAACTGGCCCTCAGCGGACGGGATTTCAAGGAACTTGCCCGCTCGTTTTCTGACCTGCCCTCCGCTGCCGATGGCGGCGATATTGGTGTTTTCAATGAAAATGATATGGCCTCCTACATGCAGCTGGCGGTCTTGAAACTGGAACCTGGTGAAATAAGCCCGATTGTCGAGTCTCCGGTCGGGTTCCAGTTTTTCAAACTGCTCTCCGACAGGGAAGGCGGCATTGTCATGCAGGCCCCGTATGACAGCGTAAAGGAAGACATTCGGGAAGAATTGTACAACAAGGCGATGCAGGAAGCGTTTGTCAACTGGATTGAGGGAATTAAAGGGAAATCCTACATCAAGAAATTACTCTAGGGCTGGACAAACCACGACAAACAGGGACCATATCATGGAAAACATCAACGCTCCCAAAGAATTTGAAACGCTCGGAGCCCTTTTCAGAAGACTGCGACTGGAGCGGTCCCTCGATATCAAAGATGTAGCTGAAGAAACGAGAATCCCTGCAAAAACGATCCGCGCCATCGAGATGGATGAATACGATCGCCTGCCGGCACCTGCTTTTGCCCGCGGTTTTTACAGCCTCTATGCCGGAATGCTCGATCTCGACAAGAGTGAAATTGTTCGCCGCTACTACGAAGAACGCAGTGAAAACAGCACGTTAAAAACGTCCGGAAAACTCCCGTCTCCAAGCTGGCAGCAGCATAAAAACATAGGAACAATGGCCGGACGTCCGGCCCTGACACCGGGATCGATCATCGGTTCGGCGCTTCTGGTCCTGCTGCTTCTGGTGTCAGGCATATTCTGGTATATCGGCTACAACCCTGCGACCCATATCAGTCAGTGGCTCAGGAACTTCCAGGAAGAACCTGTGGTTGAGGTGCAGTTAAGCGCAGAACAGCCTCCTGCGGATGAAGAACTGCCGACGGCCGTTATTCCCGAGGTTGAAACCCGTGAGTTGTCGTCGGTTCCCCAAAGCGGTGTAACAGTCGTCGAAAACAGCCGATACCAGCTGGCCGCAGAGTTTCCCTCCAGCGCGGAGGTACGTATCACCATTGACGGTGGTGAAACCGAGAATCTGTCAATAACGGCCAACACGATAAAAACATGGCAGGCTGAGGAAAAAATCGTTCTCGAACTCCCGTCGCAAACAAAAGCTGAACTCTACCTTAACGGAGAATCGCTGCCCCTTCCCGCAGCCTCCGGAGACACGATTACTATCTCAATACCCGAGTAATTCATTTTTCTCTCATGCCAACCATCCACACTGACCTGCCGGCAGTTGTTCTGGACAGTCGGGACTATGGCGAGTCAGACAAAATAATCACTCTTTTCTGCAAGGATATCGGTAAGCTGACCGCCATTGCCAAGGGAGCTCACCGGAGCAAGAAGCGCTTTGTCAACAAGCTCGAACTCTTTTCGTTTCTGTCAATCAGCTGCTCAAAATCCGCTCAGGCGGGCCTCGGGCTGATCACTGACGGAGAGCTCCTTAACAGTTTTATGACCCTGCGGTCCTCTGTCTCCCATTACCAGGCGGCAAGCGTCGTCAGAGAATTTACCCTGCTGGCAACAAATGAACAATTGCCGGAAAACGATCTGTTTGCCCTGCTTTTATGGACGCTTCATTCCCTCGACAGTGGTGAGAGCTGCTCCTCGACCATAGCGATTTTTTTGATTAAATTTTTTGATTCGATCGGTTACAGGCCTGATTTTTCCTGCTGTCAGAGCTGCGGCTTGAGGTATCAGGACAGAAATCCTGCAGTATTCAGCAACCAGGCGGGAGGACTGATCTGCTCCCGGTGCATGGCTGCAGGAACATTCAGCGGACGGAAATTATCAGCCGGAACGATCCGGGTTATCAGCGCAATCCAGAACCAGTCCATCACGAAACTGCAGCGATTGAAACTATCCGGCACCATTCTCGATGATCTGCTTGACAATGCCTATCGCTACGGACGACATCTGTTCCAGCGCGAGATTATTTCCTGGCGTTTTTTTTCGGATAACATGACCAGCCCTTCAGCATCTCACAGGTAACGGATTTCCCCACTGTGCTCAACGGTTTCAGAGCCGTCATCAAGTCTCAGCTGGAGACCACCGGTAGCGCTGATGCCGGTGACGGTTGCCTGATATTGCGGTCTGCTCACCACATCAAAGCCAAAGAGTACCCGACTGCCGATCGTGCTGCTTAATTGGCGCCAGCGCCCAACCAGCGGATGGTTTCGCCCACTGCCGGGCCATTCCCCGGCACTGAGGAAGCAATCTTCTTCATGGTGCAACAGGCCGATATTCCAGGAAAGTTTAGCCAGAAAACAGCAGGTAAAGGCTTCCAGGTCAACAGGTCGACCCAGATAATTTCTAGCTGAAATTGCCGACTCGCTCAGCGCTGCCGGAAAATCACTGTTGTTTACATTTATGCCGAATCCGATCAGGGTGTATTCCTCCTTTGAAGAGGCTCCGAAAAACCCCTCCATCAGGATACCGGCAACCTTTTTACCATCGACCAGGACATCGTTTATCCAGCGCAGCTCAGCATCATCCAGGCCAATCCGGTGCAGTGATTCACAGCAGGATATGCCGACAGCAAGCGGCAGCAGCAGGTGTGTCTCCGGCAGAAGTGTGGAAACATAGATCATCGATCCCCACAAACCGCCCACGGGCGCATACCACTGCCTGGCAAAGCGCCCCTTTGAGCTGTGAAGCTGGTCAGCAAGAAACAGGGTCCCGCTGGTCACCGATTTCTGCTCTCTTTCAACCTGGTGGATATGGGCTCTGGCATGATCCATGGTCCGCCCCATGCGCGGTCGATGCTCAATGACCGATCCGACAAATCCGCCTTTGCGCAGTATCGTTTCAGCCCTGCTTCGCGCCACGTATCTGCATCGTTCCGGCAGCTCCACCTCGTGGATGTAGGAGCGGAGGCGCCCGGGTGTAACCGGTGAGCTGCTCAGATGGTATCCCACTCTGCCTTAACCCGGGTTATCACTTTCTGAATCAACGGCAGTTTGTCAACGGCACAGACGCCGATAAGGGGCTCACCCTGCTCCAGAGAAATTCCCGGCTTGAAATAAACAGAGTGGATCACTCCGACGACACCTGAGTAGTATACCGGCGTGTCCCGCTTCATCAGCGACATGGTGAACACCTCCTCACCAGGCTTGATGGTCACCTCGCGGGCGCTTTTCTTATCAATTCTGGACTGAATATCAAGTGAGAAAAAATATTTGGCTTTTTCCGGAGCCGGAAAGAGGTAGAGCACCTCTTTGAGAATATTTTCAATAACTTCCTTTTTCTTCATGGGGTGACGAATCGTCATCAGCTTCTCACCCGCCTCGACGAACTGTCCTTCCAGTTCCCCGTGAAGTTCCGAGACAATCCCATTGATCGGAGCCCCTACCATTTTTGGATTTCGCTCCCGGGTAATTTCATAGAGGGGGGTTCCTGGAATATGGTTCCATTCACCACCAGGAGCATCCACCTCGACACCTCTTTCCACCCGAAAATTGATTAAACCGGTATGGATCGCGGTGATGTCCACATAATCATACGGGTCTGAACGGTATTTACTTAAAATTTCATCAAAATGTATTTCTGTCGACATAACGTTTTTCGATCTTCTGAATGATTTGTTATACGTAATGTGAATGGTGGTGCAATCAATGGTCCCCGGCAGCTGAAATTTCCACCTTTCCTGAGCGCTTTACATCAACTATCCTGCATCTGCTCTGCTCGGCTCGCACGTGATACGAAATAAAACGCCTGTCGGTCAGGACA
>CAVRBK010000063.1:0-30075 GCA_963719025.1 uncultured Gammaproteobacteria bacterium | reverse complement strand
ATCCACTGCAACCGTGACCGTAAACGGTTGCGCCCCGACCGTAGCAATGAACACGAGAGGTGCGGTCAGTTGACCGTCGGAAGGGGCGTCCACCTCACCGGTGAGGGTGTCGTTGAACTGGGAGGCCCCGAAACCGAGTTCGCTCTGCGCCGGATTGGTGATGCGGACCATGAGGCCGTTGCGCATCACGTCGATGGTATCGGGGGCGGTCACCTCGATCGTTTCGACCGTACTCGCCGTTGGGGCGATGACAAGCTGTTCGTCATTGTTGCTGACTTCAACATTGATGCCGTTCAGCGCAGTCCACCGATTCAGGTCGTTGACGAGGTCATCGATCGATTCGTTGTCCGCCGTGCGCGCCTGTAAAAGCACCACGTCGACCGGGTCTTGGCCGTTGATCGAGATGGTGAACTCGGCGTCTGCGCTGAGGCGGCCGTACCTGGCGGTGATGTCCTGCGCCGTGGTATCCGCGAAATCGGTGCTGAAATCGATGCCATCCTCGCCGTCGCTGCCGGGAACGGGATTGTCCCCGACCGCGACGGTACGCTCCGCCGTCACGACCTCGCCGCCGGCGGCATCGCCAAGCTTCACCCCGACTTCCAGCGCAAATTCGCCGGTAGCGGTGAGCCGCACGCGGCTGTCACTGGTGACGTCGACCAGCGGTGCCAGATCGAAGTCGAAGTCGATCGGGAATTCGAGGGGAGTCAGGGTGTGGCTGAGATCGATCGACGCCAGAAGCGTTTGGGTCGCAACGTCGTAGCTCAGGAAATTGCCGACGCCAAGCGACTCGAGCAGGAGTTCGGCGAGGCGCTGCTGCAGCCCTTCGCTATTGTCGAACGTCGGCGAATTGTCCGCGGTGAGCAGCTTTTCGAGGTCGCCGAGGCCGGTGTTGCCCTCGTCGATGTCGTCCGTACCGGGATCGTCGATGGTGCTGTCCCGGGTCACGGTCACCGCCGCTTCGACTTCCCCCTGCTCCCTGTGGAAGATCCTCAGCGTGAACAGCGCATTCGCCGCGAGCATGAAGCTTTCCGCCACGTCATCCGCGATCGCCTCGGAGGCGATCAGGACCAGATCGTCTCCGTCCGATTCGGCCTTGTCGCCGGCAGTCAGTCCCAGCGTGCTCACCCCGCTCATCACCTCGAAACCGGTGATGTCCGGATCGCTGCTCACCAGCCGCAGGCGTGGCCCGTCGCCGAAGGTGCGGAAGTGGACCGCCAGGTCGGGAATGTCTTCAGACGTGGCATCGTTGATCGCCGTCTCAATATCGAACGCGAGCTTTTTGTCTCGTTGTTCGGAAGCGAGATTCTGATCGAAGCCGTCGTCCTCGTCGTCGATCAGCAGCGCATCGGACAGGGCGTCGGCGAGGTCGAGCACGGTCTCGACCGCATCGCTGACGAAAGGCAGGTCGAGCGAGCTGACGAGCTCGCTGTTGCGAACGCTGTCGAGGCTGGCCGCCACCTGGCCGAGCAGGCCGACATACTGGGCCGCGGTGAACTCCTTGAAGTCGGGAAAGCTGGTATCGAAGTTGCCGGAGGTCGTGAGCGAAATGTCTCCGCCGTCGAAGGGATTGCCGCTGGCCGCGATGATACCGCTGCCCGCCACCAGCCCCGCGGTGGCCTCTGCCGTCAGCGACACATCGAACGCCGGGTCAGAGCCCAGCACGCCGGTCGAATCGGTCAGGCGCAGCTGGTCGGAGGTCAATGAAACGTTACCCGGATCGCTGATGTCTTTCAGGCCGGCGGTATCGACCGACACGCCGGCATCGAGCGCAAAATTGCCATCGACCGAGGCGCCGAGGAAACCGATGTTGAGCCCCACGTCCGTTGCCGCGCCGGCCGTGATCTCGATGCCTGCACTCAACTGCTGAACGTCGAGGCGAAAATCCGCGTCGTCCGGATCAAGGTTGACCCCGAAACCAAAGTCAAACGCCAGGTTTCCCTCGGCCATGATCGTGGCATCCAGGCCGAAGTCCAGACCCAGCCCCTCTGCCTCCTCGCCGAGGTTGTAGGTGAACTCGCTGCTGCGCTTGGCAAGGTAATCGAGATTGAACGTCACCCGCGGCACGCCGCCGACGAAACTGGCGACCAGGTTTGCCGGCGTGTCGAGGGAGAGCTCCAACGAGCCCAGGTCGCGCAGGATCTCATCGACCTTGTCGAGTACGACCGGCGCTGCCGCCGTGAAGCCCAGCTTGCTGACGCTCGCGGCCACACCCTCTACCGAGAAGTCTTCGATCTGCTCGTCGAGCACCTGCAGGGCGATCCTGCCGTCGCGCAGCGTTACGCCGATCCTGCCCTCGGTTGCGGCGTCCGAGGCCAGGTCTGCTTCGAGCGCGGCGACCAACCCGTCCAGGTCGCTCTGCCCCGGTCGCCGACAGCGCGACGGCCTCGCCATCGATCACCAGCGCGAATTGATAAAGGTCGCCCGCCGAAACGTCCGAATCGATAAGGGCCTTCGGCGATAGCACCGCCGCACCGAGGTGGTCCAGCACCCCCGCCAGCTCGGTATTCAGGCGCTCGAGCAGCTTGTCGGTGGTGAGATCGCCCGGAATCCCATCGAAAAATTTGCCGACCTCGAGACGCACTTCGTCCAGGGCCTCGGCGAAATCCAGGGCCTTGGCCACGGTCACCTCGGCCGAGCCGCCGATCAACGGCAACTCGGTGGCCAGGTCCCCGACCTCGGCGGCATTGCGCACGAAATCCACGGTCTGCTGCAACCCGTCCAACAACTCGGTCTTCAGCGCATCGGCGCTGCCGCTGATATCGATGTCGGCGCCTGTCAGGCTCTCGATCTGGGCGGCGCTCCCGGCGGTAAAGGACACCCGGTTCGTGCCATTGCTAATCACCAGGGGGTTCAGCGCGACGGTGACCGGATCGCCGTTAAGCGCGCTGAAGTCGAGCGTATCGGTCCCGCCGCCGGCGGATTCCGCGATCGAAACCTCGCCCCAGTCTTGTTCCAGCAGATAGCTGTCGTCACCGGCACCGCCGCGTACTTCGAGCACGGCCACTGCCGCATCCAGATCCAGCTTGCCGATAATCAGGGTGTCGCCGAGATCACCGGCCTGCAGCATCAGCATGGCCGTCGGACTGTCGAACGTGATCGGGGTCAGCAGGTCGACGCCGACGCTCTCGAGCACCGAGACCTCGTCGCCGGCGGTGCCGTCATCGCCCAGGCGCAGGCTCTGCGACGCCCCGCTGTCGTTGCGGAACAGGCGCGCGGCCGCATCAAGCTTGTCGGTCAGATCCTGGATGCCGCTGAAATCGAGCCCCAAAGCGGACCCATTCGCCGCAAAGTCGACATGACCCTGGCCGGTATCCAGCAGGCCGTAATCGACCGAATCGAACTGGCTGCCGAGCAATTCGAGCATATCGGCGCCCTGTCCGGCATCGAACAGGATGCCCTGCGGGAGCGCAAAGGGGATGAAGCTTTCGAGTTCAATGCTGAGGCGGTCGTCGAACTGACTCCCGGTGATCGCGACGCCGCTGGTTTCCTGCAGCAGGCGCTGATCGACGATGGTGCCGTCGAGGTTATCGACCACCTGGACGTGGTCGAGACCGAGCGCATCGGTGTGCAGGCGCAGGGAGAAGTCGTCCGCATCACCATCGGCACCCATCTGGATCGGTAACAGGTCGGCCGACAGCAGGTAGCGCGGCTCCATCGGCTCCATCGCGACCTTGGGCTGCCACCACGGCTTGGATTCGAGCCGCCTGTTGATCCTGCGGTGCCGGGACTGACGAGACATCCAGCTCGGCCTTGACTGGCCGCCCAGATCCTCCCGGCAGGCCCATCGAGCCTGCGTTCGAACGGAAAAGCCATCGTAGTGTCCCCTAACCAATGGCATGCAGCGCCCGGCGTCCCGGGTGCTGTGTTGTGTTCAGGATCGCACCAACGGTCTAATTGTTACTCAATCCATTCGGCCAACGTTGGCGCTTTTTATCGGTGCGCGACCCGCTACGAGACACAACAATAATTCCTAAGCAAGATTTATTCCGGTACATCAAGATTGATCGCGAAAACAGATGGATAGCTATCTGCTGTCATGCGGGGCATGAGAAGCCGGACCCCGGACTGTAAAATTTACTGACACCGACAGTGCGAAATCCGGTGATCGCTTTTCCCTTTTTTCGAGTCGAGGCGGCGATGCGGACATGTCTGCCGTGATCCAAATGAGCATCCTGTATGCTGACGCCTCTGGCAGCGCCCGCTCACCCACGGGCCGGAGCCTTGCCGTGAAACGATCTGTGACAAGACGAGCCGTGACAACCCGGTGGTTTCGAACCGCGTTCCTGCTGGGTGCTGTCGGCCTGGGTCCGACGGCCTTGGCGGCCAACACCACACAGTCGGCGAATCTCAATGCCAGCGTCGCCGCAGGAGAAGAGCACGTCACGCGCCTGCGCAACCTGCCCACTTCGGCGTTTCTCTCGGTTGCGGTCGAGATCGATGGCGAGGCGCAGGTACTGCTACTGGACAAAGCCAACCTGGGCCTGGCGCCCACACAACGCCGGCCACTCTTTGCGGGCTCCACCGAGAGCAGCATCCAGATCGGCGCGAAAATCCCCGAAAGCGGCACCTATTACCTGGTGATCGACAACCGACGAGGCACCACGCCACGTGAATTCTCACTCGAGGTAACGGCAACTGCCCCGGCCGCCTCCCCTGCTGTCAGTAACGACAGTCCTGGCGGTAACAGCGACAAACAACAGCAGTTCCAGGCGCAGATGGACAAACTCGAGCAGAAACTGCGCCGTTATTTTGTGTTCGACGACCTGCAGTTTCGGCTGGCGCGTTGTGGCACCCCGAATGCCTACGCCGATCACGAGTCGGTGGTCATCTGCCTGGAGATTGGGCCACTTCTCAGCAGGCTCGGCGACAGAGACAGGGCGCAGGATGTTTTCATCTTCACCCTCATGCACGAGATCGCCCACGTCTGGATGCGACAGTGGGGCTACCCGTTCCATGACAACGAAGAAGTTGCCGATGAGTTTGCCACGGCGCTGCTGACGCTCTTCAACCATGGCGAGCGAGCGCGCGCTGCCGCAAAGATGTTTAGTGAACTGCCCAGCCAGCAGGAGTACGAGTTCAAGAAAAGGAAATTCGACCGCCACCCGCTCTCGGTTCAGCGTGCACGCAACATTCACAGATGGCTGGAAGACCCTGAGCTGCTGCGCCGTTGGCAAAAGATCTTTCTGCCGCACATGCAGACGGAGATACTCGAGGCACTGCGACAGAATCCGCGCGCCTGGCTGGATCGCCAACAGCTGCGTCAGGAATTGGCGCTTCGTTCTGACTGAATCTCTTGCCGGCAAGCAGGATCAGGATACTGCGTCGGCACCGCCCCCCTTTCCCGCGAAGCGTGGGGGCAGGATGCCCGATAGTCGATAGCGCGCGTTTTGCCATCGCGGCAAGGCGACTATCGCTGCCCACCCGGGAAGGTCAGGTAGACTGTTACGAACGATTCACAGCTGGAAATCGCGCCGTGTGGCCTTTTACGAAGCGCAAACAGGACCCGAGAAGTGGTCGCCTGGTATTCGTCATCGAATGCCTGCTGAACCAAAATGCCAGGGATTCAGGCGCAGCGAACAGTCCTGCGGTTGCGCGGGAGATGCTCGACCTGCTGGCAAACGCCGATGTTGGTATGGCGCAGATAACATGCCCGGAGATGGCCTGCCTCGGCTTCGAGCGGCAGCGCCCTCCAGGCAGCTCGATTCGCCAGGCCCTGGAGTCGCCGGAATCGGCCAGCTGTTGCAAACGCCTGGCAGAAGCCACCGCCGACCGGATGCAAGGCTATCTCGATCAGGGGTTTGAAGTTCTGGCGGTATTGGGCGGAAACGAACAGAGTCCTGGCTGCGCCGTGCACACCGTAGCGCCAGGTGAAACCCAGATGACCAATCGATCAGGTGTCTTCATGCAGGCACTGGCGACTGCGTTATCGAACCGTCGTCTCCGAATTCCGTTCCGCGGGGTGCGGGACGCCGACCCTGTACTTCTGCATGCAGACCTTGCCTGGCTGCGTGAGCGAGTTTCTGACGCCGAGCAGAAAGGCCGCAAGCGTTAACCATTGGTTGCTATCTGGACTCGCAGCAGTTCCCAGGCAGGACGCCAGAAAAACGGCAGGTCTGGTTGCATCCCCTCCACGCAGCAGGCACACGATTTGTGCTCGGTATTGAGCCGACTGTCGGTATAGGTTTACCCGTTACCTCTCCACCGAACGTCGGTGAGGAGTCGCAGGCCCCTGGATTTCTTTCAACCGCATGGCCGGAATCGCACCGGTGCTGACCTTCGTCAGTGCGATCAACCAATAACCGGTATGCGGCATCGCGGTGATCCGTGCCAAAGTCGAACGTGGGGCGGCAGTTCGGCCGAAGTTGCTGTTCAGCATCCGACCCGGCTACGACCGCAATGGGCTTGTTAGCGTCCATAGGCCGGGAAAGCTGGCTGAGCGTCCGCTTTCTGGTTTCCCGACAGGCAGGGAACAGGGGACTAAACCGCTACCGCGTTAGCGGTTTAGTCCCCCGGTGAAAAATGCGAACCGCGGCTGCCTCGGGCATCCTCTGTTCCGTGTTGAGCCCCGCCGCGGTCGCCCAGGAAGTGGCCTGATATGCTCAATCTCCCACATCACTGGTGGCTCACTAGGAATGTCCCTTCAGGGTAGATTTCGTGCATTCGCCTACACGTCAGCGAAGAGCAAACCGCTACCCTGGAAGTCGATTCCGGCAATGTCCGGTCTATGTTGAAACCAGACCCGGCCTCGGAGGTGGTGGATCGCTATGCGCTCGCGTGCGGGTGGATGGCCGTTGTCGACCCAAAACAGGCCCAATTCCCCTGATCAGATGAGCCGGGGTACAGCACGACCACCTCACGAAAGTGCTCGCCCCCCAGCCACAACCGCAAACACCAGAAAGATGCCTCCACCCACTCGGTGCAGCCAACGCAATGGTAGGCGGTGCAGGATAGTACGTCCGGCCCAGACGCCGAGCACAGAGACCAGTATCAAAGCAAGGGTTGCGCCTATCCAGACCGGAAGCGGTGCCATGCTCCCGGCCAAGCCGGCTACCGCAATCTGTGTCTTGTCCCCAAACTCGGCGACCAGAATTAAGAACAGGGTGGTGAAGAAAACCCCATGCCCCGGTTTTTCCACCACATCCTGCGAGTCAGATTCCTCCTGACTGAGGAAGTAGTGAATACCGAACAGACCGAACAGCACCGCCACAACCCCAGCCATAACCCGCTCCGGCAGCCATGCGGCCACACCCGCACCGAACACTACCGCTAAGGTGTTGAGCACGAGAAATGCTGCGGTCGCTCCAAGAATCACCGGCCAATGACGGTGACGAGTTGCCAGGGTCACGCAAACCAGTTGGCTCTTGTCACCAATCTCCGCAAAGGCAATGAGGGTGAACGCCGAGAGGGAGACAGAAAACGAATCAGGAGGGATCACGAGGGGAGCATGGAATCAATTCGCAGAAGATCAGCCTGGAGTGTACAAAGTTTGCACAGGAAACCCTATCGAAACGGTTCCTTCTGACGGATTGCAGAAGCAATTTACTCGTTTCTTTTCAGCCCGCTTCTGGCTGGAAGAAGACTCGCACCGGAAGTCTTCGAGCAGTCCCGGAGCGGGGCAACCGCCAAGGAGAGCTAGTGTTCGGATTCCTTTGACAGTGAAATCGCTTGCCAGACTAAGCAGATTTGTTAAGTATCCGCTGTTCAACCAACTACAAGGTCATAAAGAATGAACGGCGAAGAAGAGAGCAAGGGTGTGGCTGAGGAAATAGTTGTAACTGAATCACCTGAAGATTCGGATGCCTCGCAGGCTGATGCGATAGGAAGTCAAAAGGACGAGAAGAAAAAAGGGAAGAAGAAAAAGGACAAGAAGGCGAAGAAAGAGAAGAAAAGAAAGGTAAGAAAAAGAAGAAAGGTAAGAAAAAGAAATAATCTCCGTACTGATTTTTCACATAGAACCCGGCCTCTGTGCCGGGTCTTTATCGTGGGCTGAATGTCTCTTCTTGGCCGACTCCGGCGGTTCCCGGTTCTTCCCGAAAGCCGCCGATGGAGAAGATGGCGGTGCGGCGAAGTTCAGCGATGTGGGAAATCTCGCCGACCGGCCGCTTGCTGATCGCCTGACCGGCCGGACTCGACCCACTGCTGTCGGCAGCATCTTCTTTCAGCACCCCGAGCGGCGCCTGCCTTAAGATGTCATGCCACACTCCCTTGACCGGCAGAAGCCCTCCAATGCATATCGAACTCACCCCATCCGAGGCGCGCGTGATCGGCTGCCTGCTCGAAAAAGAGATCACGACACCGGCGCAGTACCCGCTGTCGCTGTCTGCCCTTACCACCGCCTGCAACCAGAAGAGCAGTCGCGAACCGGTGATGCAGCTGAGTGACACGGAGGTCCAGCAGATCGTCGATGGGCTGATAAAAAAGCACCTTGTCAGCGATCGCGGCGGCTTTGGCAGCCGGGTGACCAAGTACAAACATCGCTTTGCCAACGTGGGGTTCGGCAGCCTCGAGTTCAGTGCCCAGGAGATCGGCCTTCTGTGCCTGCTTTTGCTGCGTGGTCCGCAGACCCCCGGCGAGCTGCGCAACCGCAGCAATCGGCTCTGCCATTTCGAGGATGTGAGTGAGACAGAGGCCGTATTGCAAGGCCTGGCCGAACGCAGCGATGGTCCCTTCGTCATCCGACTGGCGCGTGAGCCGGGACGACGCGAGGTGCGTTATCTGCATCTGTTTGGTGATGGACCCGCTGAAAGCGCGGCAGCTGCCGCGACAGAGGCCAGACCACACCCGAATGAAGAAGAGGATCAGCGCATCGCGCAACTCGAAGAGCTGGTGCTTGAGTTGCAGGACAGCCTCGAAGCGGTGAGTGCCCGCCTGGCCTTGCTCGAAGATCGGGCGGAAGACTGACGCCTGAACGGCAGCCGTCTGCCCAGGCTGTCGCCGACTCAGGCAATAACGGGAGACATACCACGATTGTTGTCTTGAGGGATCTGGCCGGTTGTACCGACCGACCGACTGACGTACGCAGATGCCCGTTCAGTGCCAGAAGCGCGTAAGATTTGGTAAGCGTCTAAAAGTCAGCTCATGGCCGGGAGTACGCGTTCCCTGCCCACTCAGCGTAGAATCAAGGGGTCAGGGCTTTTGCTCGTCTTGAAACCGATTCGGGATGCAAGATTCTCGGGAAGAATTCTGGTTGATCTGGTTTCCGTGCGTAATGGCGGCCGTTGTGATCGCTGCACTTTATTTCGCGGG
Source organism: uncultured Gammaproteobacteria bacterium (assembly GCA_963719025.1). Classification (GTDB taxonomy): domain Bacteria; phylum Pseudomonadota; class Gammaproteobacteria; order Chromatiales; family Chromatiaceae; genus Thiosocius. Next base: position 20,829 of record CAVRBK010000063.1, on the reverse strand, counting down.
AAAGCACTTTTTCTGAACGCATTCGGCGTCATGCCGGAAAGCGGCCATTGGGATCAATGGCCGTTCGGCGAAGCCCAGCGATGCAGGAAATCCCGGCGACTGGCAGCTCGCTGATCTCCTAAGCCGCGGGAAGTGGGGAGCGATCTACTCCCAGTATCCATTCCCACATCATCGCCTGGTAGTTCCACGCCCACTGTTCTGCTAACAAGTACGCCCGTATTCCATATGCCGTCCAACTCGTGACCCAAACACTCGATACCGTGCTGGCCTATCACCAGCGCACCAAGCACCATTTTCATGCTTATGCGGCCGGCCCGAGTGGATTGGACTGGGCGAATCAGCCTGCGGCCTTTCGCTATTTTTCGGGTAGTCCGCAGGTGCCGCTGCCCTTGCTGGTTGATGCTGCACGGCCCCGCTATGTGGATCTGTACGCGCCGGGGAAGATCCTGACGCAGCCGCTGACGACGGCATCAATTGCCGCGCTGCTTGAGCTGTCAATGGGTCTGTCGGCCTGGAAGCAACAGGGCGGATCTCGCTGGGCGCTGCGTTGCAATCCGTCCAGCGGCAACCTGCATCCCACCGAGGCGTATGTTGTGGTCGATGGCTGTGATGACACTTCGAGCGGGGTATACCATTACCTGAGCCGCGATCATCTGCTGGAACAACGCTGCACCTTTGCGACAGACAGCCCGGGCACGCTGTTACCTGTCGACACGCTGCTACTGGGATTGAGCTCCATCCATTGGCGCGAGGCATGGAAGTATGGCGAGCGCGCCTTTCGCTACTGTCAGCACGATATTGGTCATGCCATTGCGGCAGTGCGTTATGCGGCGGCCCTGCTCGGATGGCAGGTCAAGCTACTCGATCAATGGGGCGATGATGAAACGGCAACCTTACTGGGACTGAATCGCACTCAGGACTTTGGTCGTGCCGAGACCGAACATCCTGACCTGATGCTGCAGATAACCGCTGGCCCGGTCGCCGCTGAGCCAGTGTCACCAGGCAACCTGCTCACGGCCGCGCGCACCGGGCACTGGCAGGGCGAGGCCAATGTGCTGTCCGAAGAGCACAGCCATCGGTGGCCGCTCATCGACACCGTGGCCGATGCCTGCCACAAGGCCCCGACGGCGCCCGAGATCCCGTGGTTGTCACCGGCGATACCTGAACCCCTGCCGAGTGCCTGCACCCTGACGGCCGACGCGTTGATCCGCCAACGCCGCAGTGCCCAGGCCTTTGATGGCGAGACGGGTATCAGCCGCGCCAGCTTTTTCCGTATGCTCGATATGACCCTGCCCCGCACGAACGTGGCGCCCTGGGATGCCACCGCCTGGACGCCGTGCGTGCATCTGCTGCTGTTTGTGCATCGGGTGGATGGGCTGGTGCCAGGCCTCTATCTGTTGCTGCGTAATGCCGCATCTGCGGACAAGCTCAAGGCCGCCTTCGGTCGCGGACTTCAGCTGGCAGCCGGTGCCCGATGCCCCGGCGCACCTGCCGCTATTTCAGTTGCTGGCCGCCGATGCGCGTGAAGCCGCACAGACCTTGTCATGCCGCCAGGAGATCGCCGCCGACGGTGCGTTCAGCCTGGGCATGCTGGCCGAATTCCAGGACACACTCAGCCAGGCGCCCTGGCGCTATCGGCGCCTGTTCTGGGAGACCGGCATGATCGGCCAGGTGCTGTATCTGGAAGCCGAAGCGGCGGGACTGCGCGGCACCGGTATCGGCTGTTTTTTCGATGATGGGGTACACGACATGCTGGCCCTGCAGGACCAGGGTCTGCAGAGTCTGTATCACTTCACCCTGGGTGGGCCACTGACCGACGACCGCCTGCAGACCCTGCCGCCTTATGCCCATTTGCAAAGACCTTGAGGCGAGCGGACTGATGTCGGCTTCGGCGCAGGAATATGCCATCGTCTGCGTTGCAGGCATGGACGGACACTACGATTTGTCGCATGGTGATAGAGTCAGAAAGTGTGAAGGGAGACAGCTGACCAATGAGCGCAGACGATCCACGTTATTTCAACCAACTCACCCGCGATACACTGGCCCTTGTACTGGCCGGTGGGCGTGGCTCGCGCCTGCACGAACTGACCGAACGACGCGCCAAGCCGGCGGTATATTTCGGTGGCAAGTTCCGCATCATCGATTTTCCCCTTTCCAACTGCATCAATTCAGGCATTCGACGCATCGGTGTGTTGACGCAGTACAAGGCGCACTCGCTGATTCGGCACCTGGTCGAAGGCTGGAGTTTCTTCCAGCGCGATCTGGGCGAGTTCATCGAGATTCTGCCCGCCTCGCAGCGCACGACCGGTGACTGGTACAAGGGCACCGCCGATGCGATCTACCAGAACCTGGACATCGTGCGCACCCTGCTGCCCAAGTACGTTCTGGTGTTGTCCGGTGACCATATCTACAAGATGGACTATGGCGCCCTGCTGGCGCACCACGAGCAGAACGAGGCCGAGATGACCGTGGCCTGCGTCGGCGTGTCGCTGGAAGACGCCAGGAGTTTTGGCGTGATGAGTGTCGCGGACGACTTTCGCGTGCTCAGCTTCGACGAGAAACCGGCCAACCCCCAGCCCATGCCGGGTACCCGCGACATCGCCCTGGCCTCGATGGGCAACTATGTCTTCAATACCGATTTTCTGTTCAGAAAGCTCGAGGAAGACGCCGCAGACAAAGCCTCCAGCCATGATTTCGGAAACGACATCATCCCCTCGATCATTCGACGACCACCGGGTGTTTGCCTACCCGTTCCTGGACCCGGATACCGGGCGGCAACCCTACTGGCGGGATGTGGGCACGGTGGATGCTTTCTGGGAGGCCAACATGGAACTGGTCTCGGTCGACCCGGAACTCAACCTGTATGACAGCGACTGGCCGATTCGCACCTATCACCGCCAACTGCCCTCGGCCAAGTTCGTGTTCCGGGATGTCGGCCGCGAAGGCAAGGCCCTCGACTCCGTGGTGTCGGCGGGCTGCGTGATCTCGGGTTCGGAGGTCGTGGATTCGCTGCTGTTTTCCAAGGTCAGGGTGCATTCGTACGGCCGCATCGAGGCCTCGGTCCTGCTGCCCGAGGTGGAGGTGGGGCGCGGCTGCCGCATCCGTCGTGCGGTAATTGATCGCGGCTGTCACATCCCACCGGGAACGGTCATCGGTGAGGACCCGGTCGCCGATGCGAAGCGCTTCCGCGTGACCGAAAAAGGTATTGTCCTGGTGACAGCCGACATGCTTGGCCAGGAGACCACGGTCAGCCAGACCTGATCGGGCGATGCCTCTGCGTCGGTTGCAGGGGTTGGCGGCAGTGACCCGGCATGTCCGCCTTGGTTGCAGCAACCGCAATCATCTACGACCTACGGCTCGTTGTCCGACGACATCTCCCGTTCATCATCCGAACCGTACAGCGAACTGGCCCGATAGCTCTGCAGCAGGTGGCGGACCAGCACCATCCCCACCGCGGCGACCGGCAGGGCGAGCAGGATCCCGAAAAAGCCGTACAGCTGGCCGCCGGCCATCACGGCAAAGATCACCGCAACCGGGTGCAGGCCGATACGTTCTCCGACCAGGCGTGGGGTGAGAAACGATCCCTCGAGCAGTTGGCCGACAACAAACACCAGGATCACCCAGGGCAGCTCCCCATAACCCTGGAACTGCAGCACCGCGGCCAGACCGGCGATCAGAATGCCGACCACCAGGCCGAGATACGGCACGAAACTGACGATGCCGGCGAGCATGCCGATCAACAGCGCAAGGTCGAGCCCGACAAACCACAGGCCGGTGGTGTAGATAACGCCGAGCGCAATCATCACCATCACCTGACCGCGCAGGAAGGCGCCGAGCACCTCGTCGGCCTCGCTGGCAAGACGCGACAGGGTCGATGCCGAACGCCGCGGCAACAGCGCATGCACACCCGCCACCAGGTGATCCCAGTCGCGCAGCAGGTAGAAGGTAAGCACCGGTACCAGCACGATGTTGGCGAGCCAGCCGAGCAGTGCCAGGCCGGAGCCGGACACCGACTTCCACAGCTGCGCCAGTACACCGCCGGCCTCGCGCCAGTGCTTGGCCAGGGCCTCCTGCAGTGCCGCCAGATCGATGCCGCCCGCCTCCAGCGGCAGCAGTTCCTGCACCCGCGGCAGCAGTGTCTCGCGCAACCATGCCAGGTAACCGGGCAGGCGTTGCAGCAACTCACTGATCTGCGACTCGATGCGCGGCAGCAGCAGCACCAGCAATATGAGCAACAGCAGGAAGATGATCGAGAACACCACGGTGACAGCGCCGGTGCGCCGCAGACCACGTCCCTCGAGACGGTCGACCAGCGGGTCACCGAGGTAGGCCAGCAGCGCCGAGACCACGAACGGTGTCAGGATCGGCGACAGCAGGTACAGCAGCCAGCCGCCGACCAGCAGCGACACCAGCAGCCACAGCCGATGTGAGTCAGTCGTGTCCATGCGTCCCCCCATGCCGTGCGCGGCGTCCCCACTCGCGCACGTATCCCGCGCCACTCAGCAGCACGGTCAGTACGACGCTCCAGATCAGGGCCTGCATCAGCCACGCCGGTATGCCATCAAAGCCCAGCTGCAGGACACCCACGGCCGCCAGCACAATCTGCAGCACGGTGTTCAGCTTGCTGACCAGGCTCGGCTCCGGCTGTACCGTTTCGATACGGAAGTTATAGATGGTGGCGCCGATCACGATGATCAGGTCGCGCAGCAGGATGCCCAGCACCAGCCACCACGGAAAGATGCCGAGCCACCACAGGCAGACAAACGTGGAGACCAGCAGAAACTTGTCGGCCAGGGCGTCGAGAATCCCGCCGAGGCGTGAACTCCAGCCGAAGCGCTTGGCCAGGTAGCCATCCAGCCCGTCCGAGGCACCGGCGATCACGAACAGCCAGATTGCCAGACCGAAGCGATCGCTCAGCAGGGCCCAGATGATAGGCCCGACCAGGACAATGCGCGCCACGGTGATCAGATTGGGCAGATGACGCAGGGTGTCTTTCATCGGGCTAAAGGCAGTAGGTAGGGAGTCAATCAGTTCAGCAGCCGGTAGTATAGGTTGACCTCGGGTGCCATGCTGATTGGTGCCTCGGTGGACGCATCGCGCACCTGTCGGACCATCCGCAGCGGCTGCGCAGGCTCGGAACGCACCTGGCCGCTGGCATCCAGTGCCCGCAGCAGGTTCTGCTCGTCGCCGCGCAACTGCAGGTCAAGCACCAGGGTGTCGTCGCGCGCATAGCGCAGGTTGACCCGGCTGACCGGCTCCAGCCCCTCGACGAATGCCAGCAGACGTCCGTAGGAAGGCAGATCGTACACACCATTGAATTGCACCAGGGTGCCGCTGCTGCCACCGGCGCCGGGCATTGGGGCATAGCGCGCGGCCAGCAGATTCTGTGTCTGGTCGATGGCGAACGCCAGCGTGTCGCCCAGTCCCATTGGCGGCGACTGAAAGGCCGGGCTGTCATTGCGGCTGAGCAGCGACCATGCACCGCGCCACTTGCCGCCACCCAGGGCGCTGAGCCGGCCGGTGAGGATCATCTCATGCGGATACCGCGCCGAGGCGGCGCGGATACCGGCCTGGTAGTCGGACCAGACGTCGGCCGGGGTCAGGCTTGCCTGGTCCTCGAGGTCGAGCAGTGGCAATTGCAGCGGCATGCCGCGCTGGTCGGCCTGCGCCAGTGCCTGTGCGCGCGCCGAGGGCACGTTCTCCAGGTTCAGCAGCTCGCGCTGCCCGCCAGCCTCGGTCGCGACCCACAGCAGCACCTCCGGCCGCTGCGACCAGACCGGCAGATTGCGCTCACGCATCATGCGTTCGACCGACGCCTGATCGAAACGGGCCCACAGGAACCGGGCCAGCTCACCCGCCCCACCCGCCTGATCCGCCGTGCGGTAGCGATACTGCTGGACCAGCGACGGCGCCGCGGCCAGCAGTTCGGCGGTGGCCGGCTGACCGGCAATCCCGCTGTTGCCGCTCACCCGCACCAGGACCCGGGAGAGCAGGTCCGCCAGCGCCGCGTTGCGGGTCTCCGCCGTTTCATCCGCCACCGGGCCCTCTTCGACAAACAGGTCGCCCCCGACCGCGCACGCGGCGCCAAAGGGCGCGAGTGCCACCAGGCCGAGCATGAATACACAGTGTTCGAAGGTTTTTCATGCCGCCTAGTTTAACCCGGATACCGCCCGGGCTGCGCTCCGCGAGCCGCGCAGGCAACACCGTCCTACCGGCGCGGCGCCGCTGGCGCTAAAATGCCCGTTTTGCCGTCCCTGCCTGGAGCCAGCCTTGAGCGATCAAACCCCCACCACCGATGCAGGTGCCCTCAGCTATGCGCAGGCCGGGGTCGATATCGACGCCGGCAATACCCTGGTCGAGCGCATCAAGCCGATCGTCAAGAACACCTTCCGCCCGGGCGTGCTGGCCGGGCTCGGCGGCTTCGGCGCGCTGTTCGAGCTGCCGCTGGATCGCTACCGCGAACCGGTGCTGGTCTCCGGCACCGACGGCGTCGGCACCAAGCTCAAGCTGGCCATGCAGCTGCAGACGACACGACACCATCGGCATCGACCTGGTCGCGATGTGCGTCAACGACATCGTCGTTGCCGGCGCCGAACCGCTGTTCTTCCTCGACTACTACGCCACCGGCAAGCTCGACGTCGACATCGCCGCCGACGTGGTGCGCGGCATCGCGCGCGGCTGCGAACTGGCCGGCTGCGCGCTGACCGGCGGCGAGACCGCCGAGATGCCGGGCATGTACAGCGCGGGCGACTACGACCTGGCCGGCTTCGCGGTCGGCGTCGTCGAGAAGTCGCGCATCCTGCAGCCCGACAAGGTCGCGCGTCGGCGACGTGCTGCTCGGGCTCGCCTCCAGCGGCCCGCACTCCAACGGCTACTCGCTGATCCGCAAGGTCCTCGAGGTCAGCGGCGCCGCTCGACCAGGCGCTCGGCGACGAGCACGCTGGGCGATGCGCTGCTCGCGCCGACCCGCATCTACGTCAAATCCCTGCTCGCCCTGCTCGCCGAGGTCGAGGTCCACGCCCTGGCCCACATCACCGGCGGCGGACTGACCGAGAACCTGCCGCGCGTGCTGCCCGACCACAGCTGCGCGCAGATCGATCGCAGCAGCTGGGCGCTGCCGGCCGGCATTCGACTGGCTGCAGGACAACGGCCGGATCAGCGACGCGGAGATGCTGCGCACCTTCAACTGCGGCATCGGCATGGTGGTCTGCGTGCCGGCCGGGCGTGCCGAGCAGGCCACGCGCGTTGCTGCAGGACCAGGGTGAAACCGTCTACCGGATCGGCCAGATCGCCGATTGTGAATGCGAGGCGCCCTGCGTGCGCTACGGATGACTGGAAGCGCTGCCAAACTGCCCGTGGTCGTGCTGATCTCGGGTGGCGGCACCAACCTGCAGGCCACTGATCGATGCGGCCGGCGCCGGCGCACCGTTCGAGATCCGCGGGGTGATCAGCAACCGGCCCGGCGTGCAGGGTCTGCAGCGCGCGACCGAGGCCGGCATCGCCACACGCGTCGTCGACCACACGCACTACCCCGACCGCGACAGCTTCGACCGGGCGCTGGCCGAGGCGATCGAGTCGTTCGCACCGCGGCTGGTGGTCCTGGCCGGCTTCATGCGCATCCTGACCGATGCCTTCGTGCGCGCTTCGCCGGGCGCATGCTCAACATCCATCCCTCGCTGCTGCCGGCGTTTCAGGGCCTGCATACCCACCGGCGCGCACTCGAGGCCAGGGTCGATCGAGCATGGCGCCAGCGTGCACTTCGTCACCGCCGAACTCGACGGTGGCCCGGTGATCGCCCAGGCGAGGGTCGCGGTCGAGCCGGGGATACCGAATCCACGCTGGCCGCCCGCGTACTGCGGCGCGAACACGAACTGCTGCCGCAGGTGGTCGACTGGTTCGCCGCAGGGCGCATTGCGCCTGCAGGACGACAGGGTCTGGCTAAACGACCAGCCACTGCGCGAGCCGGTGCAATGTTGAACAATCTATCCCGCGCCCTATCCCGCGCCGGCCTGCTGGCCCTGGCATCGCTGCTCGGTGCCTGCACCCCGACACCGCAACTGCCACAGGCACTCAAGCTCGAGGCCAGTTACCAGCTGACCTTCAACGAGGCCCTGGTCGGACATGTCATATTCGGCCTGGATATCGCCGCCGATGGTCAATACCAGATCGAGGCCTTCACCACCCCGGCCGGGGCGATGGGCAAGGCCGGCGACCTGGAGGTCCTCGAGGTCAGCCGCGGCAACCTGGATATCGACCGGGTGCGACCCGTGCACTTCGAGCACAGCGTGATGCAGAACGAGCGGCTCGAGGTGGTAAGCCTGTCGTTCGACTGGGAAGGTCACCAACTCAAGGTGTTCAACGGCAAAGCCAGCCAGCAACTCGGCCTGCTGCCCAACACGCATGATCGCCTGAGTTACCTGCTGATCGCCGGCCGGCTGTCACGGGAAACCGGCGGCGAACTCCGGCATATCCAGGTCGCGTCGGTCGAGGCGACCGAAGAAACGGTCCTCCAGCCGATCGGCCAGGCCGACGTCGAGGTGCCGTTGGGCCACTTCGACGGCGACCGGCATCCGCCGCCTGACCCCGGACGAGACCGAAGAACGCGAACTCTGGTACGACCATGCGCTCAGCCCGCTGCCGCTGCGCGTGGTGCGCCGCTGGGACGGCAACGTGGTCGAGATGCAGCTGGAGTCACTGCATCGCGAGGACGTTCAACCGCCGGCCGAGCCCCCTCCGAGTGATCCTCGCTGATGCGGCTGGCCACCGGACCGCTCTGGCCGCGGTACTTGGCGTCGTCGCGCTTGGTGTAGGGGCGCTGCGCCGGGCCGGTCAGGGTCTCGAAACTCATCGCGCCGATCGCCATGCCGGGGCGCAGGGCCAGCGGCAGTTTTCCGGAATTGAAGAACTCCAGCACGATATTGCCGCTCCAGCCCGGATCGATCCGGTGCGCCGTGACATGCACCATCAGGCCCAGGCGGGCCAGGCTGGAGCGACCGTCGAGCCAGCCCACCAGGTCGTCCGGCAGGGTGATCGACTTCCAGGGTGATGCCCAGGGCCAGTTCGCCCGGATGCAGCACGAAGGTGTCGTCATCGCTGATGAAGATCTCGTCGCCCATGACCTTCTCGACCGCCAGGTTGACCTGCTCACGCGAGCCGGACAGATCGATAAACGGGATCGTGTGCGAGCTGAATACGCGGAACCGGTGACCCAGGCACAGGTCGACGCTGACGCCGCTGACCGTGCGGTCTTCCGGGCGCGGGTCGATCACGATACGCCCCTCGTCGAGGGCAGCGATGATGTCGCTGTCGCAAAGTCTCATGGTCGCTCAGTCTCTCGATAGCCGTGCAGCGCAGCAGTTTACACCACCGGCACCGGCGGTTCGGCGCTGATCGCGGCCCGGCGGCCGCCGCCGGCCCGCCTCACAGCTTGAGGTGATTGGCGACGAAATCGGCATCCTTGTCACCGCGACCCGACAGATTGACCAGGATGGTCTGGTCCTCTCGACATCTTCGGCGCCTCGCGCATCGCATAGGCCACCGCGTGGGCCGATTCGAGCGCCGGGATGATGCCCTCCATGCGCGACAGGGTCATGAAGGCGTCGAGGCACTCCTCGTCGGTGGCGGTCGTGTAATCGACGCGGTGAATATCCTTCAGAAAACAGTGCTGCGGACCGACCCCCGGGTAGTCCAGGCCCGAGGCGATCGAGTACACCGGCAGCGGGTTGCCCTGGTCGTCCTGCAGGTTGTAGCACTTGAAACCGTGCAGCGCGCCCGGCGTGCCCAGGGTCAGCGTGGCCGCATGATCCGGCGTATCCAGCCCGCGCCCGGCCGGCTCCACGCCGACCATCTGCACGTCCTCGTCATCGAGGAAGGCGGTGAACAGCCCGATCGCATTCGAACCGCCACCGACGCAGGCAGCGACGCGGGTCGGCAGGCAGCCCTCGCGCTCGAGAAACTGCGCGCGCGCCTCCTCGCCGACGACCTGCTGGAAATCGCGCACCATCATCGGGAAGGGATGCGGCCCGACCACCGAGCCGATCGCATAGATGCTGTTGACCGGGTCTTTCAGGTACTCCTCGAAGGCCGAGTCGACCGCGTCCTTCAGCGTCGCGGTACCGCGCGTCACCGGCACCAGGTCGCAGCCCAGGATCTTCATCTTGGTGACGTTCGGGTGTTCCTTTTCGATGTCCACCTGCCCCATGTGGATCTCGCAGGGGATGCCGACCAGCGCACAGGCGGTCGCCAGCGCCACGCCATGCTGGCCCGCACCGGTCTCGGCCAGCACCTTGGTCTTGCCCATGTGCTTGGCCAGCAGCGCCTCGCCGATACAGTGATTGATCTTGTGCGCACCGGTGTGATTGAGATCCTCGCGCTTGAGAAAGATGCGCGCCCCGCCAAGCTTTTCCGACAGGCGCCGGGCGTAGAACAGGGCGCTCGGGCGACCGACATAGTCGCGCAGCAGCTCGCGCAGTTCCTGCTGGAACTCCGGCTTTTGACGCGTCTCCGCATAGGCCGCGGTAATCTCATCCATCACCACCTTCAATTCCGGCGGGATGATCTGGCCACCGTAGTCGCCGAAGTAGCCATCCTGATCGGGCATGGGGACATTGGGCATCTTCATGGGATCTCTCCGGGCGCGCTATGCAACTTTTATCAAGCCGCTCAAGCTACTGCGAAATGCGGTTACGGCGCATTGATGTGCGGCAGATGGAGGGCAAGATCTGCCGACATTTTTTCAATCCCGAGGTCTTTGTCCGGCGCACACTGGCCGCCTGGGTTCGAGCCACATCCCGACTGTACAGGCTCGCGTTTTGCTAGACTGAGCCCATCCACCCGCGCAACGATCCACCCCGCAGAGACGGCACATGACACTCCTTTCCATGACCCTGCTCGCTGGCGCCCTGTTCGTCCTCGCGGCAACCCCGGGGCCGGGCGTACTCGCCACGGTCGCCAGGGCCATGGCCTCGGGTTTCCTGCCGGCCAGCCAGGTGGTACTCGGGATCGTGCTGGGTGACGTCGTGTTCGTACTGCTGGCGATCTTCGGACTCGGCGCCCTGGCATCGCTGCTTGGCGACCTGTTCATCGTGGTGAAGATCGGCGGCGCGGCCTACCTGATCTGGCTCGGCGTAAAACTCTGGCGCAGCCCGGCGGACGTCGATCAGCCGCAGCAGACCGTCGCCACATCGGGCGTATCCAATTGGCTCAGTGGCCTGCTCATAACCCTGGCCAACCCGAAAGTGATCCTGTTCTACCTCGGCCTGCTGCCCACCTTCATCGACCTCGCCATCGTTGACGGCCCTCGACATCGTCATCGTGATTGCGATCGTTGCGCTGGTGCTCGGCGCCACCCTGCTCGGCTACGCAATGGCCGCCGCGCGGGCCCGGGAGATGATCCGGCATACCCGTACCGTGCGACTGCTGAACCGCACCGCGGGCGGCGTCATGATCCTCGCCGGCACCACACTGGCCGCGAAAGGCTAGTGGGCTAATCTCCTTCTGGCGAATCGTCTGACAGGGCCGCCGCCTGGGAATGGGTCAGGCAGGGATGGTTGCGCAGCACGTAGCCGGCCTCGTGCATCTCGATCACCGCATCCTGCAGATTCTCGCGCACCGTACTGTTGACGGAATCGAGGTGCCGGGCAAATTCGTGCATTGACACCGCGACGTGCCGATCGCGCACCGCGACCGGCATCAGCAGGCGCTCGGCCATGTTGAGAAAGGGGTCCAGCGGATCCACATCCGGCGTCATTCCCGGCTTCAGTCCCGGCGTTGGCAGATGATGCTCGACGCCGCCAATACGGCCCTCCCGGGCGGGCAACGGTGGAAAACGCGCAGCGATATCGGGGGCAACGCCCTCGTCGCCGCGCTGCACTGCCTGCACGATCGACACCACTGCCTCGCCACGCTGGCGATCCGGGTTGCCCGACAGCACCACGGCCAGCACCTCACGCTGTGCCTGGCGCAGCGACTGCGCCTTGTAGGCGGCCATCGAGAACACCCGATCACCGGCCAGGTTGCGCACGAAGGCCTCGGTCGCGAGATAGTAGCGCGACGTGTAGTGAAACAGTTCCTCGGCAAAACCACCCCAGCCGCTGTGAAACGGCGGGTAGTAATGACCGTCGATGTTCTTCACTTCCGCCATATCGTCACCCGCTCGCAGGCGCACCTGCATTTCGGACCGGGCGTCCCGTCAGCCGACCTTCGGACCGGCGTCGCACACGGCGGCCGACACCTCGTCGGCATACGCCTTGAAATTGTCGTTGAACATCCCCGCCAGCTTCGCCGCCTGCGCATCGTATGCCGCGCCATCCGACCAGCTGCTGCGCGGATTGAGCAGGGTGTCGGGCACATCCGGGCATGACTCGGGCACGCTGAAACCGAAATGTGGCTCCTGCCAGGTCGGGACATCGTCGAGCTTGCCGTCCAGCGCCGCGTTGACCATCGCGCGGGTATGCGGAATCGAGATCCGTGAACCCACGCCGTAAGGACCGCCGGTCCAACCGGTGTTGATCAACCAGACCTTGGCGCCATGCCGCTGGATACGCTCACCGAGCAACTCGGCATAACGTCGCGGATGCAGTGGCATGAAGGGTGCGCCGTAGCAGGCACTGAACACCGGCGACGGCTCGGTGACGCCCTTCTCGGTGCCGGCAACGCGTGCCGTGTACCCCGAGATGAAATGGTACATCGCCTGCTCCGGGGTCAGGCGCGACACCGGTGGCAACACGCCGAAGGCATCACAGGTCAGGAAGATGATGTTCTCCGGCTGACCGCCAACCCCATCCAGAGTGGCATTGGGAATGGCGCTGATATGGTAGGCGCCACGGGTATTTTCAGTCAACGAGTCGTCATCGAGATCGAGGCGCCGATGGTCGGCCTTGAGCGTGACATTCTCGAGCACCGTGCCGAAGCGCTGGGTCGTCGAATAGATCTCGGGCTCGTTCTCGGGCGACAGCTTGATCATCTTGGCGTAACAGCCACCCTCGAAATTGAAGATGCCGTTATCACTCCAGCCGTGTTCGTCATCGCCGATCAGGGTGCGGGCCTTATCGGCCGACAGGGTCGTCTTGCCGGTGCCACTGAGGCCGAAGAACAGCGCGGTCTTGCCGTCGGGACCGATATTGGCCGAGCAGTGCATCGGCAGAACGCCCTTACCGGGCAGCAGGTAGTTCATCACCGAGAAGATCGATTTCTTGATCTCACCCGCATAGCTGGTGCCACCGATCAGGACCAGGCGCTTGTGGAAATTGACCAGGATGAAGGTCTCGCTGCGGGTCTGGTCCTGGCTCGGTATCGCGTGGAAGCGCGGCGAATCGATCACCGTGAAATAGGGTTCGTGGGTCGCCAGTTCCTCTGGCGTGCCCTGGATGAACATGTTGCGGGCGAACAGGCTGTGCCAGGCATACTCGGTGACGATGCGGATCGGCATGCGGTACTCGGGGTCGGCGCCGGCGTAACAGTCCTGCACGTAGACATCCTTCATCTGCAGGTAGGACGCCATGCGCTGGTGCAGGATGTCGAAGTTCTGCTCCGGAATCGGCTTGTTGATGGTGCCCCACCAGATCTGGTCGTGGCTCTCCACCTCGTCGACGATGAACTTGTCGTTGGCCGATCGGCCGGTGTGGTGCCCGGTACGCACCACCAGCGGGCCGAGGTGCGAGAGGTAACCCTCTCTGCGCAGCAGCGCCTGTTCGTACAGCGCCGGCGTCGGAAGATTCCAGAAGATCTCGTTGAGATTGTACAAACCGTGGGCCTCGAGCCCCTTGATGCCTTGCGGTGAAACACTGTCCAGCATTGACCTACTCCCCGATCAGTAAACCCTGTGTCGATCCGACCGTCACAACACCAGTCCAGAAAGGCCGCTGCGCCAGAAACGAACATGCTTCCGGGCCACGCACCAAAAACGGGCGGTGTTTGGCAGACCGACACGCAAAATGTCTGTGTTCGTCGCAAGGATGCAAACACCTTGCCAGAGCGGGGGGTTTTCCAACCATCGGCAAGCGACAGGCAACCCGGCCCACACAACCTCACCTATAATGGGCAGGCAGCGGACACCGGTGGATTGGTCACCGAAAAACTGGAGCAATTGGGGGCAGGATGGCGAGCGTTTTCCTCAACTACCGTCGACAGGATTCATCCGGTTACGCCGGGCGCATCTTCGATCGGCTGGTGGCGACATTTGGCAAGGAACAGATTTTTCGCGACATAGACCGGATCGAACCGGGGCTCGATTTCACCGAGGTGATCGACCAGAGCCTGAAATCCTGCGTCGCCGTGCTCGTTCTGATCGGCCCAAAATGGCTGGAGCTGAAAAACGAGGACGGCAAGATCCGCCTGCATGCAGAGGTCGACTACGTCCGTTTCGAGATCGAGCAGGCACTCGAGCGCGATATCCGGGTGATCCCCGTGCTGTTGCCAAGTGTGCGCGACATTCCCTCGTCCGATCTTTTACCGGAGAGCATCAGCCGACTGGCGAAACGCCATGCCTTCCGGCTGACCGAGGAAAGCTGGAACGCGGAGTTGGACAAGCTCAGCGCCCTGCTGATCAAACTGGGCCTCGAACCGCTCAAACCCAAACCAGCGCCGCCGGGCAGGAATCCGTTACTCAACAGGATATTGATGGGCCTGGGCGTTCTGTTTCTGATCGGCATCATCGCCTCGGTGTTTGTCGAGGAAGAGATGCTGCCCGACCCCACTCCCATGCCGGCACCCACACCGCCCTACAACCCCACCCCTGCGCCGACGCCTGCACCGGCGCAGGCGCTCACCGACCGCGACAGCATCAGCACCATGCAGCGCGCGCTATCGGCCCTCGGCTACTACGATGGCGGCATAGACGGCATATCGGGTCCGCAGAGCATCGCCGCGCTGCGCGAATTTCAAGCCGACGAAGGACTACAGGAAGACGGGCGACTGACCACGACCGTGCTGGCGAACCTGTTACAGCAGGCACCGCCGATTCCCCCGGAACAACAGAACCAGCCGGCGCAGATCATGCTGGGCGGCACCTGGTACGACAACTACGCCAACCGCTACGAGATCAGCCACAATGGCAACCAGGTAAGCGCGGCCGCCTACACCGCAAGCGGCGAGTATCTCGGCGAATTCCAGGGCACCCTGTCGGGCACCCAGCTCAACTACAGTTACGAGACGGTGGTGGGCACCTCGGGCAGTGGCAGGGGCGTCGTGCAGGCCGACCGGCAGCACATCAACACGGTCGCCGCCGACTACGGCTCGGCAACCAGCGAGAACAACCAGCTACACCGCGGGCATCTGCCGCCGTAGGTCCCCGGGAGGGTGCGCCCAATTACTCCTCCAACCAGGCCCGGCGGAAGCTGTCGCGTATCGGTTGCAACAGGTACTCGGCCATGGTGCGCTCACCGGTGCGGATGAAGATCTCCGCCATCATGCCCGGCTGCAGCTGTTTGTCGCCCAGGCGAGCGACCTCGCTGCTCGGAGACCTCGATGCGTGAGACAAAATAGCTGATACCCGTCTGCATGTCCTGCAGTGCATCGGCCGAGACATAGCGCAGCTCTCCAATCAGCTCGGGTGTATTGCGCTGGTTGAATGCCGTGAACTTGATGCCCGCGGGCAGACCGAGCCTCACCTTGTCGATGTCCTGCGGGTCGATGCGCGCCTCGACGATCAGCTTGTCGTTCAACGGCACCAGCTCAAGCAAAGTCTCGCCTGGCGACACCACACCGCCGATCGTATGCACCCCGGTACCAACCACCACACCGTCGACTGGCGCCTGCACTTCGGTCTGGCCAAAGACGTGCTCCGCGGCATTCATTCGTTCGCGGAAATCGAAGATCTCTGCCTGAACCTGTTTCAGCTCGTTAACCACATTCTCACGGAAGCTGTTGCTGACCTGATAGATCTCCAGCTCCTTGCCGGCAATCTGCGTTTGCGCCGCCGCGATCTTTGATTGATGCTCGGCCTGTTCGCCCTGCAGACGCGCAGCCTCGCGATCGAGTTCGAGCACGCGTTGTTTGCCACCCATGCCCTTGTTCAACAGCTGACGCACACTACCCAGTTCGTCGTTGACAAACGACAGCTGACGCCCGCTTGCCTGAAGTTGCCCGTTCAGACCAATGATGTCCTCGCCCAGATGAGCGATCTGCTTGCGCAAGATTTTCACCTCGCCTTCCAGCGCCGAGCGTCGCGCGCCGAACAATGCACGCTGCGCCTTGATGATCTCCACGACATTCGGCTTGTCCTTGCGCGACAGCAGCGTTTGCGGAAAGACAATCTCCGGCAGACCATCACGCTCGGCGATCAACCTTGCCTCCTGGGCGATGGCCGCATCGTAGCCGTCGCGCAGGATCGCCAGCGAGGCGGCAGCGCGAGTCTCGTCCAGCCTGACCAGCACGTCGCCGCGTTTCACCCGGTCGCCATCGCGCACCAGGATATCTTTCACAATCCCACCCTCGAGGTGCTGGATCTGCTTGCGACTCGAGTCCACTTTGATCATACCGGGCGCAACGACCGCCTCGGCAAGTGGTGCGACCACAGCCCAGGCGACAAAACCGCCCAGCGAGAACAGCACGACGATCAGGCCGAACACAATGGTTGAGCGCGGGTTCGCCGGCAACGACATTGGCACATCAGAGGTAACAGCTGGCATGATGCTCCCTAACCTGCCGTACTCGGCATTGCCGATCACAACCCGCCGGGTGATCTGCGGCATCACCTCGGTGGTCGGCCCGAAATGGGTCACGGTGCCCTTCTGCACCACCATCATGTAGTCCACACCGCCGACCAATGCCGGGCTATGCGCGATGACCACCACGGTACTGCCGCTTTTTTTCAGTTCATCCACCGCGCTGCGCACCGAGGACTCGCCCACCGCATCGAGGTTGGAAGTCGGTTCATCGAGAACGATCAGCGCTGGCCGACCGTAAAACGCGCGCGCAAGTCCCACCCGCTGGCGCTGGCCACCCGACAGGTTCGTACCCCCGGGGCCGATGTAGGTGTCGTAGCCTTCTTCCAGGTTCACGATCGTCTCGTGTGCACCCGCGAGCTTGGCCGCATCGACGACCGCCTCCGCGTCCACCTCCGTGAAGCGCGCAATGTTCTGCGCAACAGAGCCCGGAAACAATTCGATATCCTGCGGCAGATAACCCACGTGAGGCCCGAGCAGGTGGCTCGACCACTGCCCAAGCTCGGCGCCATCGAGTCGAACCTCGCCCGAACTCGGCGGCCAGACCCCGACCATCAAACGCGCCAATGTCGACTTTCCGGCGGCGCTCGGTCCGGTCAGGCCGACACTGGTGCCGGGCTCGAGGACGAAGTTGACGGCCGAGATCACCGGGCGCTGCTGGCCCGGTGGGGCGGCATAGACATTGTCGAAGACCAGGTGTCCCTTCGGCGGCGGCAGCGGCATCGGCTCGTCACCCGTCATGTGCGATTCCAGGTGCTCACGCAGGCGCTTGCGCGATTCACGCGCCAACAGGAAGGAACGCCACCCCGAGATAGCAGCCTCCACAGGTGCGAGTGCACGGCCACTGATGATCGAGGCCGCGATCATGACACCGGCCGATGTCACCTCATTGATCGCCAGGTAGGCCCCAACCCCGAGGATCGCAACCTGGATACTGAAGCGCACGAACTTGGCCGCCCCGGAGATCATGCTGGCACGATCGCTGGCAATCGCCTGCAAGGCCAGCCCCCTGTCGTGCCATTGGTGCCAGGCTTTGCGCAAGCCCGGCAACATGCCCATCGCCTGTACCGAATCACGGTTGCGACTGCCGGCCTCGGCAAACTGATTGGCGAACGAGGTCTCGGACGCCGATTCCTTCAGCGGCTCACGCGTGATCGCCTCATTGATTAGCGCGATCAGGAACAACAGCAGCGCGCCGCCCAGCGCCACGTGGCCAAGCCAGGGGTGCAGCACGTACACCAGCGCGATATAGATCGGCGTCCAGGGCGCATCGAACAGCGCCAACAGGCTGCGGCCGGTGAGAAAGGTGCGGATGTTCTCCAGGTCGCGGAACGGCTGGGACCCGACACCGCTGCTCATCACCGTTGCAAACACGCTGTCGGACAGACCCAGGTCGAAGCGCCCACCGACACGCACCAGCACGCGCGTACGCACCGCCTCGAGGATGCCGAAGATGATCAGCGCACCCAGGGCCACCAGCGAAAGCAACACCAGGGTATCCGCGCTGCGCGACACCAGCACGCCGGTCGTAGACCTGCAACATGTACATCGGCGAGGTCAGCATCAGGATGTTGATGCACAGACTGAAGAAGCCGACGGCGAACAGGGCCGGCCGGGCCAGTCGGAAGGCCTTGTCGAGTGGGTTCTGTGGTGATTGCTGCCTCAACGGTGACCTCGCTGTCGTCGGGGAGGATCAAGAAAAAACCCCGGCCCCGCGACCCGGGACCGGGGTTTATAGTGGCATACCGGGCGTGATCAGTGCTTTCTGCGGCGCGCGATCAACAGGGCCGGAACGGCGATGAGCAGCCAGGTGGCGGGTACCGGGATCACCGGGCCACCAACGCGTTCACCCGTGATGCGGTAGGCGACATCGAAACTCTGAACATCCAGTATCCATGTCATCACCCGGAGGAAGCAGATAAACCTCGCGATACGCATTAGTGACATCGACAGTCGCTCTGCGCCCAGAACCATGCTGCAAAGTCGGGATCGACTTCGAGACATTCACGACCGAGAGCCAGTACGTACCCGGGTTCAGCACCAGGGTGCCGAGCGCGATGTCGTGCGAGTACTCGTAGACGTCCGCACCAAAAGAATCCGCACCGGTGGCCGTGCGCACGACCGATGCACTGACCGCCTCGTACAGAACACCGACATTGTCGGGCAAACCAAAATTGTCGAGAAACACCCGGACGATGAAATCGTCAGCGGTCACGTCCGGGTCATAGGAACCCCACCAGGTGATGTTCTGCACATCGATTGGCGTCGTGACGATAAAGGTCTCCGCGGTTTCTGTGCCCACCGGCTGGTCATCCAGGTAGCTCGCGACCCCATCCGGTTCGGGGCAGCAGCAGTTCCTGCCCGATCGACAGCGCCGACGCCGTTGACGCCGCAAATACGCATGCACCCAGGATTGCGACCTGAACCCACCGCATTGCCGTTATCTTTGTTCTCTTGTTCACTTCGAAACCACTCCCTATCGGTCTTGCCCCGTCGATGCGGCAACATTCACTCGCAAATAAGAAAGCATATTTTGTACCAAGCTTCATTTACCTTATTAAACAAGCAGATAAAAGACGAACGAGATACCTATGTAAAAAATTCCGACACTCCTCCCGCCACCACTGCAGTAGCGGGAGCAAACCCGCCGGCACTTACAACACGCCACCGTCGGCATCGTCTTCCGGCAGACCAACCACACCCGCCTCTTCTTCCGGCAGGATTTCGTCGACCGGGCCGCTCGTGGACGAGAACGACGTGGCCGCGAAGATCGCCGGCGCCAGCAGCGCGATGATGGGACCGAACTCGAACTCAACGGCCTCGAGCATGAAGTCACTGCCCTTCTGGCTACTGCTCACATAGGGCGCCGTGGTGAAGTCG
The DNA here is from genome assembly GCA_963719025.1 of uncultured Gammaproteobacteria bacterium. Taxonomy (GTDB): domain Bacteria; phylum Pseudomonadota; class Gammaproteobacteria; order Chromatiales; family Chromatiaceae; genus Thiosocius. The sequence goes on along the minus strand of CAVRBK010000063.1, from coordinate 1,285 downwards.
CCGGCCTCGTCGACATAGCCGCCAAACACGAAGGTGGTGTCGTCGTAGGCACCCGCCGATACCACGATACTGCTGAAGCCCTCCGCCGCCTCGAGCGTGGCCTGCTGCTGGTGTCCGCTGTCGGCCGCACTGAACACGACCTCGTCGACCAGGTTGCCGGCATCATCGAAGGCCTGCAGTCGGCCGGCCTCGTAGTTGGCCCCATCGTCGTTGGCGTACATGCGCGAGACATCGATCGTCACCCGGGTCGCCATATCGCCCAGCAGGTCGAACTTCAGTCCCTCGGTGCCATCGATCTCCTGGCGGTAACCGCTCGGGACCGTCTGACCACTGACACCGAGATCGCCGAGAATATCGCCGCCTGCCAGCGTATGGCTCGAACGACTGCTCCAGGTGATCGATGACCAGGCCTCTGCGCCGTCGTCGACGTCGGCCTTGTGTGAAATGGCGACATCGGGATGTGACCAGGCGTCTTCCCAGGCCGTTGGTGTAGATCGATACTGGCGCACCGGCGCATCACCAATCCGCACCACCTCGGCCGCGACATCGTTGACCATCATATCCAGGCTGGCGACGTCCTCGAAGGTCCCGTCCTCGTCGACGATATCGACGCTGATGGTGTAATCACCCGGCGCCGCATAGGCATGATCGACATCACCGAAGCTGTTGACCGTCTGGCTGTTTCCGTCACCCCAGTCGATGATGTACTCGTCCACCGTGTCGTCGCCCGGATCCACCAGGTTGGACAGGTTGAGCGTGTACGGGCTGCCCAGATCGACATCCGGGTCGCCGGCCAGGTCCACCGTCGGTGCGACGTTGTTGACCGTGATCGACAGGGCCGCGACATCCTCGTAAGTGCCGTCCTCATCGACCAGGTCGACCGTGATCGTCGGCGTCGCATCACCATCGGCGTAGACGTGGGTCACGTCGCCCGCCGTGGCATAGGTGTCGGAGGTTCCATCGCCCCAGTGCACGATGTACTGGCTCACCGTATCGGTGCCCGGATCCGTCACCGCACCGAGCGTCAGCGTGTAGGTCGAACCCTCGTCCACCTCGGCGGCACCGCTCAGGGCGATTGTCGGCGGCACGTTGTTGACCGTGATCGACATGTGCCGCCATCGACGTAGGTGCCGTCCTCGTCCACCAGATCGACCGTGATCGTCGGTGTCGCATCACCATCGGCGTAGACGTGGGTCACGTCGCCCGCCGTGGCATAGGTGTCGGAGGTGCCGTCACCCCAGTGCACGATGTACTGGCTCACCGTATCGGTGCCCGGATCCGTTAC
>CAVRBK010000062.1:0-121649 GCA_963719025.1 uncultured Gammaproteobacteria bacterium | reverse complement strand
TCAAATGCACCGGGGCGATTATATGCGCAATTACCGACATTGATATCACGCATAGCCCATGAATCCCGTAACTGCCGCGCTTGCTGAAGAGCCGCCATCGCCGATACACGGCCTAAACGACCGGTACCTGTTGTGGGTTCAACCGGTCGGGAAACCAGAAAGCGGACGCTCAGCCAGCTTTCCCGGCCTGGGAACGCTAACAGGCCCACTGCAGTCGTGGCCGGGTCGGATGCTGAACGGCAGCTTCGGCCGGGCACTTGACCGACGGCCAACATAGCCGAGCAACCGGTTCCCGCGCTGTAATCCGCCGTTCGCTCCCCCGGATTCTTCCCTGCCGCCATGTCGCATCCCGGCTGACAGCGACGCGGCCTTGTCGTTAGACTCTGCGCCATGCCTGATCTGAACCATCGTATTTTTGGCGAGCCCGGCCGACCCGCAGTCGTCCTGTTGCATGGCCTGTTTGGCTCGTCCTCGAACTGGGGCAGCATAGCCCGCCACCTTGCGCCGCGTTACCACGTCTTGGTGCCCGATCTGCGCAATCACGGCCAGTCGGCGCACCATGCCACCCACAGCTACCGCGAGCAGGTCGACGATGTGTTGTCCCTGCTGGACAGGACAGGGATCGCATCCGCACGTTTTGTCGGTCACAGCATGGGCGGCAAGGTGGCGATGCTGCTCGCCCTGCTGCATCCTGCCCGCGTGCGCGCGCTGGCAGTCGTCGATATGGCGCCCATCGCCTATACCCATGACTTCAACGCGGTGCTGGCCGGTTTTAACGCGGTCGACCTGCAGACGATTGGAAACCGCGCCGAGGCCGAGCGGCAGATGGCCGGATCGGTTACCGGCAGTGGCGTACGCGCGTTCCTGTTGCAGAACCTGGTCAAGGGCGAGGGCGGCTGGACATGGCGCCTGAATCTGGATGCCCTGCGTGCGGCGCAATCACAGATCACCGGTTTCCCCGAGCTGGCGCAAGGCACGCGCTACGAGGGTCCGACGGCCTTCATCTACGGCGAGCTGTCGGACTATGTGAAGCGTTCGTACCGGCCGCGCATCATGCAGCTCTTTCCCGCCGCAAAGATGACGGAGATTGCGGAGGCCGGGCACTGGGTCTACGCGGATCAGGCACAACGTTTTCTCGCCTGCCTCGATCCCTTCCTCGACAACAGCCCCTGAGTCACTCGTCGCGCAGCGCCGTCACCGGGTCGAGTGCGGCGGCGCGCAGCGCGGGGGTGACACCGGCGAGCAGGCCGATGACCACGGCGACGATCAGGGCGAGGCCGGCATAACCCCAGGCGACATGCGTGGGCAGGCCCGGCACCAGGACGCCAAGCAGCCAGGCGCCGCCGGCACCGATCCCCAGGCCGACAATGCCACCACTGGCGGCCAGGACAATGGCCTCACCGAGGAACAGGCCGACCACCTGGCGCCGTCCGGCACCGAGCGCGCGCAGCAGGCCGACCTCGGCGGTACGTTCGTTCACCGAGATGGTCATGATCGTCAGGATGCCGATGCCGCCGACCAGCAGCGAGATGGCGCCGAGTGCAGCGATCGCCAGGGTCAGCACCTCGAGTACCGATCCGAGCACCTCCAGCATCTGGTCCTGGGTCACGATGGTGAAGTCTTCACCGCCATGCCGGGTCAACAACTGGCGCTTGATGCTCTCGGCCAGCTCGGCGGCATCGCTGCCGGCACGGTACAGCACGTCGACCTCCATCAGGCTTTCGCGGTCGAACATCGCCATCGCGCGCGCGATCGGGATATACACCGTATCGTCGAGGTCGAAACCGAGCATCTGCCCCTTGGATTGCATGCTGCCGATGATGCGGTAGGTTTCGCCGCCGACCCGGATGCGTTCACCGAGCGGTGAGCGATTGCCGAACAGTTCGCTGCGCAGCTTGCTGCCAAGTACCGCGAAGGCGCGGGCGCGGCGTGGCTCGTCGTCCGGCAGGAAGCGCCCGAGTGCGGGATCGATCTGCCACACGCGCGGCACCTCGGCGCCGGTGCCGAATACGCTGGTGCGGCGGGTGCGCCCGGCGGCCTCGACCTCGGCGTTGCCCTGCACGAACGGCACCACGGCCTCGACCGCTGACAAGCGGCGCAGGGCATCGGCATCGTCGAGACTCAGCGGGCGGACATTGCTGAACATCGCGCCGGAGACGCCAAAGGTCTGGGTCTTGCCGGGCGAGACCGCGATCAGGTTGGTACCGAACTGGGTGAACTCCTGCAGCACGAAGCGCTGCACGCCCTCACCGATCGCGGTCAGCAGCACCACGGCCGCTATCCCGACCGCGATGCCCAGCCCGGTCAGCACGCTGCGCAGGCGATGGGCGAGGATCGCGCTACCGGTCAGCTGAAGGAGATCGCGCAGTTGCATGTCAGCGCCCGGTCAATGCGACGACCGGATCCAGCCGTGCGGCACGCCGCGCCGGCAACACCCCGAACAGCAGGCCGGTCGCCAGGGCCACCGCAACCGCGGCGACCGGTGCCCACAGCGGCGCGGCAATCGGAAACTCGGGAAACAGCTGGCGCATCATGGCGATCGTGCCGACCGCAAGGATTACACCTAGTGCCGCACCGGCCGCCGCCAGCAATACCGACTCGACCAGGAACAGGCGCAGCACCTGGCCCGACGGTGCGCCCAGTGCCTTCAGCAGGCCGATCTCGCCGACCCGCTGCGACACCGCGACCAGCATGACGTTCATGATCAGGATGCCCGCCACCGCCAGGCTGATCGCGGCAATGCCGCCGACCGTGTAGGTTAGCGCCCGCAGAATCTTGTCGAAGGTCTGCAGCAGTGCATCCTGGGTGATGATGGTGACATCGTCTTCGCCATCGTGGCGATCACGGATGATCGCGCGGGCGGCCTTCTGCGCGCGCTCGATATCACCGGCACTGCGCGCCTCGATCAGTACCCGGAACAGGGATGGCGCATCGAACAGGCTTTGCGCGGCGGCAACCGGTATCACCACCATGTCATCCAGGTTCTGGCCGAGCGATTCACCGCCCCCGGCGATGATGCCGATCACGCGGAACCGCCGGTCGTCGATGCGCATCCAGCGGCCGAGCGCGCGCTGACTGCCGAACAGCTCGCGTCGCAGGCCGTTGCCGATAACCGCGATGTTTGCGCTGCGCTCCGGGTCCATCACCGGCAATGGACGGCCGGTACCGACCCTGAGGTGACGGATCGGGAAGAAGTCATGGGTCGCACCGATCACCGTTACCTCGCGTTCGCGGCTGCCAAACGAGACCGGCGCACTGCCGATCGTCAGCGGGGCGATCCGCGCGATAGCCGGTTCCCGCAACAGGGCCATCGCATCGCCGATGGTCAGGTCACGCGGTGTCTCGCCGAACAGCGGGGGGGCGCCGCCGGTGGTCTCCGAGCGTCCGGGCAACATGATCAGCAGGTGGGTGCCGAGTTGGGCGAACTCGCCAACCACGTAGCGGCGGGCACCCTCACCGAGCGCGGTGAGAATGATCACCGAGGCAACGCCGATGCTCATGGCCAGCAGCATCAGCAGGGTACGGGTGCGTGCCCCGGTGAGTGAGCGACCGGCAAAGCCGAACTGGTCAAGGATGCGCATCGGATCGGGTGTCATCAACGATGCGGCCATCGACCATGCCGATATGGCGTCGCGCCCGTTCACCGATCGCCGGGTCATGGGTGACCACCGCGAGGGTGATGCCGCTGTGATTGAGTTGTTCGAGCAGTTCGATCACCTCCCGGCCGGAATGCCGATCGAGATTGCCGGTCGGCTCGTCGGCCAGCAGCAGGCTCGGCTGCATCACGATGGCCCGGCCGATCGCGACGCGTTGGCGTTGTCCGCCGGACAGCTGGTCCGGACGATGCTGTGCACGGTCGCTCAGATCGAGTGATGCGAGCACCTCGTCGACCCTGGTCTTGCGTGCCTTTGGCTCGATCCCGGCCAGGATCATCGGCAGGGCGACGTTGTCGGCAGCGTTCAGGCGCGGGACCAGGTGGAAGGCCTGGAAGACGAAACCGATATGGTTGCGCCGCAGCGCAGCACGTTTTTCCTCGTGCAGGGTCGTGGTCTCCGTGCCGGAAAGGCGATAGCTGCCGGCATTCGGCCGGTCGAGCAGGCCGAGGACGTTGAGCAGGGTGGATTTGCCCGAGCCCGACGGCCCCATCACCGAGATATAGTCACCGTCCGGCAGGGTCAGGTTGATGTCGCTGAGCGCGTGGACGACCTCGTCGCCCACCGCGAAATCGCGCTGAATGCCCTGCAGTTCGATCATGGCCCGGTGTCGGGTTCACGACGCGCCTCGACGCCATCTGCCAGGCCGTCTCGATCGACCGTGGTGACCACCAGTTCGCCCTGCGCCAGGCCCGATAGAATCTCGGTATGGTCCCAGTTGCTGGTGCCGGTTGCGACCTCGCGCCGCTCGATCAGCTGGCTGTCGGCGTCCAGCACGTAGACCTGGTTGCCATCGAACACCGCCTCGGTCGCGACCCGCAGGGTGTCGGCACGTACCTCGAGGATGATCTCGACGTCGGCCGAATAGCCGGCCAGCAGATGCTTGACGTCTTCCGGGTTGACGAAGCCGACCTCGACATCGACCGTGCTGGCCTGTTTCTCGACATCCAGCACGTAGTCGGCGATGCGCCGCACCCGGCCCTCGAAGCGCCGTTCGCCGAAGGCATCGAGGGTGACCCGGGCGGTCTGCCCGGTCGATGATGCCGGCGACATCGACCTCGTCGATCGGCGCGGTGAGGTAGAAGCAGCGATTGTCGATCAGGTCGATCGCCGGCGGGGTGGCGATGCCGATCGGCGAGGGCGTCACGTACTCGTTGAGTTCGCCGTTGATCTCGGCGACCACGCCATCGAATGGGGCGACCAGACGGGTCTTCTCCAGCCTTGCATCGGTCAGGGCGATGCGCGCCTGGCTGACCGCCGCAGTCGCCTCGGCGGCCTCGCAGGCCGCGGCCGCGACATTGGCCGCCGATACCGCCTGGTCGACCTGTTCCTCGGAGACCAGTTTGCGTAACAGCAGGTGCTGCTGTCGTCCCGCCTCACGCTGCGTCTGTTCCGCCTCGATGCAGCGTGCGCGCGCCGTGGCGGTTGCGCTGGCGGCCTCCTGTGCCACCAGGGCCAGTTCCGCCATCAGGTCCTTGTTCCAGAGTTCCAGCAGCAGTTGCCCCTGTTTGACAATGTCGCCTTCCTGCACCGGCAGGCGGTCGATCTGCCCGCCCGCGCTGGGTGACAGCTTGGCGCGTCGGCAGGCCTTGACCGTACCGGCGCGGGTGTTGGCGACGGTCTTTTCGACGATGCCGCGCTCGACCTGTTCGACCTGGACGGTGATCGGTTTGGGACGCGTGGTCCACCAGATCCAGCTGGCGATACCGCCGACCAGGGCAAGCAGAATCAGAAAGCGCACGACCGAACGTTGCGACGCCATGAAGATTTCCCCCGCTGCGAAAGAGCATCACCCGTATCTTCAGTATTGCAGTTTTGCCCGCTGCGTGGCGTTCGAACCAATACCCTGAGCAGACTGGTTTGGGTGATTTTTGTCGACCGGGGAACGACGCAGCCACCCGGCAGTCTCCGTTCGTGCGGCATATCCCCGGTAAAACCACTCGAAACGGCCGAGACCCCGGTATAATCCCGCTTTTTCCGCAATTGCTACTCCATAGGTGCGCAACATGGCTCATTCGGGCATCAACAAAGTCGTTCTGGCCTATTCCGGCGGTCTGGATACCTCGATCATCGTCAAATGGCTGCAGGACGAGTACCAGTGCGAGGTGGTGACCTTCACCGCCGACATCGGTCAGGGTGAGGAGGTCGAGCCGGCGCGTGCCAAGGCCGAGGCGGCCGGTATCAAGGAGATCTACATCGAGGACCTGCGCGAGGAGTTCGCGCGCGACTACGTGTTCCCGATGTTTCGCGCCAACGCGATCTACGAGGGCGAATACCTGCTCGGCACCTCGATCGCCCGGCCGCTGATCGCCAAGCGCCTGATCGAGATCGCCAACGAGACCGGTGCCGACGCGATCTCGCACGGTGCGACCGGCAAGGGCAACGACCAGGTGCGTTTCGAACTGGGTGCCTACGCGCTGAAGCCCGACGTCAAGGTGATCGCGCCGTGGCGCGAGTGGGACCTGCTGTCGCGCGAGAAGCTGATGGCCTATGCCGCCGAGCACGGCATCCCGGTGGACTTCGCCAAGCAGGGCAAGAAATCGCCCTACTCGATGGATGCCAACCTGCTGCACATCTCGTACGAGGGCGACATCCTCGAAGATCCGTGGAACGAGCCGGAAGAGGACATGTGGCGCTGGAGCGTCTCGCCCGAGGCGGCGCCGGACCAGCCGACCTATGTCGAACTGGACTATCGAGAACGGCGACATCGTCGCCATCAACGGCGAGGCGATGAGCGCCTCGGCCGGTGATGGAGTACCTCAACAAGGTCGGTGGTGCCAACGGCATCGGTCGTGACGATATCGTCGAGAACCGTTATGTCGGCATGAAGTCGCGCGGCTGCTACGAGACGCCGGCCGGCACCATCATGCTGAAGGCGCACCGGGCGATCGAGTCGCTGACCCTGGACCGCGAGGCCGCGCACCTGAAAGACGAGTTGATGCCGAAGTACGCCACGCATGGTCTACAACGGTTACTGGTGGAGCCCGGAGCGTGAGGCCCTGCAGGCGCTGATCGACCAGACCCAGCAGGTGGTCAACGGCACCGTGCGGATGAAGCTGTACAAGGGCAACGTGATCGTGGCCGGTCGCAAATCACCCACTCACAGCCTGTTTGACGAGACGATTGCCACCTTCGATGATGACGGCGGTGCCTACGACCAGAAAGACGCGGAAGGCTTCATCAAACTGAACGCGCTGCGGTTGCGTGTGGGTGCGCGCCGCAAGAACTGAACGGAGACATTATGAAGATCAAGAAATCCTGGCTGCTCGGCCTGCTGTTGCTCACGGGCGTCGCCTATGCACTGCAGAAGGCACTGCCGATCCGCGGTGAATGGACGCCCGAGCAGATTGCCTCCGGGGTCTACGTGATCCACGGGCCGAAGGAACTGCCCTCGCCAGACAACCAGGGCTTCATGAACAACCCGGCGTTCATCGTCACCGATGCCGGCGTGGTGGTGGTCGATCCCGGCAGCAGTGTGCAGGTCGGCGAGATGGTTCTGGCGCGGATCGAGAAGGTTACCGACAAGCCGGTCCTCGCGGTGTTCAATTCGCACATCCACGGTGATCACTGGCTCGGTAACCAGGCGATCCGGGCCCGGTATCCGGATGTGCCGATCTACGGCCACGAGCGGGTCGGGCCGAAGGTGATCGCGGGTGCCGGTACCCAGTGGATCGAACTGATGCTGAGCATGACGCAGAATGCGACGGCCGGCACCGAGATCGTCAAGGCGGACCACCCGGTCAAGGACGGCGACGAGATCCTGATCGACGGCCTGACCTACCGGATCATGAACAACGACAAGGCACACACCGATACCGACATCATGATCCATGTGCCGGAACGGGAGCTGATGTTCCTGGGGGACAATGCCGGACACGAGCGCATCCTGCGGCTCGAGGGTGGCAGCTTCCCGGGTAATGTCGAGGCGCTCAATAACGCGATGGCCACCGGTGCGAAGGTCTTCGTGCCGGGGCATGGCCCCAGCGGCGGCAAAGAGGTCGCCGAGCGCTATCGCGACTACCTCAATACCGTCTACGAAACCGCACAGTACGGGGTCGAAGAAGGGATGAGCGACTTCGAACTGCGGCCGCTGCTGGTGCCGAAGCTTGCCGCCTGGCAGGACTGGGCCGGTTTTGAGACCGAACTGGGCAAACACATCAACGGCGCATTCCTCGAGGCCGAGGCGGCGGCGTTCTGATAGTTTACCCCGGTGTTTTCGGGCATCTGCACCGGCGGCGTGATGCATGGCTGCGGTGGAGCGATGTCGTAGAATAAACCCGCCTTGCACCAGTGAGGTAAGCGCTGTGCAGTACGCCGGACAACGCCCCCTTATCGGCATCAGCAGTTGCCTGATGGGCCAGAAGGTCCGCTACGACGGCAGTGCCAAGCGCAACCGCTGGCTGGTTGAGTCCTTTGGTGCGCACGTCGACTACCGGCCGATCTGTCCCGAGGTGGCGATCGGTATGAGTACCCCGCGGCGGCCGATCCGCCTGGTCGGCACCCCGGGTGAAGTCCGCGTCGTCGGCGTCCAGGATTCCTCCATCGATGTGACCGCAGCGCTCGAGGACTTCGCGCTGAACACCGCAGGAGAACTCGGGGCGGTCAGTGGTTATGTGTTCATGAGCAAATCGCCGAGTTGTGGCATGGAGCGGGTCAAGCTGTATGCAGAGAATGGCTATGCATCGAAAAATGGCGTCGGCGCCTATGCCGCGGTGCTGATGCAGAGCCTGCCGAACCTGCCCTGCGAGGAGGAAGGCCGGCTCAACGATCCGATGCTGCGTGAGAATTTCGTCAACCGGGTGTTCGCCTACCGGCGCTGGCAGAGCCTGCGCGCAGCGGGTATCGACGCGCAGTCGCTGATCGATTTTCATGCGCGTCACAAGTACATGGTGATGGCGCACTCGCAGGCGGCCTATAAACGGCTGGGGCGCCTGTTGTCGCACCTCAAGGGTGTCGATCTCGCGCAGGTCGCAGACGCCTACGAGGCCGAGTTCATGGCGGCGCTGAAACGCCGGGTCGGTCGAAAAAGGCATGTCAACGCCCTGCAGCATATCCAGGGCTATCTCAAGGAGCGGATCGACGGTGGTGACAAGCAGGAACTGGCGCAGAGCATCGAGGCCTATCGGCGCGAAGGGGTGCCCCTGGTGGTGCCGATGAAACTGTTGCGCCACTACTTCCGGCGCAATCCGGATGATTACATCGATCGCCAGTGGTATCTGGATCCGTATCCCGAATCACTCGGCCGGCGAAACACGATCTGACCGCTATGCACAGCGAGGCCTTCGGCATACTGGTGGTTGGCGACGAGATCCTCAATGGGCGTCGTCGCGATCGCCACTTCGATGCGATCGGCGGCATGCTGCGTGAGCGTGGCTATCGGGTGGCGTGGCTGCGCATTCTGCCGGACGACCCCGCTTATCTTACCCAGGAACTGCGGCGTACGATGGCCGAACAGACCCCGGTATTTTCCTGCGGCGGCATCGGTGCGACACCGGATGACCACACCCGGGCCTGTGCCGCGGCGGCGGCCGGCGTATCGCTCGCGCCGCACCCGGGCGCAGTGGCCGAGATCGAGGCGCGCTTTGGCGCAGAGGCCTATCCGCATCGGGTGAAGATGGCCGAGCTGCCCGAGGGTAGCGAACTGATCCCCAATCCCTACAACCGTATCCCCGGCTTCAGTATCCGCCGGCACCACTTCATGCCCGGGTTTCCCGACATGGCCCACCCGATGGCGGGCTGGGTGCATGGACCATTACTACGCCGCCGGTGGTACCGCTGAACAGCAACGTGCGGTGCGCGTGCACGGCGTGACCGAGACGGCGCTGATGGACCTGATGCAGACGCTGGTCGAGCGTTTTCCGGAGGCCAAGCTGTTCAGCCTGCCGCGCCTGGGCGAGGAATTCCAGATCGAGTTGGGCTTTCGTGGGCAGGGTGATCTCGATGCCCCGTTTACCGCCCTGATCGCCGGCCTCGATGCCCGGCAGATCGCCTATGATCTGCTCGACGACTGAATCACGGAGGTTCGCCGGATGCGCCGCCCACTGATCGAACCATTGTCTCTGACCAGCGCCACCGCAGAATTGGCCTGGAGAGATCTCGAGCTTGCCGACCCGCTGCGCGACGAGTTGCGACGGCTCAGTGAGCGCCTGCGCAGGCGCATGACGGCCCGCCCGCCGCGCGCGTATCGGCGCAACACTCTGTCCTCGGCACAGTTGCTGTTTTGCGCCGGTGCATCGGCAGAAAAACTGCTGGTCGCACATCTGATAGCCCGGGGCCTCGACCGGCGGGTTCTGACCGTATCGGTGCCGGCGCTGCGGGGGCGCTACATCGGTGAGACGGAAAAGAACCTGGACCAGGTCTTCGACCTGGCGGATCGGGGCGGGTGGGTACTGTTCTTCGATGAAGCGGATGCGTTGTTCGGCAAGCGAACCTCGTTACAGGCCAGCTACAGTCGCTATGCCAACCAGGAGGTGTCCTACCTGCTGCAGCGTGCCGCGGACTATCGCGGCGTGGTGATCCTGTCGACTCGGCGGCGCCCGGGGATGAATGCCGCCGCGCGGCGCAGCCTGCAGGCCGTCATCGGGTTCGACTGATAGCGGCCGACGGCAATGTCGGCCCACTGTTTGCCGTTGGCGTCACCGCGTCTCGGCTGCTGAATCCAATCCATTGATTCCTAAGGTAATCTGCAGGATGGAGTAGACTTGTCCATGACTGCCGCCAAAGGTGTAGCGCGGCTTGGGAATCGAATTCGTGGGTGATTGACTGACCCGATGTTGGTATCCGGTAAAAATCTGTCCCTGTTTGGCCGATCGGCGCTGTCGAATGTCGGCGAGTCGCGTACGTCCATGCGTCCCGAACTTGACCCGGTCAATCCGACGGACCCGACCAGGGACACGACATCCAGCGAATACAAAGAACTGCAGGATCTCAAGCAGCGCGATCGCGAGGTGCGGCAGCACGAACAGGCGCATGTCGCCGCCGGCGGTGCGCATGTGCGCGGCGGGGTGAATTTCAGCTACGCAAGTGGCCCCGACGGCAAGCAGTATGCGACCGGTGGCGAGGTCTCGATCGACAGCTCGGCGGTGTCCGGCGATCCGGCCGCGACGATTCGCAAGATGCAGGCGGTAAAGGCCGCGGCATTGGCTCCCGCAGAGCCTTCGGCGCAGGATCGCTCCGTGGCCGCAGCGGCCTCCCAGGCCGAGGCCCAGGCACGTGCCGACCTGCGCGAACAGCAGCAGGAAGAGCGTGAGCCGCAGACCGGGGAAGCGTTCTCACGGCGCTCGCAGGATGCGGTAGAGGCCTACCAGGGGGCTGCCGCAACCGCACAGGTGGCGCAGCAGCAACAGCCGTCACTCGACCTGATCGCCTGAGGACTGCCAACTCGGCGGCGTCCGCTTGTGCCCCGCCTCGGCCAGCCGTTGCAGATAGTCGTTCCAGTGCAGTGACTGGCGGCGTCCCAGGTCGTACAGAAAGGCCCAGTCGTACAGGCCCGAGTCGTGGCCGTCATCGAAGACGATCTTGACCGCGTAGGCCCCGACCGGGGTGATCTCGGTGATGTTCACGTCCTGCTTGTCGACCTGCAGCTTGGCGTACTGGCCCCAATGCCCGCGTACCTCGGCCGAGGGTGAGTAGACTCGCAGCAATTCGCAGGGCAGGTCGAAACGCGCACCGTCATCGAACGCGATCTCCAGCGAGTGCGACTGCTGGTGCAGCACGATGTCGGTCGGCTTGGGGGTGTCGCTCATGGTGATTCGCTCAGTAGATCTTCGGTATCAGGCGATGGGTGCGTTTCACGTAGTCCGAATAGTCTTCGAACCTGATGTGCAGATGGGCCTCTTCGCGATGCATCTTGCCGAAGATCGCGATCGTCAGCAGCAGCAGGCCGACGTAGTTGGGCCAGGCGTGGCGGTACAGCGCGATGCCGAGCATGAACAGCAGCAGGCTGGTGTACATCGGGTGGCGGATCCGGTTGTACGGCCCGGTGGTGACCAGCACGCTGTCCGGAATCGGTTCCGGATAGATGCCGAAGTTGCCGAGCTTGTTGTGCGCCAGGGTGTACAGGCCGACGATGATCCCGAGCACCGATACGCCAGCCAGGGCCCGCGGTCCGGCGCCTGGGCCGAGGAACGGCCAGGCGATGATCACGATCGCGGTGAACTGCAGCGCCACCAGCAGATGGCTGACGGTCGATTTTTCGCGTTGGGCCGTCATCGTTTCACTGGGTGGCGCCGCCAGCCCGGGCGCGTTCGAGTACCTGTCGCCGGATCGCCTCGATGCCTGGGCCCCAGCCCTGCATGTGCTGCTCGACCAGCGAGGCGAGCATCTCGATATGCGCGGCATCGGCGTTCAGGCAGGGGATGTACTCGTAGCGTTCGCCGCCGGCCTCGAGGAACACGTCGCGGTTTTCCATCGCGATCTCCTCGAGGGTCTCCAGGCAGTCGGCGGAGAAACCCGGGCACATCACCTGTACCGATTTGACGCCGTCTTTGGCCAGGGCCTCCAGGGTGTGATCGGTGTAAGGGTGCAGCCACTGCTTCGGCCCCAGGCGTGACTGGAAGCTGAGCTGCCACTGGTCGGCCGCAAGGTTCAGCGACTCGGCCAGCAGGCGGCCGGTCTTCTGACACTCGCAGTGGTAGGGATCGCCCTTGTGGAAATACTCCTCCGGTATCCCGTGGAACGACATCAGCAGTCTGTCAGCCGTGCCGAACTCTGCGCGGTGCTGTCGCACGCTGTCGGCCAGTGCGGCGATGTAGGCGGGATTGTCGTGATAGTGATTGATGAAGCGCAGCTCAGGCAGCCAGCGCCAGTGGCGCAGTTCCTCGGTGACCGCATCGAATATCGATGCCGTGGTGGTGGCCGAATATTGCGGATACAGCGGCATCACCAGGATCTGGCGTACCCCGGCGTCGCGCAGTTCCTCGAGTGCCGACTTGATCGACGGGCTGCCGTAGCGCATGCCGAGCGCTATCGGTACGTTGCATCCGAAGCGCCTGCCCATGGCCTCGGCCAGGGCATCGCGTTGCTGCTGCGAGATCACCATCAGCGGTGAGCCCTGCTCGGTCCAGACCTTCTGGTAGGCCTTGGCCGAGCGGCTTGGCCGGGTGTTCAGGATGATGCCGTTGAGGGCCAGCCACCAGATCGGCCTGGGCACTTCGACGACGCGCGGGTCCCAGAGGAATTCCTTGAGAAAACGCCGCACAGAGGCACGGTCGGGCGCGTCTGGCGTGCCCAGGTTGACCAGCAGTATGCCCATCTGGGCGGCCTGGTCGTGATGGTAGGTCTGCAGATTCGGTTCGCTCAAGGTCTTCTTCCAACGGGTCAGGCGTGGTCAGGATCACGGGTTGTCGACACGCCGAAGTGTAATGCTTTCGGCGACACTTTTTGCGCCACTGTTTGGCGGGGAATAGTGCGGCGACGCGTGGGATGGCGGTGTTGGGTCGCGTTCAGGTCAGAAAGAAGTCGAAGAACACGGTGTACAGCACGCTCGCGATGCTCAGGCCGAACAGGGTTGCCGGTATACCCACGCGCATCCATGCCAGCGGTGTGATCCTGGCTCCGGGGATGCCACATTTCTCCGCCTCGGCGACAGCGATCAGGTTGGCTGTCGCGCCGACATGGGTGCTGTTTCCACCCAGGCCGACGCCTATCGCCAGCGCCCACCAAAGTGGGGCGATGTTGGCACCCTGTGCCTCCAGGCCGACGATGATCGGGATCATGGTAACAGTGAACGGGATATTGTCGATCACCGCGCTCATGACGGCCGCGACCCACATCAGGATCAGGCCGGCCAGCAGGAGTTTGCCGGGTTCGTTGGCGATGTGCGCCAGTTGTCCGCCGAGCAGGTCGAGCAGGCCCGATGCCTCGACGCCGCCGACGATCACGAACAGGCCGACAAAGAATATCAGCACCGACCAGTTGACCTCGCCGAACAGGGTATCCGGCTTCGGCCTTATCAGGATCAGGGCCGCGGCGAGGCCGATCAGGGCGGCGAACGCCGGAAAGATATGCAGCTGATGGTGGACGAAGAACAGCGTCACCACCAGGCCGAGTGCCGCGAGCACCCGCCACAGCGCGGTCGTATCCTTGATCGCCTGCTTCAGATCGAAGTTTTCGCTATCGAGGCTGTGTTCGCCTGGGCTCAACTGCTTGCGGAAAAGCACCAGCATCAGTACCACCGTGACCGCCCACACAACCGCGATCGGCGGTCCCATATGCAACAGAAAATCGTTGAAGCTGATGTTCCCCGCGCTACCGATCATCAGGTTTGGCGGATCACCCACGAGGGTGGACGCGCCACCGACATTGGACAGTATGGCCTCGGACATCAGGAACGGGAGCGGATTGAGCTGCAGGATACGCGCGATCAGCACGGTCAGCGGGGCAAACACGATGATGGTCGTGACATTGTCGAGGAACATCGAGATGACGCTGACCGCGAGACTGAGATAGACCAGCAGCAGGCGTGGGTCATGGGCGCAAAACCGTGCGATGACAATCGCGGTGTATTCGAATGCACCGGTCGGTCGCAACATTGCGACCAGCATCATCATCGCGGCAAGCAGAAGGATGGTATTGGCATCGATCGCGTGCAGCGCCTCCTCCTGGCTGTAAAAGCCGAAGGCCATGCCGATCATCACCATGAAGACGGCGCCGAGAATCGCCGCGCTGGTGCGGTGAATGACCTCGGTAAAGATCAGCAGGTAGGCGGCGAGCAGCACCCCGGCAGCGATCAGCATATTGCTGTCGATTGCACTGGCGGTGACCGTCATGTCATCCCCTCCAGCAGGATACGGGTCAGCCCGAGGCGGGTCACCACCCCGAGGTAGTGACCGTCATCGGCCACGAACATATGCGAGCTGTTCATCTTCTCCATCAGCGCCATGGCCTTGGTGATCTGCGCGCTGGATGACAGACAGGAGATGTCAGGAATTATCAGGCTATCGATCGTACGGCTGAAGATCTCGTCGTAGTGGTCGGTCGGGTGCTCCATACCTTTTGCGTCCCGCCCAATCAGGTGGGCGCCCTTGACCACATCGCTGGGAATACTCAGCTCAAGAAAGGTATGGCGTACCGAGAAGCGTCCGGCGATCTCGCCGTCGCTGCCAACATACGGCAGTCCGGGTGCCCATGTGTCGACACAGATCTGCAGGGCCTCACCGATCAACATGCCAGGCCTGGTGACTGGGGTGGAGATGATGGCTTTCGCGAGTTTCACCGTTATCGTCCCTCGACGTCGATGTTACGGCACAGACGGCAGCACGCGCATGTTCAGCGGCTGTGTCGTATTGTTGCCGACCAGCATACCAACAGCGGTGTCGTCATTGCTACGCAATGGTGAGCGGTGCGGCTCGAGCGGGCATATCCAGCGCCGAACGGATCAACGCAGCTTGGGCCAGAGAAAGCCGGTGTTGCGGCGGAACGTCGCGTACTCGGGGACGCTGGCCATGAACTTGCGTTCCTCGATCTTTGCCCGGACCACCTGCAATGCGACTGCGAAGACGAACAGCAGCAGGGCCACGGGCGTTGCGGCAAGAATCACGATGCCGAAAACATGGATGATCTCGCCGAAATACAGGGGATGACGAATCCGCCGGTAGGGGCCGCTGGTGACCAGTTGGCGGACCGCGGTGCGCAGGCCGAACGATGCCTTGAGGTGGGCGATTGCCCAGATGCTGAAGGCTGCACCGAACAAGCCGATGAGCAGGCCGCTCAGGTTCATATAGAACGGGAAGACCGGCAGCCAGTCGTTCATGGTCTGCAGAAATCCGGCCGGGTAGCCAGGCATGATTGCGCGCACCTGCGGAAGGAACATCAGGCTGAAGCCGGTAACCGGTACGAAAACCGTGACCAGGGGGAAGATGTTCTCCCAGAATCCCTGTGGTCGATGAGTTGCGGCGCGCCGCACCAGCAGGCTGTAAAAGACCAGCGCATCAAACGCCAGTGACACCGCGTAGTAAGCGATATGCGAGAACCCGCCGGCGAGAAAATACCCGGCGGAAGGGCCCATCGCAGTGCGTTGCCCGGCGTCGGTCAGTACCTCCCAGAGTGGCGTGCTGGTGCCGATATAGCCGACCAGGTAATAGGTCTTTGTGGCGACCAGGGCCGCGAAAAAAATCAGCGGGGCGGTATCGACTCGCCAGTCCTTTGCTTGTGTCATGTTCCTTGCTGCCTGTTGTACCGGAATCGCTTTTCAGATGGACGCGCGTCGCAGTCTTGCCTCGACCCGCGCCGCCTCGACCGCGCTGGCGTCGATGATCCGCGGGATCAGGCGATAGCTTGCCGCGAGTTCCTCGGCCTGGCGACAGGCGGCCTTCTCCAGGGTGCGCCGCTGATCGTCGTCGATTCCCGCCAACATAAGCAGGCGCGGCGCCTGCCAGTCAAGGTAATCGGCGGCCAGGCCGCGGGTCTGCTCGTCCGGCCAATCGGTCTTGAGGCCGAGCAATGGAAAGCGTGCGGCCTCGATGGCCTGGCCTGCGTCCCGGCGGTCGAGTCGTTCGCCGCGGCCATCGGCCAGGCGGCGGAACCAGGTCTTGTGCTGGCCCAACTGGCGGACCTGGCGTTCCAGATGTTCGGCATGCTGGCGAGGCCCCAGTTGGCCGACCGCCGGAACGCCTGCCGCTTCGAGCGAAGGCGACCGGAAACCATGGTCGGCCAAGCGGCTGGCCTGCCAGCGCTGCACCCGCATGTCCCTGATGTGTTCCGGGTTCTCGGTGGTCGCGAGCAACGCAACCGGGTTACCGCGATAGTCGGTGGCCCAGCATTCGTGGTCGTCGATCAGTGCGAACGGCAACCTTTCCTGCAGACCCGGCAGTATCCGGGTGAGCGCGTCCGCCGCTGCCGTCATCGCCCCGATGTCCATCACCGGGTTGGCCGGGATCTTCTGCAGACCGCCTTCGCTGTCCCACAACCCGAAGTTGAAGAACTGTTCGATCGGTGTGACGTGGCTGAAGCTGCGCCAGGTGTGGTCGGGCCGCTGTGCAAGGACCTGTACCTGCCAGATATTGCCGTTCGGACTGTAGGCCCGGGCATTGTGCGTCTCGACCACTTCGAGCACACCCTCGAACGGGTTGACCCGGCGCACAGCGTAGTGGCGGACCTCGCTCACGCCTACCCCGGCGCCTGCTCGAGCTTGCGCCGCAGCGCTTCGACCAGTTGGTAGGCCGGTTCCTGCATCTCCGGATCGAGGGCGTCCATCAGGTACTCGAGATCATCGAGCGCCGCCTCGATCTCGCCGCGCTGCTGCAGGCTGTCCATGTTGCGGGCGAGGTCCTGCATCCAGGCGATGCTGTCGATACCGGCGGGAATCAACGGCGGGTACCCCAGACGGCATAGACCGGGTCGCTGCTGTCCTGGCGGTCGGCGTACTTGTCATCCGCCGGACGTGGCAGGCCGCGAATCGACCAGGTTTCCAGGTCCTCGAACTGTGCATCGCGCAGGAAATACTCCATGACCAGTCCCGGCCGTTCGAACTCGTGCATGCCTTCCCAGACGCGCACCGCCTTGGGCGGGAACCAGCGGTTGGAGAAGGTGACGATAAAGCGACCGCCGGGGCGCAATACCCGCGCCACCTCGGCGAACACCTCGAACGGCTTGACCAGGTACTCGACCGACAGGCTGCATATCACCGCGTCGAACTCGCCATCGTCGTGGGGCAGGGTCGGCTGCAGGTTGAGGTCGTGTACCCGGTAGGCGGAAAACAGGCCGTTGGCCGCCAGTTCCTCGTCGTTCATGCCGAGCCCGACGATCTCGGCCAGGCCGTGTTCCTGCGGCAGGTGCGATTCCCAGCTGGCCATCAGGTCGAGCACCCGACCGCCCTGCGGCAACAGGCGCTGGTACAGCTGGCTGATCTGCTGCGAGGCCGTCCGGTCGACATGCGAGACCATGCGCGGCATTGCGTAGAAACCCGCATCCGGTTCTCCGGCCATGCGCGAGAACGGCAGGTCCTGCCAGAAATCAGTCGGCTGGCCGCGCCAGCGGGCCTGCATGCCGGGGCCGTTGGCGGTGACCATCTCGGCGACGTCGTTGCAGCTGCCACCGTGCTCCTCGCGTGCCGCCCAGATGTCGAGGATGCGCACCGTCAGGTCGAGTTGCTTGTCGGACAGGGGGTTGTTCAGGTCACAACAGATCATGTCGTCGCTGGCACGGCAGACCCGAAACGGCAGGATCTCTTCTGCGAAGACACCCCTCGACCCACCGATGAAGGCGCGCGGGTAAAAGCGGCCGGAACGTGGCTCGACGTAATTGTTCTTGCGCAGCTTGCGGTGAAA
This sequence comes from uncultured Gammaproteobacteria bacterium, assembly GCA_963719025.1. Taxonomy (GTDB): domain Bacteria; phylum Pseudomonadota; class Gammaproteobacteria; order Chromatiales; family Chromatiaceae; genus Thiosocius. The sequence goes on along the minus strand of CAVRBK010000062.1, from coordinate 103,729 downwards.
GGCGCGCTGACTCAGGTTGAAGCACAGGTCGGACTGGTAGGGCACGATCAGTTCGCCGGGCGAGAAGGCCCGGTTGGCGACGTGGTTGACCGGCTTGTCCATCAGTTCGGGCTCGATCTCGAAGGGCAGGATATCCCGCCACAGATTGAGTTTGGGGGCGACCAGCTGGTCGGTATGCCGCGCATGCTCGCTCTGCCACTGCAGGCTGAACGCCATGGCGCACATCGCCTTGCCTGTGGTGCGCTCCAGTGGCTCGATTTGCTGCGACTGTTGGTCGTCGTCGAGCTCGAAACCCAGAAGTGCTTCGTCGAAATCGTTCATACCGCCGTATCCCATGTGCCGTGAATGCGCGAATTCTGCAGCGGAACGGGAGAATATTACCTAGGCATATTGCAGGGTGAATCCGGCGCTGCCCAGATACTCCGCCTCCCGGGCGATCTCGGCCTCGGTCAAGGGGTGCCCGGCGAGCCAGTCTTCGGGGAAGTCGATTTTGATCGATGTATCACTGGCCGCAATCCGCATCGGCGGTTTGTGACTGCCAGACCGTCCCCGATGCATCAGTACCGAGAGACGCAACAGCACGGTGAGGCGCCGGGTACTTTCGACGGTCCGTTTCGGCAGGTTTTCGAACTCGGCGGTAATGAACTTGCGGCGATGCACGCGCACCAGGGCGGCGAGTATGGCCTGCTGCTCGCGGGAGAAGCCGGGCAGGTCTGCATTGGCGAGGATGTATGCGCCATGTTTGTGGAAGCTGCTGTGCGACAGTGACAGGCCCGCCTCGTGCAGCCGGCTGGCCCAGTTCAGCATCAGGATGTACTCGGGATCCGTCAGCTCCCAATTCTCCTCGACCTGGCGCAACAGCGCGCGCGCCGTGGTTTCCACCCGGCTGGCCTGCTTAAGGTCGATGTTGAATCGTTGCATCAATGCCTGCACCGTGGTTTCGCGGACATCGATGTGACTGATATGGCCCGCGAGTTCGTACAGCAGGCCCTCGCGCAGGGCGAGTTCGGAGACCTGCATGTGCTCGATGTCCAGCGCCTTGAACACGGCGCTGAGTACGGCAACACCACCGGCGAAAACGGGCCGACGGTCATCCGACAGGCTATCCAGTTTGACCTCGTCGATATGGCCGGCCGAGACCAGGGCACGACGGATCTTCTTCAGCGCCGATTTGCTGATGCCCTCACCGCTCCAGCCATTGGCGACGGCGACCCGTTCGATCGCCTTGACCGTCCCCGAGCTGCCGACCGCGGCCTGCCATTGGGTTGCGTGAAACATGCGGCGCACCGGCCGCAACTCCAGCCGACCGGCGAGTATCGCTTTTTCCATCGCATCGCGGCTGATCTTGCCGCTGTCGAAGAATCGCCGGGTCATGCTGACGCAGCCCATAAAGAGACTCTCGCGCTCGCGGGCCTCGAGGCCTTCACCGAGGATCACCTCGGTGCTGCCGCCGCCGATATCGACGACCAGTCGTGTCTCGTCGCCGGCGGCCAGACCGTGCGCCACGCCAAGGTAGACCAGTCGTGCCTCCTCGCGTCCGCCGATGATCTCTATCGGGTGACCCAGTGCGTCCTGTGCCGCCTGTAGAAAAGCGCCATCGTCGCGGATCTGCCGCATGGTGTTGGTCCCGACCGCGCGCACCGCGTGATGCGGCAGGGCACGGAGGCGCTGTCCCATCCGCGACAGGCTTTCGAGCGCGCGGTCCCAGCCTTCGTTGCTCAGGGTCCTGTCCGTATTCAGGCTGCCCCCCAGCCGTACTGCATCGCGCAGGCGATCGACGATCACCAGTTGCTTGTTGTCGATCTTGCCTACGATCATGTGGAAGCTGTTCGATCCAAGGTCAACGGCGGCGAGGGATTCCGGCGTATGTTCGGTGCTCTGGGGGTCGGTCATGCGGTCGGAATCCTGTCGTGATCCGGCAATGCTAACCCGCCGTCGTCGGCAAGGCGAACGACCTGCTGCGCAAGGCTTGATCCGGGTTATGCTGCGGCTCATCGATTTTCCCGGAGGCCAACCGTTGCGCGCGCTCGCAATCTCCAATCTGCTGTTTGTCGCGTTCTGCACCGTTGGCAGCTACGCCGACACTGGAGTGGACGCGGTAAACCGTTTGCGGGTGGCGGCCGGATTGCCGCAACTGGCGCCGGCGGCAGAGTTGGCCGAGGCCGCGCAAGGGCACGCTGCCTATCTCGATCGGCATCGTGATCCGGGCAAGCCGGCACTGGGTGTATCGGCCCACCAGCAGCAGGCAGGTCTGCCGGGTTTCAGCGGCGAGAGCCCCGCTGCACGGGCACTGGCAGCCGGCTATCCGCACCGCGAGGTGCTGGAAAACGTCAGCATGGGTTACGCGGATATGGCAGATGCCCTCGACGGGCTGATGAGCGCCATCTATCACCGCCTCACCTTCCTCGATCTGCGGGCCGACGAAATGGGGGTGGCCGTGGGCGTGCGGTCGCGGGTGTTCATGCTGGGTCGCCGGGACCTGCGTCATGTCTGTGGTGATTCGCCACCGGCCGAGGCCCTGTTCCGTACGCCGGTCGATTGCCTCGGCCAGGCGATGACGCAGACGCACTACCAGGCCTTGTGTGCGGAACTCCCGGATGACGCGCTGTTCCAGTCATCGCACGCGGTGAGTTGTCCAAATGGGCAACGTCTCGATGCGGCATTCATGGCCTCGGTGTGCCGGCAGCCCCCGGCCGAAGCGCGGTTTGGCGGCCATGGCCGCTACTACGAGCCGTGTGGCGAGGATACGCGCATCGCCGCCCGATGGTTCGATGCGATCTGTGATGACCCGGCCTCGCCGCCGCGTTACGCGGCCAGCGGCCAGTACTACGAGATCTGCGAGCCACCCCGCCAGGTGTATGCCGAGTGGCTGGAGGCGCAGTGTGCGGCGCTGCCTCCTGCCGCCCTGTATACCGATTCAGGCCGTTACCGGCGGCCGTGCGCCCGGCCAAGCGACATCCGCGTGGAGTTCCTCGATGCGATGGATCGGCGCAAGCGGCTCGAACTGCCCGCTATCGTGGTCTGGCCGCCGGCCGGTGCCGGCGAGATCCCCCCGGCGTTCTTCGTCGAAGAACCCGATCCATTGCCGGATCGAGCGGTGTCCGGGTTTCCGGTCTCTATTCAGGTCAACCCGGCCTTTGCCGGGCAGGTTGCGCTGACGCGTTTCGCGCTGTTTCGTATCGCCGGGGACAGGCGCGTGGCGATCGATGATGTGCGCGTCCTGGACGCAGACAACGATCCAAACCAGGTACTCAGCAAGCATGAGTTTGCATTGTTCCCGCTGCAGCGACTCGCATGGGGGACGGATTACGAAGTGGAGGCCGAGCTGATCCTGGATGATCAGCCCAGGCAGCTGGCATGGCGCTTCACGACGCAGCGATCGGATATTCCCGTAAAGGTAGCGGGTCAGGATTCGAACCGGTTTTCGGTACGCTCGCAGGAGCCCTTTCTGTTGGTCGTTCCGCCACGTGAGGGTACTCCGCATACGGTATTGCAGTCGCGCATCGAACATCTGCGGGGCAACCGGGTCGATCTCGAGGTGGTCGATCCGAACACGGTGAAGGTACTGGTCGATATCGTGCGCTGTGACCGGATCAAGATCCGCTTTGGTGAAGGACCCCTGGTTCAGCTGGTACCCGAGGGGTGTCCGCGATGAGGCTACCAGGCACGGGCCGGCTGTTATGATGATGCGAAACGCGATGGATGAAACATGAAGTTCTGCAGTGTGTGTGGCGATACGGTGAAGGTGCTTGTACCGGAGGGTGACAACCGGCCGCGTCATGTCTGCGGGCAGTGCGGCACGATTCACTACCAGAATCCAAAGGTCGTGGCGGGCTGCATCGCGCACTGGGAAGACAAGGTGCTGATGTGCCGCCGCGCGATCGAGCCGCGGCATGGTCTTTGGACGGTTCCGGCCGGGTTCATGGAAAATGGTGAAACCACCTACGAAGGCGCCCTGCGCGAGACCGCCGAAGAGGCCAATGCAAAGGTCGCGGTCGATGACCTGTTCGTGACGGTCAACCTGCCGCATATCAACCAGGTCTATATGTTGTTTCGCGGCCGCCTGCTCGATCTCGAATTCTCCCCGGGTGAAGAGAGTCTCGACGTCGAATTGATGACCCAGGCGCAGATCCCCTGGGACAAGATGGCCTTCCCCACGGTCACCGAGGCATTGCAACTGTATTTTGCAGACCGCGAACGCGGTGAGTTCGCCGTGCACATGCTCGACATCGTCCGCGAGGGTGGGCCGCGCGGACGCTACACGGTCCGTCAACTCAGCTGAGTCCCGGCAGGCATCGGGCCGCAGTGTGGGTCGGTCGGCACGCCCTCAATCTGTTAATCCCGCCTTAAGCCAGCGGTCGTAGGCTGTCCGGATATCCGTCTCGATATCCGGGGGTACCTGTCTTGCAAAGTAATGATGTGTCGAATGGTCCGCGTGGATCCGCCGGGTCGAATACCGGCCGCCTGGCGTTGCCCTTCTTCGAGCTTCTGCTGTGGCCGTCACTGGCCTTTGTCTACATCTTCGCGGTGCTGCGCCTGGGTGATCTCGACTACATCATGGCGGACTATTTTGCCGCCGCCGATAACCGTGGCTTTCCGCTTCGCCATGATTTCTGGACCGAGATCGTTCTGCACGACAGCGCGCAGACCCTGATCAAGGGGATACTCGTGCTGACCATCCTGTTCTGGCTGGTCTCGTTGTTTCGCAAGCAGCTGTCATCCTGGCGGCGGGTGCTGGGCTACATCGTGCTCGCCAGCCTGCTGAGCGTCGGCATCGTCAACGCCGGCAAGCGCCTGAGCAACGTCGACTGCCCTTGGGATCTGCAGGATTTCGGGGGATCACGCCAATACCACGACCTGTTTGCCGGCAGAACGGTCGGTCAACCGCCCGGCCGTTGTTTTCCGGGGGGGCACAGTTCGTCTGGTTTCGCCTTGCTCTGCCTGTTCTTTGTCGCCCGGCGCCGGGGCTATCGGCACGCCGGCAAGGTGCTGTCGGCTGTCGTGCTGCTGGGCGGGGTGTTTGCGGTCGATCAATGGGCGCGTGGGGCGCATTTCCCGTCGCATGACATCACCACGGCCTATCTTTGCTGGCTGGTGGCGTTGTTGTTGGACCACGTCATGTTTGGCCGTGAAGCGCAGCAGCCGGGCAGGCAGTCGGCCAGGGCGAACCACGATACCGGGCCATGATAAGCCGGGCCGGTATTGGCATGCCCTCGTCAGGACGACGGTTGCCCGCCGTCGTAGCCGTATTCCGGCTGTTGGCCCGTGGCATTTCTCGCCTGCTGCAGAATGTCTTTTTCCGGGTCATAGATCGTTGATTGGACCTCGAACAGCCCGAGCACCGTGTGAAAGATATTGTCGTGCGAATACGGCTGGTCACGGACCTGGTTCAGGGCCGCCGTGGAGATCCCGTCATAGTGTTTGCCCAGCCACATGATCATCGGCACCTTGGTCTGTGTGTCCGGAGCGACGAAGTAGGGAAGGCCGTGCAGATAGAGACCGGCCTCGCCGAGCGATTCGCCATGATCACTGGCGTACAGCATCGCGGTCTCGAACCGATCGTCATTGGCGCTCAGAAACTCGATCACCTTGCCGAGAAAGTAATCCGTGTACAGGATGGTGTTGTCGTAGGTATTCCCGATTGCCTCCGGGGTGCAGCCATCGAGCTGACTGGTTTCACAGGTTGGTTCAAACTTGCGGAACGCCTCGGGGTAGCGCTTGTGGTACGCCGGTCCGTGGCTGCCCATCTGGTGCAGCACGATCAGGATATCGCCTTCTGGGCGGCTGTCGATGTAGTCCTGCAGCCCAACCAACATCCCGGTGTCGCGGCACTCCGGATCGCAGATCGTGTTGCGTTTGCGCGAGCGATAGTTCTCGAACGGGACCCGGGTCGCGACACCCTTCGAATCCGAGTTGTTGTCGCGCCAGATCACCGAGATATTGGCGCGATTGATTACGTCGAGAAGGTTTTCGGTGTTGCGTGCCTTGCCGTCACTGTACTTGTCGCGGCCATAAGTCGAGAACATGCAGGGCACTGAGATGGCGGTAGAGGTGCCGCACGCAGAGACATTGCTGAAGTTGATCACATCTTTCTGCGCCAGGACCGGATTGGTCTCGCGCTGGTAGCCATTGAGCGAGAAACGATCTGCGCGCGCGGTTTCTCCAACGACCAAGATGATGAGTTCTCGATCGATGTCAGCCTGTGGGATGCGGGCGTCTTCACCGATAACCCGCAGTGGGCCCTGCGGGCTGGCAAACTGGCGCCGCGTGTAGCTGACCACCCCCTGGATCGGGGCGGTGGGGTTGGTGTAATAGCGTAGCGGTTTGTGCTCACGGATGAACGAGGCATAGAAACCGCTGGAGAGAAATGCCAGCGCAACGATGGTCAGCAGCGCGCCGGCGATCAGCATGGCCCGCCGGCGCAAGCCGACGGTAAAGGTTTCCCGTTCGATGCGGATTAGCCATATCAATGCGCCAGGCAATACGCCGAGCAGCAGCAGGTAGCCGATCAGTTGCGGCGTGACCAGGTCGAGTGATTCTGCCGGGTTGGTCGCCACTACGTTCGCGATCATGTCGCGATCGATAATCACGTTATAGGTGTCCATGAAGTAGGCGGTGGCCGACGAAACCAGGAACACCAGCGCCAACAGCGGTTTCAGTGCACGCGTCAGGGCCAGCAGGGACAGCAGGACGATCAGCGCGCAGAACAACACCAGGCCCAGGGAGGCCGAATGCGCATACCCCCAGGGTTCTGCCGCGAAGGTGTTTAGGACGTTACGAAAGAAGGTCAGATTGGCAAACGCGGTAAGGAACAGCGCCGCGCCGACAATGAGCTTGTTGATGCTGAGGGTGATTCTCATACTTGTTTACTACCCGGTTCAGGTGCCTTGGGGGGAGACGGCATTGGTTGACATTGACTGGGCGGCGAGTGTGGCCCGCTTCTCTTAAGCCTCACTTAAGGACCGGACAGCAAAATGCCCTCAAGCTAAAGAGGGAGAAGTCCGGCCATGACCAGATTACGCAGGCAGCGGCGCGACCAAACAGTTCCGACGATGGTCTGTATGGACAGATCCTCGGCCGACGGTTATGACGAGGCAAAATCCTTTGTCGTGCAGGCATTCAGCGCCGCCTACGGGGCGCGGCTCACGCATTTTATGCCTAACCTGATGGCGCTCAGGGATGATAACGAAAAATTGCTGGCGGTACTGGGGATTCGGGAAACCGACGCGGCACCGCTATTTCTCGAGCACTATCTCGACTGCCCGATCGAGCAGTGCCTGAGTGCCGCCATGGGTTCCCCGGTCGATCGCAAGTTGTTGGTCGAGGTCGGCAACTTTGCGGTCGGCGCGGCGGGTGGCGGACGTTGGCTGATCACTGCGCTGACCGCCTACCTGCACGCGGCTCGCAAGGTCTGGGCGGTATTCACCTGTGGTCCGGAACTGCAGAATGCGTTTCGCCGGCTCGGTATCGAGTTGCTCGATCTCGGTTTCGCCGACCCTGACCGCCTGTCATTCGATGAGTTGTCCCGGTGGGGGCGCTATTACGAGCAGAGGCCGCGTGTGATGGCGGCAAACGTGGCCCGCAGCCACCACACCTTGTCGCAGCTGTTCGAAAAGGAATGTGCATTGAATGCCCTGTGGCGTCGCGCCGGCCAGGCCGGGCGATTGACCGCATGACGCTGTCAGCGCGCCTGCGCGAGCATGCATCGACACATCCGCAATGCATTGCGCTGACTGGGGCCGACCGGCAAATCAGTTATGCCGACCTGCTTCGTCATGTTGCTGATGCGGTCGACTGGCTGCGAGACAGCGGCGTGCAGGTAGTTGCCTGCACCCTGGAGAATGGTCCGGCATGGGCGATCCTCGATATCGCCGCTATGGAACTTGGCATCTGCCTGGTGCCGTTGCCACCCTTCTTTTCGCCCGCGCAACTGCGCCATGTGATAGCGCAGTGCGGGGCGCAGGCCGTGGTGGTCGATGCGCCGGAGGCAATTCGCCAGCAGCTTGGCAGATTGCTTGCAGATGGTTCCCGGGACCGGGCGATTGCTGATCAGCGCGTTGCATGGATCGAAACAATCCAGGCGCCGGAGGCCTATGGGCGGAGGCAGACGCTACAGGGCATCGACAAAGTCACCTTCACCTCGGGCACCACGGGCGAGCCGAAAGGGGTGATGCTGACATGGGCGCAGGTTCGACCGGTCGTGACCTCTTTGGTGGAGGCCGCCGGTATCGTGCGCGACGACCAACACCTCGCCCTGATGCCGCTGGCTGTGCTGCTGGAGAATGTCGCGGGTCTGTACGCCGGCCTGTGGGCCGGCGCCTGTGTGGATCTGCGACCGATGCGGCAGGTCGGGATGCGTGGTTCCTCGGGGCTCGATGCCCGGCAGATGGTGAGGATGCTCAGTGATCTGCAGGCCACGACCGCGATCTTCACGCCGCAGATCCTGCAGGGCGTGGTCGAGATGATTGAGCGAGGCATTGATTGCCCGCCTGCGCTGCGTTTTTGTGCGGTCGGCGGTGCAGCGGTCTCGCCGCGCCTGCTGCAGCGTGCTGCTGAAGTGGGCCTGCCGGTTTTCGAAGGATATGGCCTGTCCGAATGTGCGTCAGTGGTCTGCCTCAATACGCCAGTCCATGCACGTCGCGGAAGTGTTGGCAGGGCACTGCCGCATGTGCGCTTGCGCATTGCCGACGATGGCGAGGTGGTCGTGTGCGACCGGTCATTTGAGGGTTACCTCGGCCAGCCGGCATTGACGGAGTCTGAGTGGCACACCGGTGATCTCGGCACGATTGATGTCGACGGTTTTCTGCACCTGAGCGGACGCAAACGCAACGTTTTCATTACCGCTTTCGGGCGCAATGTCGCGCCGGAATGGGTCGAGCGCGAGCTGACGCTCGAGCCGCTTATCCGGCAGGCGGCGGTGTTCGGTGAGGGACGGCCATTCAATGTCGCGGTGATTGTTGCCGCGGATGACAGCAGCGCATTGGCGATCGATGCGGCACTGGCGCGCGCCAACCGGGACTTGCCCGATTATGCGCGGGTTACGGCCTGGCTGCGGGCCGACGATGCATTCACCGTAAAGAACGGGCTGCTTACCGGCACGGGCCGTGTCAGGCGTGATGCCGTGCTGGCCCGTTATGAAAGACATATCGAATCAATTCATTGCGAGGCACAGATATCATGACCGAATTTTTCGACCAATTGATGGCGGAAACGGCGACCGAGCGCGAGCAGTTGCTGTCGATCCCATTCATCCAGGCCGGATGGAAGGGTGAGCTTGCGCTCGACAGCTACCGGGCCTTTCTTGCCCAGGCCTATCATCATGTGAAGCACACCACGCCCCTGCTGATGGCCTGCGGTTCGCGCGCGCCACATGACCGGGAGTGGCTACGCGATGCCATGGCCGAGTATGTCGAGGAAGAGGTAGGTCACCAGGAATGGATACTCAACGATATCAAGGCCTGCGGCGGTGACGCGGAATCGGTGCGACACGAGATGCCCGGGATGGCCGCCGAGCTGATGGTGGCCTATGCCTATCACGTGATAGACCGCGGCAATCCGGTCGGGTTTCTTGGCATGGTGCTGGTGCTCGAGGGCACCAGCATACACGTTGCCACCGAGGCGGCGCAGAACCTGCAGCGCAATCTCGCGCTTCCTCCCGGCGCCTTCAGCTACCTCAGCAGTCACGGCTCGCTGGATCTCTCACATATGGATTTCTACAAGGGCCTGGTCAACCGTCTGCAGGACGAAGGTGACAAGGCAGCGGTGATCCACTGTGCCAGGCGTTTCTATCGGCTTTACGGCGATGTATTTCGCGGTCTGCCGCTGATGCTCAATACGCGCGCCGCCGTGGCCTGACGGCATACGGATTCAGGCTATCCATAAAAACTTAATGCAGACCTCAGGAACACACTGATGAATCTTGCCGAACGACGGATTCTGTTAACCGGCGCCGCAGGCGGTATCGGTTCCGCACTCGCCCGCGAGTTGATTGAAAAAGGTGCGCATGTGGCGCTCCTGGTGCGCGATACCGAGGCACTTTCGCCGCTGCTGGAAACGTATCGAGAAGCGTTGAATGCGCCGTTCGGGCTCGAGGCGGATTTGCTTGATCATGCCGCCCGCGAGCGCGCCGTGAGTGCGGCGCGTGAGCGACTGGGCGCTATCGATCTGGTCATCAACTGTGCGGCGCAGATGAGTTTCAGGCCCTTCGCGGAAGAAGACCCGCAGGTGCTCGAGCGGATCATCCAGACCAACCTGATCGCACCGATGCTGCTTACCCGCCAGGTGTTGCCCGACATGCTCGTGCGCCGGAGTGGCCGGGTGGTGAACGTGGGCTCGACCTTCGGCAGTATCGGGTTCGCCTGGTTTGCTGCCTACTCGGCCAGCAAATTCGGGCTGCGCGGCTGGTCGGAGGCCTTGCGTCGGGAACTGGAGGGATCGGGTGTGGGGGTAACCTACGTGGCACCGCGCGCGGTCAAGACCAGGCTGAACAGTGACGCGGTGTACCGCATGGCAGCGGCGACAAAGATGAACATGGACGATCCAGCCTGGGTTGCAGGAAAGATCGTTGCCGCGATCGAGGGTGAAGCGAAGGATGTGTACCTGGGTTTCCCGGAAAAGCTTTTTGCCCGGCTGAACGGTTTTCTGCCACGGCTGGTCGATGGTGGCCTGCGCAAACAGAACCAGGTCATGGCGCCGTTCGCGCGGGGTTCCTGACCCTGTTCCGGGCGCATGGTTCGTTGTACCGTGATGTTTGACGCGATGTCTGCGATCCGTGGGTTCAGGAGTCACGACCGTTGAGAATCTTGCTGGTGGAGGATGACGAATTGCTGGGCGCTGCGGTCCGCGACGGCCTTGTACAGTCGGGTTACGTCGTCGACTGGTTGCGTGACGGTGGCCTGGCGGCACGCAGTCTGCTCGGTGATGAGCCGGACCTGCTGGTGCTTGACCTGGGATTGCCCGGCCAGGACGGTCTGAGCATTTTGCGCGATCTGCGCGCGCGTGATTCGGATCTGCCCGTGTTGGTGCTGACGGCGCGTGAGACTGTCGAAGATCGAATCTCCGGTCTGGATAGCGGCGCAGATGATTACCTGGTGAAACCGTTTGACCTGGGTGAGTTGACCGCGCGGCTACGCGCAATAGGGCGACGTCGCAGCGGTCGTTCGGCGCCAGTTATCAGCCATGGTGATTTGCGATTTGATCCGGCGGCACGCAGTGTGTCGCTCGCGGGTCAGGATGTGCTGTTGTCCGCCAAGGCCCTGGCGATCCTGGAGGCGCTGCTCGACCGTCCGGGTGTGCCACTGTCGCGCGATCGCCTGGAACATATTCTGTACGGCTGGGGTGAGGGCGTTGAAAGCAACGCGGTCGAAGTACACGTCCACCACCTGCGCAAGAAGCTGGGCAAAGACCTTATTCGCACGATCCGCGGTGTCGGCTACATGATACCGAAATGAACGATTTCAACCTCTCGATAAGACGTCGCCTGCTGGTGATGCTGATCGCGGCTATCGTGCTGGTCTGGCTGGTCGTGCTGGTCCTGGTCTATCAGGTCGCCGGGCACGAGGTCGAAGAGGTCTTTGATCGTGACCTGGTGCGCAGTGGTCGCATTCTGCAGACCTTGCTGCTGCACGAGGTTGAAGAAGAGCAGGACATGGCGGCCAAGGTGCGCGAAGTCGCTGTCGAGATCGGCCAGGATGGTTTGCAACGTTATCCGCGTCTGGCGAGTATTCTGCGGGGATATGCCGATGATGCCTCTCAGGAGCGACTGGAACTGGTCGGGGTCGCCGAGCGGGCCGGTCAGCGTTATGGCAAGGGCCTGACGTTTATCGCGCGCTACGCCGAGGGCGGCATCATGATGCGTGACAGTCTGGCGCCGGATATTCCGCCGACCGAAGAGGGTTTGAGCGACGTTGTGATCGATGGTCAGACCTGGCGTATTTTCAACGTCACCGATCCGGATAGCGGGTTTCTGGTTCAGGCCGCCGAACCCCTGAACTCGCGCGCCAAACTGGTCCGTTACATTACCCGCAACACCCTGATGCCAATGCTGATCGCATTGCCGCTGCTTGGCGCAATCATCTGGGTGGTTGTTGGCGGTGCGCTTGCGCCATTGCAACGGGTGGCACGCGAGGTTGAGGCAAGGGCGCCGGAGGCTGTGGAACCGATTGACGATAGTCGTTCGCCGCGCGAGATCCAGAGCCTGTTGCGTGCACTTAACAGTCTGTTCGGACGCACCCGGGACGCGCTGGAGCGTGAACGCCAGTTCACCGCCGATGCGGCCCACGAACTGCGCACGCCTCTGGCGGCGCTGAAGACCCATCTTCAGGTGGCGATGGCCGCAGACGATGAGGGCAAGGCCATGCAGTCAATGGGACTGGCGCTCGAAGGCGTTGATCGGGCGACCCATTCAGTCGAGCAGCTGCTGGCGCTGGCGCGTGCTGATGCGGGTCAGGATGACCTGCTGACGGATGGCTCTGTCGATCTGCATGAACTCGCCGTATGGGGTGTTTCGGCATTCAGCCAGCGTGCTTACGAACGAGGTATCGATCTGGGGTTGGCGCAATCGAGTCATCGGCGGATACCGGGTGATGCGGCGGCGTTAAAAATCCTGTTGCGCAACCTGGTCGACAATGCCGTTCGTTATACTCCGAAAGGTGGTGAAGTCACCGTTTCGGTTACGGGTGCGGAGGGTGGTGAGGCATGCCTGACGGTTGCCGATAGCGGCCCGGGCGTGGCGCTGGAGGAACGAAAACGCATCTTCGATCGTTTCTACCGTGGCCCGGAAGAGCGGGCGATGACGGCGACAGGCAGCGGGGTGGGGTTGTCGATCGTGCAGCGTATCGCGCGCCTGCATCATGCGGGGATCGAAATCGGGAGTGGCATCAACGGGCAGGGGCTCGCCGTGACAGTGCGTTTTGCGGCAGGCGAGACCGATTGATTTGCGGTCTCGCCCCGGATCTCAGTTGATCGAACCGGTTATTGGACTGTCGGCGGCATCGTCGAAGATCTTCTTCAGACCGGCACTGTTGTGCGAGCCGTGGACTTCCATCTCGAGATACTCGCGGCGGTTGTCTTCTGACTGAAAGTAGATCTTGATCGCACCGCCGCCACTGCCTTCGATCACGAAGGGAGCGTGCTCGATATCAGCGACATCTTCGAGGGTCATTGGGTCGAGGGCGGAGATACGCATGCGACAACACCGCAAACCCGGACCTGTTCATCCGCCTTCATGCAAAATGTGGGCTAAACCTGCTGTGCGCTGGGGATTGTCCAGGGCAGCGCAGCGGGGTCAGGTGCCGGGTTTGGCCGCGAGCCAGAACAGGGACGGCTCGTCGAGTTGGCCAAGTTCTTTCTTCATCAGCAGCACGCCGTGCTTCAGGTCCCACTCGAGAACATTGGCGGCATCGGGCCCATCGGACAGCGCGGCCTCCACGTTACCGGGTTGGCCAAGTTTGTCGATGTAAAAGCCGACAATCTGCTTGTGATAGGTGTCGCGGTAAAGGATTTTCAGGGCGCTGACCCGGTCGTTAATGAAGAAGAAGGTCACGACGCGCGACGGGTAACCGTTGAACGTACCGACCTGACTGGCACACAGGGAATCACCGAAGGCGGTTTTTTGTGCCCCGCATTGCCATTCATTGTCCGGGTACACTTCCCGGATGTCCTGCGCACTGTAGGCGCTGTCGAGATCCTGGATGCTGATCTTGATGTCATCTTCGCCCAGCAGCCAAAGCAGGCCGGTATCTGACACCCGTGAACCCTCGTCGGTAAACAGTAGCCAGTACGGCGGTATGAATACCACGAGCAGGATCAGCAGGGTCTTATGCAGATGTTTTCTTTCTTCGGACATGGGTTTCGGGTGCCTGCTATCGGTTGCTGAGGAACTCGCCGAGAGGACACGGCCGTCCGGGGTAAAGGTTGTCTGCCATCGCCAGGAACAGTTCGGCGGTGGCCAGTGCATCGGTGAGCGCATTATGCGCCTTGTACAGCGGCAGGTTATACCTGGGGCGCAGATTGAACAGGCGCAGGTCGCCGGACTGGACGGTGTGATTGCGCCGCTCAAACACCCGCTGGCCGATCTCGAGCGTATCGATGATGGGTACAACGAAGGGTGCACCATACAGTTGCATGCAGGCCCGGCTGATGAAGTTCTGTTCGATCGGTGAATAGTGCACCAGAATCGGTTTGCCGGCGATTCGCCCCAATACCTCGGGCAGCAGGTCCTCGATCGGTTCGCCGGCCGCTGACTGGTCATCGGTAATGTGGTGAATGGTCGCGGAATCACCGATGTCCTTCTCGATCTTGACGATACGGTGCCATGCCGTGTTCAGCTTCACGCCGAAGTGATCAAGATTGACCATGCCGATACTCAGGATCACATCCTTGCGCGGATCCAGCCCGGTGGTCTCGAGATCGATCGCCACGATCTCGATCTCACGGCAGTCGGCCTTTTTGTCCGGAAACGGCGTTGCCAGATAATCAGCCAGCGGGCCGGGCGAGACCTTGCCCAACGCCTTCTTGCGTTGATAGTCCTTACCAAGAAACCGCCCGAGCATGTGTCAACCTGCCTTTTGCGTCAAAGGAGTTTTGTTGTTCATCAGCCTTGCCATTACCCGAGATTGTCCGCACCGAAGCGCTTAACCATGGTTTCCTGCATGGACTGGATCACCTTGAAGGCGTGCTTGAGGTGCTCGCGCTCCAGCTCGGATAGATTATTCGGCGGTACATAGTTGTCGGCTGGCTGGCCGCTACGGATCTGATCCGCCTGGTGCTGAATGCGCAGGGATGCAATGTACTCCAGTGCATCCTCGAGATTCTCGGCCATGTCCTGCGACAGGTTCTTGGTGCCGGAGCAGGCACGCAGGCGTTCGACCGTGTTGACCGGTTCGGCGCCGAGCGACAAGGCAATGATGCGCGCGATATCGGTGATCGGCACGATGCCGCGGTGCTTGAGATCGAGCGTTTCGTCATGTTCGCCACCGCGCTCGAGGACGAACTGGCGGAAAAACCCCAGTGGCGGCCGGTGTTGCATGGCGTTTGCCATCATGTAGGCAAGAAAGATCTTGTTGGTTTTCGACTTGGCAAGAATGGTCCGCTGCAGCGGTGTGAACAGCTCGAAATCTCCGGTGACCGGTCGCAGGTCGAAGAAGATGCTCGACAGCATCATCGACATCGGTGTCGGGTTCTCGATCCAGCGGCTGAAGTAGCCCTGCCAGACACTCAGTGGTTGGCGCCATTTTGGGTTGGTTGCCATGGCATCGCCCGGGCAATAGATGAAGCCGCATTTCGCCAGGCCATCGCTGACGAACTTGGCCATTGCGGCGAAATAGTCATCGTGCTCTTCCTTGCGGAAATCGTTGGACAGCAGCAGCGCGTTGTCCTGGTCCGAATGCGAGCTCTGCTCATGGCGGGCCTGCGAGCCTCCGGCCAGCCAGACGTATGAAACCGGTGGTTCGCCCAGTTCCTCTTCGGCCATTGCGAGCAGGCGACCGGTGATTGAATCTGTGAGGCAGGATACGGCCTCGCCGATATGACGCGCGGTCACACTGGCGCTGGCCAGACGCAGGTGCAGGTTTGGCAGGCGTTTGCTGACCCCGATCAGGTCATCCACCGTTTTTGCCTTGCGCACATCCGCCGCCAGGTAGGCCGAGTTGGCACTCTGGTGATTGGCCAGGTCGGTCGCCGTGATCATGCCGATCAGCTTGCCGCTCTGCATTACCGGGAGATGGTGCACATGCATGCGGGTCATGGTCATCAGGGCCTGGGCGCTCAGGGTACTCGAATCGATCGTGCGCGGGGTTGGCGTCATGATGAGGTCGATCTCTTCCAGACCGGTCAGGCCAACGGCGACACAGCGTTTGCGCAGGTCACGGTCGGTTACCAGGCCGACCAGTTTTTCATCCTGCATGACCATGACCGACGACACGTTACGGTTGCTCATCAGTGACGCCGTCTCACGGATGGTCAGACCGGATTCGACGGTGATCGGTTCTTTTTGCACCAGGCTGCCGACCTCGACCATCATCGAGGCCACGCTGGGATCCTCCGAGACATGGGATTTTGACACCGCGGCGCGCAGGCGTTCCTTTACTGTCGCCGAGAAGTGCTCGCTGAACGCGGTCGATTCCTTGCACAGCTCCTTCAGTCGGTGGCAGCTGACCATGTATAGCAGGCTGTCTTCGACCGCCTCGCCGCGGTCGCATTGCGACAGGTTGACCAGTTGACAGGACACGCTGTAGATATCGCCTTCGCCGATCTTCTCGCACAGGTCGCCGCTGGTGTCGTAAATCTCAACGGCACCGCTGCGAATGATGTAGAGAAAGTTTTCTTTCGGCGGGAAGGGGCTGCCACGGCGCAGGTATCGGATCTCGATGTCCTTCGGCAACTCGTTGAGGATGTCCTCGCTGAGATAATTGAAGGGGTTGCGTCGTTCGAGAAACTGGCGGATCTCGATCAGTTCAACTTCCATCGCGGGGACCTGTCAATGATGTGCGAATTCGGGGTTCAGCTTAGCAAAAAAGCCGGCTTTCATATCGTCTCTGATGACGTCTTTCGGCTCAGAACAGACATGGAAATCGGCCCAAGAAAAAAGCCCCGCCTCAATGAGGCGGGGCCAAACTTTCTACAGGGTACGTTTCTTAGTGGTCGGTTGCAGTACCGGCACCTTTCGGTACGCGGATGTCTTCGACCAGGTGCTGGATATGCTCCGGCGGCTCGGCGGTGACTTTCGACACCACGATCGCCACCGTGAAGTTAACCAGCGCGCCGACCGCACCGAAGGCGTTCGGCGAGATACCGAAGAACCAGTTCGGACTCATATCGCCGAGGAAGGCGGTACCCGGCACGAAGAAGATCCCCTTGTGCTGGAACACGTACAGCATGGTGATGCCGATACCCGAGATCATGCCCCAGATAGCGCCGGCGCGGTTCACCTTCTTGTTGAAGATGCCCATCATCAGCACGGGGAAGATCGAGCTTGCAGCCAGACCGAAGGCGATTGCCACGGTGCCCGCCGCGAAGTCCGGCGGGTTGAAGCCGAGGTAACCCGCCAGCGCGATCGCACCTGCCATCGCGATACGCGATGTCAACAGCTCGTTTTTCTCCGAGATGTTCGGGTTGATCATGCCTTTGACCACGTCATGCGAGACCGAAGACGCGATTGCCAGCAGCAGACCAGCAGCCGTCGACAGTGCAGCGGCAAGACCACCGGCCACAACGATTGCCACGACCCAGTCCGGCAGGTTCGCGATTTCCGGGTTGGCCAGTACCATGATGTCACGGTCAACCTTGGTCATCTCGCTGCCTTTCCAGCCGTAGGTCTCGGCCTTGGCTACCATATCCGGGTTCTTGTCGTTGTAGTACTGGATGCGACCGTCGCCGTTCTTGTCTTCGAACGCCAGCAGGCCGGTAGCCTCCCACTTGGTGAACCATGCCGGTACTTTGGCGTACTCGAGGTTGGCGGTGACTTCACCGACCGGACCGGTCTGGATGGTGTTCATCAGGTTCAGACGAGCCATCGAGCCAACGGCCGGAGCCGTGGTGTACAGGATCGCGATGAACACGAGTGCCCAGCCAGCCGAGCTACGTGCGTCTTTCACCTTGGGAACGGTGAAGAAGCGGATGATGACGTGCGGCAGACCCGCGGTACCGATCATCAGCGACAGCGTGTACACGAACATGTTGAGCTTGGAGCCCATCACCTGTTCGGAGTACTGCGGGAAGCCGAGGTCGGTAACCACCTGGTCCAGTTTGGCCATCATGGTCATACCTGCACCCACCTGGTCCTCAGCCATGTCGCCGATCAGGCCAAGCTGCGGGATCGGGTTGCCGGTCAGGTTCATCGAAATGAACACGGCCGGGATGGTGTAGGCGAAGATCAGTACGACGTACTGGGCGATCTGCGTGTAGGTAACGCCCTTCATGCCGCCGAGAACGGCGTACACGAACACGATAGCCATGCCGCTGAGCAGACCGACTTCATAGCTGGTCTCGAGGAAGCGCGAGAAGGCAACACCGATACCTTTCATCTGACCGATTACGTAGGTAACCGAGGCCAGGATCAGGCAGACAACGGCAACCAGACGTGCAGTCTGCGAGTAGAAACGCTCGCCGATGAACTCAGGCACGGTGAACTTGCCGAACTTACGCAGGTAAGGCGCAAGCAGCAGTGCCAGCAGCACGTAACCGCCGGTCCAGCCCATCAGGAAGACCGAGGCGCCGTAGCCGTTGAAGGCGATCAGGCCGGCCATCGAGATGAACGATGCGGCAGACATCCAGTCAGCGGCGGTCGCCATACCGTTGGCGACCGGGTGTACACCCTTGCCGGCAACGTAGAATTCGCCGGTGGTCCCTGCACGGGCCCAGATGGCGATTCCGATATACAGCAGGAAGGTCGCACCAACGACCAGATATGTAATTGTATTCAGATCCATTTAAATCAGCCTCTTAGTCTTCGTGCAGGTCGAACTCGCGATCAAGCGCGTTCATGCGAGCAGCGTAAAAGAAGATCAGCACAATAAAGACGTAAATAGAGCCTTGTTGGGCGAACCAGAAACCGAGACCCACACCACCGATACGGATGGCGTTGAGGGCGTCGGCGAGAATGATCCCGAAGCCGTACGAGACGACAAACCAGATCACGAGCAGACTAACGAGGAGGCGAAGATTCGCCTTCCAGTACTGCGCAGCTTTTGTATCCATAGCTCGATCACTCCGCGTTTGTGATTATGAACTTTCTGTTTGAGATTCCCGGTCCTGGCGGTATCGCATTCCGCTGGCTTTCACGCCTTGTTCGAAGATTCCGTTCTTTATTTAGTCAGATTGCGATCCGGGTTTGTTACCTGCATACAGCGCAGATTGCCAGACGCCGCGATTGTGTTGGTGCGTTCAACGTTTGTCAAAGTAAATCAGACACTTATTTTAGGGATTGCTGCGCCGCAGCATCGCTTTTCTGAGGTGTTAGGTAACGCTTTTTGGGTGGTCGTGTTACGAACCGTAACAATGGTGTTTCCCCGGGTAAACGACCGAAAATAGTTGCGCCACCCACCCTCAGCTGCGTTTTTTGGCCCGCGGCAGGCCGAAGCGCTGGCGACGTTCCCACAGGGTCTTGCGACTGATTCCGAGGGCGTGCGCCAGCTCGGTTTCGGTCATCTGGTCCTGGTGTTCCAGCACGAAGACGCGGAAGTATTCCTCAAGCGACAGCTTGTCGTTGAGATCGGCCGCGGTGCTGGCACTGGTCACACGGTGATCGATGGCCAGCAGGTCGGGCGTGATGATGTCATCCTCACATAGAATCACCGCGCGCTCGATCGCATTGGAAAGTTCACGCACGTTGCCCGGCCAGTGGTAACGGCGAATCGCATCGAGTGCCTCGCGACTCAGCTTCAATGGCCCCCGGCCGAGCTGTTTGCTCGCCTTGTCGAGCAGAAAGACCGCCAGTTCGATGACGTCGTCGCCGCGCTCGCGCAGCGGTGGCAGGCTCATCTCGACCACCCGCAGACGGAAATACAGGTCGCTGCGAAAGGCATTGTCCTGCACCAGCTTGCGCAGGTCGCGATGGGTCGCGGCGAGGATGCGGACATTCGGGCTGTCGGGTCTGCGTATCGTGCTCGCCGCCCTGCAGCACGCGCAGCAGGCGCGCCTGCGCGGCCAATGGCAGTTCGCCGATTTCGTCGAGAAACAGGGTGCCGCCCTCCGCGGTCTGCATCAGGCCGGGGCGGAACTGGTCGGACTGGTGCTGGCCGAACAGTTCGGCCTCGATCGATTGTTCCGGCACCGCGGCGCAGTTGAAGGCGACGAAGGGCGCGTCGCTGCGCCGGCTCTGCTTGTGCAGCGCGCGTGCGACCAGTTCCTTGCCGGTTCCCGATTCGCCGATGATCAGCACCGTGGCCTCGGTCGGTGCGACCTTGTGAATACGATTGCAGACCTCGCTCATGCGCGGCGCTCTTGCCGACCATGCCGGTCGACCGGGAAGGCCTGGTCGACATCGGTCTGCAGTGCCGCGGCACGCCGGTCCTTCTGTTTCTCGCGCAGCACCTTGTCGACCAGCATCACCATTTCGTCGTGGTCGAACGGCTTGGCGATGTAGTCGGCGGCGCCGTTTTTCATCGCGTCGACCGCCGAGGTGACGCTGGCGTAACTGGTCATGATGATCACCGGCACATCCGGCACCAGCGACAGCACGCTGCTGCCCGGCTCGCCGGGCAGGCGCAGATCGGTGATGATCAGGTTGTACGCCTCGAGGTTGCCCTCGGCCTGCGCGCTTTCGACCGATTCGGCCTCGCTGACCTGGTGACCATGGCGCTCCAGCAGGCGCCGCAGGGCGCCGCGGATGACGGGTTCGTCCTCAATGATGAGCAAGTGGTTCATAGGGTGGCTCGGTTTCTTTGCAGCGGCAGGGTGACGATCACCCGGGTACCGAAGCCGGCCTGCGAATCGATGCGCAGGGTGCCGTCATGGTCCTCGATGATCTTGTAGGCCAGCGACAGGCCGAGGCCGGTGCCCTGACCGGTCGGCTTGGTCGTGTAGAAGGGTTCGAAGATGGTTTCCTGCAGGTCCTCGGGGATGCCCTGGCCCTGGTCCATCACCTCGATGATGGCCTCTTCGCCATCGGCGCGCGCGAGCAGGTCGACCCGGTCACCGGGCTTCGAGGCATCGGCGGCATTGCTCAGCAGGTTCACCAGCACCTGCGACAGCTGCTGGCGATTGCCGGTCAGGATGATGTCCTGCGGGCAGCTGGCCTCGAAACGGATGCCATCGTGTTCGTGGGTCAGTTGCAGCAGGTGCGACGGCTTCCTCGACCGCCTCGTGCAGGGCAAAGGTTTCGCGCTGCAGCAGGTGCTGGCTGCCGCGGCTGAAACTCTTCAGGGTGCCGAGGATGCCGGAGATGCGCCGGGTCTGTTCGATGATGTCCTCGATGCTCTGGCGCGTGACCTCCGGGTCGTCCTCGTGGCGCAGGTTCTGTGCCAGCGAGGCGATGCCGGTGACCGGGTTGCCGATCTCGTGGGCGACCCCCGCGGCCAGGCGCCCGACCGAGGCCAGGCGATTGTTGTGCGCGAGTTCGGCCTCGAGGGTGCCGAGGTCGGTCAGGTCTTCGATCAGCATGACCATGCCGGGGCGCGAGAATCCCGCACCCTCGATGCCCGGGTCGGCGTAAGCCGATTTGTGCAGGTTGTACCAGCGTGGCTTGCCGGCGATCGGCAGCTCCATGCGGTAGATATGGTCCTCGGCGGTGCGCGCAAAGCCTGCCAGGAGACCGTCCCAGGGGCGTGGCAGCTGGTTCAGGCCGGTGCCGATCAGCTGGCTGGTATCGACCCCGGTCATCACCTCGAGTGCCAGGTTCCACAACACGATCTTGCCCTGGTTGTCGGTTGCGCAGACCCCGAGCGGCAGGTCCTGCAGGATCTGCCGGTGCAGGCGGCGCAGGTTGTCGAGCTCGACGCTCAGGCCCTGCAGTTTCGAACGCGACGTCTCCAGCTGGTCTTCGACAAAGCGCATCGAATCGGCCAGTGCCGTCTTGGCCTCGGTGTCGAGTTCGAGGCGGCGGTTGACGATGATATGTGCGAGCTGCGGTCCGAGCAGCCCGGACAGGTTGCGCTCGATGCGCTCGCGCAGCCGGCGCAGTTCGCTGGAGCGTTGCTCGTTCGGCCGCATGGCCAGGTCGCTCAACGCCTGGTTGACCTCGCGATCGGCCATCTCGGCACCGAGCGTCTCTGCCAGCCCGGCACGAAACTCGGTCGGCGAGGATGCGGCCACCACGCCGGACAGCGGTACCATCGTCTCGGCGCAGCAGGCACGCGCCGCCGCCAACTCACCGGGTGACTGGCGCGTGATCAGCGAGATCAGCACGAACAGACCGGTGTTGACCGATAGCGTGGTGAATGTCGCAAAGGCCCATTTGTTCATGCCGCTGGCGGCGACCAGCTGCGGAATGCCAAGGTCGGTAACCAGGATCTGCGAGGCGTACAGCAGGGGCGCCAGCAGCAGGGCGCTCCAGACACAGATGCCACCGAGCAGGCCGAAGATGAAGCCGCTGCGCGTGGCACGCTTCCAGTACAGCAGGCCGGCCACGCCGGGCAGGAACTGGGCAACCGCGACGAACGAGATCAGGCCGAGTTCGACCAGGCTCGCGCTGTGCTGCAGGCCTGCGTAGAAGCCGTAGCCGGCCATGATGATCAGCCCGATCAGCAGGCGACGGCCCCACAGGATCCAGCGGTACAGGTTCATCTCCGGGTCGGGATAGCTGGCCGGCAGCAGCAGGTGGTTGAGGCTCATCGTGGCCAGCGCGATGCTGGTAACGATGACCATGGCGCTGGCCGCCGAGAGTCCGCCGATGAAGGCCAGCAGCGACAGCCAGGACGGCCCGTGGTTTATCGTGATGCCGAGCACGTAGTAGTCGGGATTGATGCCCAGCTGCAGGCGCTGGCCGGCCCACAGGATCACCGGAATCGAGATGTTGAGCAGCAGCAGAAAGGCCGGAAAGGCCCAGGTCGCGGTGCGCAGGCCACGTGCGTCGAGGTTCTCGGCGAACATCATGTGAAACTGGCGCGGCAGCAGGAACGCGGCGGCAAACGACAGGAACACCAGGGCGCTCCAGGGGCTCTCGTTGACCGGTCGATACAGCGCATCCAGCGCCGCCGGATTTTCCTGCAGCCAGCTGCCGAGTCCGTGCATGCCACCGAACACCTCGAACAGGGCATAGGCGCCGATCATCAGCAGCACAACCAGTTTGATCAG
This sequence comes from uncultured Gammaproteobacteria bacterium, assembly GCA_963719025.1. Taxonomy (GTDB): domain Bacteria; phylum Pseudomonadota; class Gammaproteobacteria; order Chromatiales; family Chromatiaceae; genus Thiosocius. The sequence goes on along the minus strand of CAVRBK010000062.1, from coordinate 80,998 downwards.
GGATTCGAAGGCGATCGCGACCACCAGGCCGCGGTGTTTTTCGCGCGGTGAGGTGTGGCGCGTGCCGAACAGGACGCCGAACAGGATCAGGGTGGCGCAGAAGATCAGCGCGATCGTGTTCGATGGCACCTCGTTGCTGAGTACCCGCAGTGACTCGGTCACTGCACGTATCTGCAGCGCGATGTAGGGCAGGGTGCCGAGCAGCATGAACAGGGTGACCAGCACGCCGGCGGTCTGACTGCGATAGCGGAATGCCATCAGGTCGGCCAGCGAGGTGAGCTGGTATTCCTGGCTGAGTTTCAGGATAGGACGCAGCAGGATCGGACTGAGCACGAATGCCAGGGTCGCGCCGATATAGATGGTCAGAAACAACAGGCCATTGCTGGCCGCGTAGCCGACGCTGCCGTAGTAGCTCCAGGAGGTCGCATACACGCCGATCGACAGGGTGTAGACCAGCGGGTGAGATACCCAGCGGTCCGGCAGATAGCCCTGATCGGTGATATAGGCCAGGAGAAACAGCAGGAGCAGGTAGAAGAACCCGGCGGCGAACAGCGTGGCCAGTTCATGGCTCATCGGCGTCACCCCGCCGATAGATCAGCATCGCGCCGAGGATTACCAGCAGCCAGAGTCCGAAGGGCGTCGACCAGTGCAGCCCGGCACGCGCCCACCAGCCGGCTACCGGGCTGACAAACAGCATGAGCAAAACGGCGCCGAGAATCACGGCGAGCTCTTTGCTGATCGGAAAACGGGGCGGACGCATGCCTCGAGCCTAGCATCGCCAGAGTGTTACTAAAAGTAACGATTTGCGGGTTCCCGGTACGACTCGAAACCTGCCGCCGGCGAACACAGTTCGGCGCGTCTGCCAAGGGTTTGCAGGCGAAGGCACACTACGACATGCTTTAATTGGCGCTTAGACATCACCCATATATCCAACGAGAAGAAAGGGAGTAGGTATGAACCCGGAAAAGGTCGTCTTCGGTTTCTTTATCGTTCTTGCGCTGACCCTCAACTTCGGGTTTTTCATCGGCGAGATCGAAAACCCTGACCATCATCACGTCTACGAGCTGTTTGCCGTCGTCGTGGTGAATCTGATTGCGACCGTGCTCAAGTTCGGTGACCGCAGCCAGATGGGGGCATTACTGTTGGCGACCAGTCTGGTCGCGATCCTGCAACTGGTGGCCGCGGCGCTGGTCTGGACCTATGCGGTCCACCTGAGTGATGTGGGTCTGACGCCAACGATCACCGCCAGTATTGTGTCGTTGTCGGGTGGAGCGATGCTGGCCAATGTGATATCCGTGATTCTGCTCATCATTGAGACAGTCATGTTGCGTCGCTGAACCGGGTTACGGCGGCCGCATGGAAAACATCGTCTTTCTGATCCTGCGCCGGATGCGTCAGCCCTTGCTGACGTTGCTGGTTGTGTATGCGGTATCGATCCTTGGCCTGACCCTGATCCCGGGGCGCGACGGCGATGGCAATACCTGGTACATGAGCATTTTTCATGCCTTCTATTTCGTCAGTTACATGGCCACCACGATTGGCTTCGGCGAGATCCCTTATGCGTTCACCGATTCCCAGCGCTTCTGGGTAAGCCTCTCGCTCTACGCCTCGGTCATCTCCTGGATCTATGCCTTCGGTACCATTCTTGCGCTGGTGCAGGACCGCACCTTTCAGGAGGCGTTGGCCGAGAACCGGTTCACACGGCATATCCGCAAGATGCGCGAACCCTTCCACCTGATATGCGGTTACGGTGAGACCGGATCGGCACTGGTGAAATCGCTTACCGAGCGTGGTCAGCATGCGGTGGTGATCGATATCGATGAGACGCGTACCAGCATGATCCAGTTGCAGGAACTGCGCGAGTTCGTCCCCGCGCTGCATGGCGATGCCGCAGTGACCCGGCACTTGCAGGAAGCCGGGCTGCAGCACCCCTCCTGCGCCGGCGTGGTCGCCCTGACCGATAATAACGAGGTCAACCTGAAGATCGCGATCACCAGCAAGTTGCTGAATCCGCGATATCAAGGTGATCAGCCGCGCCGATTCGCATGACATCGAGGCCAATATGGCCTCTTTCGGTACCGACTATATCGTCGATCCCTTCGACACTTTCGCCTCGCATCTTGCGGTGGCGTTTCAGGAACCGTGCCTGTACCTGCTGCAGCGTTGGTTTACCGGGCGGGAAGGGGCGCAGCTCAGCGAGCCGGTTTATCCGCCTCCCGGCGGGCACTGGATCGTTTGTGGCTACGGCCGTTTTGGCAAGGCGATCTGCGCACGCCTGCTCAGCGAGGGGGTAGAGGTGGTGGTGGTCGAGGCTACGCCTGAAATCACCGGTCGGCCGGCAACACCCTTTGTCGCCGGTCGTGGTACCGAGGCGGTCACCCTGGAGGAGGCGAGAATCGACGCTGCCGTGGGGTTGGTCGCCGGCACCGACGACGATGCCAACAACCTGTCGATCGTCATGACGGCAAGGGAACTGAATTCGAAACTGTTCGTCGTGGTTCGACAGAATCAACACGACAACCGCGAGATCATTGCCGCGGTCAATGCCGATATGGTGATGCACCCGAGTGCGATCATTGCCGACAAGATTCGGGTATTGCTGGCGACGCCGATGCTCTACGAGTTCATGTCACTGGCGCTTTACGAAGATGACGACTGGGCCTGTGAACTGATCAGCCGGGTCAGTGGCGTGGTGAGCAGCGAGGTGCCGCAGATCCGTGAATGGCTGATCGATCCGGCCCAGACAGAGGTGTTGCACGCCTACCTTGCTGGCGGTGGCCGGTTCACCATCAATGATCTGCTGCGAGATCCCTGGAATCGCGAGGGTTCCCTGAACGCTATTGTTCTGCTGATCCGCCGGCGCAACGATCGTATCCTGCTGCCCGGTATGGATACGCCGCTCAAGGCGGGTGATCGCTTGCTGCTATGTGGAGATCGCACGGCGTTTACCCGTATGCAATGGACCGTATCGCACCGCCATACGCTCGACTACATCATGACTGGCAAGGATCTCCCGCAGGGTTGGCTATGGCGGCGCTTAATTGGTACCAAGCCGGGCTGAGCCCGGTGCGAACGGTTCTGATTCAACAGGTCTGCGGGGCTCCCGGGTGATGCGATCAACGGCCCGCTGGGATTCGGGATGGACAGGCGCGGCACATAGCGGCTGTTGCGTGCCCGATTCTATGTCGTCGCCCGCTGCCCTGCGCCACGTGAACCACGCGATCGCCCAGTCTCACACAGAACCGACGCCCGCCGTGCCGATGCCCGCCATGATAGCGATCGAGTGACGTGAACTCAGTATGCACGGTGAACGGGCGCAGCGACCGGTATGCCCTGATCGACCGGGTATGTTCGATCCTGTTGTCTTGACCCCATGAAATGCAGGGTCTTGATCCATAGCACACGGCAGGTGTTTGCGTGCAAAAACGTCAAACATGCTTAGTCGTTCACAGCGTGTGAATTTACATACACCCTGTTCGGTAAACATGACCTTGATGTTTTCCAGGGTGGCAACTACAACTACCGCAAACAAGTATGAGAAATGACGTTCGCGCCGTGATGCTGATATGGCGGCCGAGTAGCTATGGATGGCAGCCGTTCTGCCGGTGAGCAAGGGCGCAGGTTTTAGGCGACTGTATCCGCAGTTGCCCGAGCCTTTATCGCCAATTGGGAGGAACACTATGAACACCCGCAGTGCTGCGATCGTCGTGGCGTTATTCTGTCTCTTTCTGTTCGCGGCGGCCCCTGTATCAAGCGAGTACAGTGACGCCGGTTTTCATGCCGGCTCAGCGGACCTGACGCCGTCTGAACGTGCCGGGCGCGAGATCTGGTACAAGGCCACGGCCGGTAATGACCGTTTTCATACCTACGTCTTTCAACAGCGCATGGGCGTGCTGATCGACTGGTGGCGCGTGTTGCGTGCGGACAAGCGTGACCAGCGTTTCAAGATCTGGGGACTGGTCAACAATCCCGGGTGCTGCACGCCGGGCTCTGCCGGGTGTCCGGCCAAGAGCCTCGACGAGACCTTCGGCTTCGACTGGTGCTATGGCGACGATGAGCTGCTGAAGTTCGTCGGTCGACCGGGTTACCGCGACCCGGCCTGCAATTTCATCGATGCCGCCGATGCCCGACGGGCATCCGCATGCCGGCGAAGGCCTGCGCGAAGATCCCTGTCATCTCGCCTTTGGCACATCGACCGGCGCGATGGGACTGCGCAAGTTTCCCAACCCGCGTTTCGATGCCGATGCGTGGCGCAAAGTCGAATGGTGGCAAGCTCGGCAGCTGGGACGGCTTTGCACGCCGCATGTCGGACGATGCCGACGGTATCCGACTACCAGGCCAAGAAGCTCGCTGATGGCTCGGTAGAGCCGCCCTTTCTGATCGGCATGGCCTGCGGTGCCTGCCATATCGCGTTCGATCCGCTCAATCCGCCCGGCCGATCCGGCGAATCCCAAATGGGAAAACCTGATCGGCGCGATCGGCAACCAGTACACGCGCATGTCCGAGCTGATGGTCTCCGGCATGAGCGAAGACAGCCTGCAATGGCAGGTCTTTTCACACACCCGGCCGGGCGTGGTCGATACCTCGGCGGTACCGACCGATCAGGTCAATAACCCGGGCACGATCAACGCGCTGGTCAATGTGCGCCAACGGCCACGCTTCGATAACGAACTGGTGGATCGCTGGCGTGCGGTGAACAGCTGTCCGGCAGACCGCGGGCGATCGCCAGTGCTGGTGCGAATCGGGCAAGGCGAACAAGTGCTGGATGAAGGGGACGGAACGCGAGACGGTGTTTCATATCCTCAAGGGCGGAGAGGACTCGGTAGGCGACCTGCTCGCCGTGCAGCGCGTTTACATCAATATCGGTTCCTGTTCAGAGCAGTGCTGGCTGAATCACCTCACCGATCTGTACCAGGTCGATCCCGAACAGCGCAACTTCGGGCAGACGCCGTTCGACGTCGGGCAGTGTCGGCGCGATTGTCCGAACTTCCGCGCGGTAGAGGATCGAGCGCACGACGTGATCAACTTCCTGCTCTCCAAGAAGGCATTCTCGACACCGCTCTGGAAGGCGAAGGGTCACGAGGATCTCGACGACTGGGTAGAGGCCCTGGAAAGCGATTTTGGGCCGGGTGCCGTGGATCGCGGCAGGCTGGTCTTTGCGCAGAACTGTGCCCGTTGTCACTCGTCCCAGGACGGCCCCGTCGAGGCGCGTGATTTCCACAAGGCATCGCAGCTTGCCGGTGTGCGTGAGGACTGGATGGGCAATGACCAGGCGTCGCCGGCCTCCGAGGTTGGGACCTATGGCTGTCGTTCGCTGCATTCGAACCATATGACCGGTCACGTCTGGGAAGAGTTCGCCTCGGAGACCTATCGTGCCCGCGAGCCGGATGCGAATGCCGACGACGCAACCGGTGGCGGGCGCGGCTACTACCGCAACGTGTCGCTGGTCGACCTCTGGGCACATGCGCCCTTCATGCACAACAATGCAATCGGCCCCGAGTTATGTGGCAAGCCGTCCGACCCGAATGATGAGTTCTATCGTTCACCCTATGTTGATGCACAGGGCCAGCGCCTCGCCGACCCGCCCGAGTGCTTTGCCTATGACCCTTCTGTTGACGGCCGCTATGGGTTGTTTCTGGCCTCGGTCGACAGCCTGCTGAACCCGGATAAACGGGTGCCAAAGATTACCGTGATCGATCAGCCGATACGTCGCGCGATCGGGCCGAAGCTCTGGGATGGTGAAAACGAAAAGCTGATCGGTATCGAGGTCGAGGTGCCGGCCGGCACCCCGGCCGGTCTTTACGGCAGCTTCCAGCACAAGGAACTGCTGCGCGACATGGTGCTGTCGGTCGTGGATAGCGACAAGTTGCAGGAGCGCATGGTGCAGCGCCTCGGCCCCAGCGAGGCACAGATGGGTGCCAGCGAGGTTGCCGGGCTGACCAAGGCCGTGCTGAAGGATCCCGGCCAGGTGATTGGTATCGCGCGTGACAAGCTGCCGCTACTCAGTCGTCTGTACAGCACCTGCACGGCCACGGTCGAGAATGCCGGTCACCGCTTTGGCGAGAGTCTGCCCGACGACGACAAACGCGCCCTCACCGCGTTCCTGGCGACGCTCTAAAGGAGATGAAGATGTCATACAGGATTCTGCTCGGGACCCTTGCCGCCGTTTCCCTGCTTGCCGGATGCAGCGACGTCAGCCCACCGGACGTGCCGTTTCTCGGCCACGGCGACCGTTATGACAGCAAGCCGGATCTGGCCCGGGTCGAACACGAATTGCCCTTGAGTGCCGAGCAGTTGATGAAGCTGACGCCGCAAAACCTCGCAACCCTCAGCCAGGAACAGGTCGACCAGGTGTATGCGCGCCTGACCGCGGGCCCGGTACCGGACGGCGCCTACAACGGTACCTTCTTCTTTGCCGATGGCGGCGGGGCCAAGCGTCTCTCTGAATTGATGGGCGGCCTCAAGGGGCTGGCAGTCAGGATCAAACTGAAGAAACTCGAAACGATGGGGCAGATGCTATGGAAGGGCAAGGTCTTTTATCGTGAAGACCGACTGCTGCGTAACATGATCCAGGACCGCAAGCTGCTGAAGCTGGTGGTCGACGATCCTGACGGCCTGCCAAAGACCGACATTCCCGGGCGCAAGATCCTGGGGCTGATTCAGGACGACGCCTGGTTGCTGTTCCCGGCGAAGCTCTACTGTGGGCAGAGCCTGCTGGATTCGCGGCGCGAATCGATCATCATCGATTACGCCTTCAACGACGAGATCGAGGGCTATCGCGAACGTCCCGATTTTCTGGCCGGTCGCAGAGGGCTGAAGATCCGCGACGAGATCCGCATGGTGCGACCCGGGTTCTACCTTGGACGCGCCTACATGGGGCATGTCTTCCTGCTGAACTTCACGCTGTACAACGAAGAGGTCGCCGAAGCGGGCGCTGCAGGGTTCCAGCAGACCGGCCGCGTGGCGGAAGACTGCTGGACCGGCAGTCAGCAGCCGGGTCGACTGGCGGCGCTGGGGCGCTGAGGATAAGGGGCATGCCGTGGTGGTCGGGCGAAAGCTGTTTCTTGCATTGCTGTTTGCCCTGGTCGCAGACGGCGCAAGCGGTGCGGCTCCCGTGTGGGCCTTAGACCCGGACAACCCTGGTCCGGATATTCCACCGCAGGGGCGCTCCCTGTTCGACCATCTGACGATCGAAAACGGCCGCCAGACCGTGCCGTTCCCGTTCACTCGCCTGTTACAGCATCTGCGCAAGCAGACCGACCGGGAGGGCGCCTATCTCGATCATCCGTTGAAGACCGTGCTGATCCCGCTTGGCCGGTCTCTGCAGCGCAATGCCGCGGCACCTGCGTTCTTCGCCTCTCCCAGGGTCGTGGTCGCGGTGGATGCCGAGCCGGCTGCCGATGAAAAGCAGGCCGGTGTATTGCTGCGCGACCGGCTGTTCCTCGGCTACCTCGAGGCGGCGGGTGTGCTGGAGGTCATCAGCTACAACGAGGCCGCGGCGCGGTTCGAGTTCCAGGTCGTTCGCGACTACCGACCGGGCGGGTCACCGCGGGTGCAGTATTCGCGGCGCGTGGTGTGCATGGCCTGCCATCAGAATGGCGCACCGATTTTTGCCCGTCCCCTGTGGGATGAGACCAACGCCAATGCGCACGTTGCCAGGCAGTTGCAGGACAGCGGCAGGGATTTCTATCGCCTGCCGACACGCGCAGGTGTCGATGCGGCCTATGCCATTGACAATGCCACTGACCGGGCAAACGATTTTGCACTGACCCAGCGCCTGTGGGGCGAGGGCTGTGGGGATGGCCGCCAGGGTGGGCAATGCCGCTCCGCCCTGCTCGCCAGGGCGCTGCAGCTTGGGTTGAGTGGCGGACGCGGCTTCGAACGCTCGAGCGAGGTCTACGATTCGATGCTGCGCCAGGTCATGCAGCGGCAGCGTCTGCGCCTCTGGCCCGATGGTCTCTGGCTGCCTGATCCCGACATTCCGAACCGCCGGCCACTGCAAGCCGGCATGCAGAAAGCGGCCTATGCCGCCGATGCCGATGCCGGCGCCCGATCGGCCGATGTCCCGGCGGCGCTGGACCCCTTGTTGCCGCGTCCGCCCAAGTCGCATTGGTCACCCGACGCCGATGAACTGGTGAGCCGCGCCGTACACGGGCTGGCGCAGTTCCTTGCCCGGCCCGACCTGGTGCGCCTCGATGCGAGGCTGGCCGCGATGGCGGCAGCGGATTCGTTGTTACAGGTGTCCTGTGCCGGCAGGCCGGTGGCCGGGTCGCAGGGGCAACGGCTCAAACTCGTCTGTAATGAAAAAGACCTGGCCTTCACCGGCATCATCTACCGTGCCGAAGCGGACAAGGTGATCAGTGGTCGCCTGCGTAACCTGCGTGTTCGCGGGGAGGATCAGGGCAGTGTCGTGGTGGCGGGGAATGCCGCCGCTACGGAGGGTTGGCAGATGACCCTGCGCCGGCCGGACGCGCTCAAACGGGTGCGGCTGGCCGACGGCGATGCGCTGGGTATGCTGACGTTGGCTTGGCCGGATTCCGCGGCTGCCGAGGTCCGGGTCAGCGTACAGCTTCGGCATGAATTCGAATCCGTGCTTGCCGCGCTGCAGCGTCTTGAGACGCACCCGGACCGGCCCTTGGTGACAGCCGTGTTCGGCCGGGCGGAAATCCTCCCGTTGTTGTTTGCCGAGCTGCAGATGGACCACCTCGACTGGTGCTGCAGCCAAACACCGCCGCAACCGAAGATCCAAACCGAGAAGATTGAAGCAGCGCCGAAGGATACGCTGCTGGCGCCGTTTTTCACCGTTTGCGGGGCCTGCCATCGTTCGGCCGAGCCGTTTCCGCCGAATTTTCTCGCCGGCTCCGCTGAGCAGGTGCTCGGCAAGGTCGCGCAATGCGCCGAGCGCATCCAGTACCGCCTGGCGATGTGGGATCTGAGTGCCGACCAGCGCGCAAAGACGCCGATGCCGCCGGTACATACGGGCGCCATGGGCGACACCGAACGCACGCAGTGGGCGAATGGTCTGCTTCCCAAATTGCGCCAATCGTTGCGGGAAATCGCACGCCTCGGTGCCGTGCCTTTGTCGGAACGGCAGCTAGCCCGCTCCAAACAATATTCCGACCTGCGAGCGTGTCTTCCAACGGGCTAAAGGAATGCAAGAGGAAACAGCGACATGAGTCCCGAGAGTGCAAAATCTCCTACGCGCAACTGGTGGCGCATTGCCGTGTGGGTAAGCCTGCTGTTACTGCTGTTGATCGGGCTGTTGCTGGCGCAACGTTTCATGCGTGATGAGCCGGTCAGCTACGAAGATCCGGTCGAGCACTTCAAATACGGTTCGACCGGTGGCGAGCGGAATCTCGGCTTTCCCTATTGGATATGGCAGGTGCTGCCAGAGGTCTGCGGCGACCACCTTCCTGGCGAGGGATTCGAATCGGTCGGTATGATCTACGAGCCCGGCAAAGATCTGCCGGTAGGCATGTCGAAACGTCGCCACCTGGGCATGGACCGGGTGTTCCTGAACTGCGCCGTGTGTCATACCTCAACGGTGCGTACCGCGATCGATGCCGAGCCGCTGCTTGTTGCTGGCATGGGGGCCAACACCCTGGACCTGATGGCGTTCCAGAAATTCATGCATCGCTGCGTGGCTGATCGCCGCTTCACACCCAACCAGGTGATACCGCGCATCCAGGCGGCCGGTGCGGATCTCGATCTGATCGACAGGTACCTGGTGTACCCGCTGGCGGTTCACCTGATGCGTGATGGTGTGACCGGTCTGCTGGGTCGGTTGCGCTTCCTGCATATCCAACCCGACTGGGGGCCCGGACGGGTTGATACCTTCAACTCGGCCAAGGCGCTGTTCAACTTTCCGATCGAGGATCTGCGTCCGGATGAACTGCTTGGCGCGGCCGACTTTCCCACGATCTGGAACCAGGCCAGGAAGCAGGGTATGCAGTTGCATTGGGATGGCAACAATGATCGTGTCGAGGAGCGTAATCTCAATGCCTCGTTTGGCACCGGGGCCACCCCACGGCTGATCGATCACGCCGCGATCGCGCGCATCCAGGCCTGGAACGCCGCGGCCACGCCGCCGGCATTTGCCGATCATTTTGCGGTCGACCAGACGCTGGCCGAACAGGGTCGGCCGCTTTACCAACACTATTGCGCCGATTGCCACGGCAAAAACGGGACGGACTTCAGTGGCGCCCAGGTAGGGAAGGTTGTTCCGCTACAGGAGATCGGCACCGATCCGGGGAGGCTGCAGTCGTTCACCCCCGAACTGGCACTGAACCTGGGTACACCCTATGCCGGTACCGCATACCGCTTCCGCAGTTTCCGCAAGACCTTCGGCTATGCCAATGCGCCGATGGATGGCCTGTGGCTGCGTGCGCCCTACCTGCACAACGGTTCGGTGCCGACCATGTGGGACCTGCTGCAGCCGGCGGCGCAACGTCCCAAGACCTTCTGGCGCGGCAATGACCGCTACGATCCGCGCGCGCTCGGGTTCGTTGCCGATCAGGCAGCGGAAAACGGCCGCGACTTCTTTCTCTACGACACCTCGGTACCCGGTAACAGCAACCGCGGACATGAGGGTGAACGCTACGGAACGGCCCTCAGCGACTCGCAGAAGTGGGCCCTGATCGAATACCTGAAAACCTTCTAAGGGGATGATCATGCGCATACTCAAACGGCTTCCCCGGTGGTTGAAGGTGAGCGGGGTCGTATTGCTTTTTGTCGGTGTCATTGTGGGTTACACCGCATGGGACCGTCTGCTGCACGCCTATCCCGCGACGGTGTTCGATGATCCGGATGAGCGCTTCAAGTACGGCTCGATCGGCGCCGAGCAGGATGCCGGTATCCCGTACTGGATCTTCTATGTCCTGCCACGTGTGTTTCCGGACAAGCTGCCCGGTCCCGGTGGCTATGCCTCTTTCGGCGTGGCCTGGGAGCCGGGTGAGGAACTGCCGATCGGGTTCTCCAAGCGGCGCATCGGTTTTGATCGCGTGGCCAATAACTGTGCGGTCTGTCACACCGCAAGTTACCGGGTGAAACGCGATGCCGAGCCGGTACTGGTGCCGACCGGCCCCAACCACACGCTCGACCTCGAGGCATTCTTCCGCTTCCTTGTCGATTGTGCGAAAGACCCCCGGTTCAATGCCGATACGATGATGGCCGAGATCAACCTGGCGGCCGATCTCGATTGGATCGATCGCCTGATCTATCGCTACCTGATCATCCCGATCACGCGCAAGACCCTGATCGAGCGTGAAGCGCAGTTCGAGTGGATCTACCGGGAGGACTTTCCCGAGTGGGGGCGCGGTCGTGATGACGCGATGAACCTGACCAAGTACTTCATGATCCGCTGGCCGATGGACGACAGTTTCGGTCCGACCGACATGCCATCGGTGTGGAACCTGGCGAAGTACCGTAGCGAACTCGGGCATCGCATGAACTTTGCCGGCGACAGCCATAATGCCTATTCGGTGATTATCGATTCCGCGCTGGGGCTGATGGGAGCCGAGCCAAAAGACCAGGAGGACTTTCTCGGACATATAGACTGGCTGGTCAGTTACCTTTCGAGCAAACCGGCACCGTCCTATCCGTTTGCCATCGATGAGGCCATGGCCGCGGCGGGCGAGGACATCTTTGCCGCGAATTGTGCGCAGTGTCATGCGAGTGAGCGTACCGGGACGATTGTTGCGCTGGACGAGATCGGCACCGACCGGGGACGTATGGACACCTGGAATGAAAAGGCGGCGCGCGAGGCCAACGCGGTGGTCGATGACATGGGGATCGAGCGCAAAGGTCTGGTCGAGGAACCCCTCACCGGCTATGTCGCACAGTTTCTCGATGGCATATGGCTGCGCGCGCCCTACCTGCACAACGGTTCTGTGCCCACGCTGTACGATTTGCTGCTGCCGCCGGAGCGACGGCCAAAGGCGTTTTACCGCGGCTACAACGTGTACGATCCGGTCAAGGTGGGGTTTGTCACGGTCAGCGATGAGGCAAGGGCTGCCGGTACCCTGCACGAGACACGGCTGCGCGCCAATTCGGCGCAGGGCCATGATTTCGGTACCCATCTGTCGGAATCGCAACGCCTGGCATTGCTCGAGTACCTGAAAACGCGCTGATCCCATAAAACGATAAACATATAAGTAAAAATTATGGAAGGGCGGGCCGCGTCTCACGTCTTTAGCCCCATGCCGTCGCAACGGGCGAGGGTTTGGGTACAATCCCGCTTCCGAATCCATGCCGCCGGTCGAATCCTGATTGCGGTGCCTGAGAACTCTAGAGGACCAAAACAAATGAACAAACTGATACTTTCTTTCGCACTGATCATCGGCCTGGCCGCATCCGTCCAGGCGGGCAGCAAGAAGGATCTCGACACCCCGGCCTTCGACAAGGTCATCGCCCAGCAGATGATCGACAGCAGCATCCAGCGTTTCGAGATCGCCGAGGATGTGACCGTCGACGACGCCATCGAATCGATGAAACTGCGTGCCAACGGTCTGAATTTCAAACTGGTCGCCGATCTGCCGCTGTCTGAACAGGTCCAGGCCATGGGAGAGGAAGCCAACTACATGCGCATCCTCGCCTTCTGCGATGCCCTGATCGCCAAGAAGATGGTAGAGCACAACATCATCTTCGCCGGATTCCTGCCGTGTCGTGTCGCCGTGCTGCAGGATTCCGACGGCAAGGGCTGGATCGTGACCATGAACATGGACATGATGCTGCATGCGGTCGATCTGCCGGAAGACCTGCAGCCGCTGGCCAAGCAGGTGCGTGACACCATCTACAGCATTGTCGACGCCGGAGTGAATGGCGACCTTTAAAACCCCGCCGTACATCGAAGCGCCAGGAGCCGGCCCAAGTGGCCGGCTTTTTTGTGCCCGCAGTTACTGATCCAGGCCAAGTTCTGGCGAGAAAAGCTTTGCATAACCTTGGTTGGTGTGTGCGATACTCCGGCGCACTGTTGCGGCGTCCAAAACAAAACCATAGGCCGTTACAAGACCGCCCGGGCGCGCCCGCGGCCAGGTTGATTCGATTTCGAAATAGACGTACCTGGTTGTTCCAAAAGGTCCTTGTTGACAAGGGATCCATGTGTTCTGGCGACGCCCAAAGGCCTTCTTGAGGAGATTTTAATGGCTCATATTGTGATTCTTGGTGCCGGCACCGGTGGTATGCCTGCGGCGTACGAGCTGCGCGAGGAACTCGGCAGTGAACATGAGGTAACGATGGTCAATGAGCGCGACTACTTTCAGTTCGTGCCATCGAATCCATGGGTTGCCGTCGGATGGCGCGATCGTGAAAGCATCACCTTCGATATCCGCCCGCACCTCGAACGCAAGGGCATCAATTTCGTTGCCAAGCGCTGCGACAAGATCGATGCTGCGGGCAACACGCTCACCTTTGAAGATGGTGAGACTCTCGGCTACGACTACCTGGTCATCGCGACCGGTCCGCGCCTTGCCTTCGAAGAGGTCGAGGGCGCCGGCCCGGCTACCGGAAACACCATGTCGGTGTGTACCGTTGACCACGCCGAAGAGGCCTACGAAAAGTACAAGGAATTGCTGGACGATCCGGGTCACGTGGTCGTCGGTGCAATGCCGTTTGCATCCTGCTTTGGTCCGGCCTACGAGTTCGCGTTCATCATGGACGCCGATCTGCGCAAGCGGAAGATGCGCGATCGTGTTCCGATGACCTTTGTCACTTCGGAGCCGTACATCGGCCACCTCGGACTCGGCGGTGTCGGCGACTCGCAGGGCATGCTCGAGAGCGAGATGCGCAATCACCACATGAAGTGGATCACCAATGCCAAGGTCACCAAGGTTGAAAGAGGCAAGATGCATGTCGAGGAATTCGACAATGCGGGCAACAAGGTGCGAGACCACGAGGTCGAATTCAAGTACTCGATGATGCTGCCGGCGTTCAAGGGCGTCGAGGCGGTGATGAATGTCGAAGGCCTGTGTAACCCGCGTGGTTTCGTGTTCGTCGACGAGCACCAGCGCAACCCGACCTACCCGAATATCTATTCGGCAGGCGTCTGCATCGCGATCCCGCCGGTCGAGGCCACCGCGGTACCGACCGGCGCACCGAAGACCGGCTACATGATCGAGTCGATGGTTACCGCGATCGTGCACAACATCCACAACGTGCTGGACGGCAAGGAGCCAGATCAGAAGGCCACCTGGAACGCCATCTGCCTGGCCGATATGGGCGATACCGGTGCGGCCTTCGTGGCCCTGCCGCAGATCCCGCCGCGCAACGTGGCCTGGTTCAAGAAAGGCAAATGGGTGCACATGGCCAAGATCGCTTTCGAGAAGTACTTCATCCGCAAGATGAAGAAGGGTACCTCGGAGCCGATCTACGAGAAGTACATCCTGAAGATGCTCGGTATCAATCGTCTGAAATAAGCGCAGACCTATCGCTACAGGAAAGCCCGGCCAGCGATGGTCGGGCTTTTTTTGTGGCTGCGTATGCCTTCTGGTTGTGCCTGGTTGTCTCGTTGATTCGGATCGCCTGTCTCGTAACCATCGTCGAAGCCGGCTCCCGTCGTCATCCCTGTAACTGTCGCCAGGGCCAGCCCCGGCCGTCATCCCCGCGCAGGCGGGAATGACGGGGTCTTCGCGGGAGTGACGGGGTGCTCGCGGGAGTGACGGGATCTTCGCGGGAAGAACGGATATCGCCGCTGCAGCACTACCTCGATCGGCCGGTAGCTTGCCTTCTGGTGGTCTCGCAGACATCTGGCTTGCGGAATATTGATCGGGAACCGTTGAACCCCGCGACCAGCACGGCGCCGCCAAAGCATGGATTTTGCTATGATTCCGGGTTATTCCCGAGCCAGCAGCGAGTGCTCAATTCATGAGTGTTTCCCCAATCACGCGTCACCAGACCGTGGCAGTTCGCGTCGGCAAGGTCACTGTCGGCGGAGATGCCCCGGTGGTGGTGCAGTCGATGACCAACACCGACACGGCGGATATTGCCGGTACGATCGAGCAGGTCGCCGATCTGGCGCGTGCGGGATCGGAACTTGTGCGCATCACGGTCAACAGCGCGGCGGCCGCGCAGGCGGTGCCGGCGATTCGCGAGGGCCTGGACGCGCGTGGCGTGGCGGTGCCGCTGGTCGGCGATTTTCAT
This sequence comes from uncultured Gammaproteobacteria bacterium, assembly GCA_963719025.1. GTDB lineage: Bacteria > Pseudomonadota > Gammaproteobacteria > Chromatiales > Chromatiaceae > Thiosocius. The sequence goes on along the minus strand of CAVRBK010000062.1, from coordinate 65,863 downwards.
TTCAACGGGCATCGTTTGCTGGCCGATTACCCCGAGTGTGCACAGGCGCTGGCGAAGTACCGCATCAACCCCGGCAACGTGGGTAGCGGCGAAAAGCGTGATGCACAGTTTGCGAGCATGATCGAAACGGCGATCACCAACGACAAGGCGGTACGCATTGGTGTGAACTGGGGTTCACTCGACAAGGGCCTGGTCGCCCGCATGATGGATGAGAACGCACTTGCCGCGGAGCCACTCGATGCCGAGCAGATGATGTGCGAGATCATGGTGGCTTCTGCACTGCAGAGCGCCGCCAAGGCGGAAGAGATCGGACTGGGTCGCGACCGGATCATCCTGTCGTGCAAGATGAGCCGGGTGCAGGACCTGATCGCGGTCTACCAGACCCTGGCATCGCGCTGCGATCATGCCCTCCACCTCGGCCTGACCGAGGCCGGCATGGGCTCGAAGGGTATCGTTGCATCGACCGCAGCGCTGGCAGTACTGCTGCAACAGGGCATTGGCGACACGATCAGAATATCGCTGACACCCGAACCGGGCGGCGACCGCACCCAGGAAGTACGGGTGGGGCAGGAGATCCTGCAGTCAATGGGCCTGCGTGCCTTCATGCCGATGGTGATTGCCTGCCCAGGTTGCGGACGCACCACCAGCACCTATTTCCAGCAACTCGCGCAAGACATCCAGACCTACCTGCGTGAGCAGATGCCGGCATGGCGCAAAAGCTATCCGGGTGTCGAGCGCATGGATGTCGCCGTCATGGGTTGCGTGGTCAACGGGCCCGGCGAGAGCAAGCATGCCAATATCGGGATCAGCCTGCCGGGAACCGGTGAGCAACCCGCTGCGCCGGTCTTTGTCGATGGCAGGAAAACGGTCACGCTCAAAGGTGACAACATCGCGGCCGAGTTCCAGGAAATCGTCGACCAGTATGTCCGTAGTCACTACGGCGACAATGCGAAGCAGGCCTGACCGACCGTGTCGTTCTCACCTGACCAGATCGCGCAGGATCGCCGTATGACCGCCTCATTGAACGGACAACTCGCCAACGCTGGATCGGTCACGGCGGCAGGCCGGCTGCGGCGACAGCGCGGTTTCTTCGGCGGGCCGCTGATGCTGATCGTACTCGGGGTGCTGATCCTGCTGGCCCTGCGTTTCCTGCCCCTGGCGGAATGGATCGATGGACCGACGGCACAGCGGGCAGATTCGCCGGAGCCGCCGGTCGACGTGGTTGTCGCGCCACCACCGCCTGACGCAACACTATCCAAGCCGGTTGTTGCGCCCAGGGTGGTGGAAGCCCGGCCCGCACCCATCACGCCGGAACCGACCACGCCTGAGCCGTCGACCGCGCCGGTCACCCTCTCCAAGCCAACGGCCGTGGTGGCGAAACCTGCGCCGGTAGCTGCGCAACCTCCGGGCACCGTCGCGGCGCCGGTTAAACCGAATCTGCGCGTGCTGGTCGAGGCCGATGTGCACGATCGGGCCGGCTTGGCGGCCTTTACGCCGGCCAGCTACGCGGCCCGGCTCAGGGACGAGCTGGAACAGGTTGCGGCCAGACAGCTTGGCCCGGATGCGGTGACCCTTGGTGGGTCTAACCTGCCGTTCCGCAGCCATATCGAGGCCGGGCGCGGCGGCGTGGAAAGCCTGTGTGAGCAGGCCGGTTCGCAGCGTTTGCTGTTGGCCGACCTGCGAATACCGTCGGCCGGGTTTTCCACGGTGGACAGCGCCTATTGGCCGGAGGTGGCGTTTGTCGCGATCAACTGCGCCGATGGCCGTGTGCACCGCCGACCAAAAAAACGCATCGAACCGACCCAGCAGGACAGGTTCGAGTTTCAGTACCAGTTTGCCAAAATCTCGGGTAACTTTGTCGCGAGTCAGGGCTATTTCCTCAGGCCATGAGCCCCCATAAAAACAGGAGATTGATGTGAAGAGAATTTTTATTGCCAGTTGCATGAGTGCCGCACTGTTCGGACTGCCAGCCCAGGCCTCCGATGATCCGATGGTGATCGAGGTGAAGCGCATGTCGCTGCAGACCGCCCAGGCCGTGGCACAGGGCGCGGTGGATGCCTGCCGCGAGAAAGGCATCCAGATCGGCGTGACCGTGGTTGACCGTGACGGCGTTCCCCAGGCCGTGTTGCGCGACACGATTGCGGCGACCATTACGCTGCCGATCTCCAAGGGCAAGGCCTATGCCGCAGTGATGTTCAACGTCGCCACGTCCGAACTGGCATCACGTGCCGGCACCCCGATCGGGCGGGTCCCGGGGCTGGTAATGTCGGCCGGCGGTGTGCCTATCCAGGTCGGTGGTTCATTGATCGGTGGGGTCGGGGTGTCGGGTGCACCGAGCGGTGAGACCGATCAGGAATGCGCGCAGGCCGGCGTCGATGCGGTTGCGACCGATCTCGAGATGTCCATGTAAGACCCGACCGGGTCGAACACAAAAAACCCTGCCACGTCGGCAGGGTTTTTTGTGCCGTGCCGCCGGTCCCCGGCGCAAGGGTAGTCGCTGCGCCTGCTCAGGGCTGCTTGTTGGCCAGTCTTGCATCGAATTTTGCGCGATCGATGACGAACCGTTCGTGGCGTCCGCGTGAGATCACATCGACCCCGTCGCTGGCCTCGACGTTGAACACCCGTTTCTTGCCCACGACGGCCGTCAGTTAGACCACCGCCGTGACCCGCATGCCCGGCGGGGTGGCGCCTGCGTCTGAGCCGCAATCTCGCGCCTTCACGCCTCGACCCGATCAGCCAATTCAGCTGATTCACCCCAGTTCTCGGCGACCAGTTTTCGGGTCGCCCTGATCAACGGTTCACCGGCACGTTGCCGCTGCACGGCGAAACTCAACGGCATGCTCAGGATCTCGCCCTGCCAACAGACGGCCTCGCCCGCATCCTGCATGCGTGATGCGTCGTCCGCGCGCAGCAGCGAAATACCCGCACCTGCGCGGATCAGGGCGCGAACCGCGTCTTCGCTGTCGACATAAGCGACCCGGGCGGGCTCGCTACCGTGCTGGGTAAACAGGGTCTGACTGAGTGCATAGAAGGGACAGTCGTCCGAGGTATAAACCCACGGCAGCTGGATCAGGTCGGCCATCGAGGCCCCGTCGATCCGGTCGGCCCAGTCCGCCGGTCCCACCACCTGAATCGGCACATCCAGCAGGTGCGTGATGGCGAGATCGGCCAGGCTGCAGGGGCCGAAAAAGAAACCGGCGTCGAGCACACCGCGGCGGATATCCGGCAGGATCGTGGCCGACATGCCTGCCATGAAATGCGGGGCGACACGCGGGTGGCGCTCTACCAGCAGGCTGTGCAGTGCACCGATGCGCATGAAATCGAAGTCGGTATGCACGCCGATCTTCACCTCGCCAACCAGTTCCTGCTGCAGTTGCTGGGCGTCGGATTTCAGCTTGGCCGCCGCGCTCAGTGTCTCCACGGCCTGCTTGTACAGCAGTTCACCCTTGGCGGTCAGTTGCATGCCGCGCGAGCTGCGGTCGAACAGCGCGACGCCCAACTCTTCTTCGAGGGCCTTGATCTGTGCACTGATCGCCGGCTGGCTGGTGAACAGCAACTCCGCGGCACGGGTCAGGTTGCCCTCGTCTGCGACCTTGACGAAGGTCTTGAGTTGGTACAGCTCCATGGCGGGCTCCTGTCGCGGGGTGTACTGGGGATTGAAGCAGATCATCGCGAATCCTGCCCATCGGCAATTCCGATTGCCGGCTTCCACACAAACGATTGGTCGCATTTGCGCTGCCCCACTAGGGTCGACTCAAGGCCAATCGATGTGAGGGCAGGGCGATGGAATCAGTGCGGATTCAGGCTGTTGGGGCAAACTGGCGCGACATGGGGCGTTGCCTGCAAGCGGGTGCGCTGCGGTTGATGGTTGCGATCGATCGGATGGTTCAGCGTGCCCGTCAGCGTCGTGCGCTGTCCCGCCTGGATGAGCGGCTGCTCAACGACATCGGGGTATCCGCAGCACAGGCGCGGCAGGAGTCGGAAAAACCTTTCTGGCGGGAATAGCGACCCGCCGCCGGTGTGGGGTGCGGGGGAGGGTTTCGCGTCCTCAGTCGGCGAGGAGTGCGTCGACCTTTTCCATATCGACCCGGTAGCGGTTGCCGCCGAGGTCGTTCAACAGGCCCTGGCGCTTGAACTCGGCGATGGTCCGGCTGGCGGTTTCGGTAGTGATCCCCAGCATGGCGCCGAGGTCCTCGCGGCCGAACAGGGTGCATTCGGGGTGCTCTTCATCACGCACCAGGCGCAGCAACAGTCGCGCAACGCGTTCGCGTGCCGGCCCGGTCGACAGTTCGGTCAGCCAGGCATCGGCCTCGCTGAGGGCGTGCTGCCAGCGGCGCAGCAGTTCGACGTGAAGATCCGGGTTTTCCTTACCCAGCATTCGCACGGTGTCGACCGGCAGGCAACAGATCTCGGTCGGCTGCAGCACGATCGCATCGTGTTCGTAGGCCTTGCCCACCATGGATTCGAGGCCGGCGACGTCTGATGTCCTGATCAGGCGCACGATGCGTTGCGCGCCATCGGGCAGGTACTGCACCAGCTTGAGCATGCCGCTGCGAATCGTGAACAGGCGGTCGCCATTGTCCCCGGCATGATACAGGTGCTGTCCGGGCTGCAGGGTGAGCTGGTTGATCGGCTGGTGGAGCTTTTCGAAATCGGATGCCCGCAAACCGGCAAACAGCACCGACTCGCGCAGCGAGCACTGTTTGCAATCGGCCTGACCGGACCAGGCTTCTTTAAAGGCGACACGAACATTCATTTCGGAATTTTAGCTTTTTAGCAAGTTCAGGGATATTACTAATTGACCTGGATTAAGGACTCGGAAAGTGGGGGATTCGGGTTAACGTGCTATCCCTGTGGGCAGGAGACAGCAGCATGAACGAACAGCGGCAGCAGGAATGGGAAAAGCGTTACCGGGCGCAGAAGACCGGCTGGGACCGGGGGCAGGCCAGCCCGGCCCTGCAGCACTGGCTGCAACAGGGCCTGGTGCCAGCCGGCCGCGTGCTGGTGCCCGGCTGTGGACATGGTCACGAGGTGGCGGAACTGATCCGTGCCGGGTGCGAGGTGACCGCGGTGGATATTGCCGCTCAGCCGGTGATGCGGCTGAAGGCGCAGCTCAGCGCGCTGGGCCTGAGCGCCGATGTGGTGCAGGCCGACCTGCTGCACTGGCAGCCGGCCGAGCCGTTCGACGTGATCTACGAACAGACCTGCCTGTGTGCCATCGAGCCGGACTACTGGACCGACTACGAACAGCGCCTGGCGAGCTGGCTGCTGCCGGGCAGTCACCTGCTCGCGCTGTTCATGCAGACCGGGCAGGCGGGTGGTCCGCCCTACGACTGTCCGGTTCCCGACATGCGAACCCTGTTCGACCCGGCGCGCTGGCAATGGCCCAACGAACCCGCGCTCGAGGTGCCGCACCCGACCGGTCTGGTCGAGAAAGGCTATGCCCTGGTCCGGCGCTGAACGGATGCCGAGTGCGCCGCTTTGTGTCAGGATGCCGGCCCCATGGCGATCCTGACCCTACGCAATCTACAGCTCAGCTACGGCGATCCGCCGCTGATCGACGGCATCGACCTGTCGATCGAGGGCGGTGAGCGCATCTGCGTGCTCGGCCGCAACGGCGAAGGCAAATCCACCCTGTTGAAACTGATCGACGGCGAGATCAAGGCCGACGACGGCGAGCGCGTGGTGCAGCAGGGCGTGCGCATCACCCGCCTGACCCAGGAGGTGCCCGAGCAGCTGCATGGCAGCGTGTTCGAGGTGGTGGCCGATGGGGCCGGTGACGTGGCCGAGCTGATCAAGGGCTACCACGCCGCCAGCCTGGCGCTGATGGACGACGCCGGCGACGCGGCCCTGGCGCGCCTGGAAAAGATCCAGCATGAGCTCGAGGCCGCCGATGGCTGGCGCATGGAGCAGCAGGTCGAGAGCGTGATCTCGCGCATGCAGCTGAACGGCGACGACGTGCCTTCGACGACCTGTCCGGCGGCATGAAGCGGCGCGTGCTGCTGGCCCGTGCGCTGGCTGGCGATCCGCACCTGCTGCTGCTCGACGAGCCGACCAACCACCTCGACGTCGAGTCGATCGACTGGCTGGAAGACTTCCTGCTCGACTGGCCGGGCACGCTGCTGTTCATCACCCACGACCGCGGCTTTCTGCAGCGCCTGGCGACCCGCATCGTCGAGCTCGATCGCGGCTCGTGTGACGGATTTCCCCGGCGACTACGAGAACTACCTGCGGCGGCGCGACGAGATGGACAACGCCGAGGCCCAGGCGCAGGCGCGCTTCGACAAGAGGCTGGCGCAGGAAGAGGTCTGGATGCGCCAGGGCATCAAGGCGCGGCGCACGCGCAACGAGGGCCGGGTGCGCCGGCTCGAGGCGCATGCGCGCGAATCGGTGAGCGACGCGGCCGCCAGGGCACGGCCAGGATCGCGATGAACGCGGCCGAGCGTTCCGGCAAGCTGGTGTGTCGAGGCGAGCGACGTCAGCTATGCCTGGGACGACAAGCCGATCATCCGCGGCTTCTCGACCACCATCCTGCGCGGTGACCGGATCGGCATCATCGGGCCGAACGGCTGCGGCAAGTCGACCCTGCTCAACCTGCTGCTGGGCAGCTGCAGCCCGACCAGGGCAAGATCGAGCTCGGCACGCGGCTGGAGGTCGCCTATTTCGACCAGCTGCGCGAGCAGCTCGATCTCGACAAGACGGTGATCGACAACGTCGCCGGCGGCAGCGACAAGGTCACGATCAACGGCAAGGAAAAGCACGTGATCAGCTACCTGCAGGATTTCCTGTTTCCGCCGCAGCGCGTCGTCAGCCGATCCGCGCGCTGTCCGGCGGCGAGCGCAACCGCCTGCTGCTGGCCAAGCTGTTCACCCGGCCGGCCAACGTGCTGGTGCTGGACGAGCCGACCAACGACCTCGACCTCGAGACCCTGGAGCTGCTCGAAGAACTGCTGCTGGATTTCGACGGCACCCTGCTGTTGGTCAGCCACGACCGTGCCTTCCTCGACAACGTGGTCACCAGCACCCTGGTGTTCGAGGGCGCGCGGCCGGGTCAATGCCTACGTCGGCGGCTACCAGGACTGGCTGCGCCAGGTGGCGGCGCAGGCATCAAGCAAGCGGCCGGCCAAGGTGAACGAGAAGCCTGTTGCGCTGGACAAGCCGGCCCCGGCGGCCAAGCCGAAAAAGCTCAGCTACAAGGTCCAGCGCGAGCTCGATCTGCTGCCCGGGCGTATCGAGTCGCTGGAAAACGATATCGACGAGATTCAGACCGCACTCGGTGACCCGGCGTTGTACCGGGAATCGCCGGAAAAAGTCGCCGAACTCGATGCAAAACGGCTTCAGTTGGAGGATGATCTGGCCGATGCCTATAAACGATGGGAGGCGTTGGAGCCTTGAGTTCCTGATCGTCTCAGCCGTGACCGACCAGGGATGATCATTGGAAAAACCCGTTGCAGCCGGCAGCGGGAGACCCCTTCGACTGGGCTATCATGATCGCGATCCTTACCCGCCCCCGCGCAGTTTTCATGAGGGCACCGGTGTGCAGCAGCAAACACGGCAAAATCATTACATCGAAGATCTTCTCCTTCGCGGCGTCACCTGGGCGATGGTCGGGGTCATCTTCGGCACCCTGTTCGTCCTGCTGGTCGAGATCACCCGCGAACACCTTCCCCTCACCCTGGCCCTGTTTGCCGCGATCACCGGTTCATCCGCGCTGACGTCCCTGTTCTACGGCAGCATGCGCCTGACCGTGCTGGTGGCCAATTTCACCTTTATCGCCATGCTGATCTACACCTGGCAGGGCGCGCCGCGTCTCGGTCTCGAGCCGCTGGTGCTGGTCGGTGCCGGGGTTGGCCTGGCGGTAGGCCTGGCCTACGGCCTGCATGACAAGAAATCCCGTGTTTATTGCGCCGACGCAAAGATCGTCGCCGGTATCTTTGCCGGTTCGCTCGGGGCCCTGGTGGCGATACTGGCCAGGTTCGTCGACACCGAACTCGCCTACAGCAGCCTGGCCATTGTCGCCGCACCGGTGGCTATCCTGGTCTATGTCAGCTCGGCACACTGGTTCATCAAGCGCTGCAACAAGCTCCTGCCGGTCGCCGGCGATGGCGCCATCGTCGGTCTCGGCGTCGGCACGATCACCGGCCTGGTGTTCCTGATCATGGCGGCCACGCTCGATGCCAACCTGCTGGTGGTCGAGGACCTGCAGGGCTTTGTCGACCGCGTCGAAGGCACCTGGGCCATCACGGTTACCGGCTGCGCCATGGCGTGCTTCCCGATCGGGGTTTTTCGTTCGCTGTTCAAGGTGCCCTGGTACAACCTGTAAGCGGGTGTCACAGCACGTCCAGCGGGCTCTGCACCCCGAGGCCGCCTTTCTGCAGCACGTGTGTGTAGATCATCGTGGTGCTGACATCGCTGTGCCCGAGCAGTTCCTGAATCACCCGGATATCGCGGCCTGACTCGAGCAGGTGGGTCGCGAACGAGTGGCGCAGGGTATGGCTGGTCACCCGCTTGTCGATGCCCGCCTTGCGTGTCGCGTTGCGGATCGCCCGCTGCAGACCCGTTTCGTGCACATGGTGCCGACGCTGCATCCCATCCGCCGGGTCGAGTGACAGGCGCATCGCGGGGAATACGTACTGCCAACGCCAGTCGCGATCAGCGTTGCGAAACTTGCGCAACAGCGAGGGCGGAAGAAAAACCTGGCCATAGCCGGCACCCAGGTCGTCGTCATGCAGTTTCCTGACCTGTTCGAGATGTGCAGAGAGTGCGGCGGCGAGTCGCGCAGGCAGCGGCACAACGCGGTCCCTGTTGCCCTTGCCGTTGCGCACGGTAATCTGCCTGAAACCGAAATCGACGTCCTGCACCCGCAGGCGCACGCATTCCATCAGACGCATGCCGGTGCCGTACATCAGGGCGGCCATCGTGCGTGTCTGACCGCTCATGCCGGCCAGCAGGCGTCGCATTTCATCCTGGGTGAGCACCACGGGGATGCGTTGCCGGGGCAGGGCGCGTGTGAACCCTTCACCTAGATCCATTTCCCGCCCGAGTACCTCACGAAAGAAAAAGATCAGGGCGTTCAGCGCGATGCGTTGGGTCGAAGCGGACACCTGGGACTGCACCGCGAGATGTTCGAGAAAGGCCGCGACGTCTTCTGCACCAAGATCATCGGCCGGGCGCCAATGTTGAAAGGCGAAGAAACGGGCCAGCCAGTGCTCGTAGGTCTGCTCTGTACGTTCGGCCATCTGGCGCACACGCAGGGTTGCAACAAAGGCGGCATAATGGACGCCAACGTGTTCGCGAAAGCGAATGATCAGGGGGCTGCTGCTGGGTGCCGACAATTGCCCCCGAACGAACTGCCGGGACAGGGTCGCATGGTCCGGCGCCAGCGCGCGGGCGAAGGCCCGCCAGCGTGCCCAGTTATAGTCATCGGCCCAGGGGGAAGAGAGCAGTTCGCAGAACAGCAAATGAAGGGCGTCAGCAATCTGTCGAAACTGCCATTCCTGCACGCCATTCTGTCTGCCTTTGTCGGCCAGGTATCGATCGATATCCTCGGGGGTATGGTCTGCCAGACGGCGTTCGCGAGAGGCGTGTATGTACGCTTCAACGTGTTTTCGATACCATGGGCGCACACGCGGTGACACCGCGAATTTTTCAAGGATTGAGAAATAGTTATGCCAAAAACGTCGAACAGCACGCGGCTGCGTTCCAGGCGAATTTGCAGGCATGTCGGGCCCTCCATGGCCACCAGATCATCGACTCCGGATCTTCCTGATCCGGCACTCCGTCCTAAGAATTATACAGAGTCTGTCTATCTCAGATCAGGCAGACTCCGTCTATCAGCTAAGCATTTATCCACGCGTGCTGCGCACGGCAGATAAATGCTTAGCTGTTAGAAGCACAGAGCCCCCTTGCGTTTTCGTTGAAAGGGTATAATTATTATACCTATATGCACCTTCGAATATGATGAACGAAAGAGCAACAGTAATCGGCTGAAGCATGGCATCGATTTCGTTGAAGCTCAGGCGCTCTGGGAAGATCCATATCTTATTGAAATCCCAGCAATTACGGTCGATATCGAAGGAAAACACTGGTCAGCGGTCATAACGCCCAGAGGAGAGAACGTTCGGATTATTTCCGTTCGCCGATCTCGGGCCGAAGAGGTATCGATTTATGAAGGCTAAAAGCTTCGATGCGAAGTTCGAGAAAGGAGAAGATGTCACTGGCGTTCTCGATCTTTCTAAGGCTCGCAGACCCCGTCAAGAACAGCGTCGAGTGAATGTCGATTTTCCAGCATGGATGATCGAATCCCTAGACCGAGAAGCAGGGCGTATGGGCGTAACACGTCAATCCGTAATCAAGGTGTGGCTGGCCGAGCGCCTGGAACAAATTGCTTCTAACAAATAGTTCAGCTGCAGAAAGCCCTGATTGACGTTTTAGCGTCTTAACGCTAGTCTTGAGGTCGGAGGTGCATTGCTATGAGCGAAATGTCCAAAAGATCAACCATTTACTTCGAACCCGAAATCCATCACGCCTTGCGGGTTAAGGCCGCAAATACGCACCAATCCGTCTCTGAGGTAGTGAATGAGGCGGTTCGGATGGCCCTGCGTGAAGATGCCGAAGATTTGAGCGTGTTCGAAGAGCGTGCCGAAGAGCCAACGCTGAGCTACGAGGCCCTGCTGAAAGATTTGAAATCGCATGGCAAGTTATGAGCTTGTATTCAAGAAATCCGTCGCGAAAGATTTCCGGAGCATCCCCAAAAAGGATGTTTCGCGCATCCTGAAGCGGATCGAGGCTTTGCGCGATGATCCTCGCGGAGAGGGGTGCGTAAAGCTTTCCGCTCAAGAACGGTACCGGGTTCGACAGGGAGTCTACCGAATTGTCTATGAAATCCGCGAAAACGAACTCATCGTCATGGTCGTCAAAGTTGGCCATCGGTCCGCGATCTACAAGAGCAGCTAACAAGTCGGTCAAGCCGTTCGCCTGCGGCTCACTCGGACGCTCAGCACTCCGCGCTTTCTCGGGCATGGCTTCGCCATTTTTGCCCGACCAATCGCTCCGCACTGAGCGCCGCTTACCTCCGCGTTATGTGCAGAAAGGGTTGCGAAGTGTAACGTAACGGGTTACGCTTTGTCGCATGATCCAGAGTTTCAAGCACAAGGGTCTGGAGCGCTTCTTCAAAACAGGGAAGAAGTCCGGAATCCAAGCGAAACACGCGAATCGGCTTCGGCTGATTTTGGGCCGGTTGAATGCGTCTACGTCACCGGCCGATATGGATCTCCCCGGGTTGTATTTGCATCAACTCACAGGAGATCGAAAAGAAACCTGGTCAGTTAGAGTCAGTGGCAACTGGCGCGTCACATTCCGGTTCAATGGTGTTCACGCCGAAGTTGTCGATTACGAAGATTACCACTGAGGCAATGTCATGCTGATGCACAATCCTCCTCATCCAGGCGAAATTATCAAAGAGCTTTGCCTTGAGCCTCTTGAGCTATCGGTTACCGAGGCAGCAGAAGCGCTTGGTGTCAGCCGCAAAACGCTTTCGAGCATCATCAACGGTAAGTCGGGCATCAGTCCCGAAATGGCGGTGCGGCTATCGATTGCATTCGATACCTCGTCCGAAAGCTGGCTGAATCAACAAACGCAGTACGATCTTTGGCAAGCCGAGCAGCATCGCAAAGAATTGCGGGTTAAGCGGCTGTCGGCGGCGTGAAAGCACATAACAAGGCGGTCAAGCCGTTCGCTTTGCTCATTCGGACGTCTCAGCACTCCGCGCTTTTTGCGCATGGCTTCGCCATGATTGCGCGAACGCCGCTGAACACCAGCCGCCGCTTACCTGGGCGTTGAGACTGTCGAATAAGTCCGCAATCGCTTAAAATCATTGGCATTGTCTAAATAGATCAGCACCGACAGCAGTTAGTCGAACACGGAGGAACGGATGCCCCGCTATAAACCCGTCAATCTGCAACAGGATGCTTTTGTTCCGATCTGCTTCGACAAGCAGATCCTTCCCGGAACATTTGAATACGCCTTGCACCATCTGTTCGAGCATAGCGTTGACCTGTCGGCGTTCGATGCGCAATACGACAACGACGCATTGGGTGCGCGTGCCTACCATCCGAAAGTGCTGCTGAAGATCGTGTTGTTCGCCTATGCGCGAGGCCTGATCGGCAGCCGGAGAATTGAGCAGGCTTGTAAGCAGAACGTGCAGTTCATGGCGTTGAGTGGTGAGGCAAAGCCGGACCACTCAACGATAGCGGCGTTTATCAGTCGCTCGCCGGACGCTATTCAAACCGTGTTTCGAGAGGTTCTACTGGTTTGCGATCAAGCGGGCCTGATCGGGCGTGAGCACTTCGCCATCGATGGCGTGAAATTGCCGTCGAACGCGTCGAAGGAACTGAGTGGCCGGATCGACGAGCTGAAGGCCAAAGTCAAAAAGCTGGATCGTGCCGTTGAACGGATGCTCAAGGCACACCACCTCGAAGATGCCCGCGATGCCCAAGGCGATCTGGAGGTCCACGCGGCAAAGCAGATCGAGAAACTCAGTCGTCAGAGCGCGAAGATCAAGGCCTTTCTGCAAGACGCCCAGCCTAAGCTGGGCCCGAATGGCAAAGAGCGCAAGAGCAACGTCACCGACAACGAAAGCGCCAAGATGAAGACCGGCAAAGGCGTGATGCAGGGCTATACGGCGGTGGCCGTAACAGACGACAAACACCAGGTGATCGTCGAAGCCCAGGCGCACGGTGCGCCGCAAGAGCAGGAACTGCTGCAGCCGATACTGAAAGTCCTGCGGGAGAACTTTCAGGATGCCGGTCTATCAGGGAACGTGCTGGCGGAAGCAAAACTGACCGCCGATTCCGGCTTTCACAGCGCCAACAACCTCGACTGGCTCGAAGAGCAGCACTGCGATGCCTATGTCGCTGACAACTGCTTTCGCAAACGCGATTCCCGTGTTGCCGACGCAGACAAATACAAACCACCAAAGCCCAAGGTCTTACTTGCACCTGTCCGGCCGGTAAAGGGCTGTACCGCAATGGCGCCAACGTCACCATCAAAGGCCGAACAGGGATTAAATTCACCGCCCCAAAGTCGGCATGCGAGCCGTGTCATCTGCGACCTGAACACGCGAGATCAATCGCTGTACTGAATATCCGCACAGAAGACTGAAGGGAATCCGAGAAATGAAGGCCAAGCTGGTAGTGTTTTCAAAATCAGAAATTCGACAGTCTCGTTATGTGCCAACCAAAAGATTAAGAATAGATAATATTTCATCAATATATTCATGAGGACATTTGGCAATGCCGCAATACATTTTCGTTTACTTGGGTGGTGAGCCACCACCTGATCCAGAAGAAGGGCAAAAGCACTTCACCAAATATCAACAATGGCTGTCATCATTGGGTGATGCGGTCGTCAGTCCTGCGATTCCGTTCAAGGATACACATACCGTGCATCCTGACAGTACAATTGAACCCGGGACCACAACAGCAATGTCAGGGCTGAGCATCATCAAAATGCCTTCAATGGAAGCAGCGTTGAAAGTGGCGCAATCCTGTCCATTTCTGGAGATCAATGGAACATTAGAGATTTCTGAGATGATTCAAATGTCGGATAAAGAAAATTAGCTGCATGAACTTAAAAAAACACATAACAAGAACATCCAGCGGATTGCCGAAAGCGCCGTTTTTTTGTGTTACTCGCTGGCGCTTGATGATCACACAAAAAATCGCCACTTTCGTCAGCAGCTGATGTAGGCATTATGCGTTTAGAAGGGCGTTTCGAAGCCCAAGGTGCTTTTGAAAAGGATCAAAATCCTTGTCGTGGTGTAGGAGAGGGATGTCGTTGTCGATACAGAAAGTCGCGATGATTACGTCTACGGTTTTTCGAACGGTTATTCCTTTACTGCGTAGCGCTCGAAAATTCTCGGCACACTGGATCGCGCGTTTGGTTCCAAGGAGATCGAATGTGGTAAGAGAAGTAAGAAGTTCTTTTGCCGTTTCGTAGTCTTTTTTATGCCTAAAACCTTGCAGTACTTCGGTAAGAATCAGGTCGCCCATGGCTATGGGTTCGAAACCGAGCAATTTATCCAACTGCTCGGTTTCAGGTGTGCTTTTGCCGTTGAAGAAATCGATCCAAACGCTGGAATCAACAAGCGTCACCTGTTGTTTCTCAACTGGTCCAGATCACCTTCCCAGTGCAGTTTGCCGCGAAAGTGCCGAATGTTCTCTTGCTTCTTAAGCCGAATCAGTGTCTTAAGCCCGAGCTCGACGGCTTCTTTCTTGGTTTTAGCGCCGGTAAGTTTGATCGCGTCATCCATCAATTCGTCGTCAATTACAATGTTGGTACGCATAGCCGCCTCGGGTGTGTATGCCGGTATGTAACTATACACACCTGGGTCTTTTCACTCAAGGCGGGGGAGATGCGCATAACAAGGTGCTCAACTCACTCGCTTTGCTCGTTGGGACGTCTGGCACTCCGCGGCTTTTTGCGCATGGCTACGCCATGATTGCGCGATCATCGGTGCTGGTTACTGGCGCGAGGGTAAGAAAGTTTATGAGCAAGCGAATTCGGTATAGCGATGAGCCCATCGGCGAAATCAAACTGGTGCCTGATTTTCTTCCGTCACCCGAAGAATTGGCGCTGAAGAATGAGCAAACAAAAGTCACTATTGCGTTGAGTTCTGAGAGCGTGGCTTTTTTCAAGGAAGCTGCAAAGAAGCACCACACGCAGTATCAGAAAATGATCAGGCAACTGCTCGATGAATACGTATCGCAGCAGAAACAGCGCTAACAAGGCGGTCAAGCCGTTCGCCTGCGGCTCACTCGGACGCTCAGCACTCCGCGCTTATTCGGGCATGGCTTCGCCATTTTTGCCCGATCAATCGCTCCATGCTGAGCGCCGCTTACCTGGGCGTTAGCACTGAAAATGCAGAGTTTGGGCGGCCTTGACAGGGTAATCCAATGGATTACCATATGAGGCATGCAAACAATTGTCGAGTTACCGGAATTTCAACGCAGAGCCGTATCTTTGCTCTCCGATTCCGAAAAGCAGGCCGTTATCAGTTACTTGGCGGCGCATCCGCAGTCTGGCGCAATCATGCAAGGTACCGGCGGTATTCGAAAACTGCGGTGGGCAATTGGTAGCAAAGGAAAAAGCGGCGGTGTTCGCGTCATTTACTACTACCACAATGAAGCGATACCGCTGTTCCTTTTAACCGTATTCGGCAAGAGCGATAAAGCCAATCTTTCCCAATCCGAACGGAACGAATTCGCCAAGCTCACGAATATCCTGGCTAAGAACTACGGTGGTAAAAATGTCTGAAATTGCTAACAGCATCAGAAAAGGCCTGGAAGAAGCAGTAGCGTACTCCGAGGGCAAATGTCCGGAGGCCGTAGTGCATGAGTTCTCGCCTATCGATGTGAAGAATGTCCGGGCAAAGATGGGCATGAGCCAAAACGAATTTGCATCGGCCTTTGGCATCAGCGTCAGTACTCTGCGGCACTGGGAGCGTGGCGATCGCGTACCTCAAGGTCCGGCGTTGGTCCTGCTCAACGTGGTTGAAAAAGAGCCGCAAGCTGTATTGAAAGCCTTGGCTGGCTAATCGGTGCTAACAAGTCGTTCAAACGGACCCCGAACACTCCGCGGCCTGCTGCAAATGCCTTCGGCATTGTTTCGCAGCAACCCGCTCCGCGTTCGGCGCCGTTTAACTCGGCGTTACGTTTGAAAAAGCGCATTTGACAACTACGCCAATGGCGTACATCAACTGCCAATGATCACGATCGCCGAAACTGCACCTTTTCAGCGCAAGATCGGAAGTCTTTTGTCTGATGAGGAGCGAGCAGATTTGATCGCCTATCTCGCTGAACACCCCAGTGCCGGGGTACTGATCCAAGGTACCGGTGGAATTCGAAAATTGCGGTGGGCTCGCCGGGGAGGCGGAAAGAGCGGTGGTATTCGCGTCATTTACTACTATCACAGCGAAATGATGCCAGATCGCTTTCCTCGAGTTTGCTGCGTGCCTGACAGTAGGCAGACGTGGACGCCGAGGGAGCCGGCATGGCGCGCGCAGCGGCGAAAGCCTGGACCTTAGGAACGACTTCCTGGCAGCCGCCATCCGCATCCAGCACTTGTGAGAAAAAGGCCCAAAAGGTGTTGGACTTGCTGAACAGGCGGCGTCGACTGAATGCTCCGTCTGCATCCAGTTCCAACGCCTTGGCGGGTAAGATTCTCGAGAACAGAACACCAAGTTGACTGATGGAATGACGGCGAACACGCGCTCTTTCCTCAGCCAGTATCTGACTCGCCGTACGCGGTTTGCGGCGCAGTGTAGGAAGATGAAATCCAGGCAGGAATAACGTCTTGTTTGTCATGCCCAATTGTCCCATCTTGGGAATCAAGGAGCACCCGGAAATCCGTGCTGAGCAGGCTTAACTTAGTGCCATTCTGGTCTGTCCCCGATTACGCTAGGAAAACGCATTGAGCCGTCGGAACGCTCGATATACACCCTATCCGGGAACAGCATGTGGACATTGAGGTTGAGCGCGCTTCCAAAGCGCTGGATCAGGGTGACCGCGCCGGTCTGGGCCGTCGTGGGGGAAAGCGCCGAGAATGCGATAGACTTCTTCTACGATTTACTGACGAGAGCTTTTGCGATGACCTTCTTGCGCGGGCTGTCCGTACTGGGCCTTGCTCTGACCCTTTCAGCCTGTACCGACCTCATGCGGATCGACTTTGAAAGTGATCCGCTGAACCAGCCGCCGATGTCGCAACCGCCAAGTGCGCAACTGGATCTGGTGACAACGATCCCCGCGCAGGGCGATGTCAGCGTGGTCAACACAAGTCCCATTATCGGCAACAGAAGTCTGCGGATCGCGGGGCCGGCGTCGACCACGGAAGGCAACCCTCGGGTGCGTTTCCAGGCCCAGCCTTTGATTTCCAGCGATCGGGTTGTTGTGGCGCAATGGCGTGGACAAGCCTCCGCCGGTGCAGTCGTGCGCATTGAAGTGGGGATCCTGGAGGACGGTAACGATATCAATCTGATCCCACCGATCTGGTTTAGGGATGGCGAGGTCTATCTGGGCCCCAACTCGCTGACGGACTACGACGTCAATGAGCCGCACCTCATCTCGGTTTGGGTCAATTTGGCAAATGGTCGTTTCCAGATCCTCATCGAGCGAGGCGTGGCGGAAACACAGATCATCGCGGCGACTTCCTCCGGAGGCGGCTCGCACGGGCGCACGCTGTGGATTGACGCAATCCTCGAGAGTGGTGACAGCAACGCAAGCTATCGTGTGGATGGCATCTATGGGCAGGACAGGGGGCTGGCACCCTGAGCTTGGCTAGTGGGCCAAGTGGAAAGTTCTGTAACACTCAGAGCCGCTGTGCGAGCGCGAATCTAGTGTTGCGTTTCTTGCCAGGCAGCGGCCGTTGCCTTGCAGAAACGCAGCACTTGAGTCGCGCTCGCACAGCGGCTCCCGAAGGGCCGCGCCACAAGCATCGTGGGCTGTGTTGCAGTCCTTGGAAAGGGCGCTGCCATTCCCTGCGGACTGCGCCTTGCCCACAATGCTTGTGGCGCGGCTGAGCGTTACAGAACTTTCCACTTGGCCCACTAGAGGTGCTTCACAAAGCACCCGCGCGCTCGCTAGTTGAAGGGCCGGGATTGCCGCTGCATTGCCGGCGTGGCCTACAGCTTCGTGCGCCAATAGTGGTTTCAGGCAGCGGCAGGACGCCCGACGGATTTCTGAGCCAATAACGGGTGCTCAAGCATCAAGCCCCACGATGCGAGCGCGCCTCATTCAGGCGCAATATATCGCCCCCCCGTTGACCCTCTGATCCTGTGGGGGTAAGGCGCACTCAGCCAATTTAGGTGGCAGCGGAGCTACCCCAGAGGGAAAGGAACGCCCCTTGCGAGACATGCTGTCACTGTTTGAGCATGTGGCTTTGCCATCCGCTCCGGTCGCGCTGCGGTCTTTACTCGATCCTGCTGGCGGGTGGTCTTACCCTCAAGTCAGTACGCTTGGGAATGTCCGCAGTGTGTTGATTCTGTTGAAAAACTCGGTACTCCCGGAGCGGCACGAAATTGGTGTCAATCTGGCCGCACGATAGTGACGTTAGTCGGGTCCCAATCTGAGGATTTCTGTTTAACGAGACTGTCGTGAAGACTTTTTTTCTCAGCCCGCAGCTCGGAGTTTTTCAACAGAATTTGTTGGGTCCCTCCGGTCACGACATCAGAAAGCGGCCAGCCGGCGAGATTTCCCGCATCGCCGACCTTCGCCGCACTGCCATCTTTTCCATCGCCGGCTTTCGGGAAAAATCGGGAACCGCTGGAACCGGCTAGGAACGGGCGCTGAGAGTGTGGCGGGTTTTTTTGCTCTGACCCCAACCTATGCACGGGGTCGGCCTGAAACAACCCTTTTCCCTAACCTCCTACTGGACGGCGAATGGCTGGACTCGCTGAGTGCCGTTGACTAGGATTCGTTTTCAGAGAACTAAACACCTGCGCGTAAGTGACAAGCGCCCGACATAGCAAGGGAGTTCGCGTTGGCAACGATCCCGCCCCCCCCCGGCCATAGCTTCGGTAGCGATCAGGAAGAGATTGCGGCTTTTCTCGATGGAACACGCGAGACTCTGCTCGTATTCGTCGAATTTAACGAATTCTTGTTGCCATCTTTCATGCGAGAACAGTTTGTCGAAGCATGGTCGGAGGTCGACCATCGAATCACTGTCACACAGAAAGCACTGCTCGAGCCTGACGACCCTGACTATTCGCTCGAAATTCCGCCCCTGTTCCGAAACCCGGACGTGATGCGTCGACAGCTAGAAATGCACGGTCTGACCGGCACCCAGCTAACACTAAAATTAACCATCTATCGCCATTTCTTCGACGCAGTGTTCGAAGAAGAACCGAGATTCACTGACGTGATTGAGGCGAACCCGACAGAAGGAATGTTTCCACGGAATATTCGAAGATTCAAGTTGTGGTCAATGCGAAAACTGTTAGGTGTAACCAATTCACTCTTGGGAAGTCTCTCGGCAGCATTTCCGCCGGCAGGGATGATCAAAGAATTTAAAGAGATGGCGGAGCATGGTTACGACATGGGGCAGGCAGGTTCGTAATGATGAGCCTCTCGAGTCAGATGACCGCTTGGTGTTGGTTGCTGCCGGACAGTAAATCAAAAAGCTGCCGTTGGGAGAGCTTTCACGGTCTATGACCGGTGACCAAACCATTGCAGTCATTGCCGGGGCTAATCCTGAACGCCCGCTTCGATCAAGCACGAGAGGTTTGCGGAGTCTCAGCGATATTATTCGGTACACGGCTAAACATTCTTGTTTTGCTGTCCACAGTTACTTCCTCGCCATTTTCGCAAGGCACGCCAGTAACCCCCCGTCGCCCATCTGCAACCACACAGCAATATGTTGCGGCTTCACGTTGAGCGCCAACAAGGCAAGAAGCATCGCAGGTTAGGCCTGGGATTAGGAATTCACGTCAATAGCCAGATCTGCAGGCTTACAATAGATCGAGATCTTCATAACTGACCGACGACCCCCATCGCAGTGGTCGCTTGCTGCTGCTTACGAGTGAGATCGTCTTTCCTTCGACTCCTTTCGAAAAGCACGCATATGACAGCAGACAATCCAGCGCCCAAAGCCGACACCCTTGGCACACCCCAATCATCGTTCCGTTTTCCCAAGGTAACGAAGACGCTGATTCTCGCGGTATTCTTCGTCGCGGCTATCGCCCTGAACATCGCCACGGTCACTGTTGGTGCCGTTTTCAATACCATGTCGTCCCTCGTCGGGTCGGCCGCCGCATTGATCACAACAAAGAACGTGACAGTCCGCAGCGTGCATAAAGGAAGATTGGCGGCACTGCGGGCAAACAAGAAGCTTTTGTCGAAGAGGGTAAGAAGCACAACAGCACGGGTAACCAGACGGATCGCCACAGCAACTGCCCGAAGCACCGGTTCCGTAGCCGCTGAATCAATCCCCTACGCTGGCATCGGCATGATCCTCGCGGTCACCGCCTGGGAGGTGAAAGACTCTTGTGAAACGATGAATGATCTCCATGAACTCAACGTGGCGTTCAACCCCGACGTGGCGAACGATCCGGACCACGAGGAAGTGTGTGGTGCCCAAGTAGCCATCGAAGGAAGAGATTGTCACTTCCGTCAAGAATGCACCTGGAAAGGCATGGATTGAGGCGAAGAACTGGTTCCACGATCCGGACAAATTTTCGGGCATACCGGAGGTTCCATCATGGGAAGACACCAAACAGTCCATGAAAGAGATCTGGTCGAAACTTGCCTCGTATTTCGACAGCGAATGAAGCCCACGATTCGTCCCCATCTTTCGCCCTGAGAGAGCTCAATCAGAAGATGCAGCACTCGCCCCCAAACACGATCCCGCAGTCCTTTCCGACTCCCCCACTTAATGTCATCACTAATGAAACACATATGAATATGCACTGGTAATAAGAATCCCCCACCCCTCATTCAACCGTTACGTTTCAACCCAGCCCGCCTCGAGCGGGTTTTTTGTGTCCGAAAAAGGAGGCCAACCATGAAGCAATTCAAGTCAACCGCCGACCTGCAACAACTGCCGCCCGATGACCCCGCCCACCATCTCGAGTCCGACCTCGTGCGACGCCTGATCGTGAACTACGAGGCCGAGGGCTACACGCATGACCCCGACGCCGACGGCTGGATCGTGCTGATCGAAACCGGCGACTGCAGTGGCATAGTGAATTTGGCCACCCAATAGGAGACACTTTCGATAAGTGAACAGCTATTAGGTGGGTACATGACGAAGCGAACACGCCCCCGTTTTTCGCCGGAATTCCGGTTGGAAGCAGCGCAGTTGGTTGTCGATCAGGGCCACACGGTTGAGAAAGCCGCTGAAGCGATGAATGTCGGCAAATCAACAATGGGGAAATGGGCCAGACAGCTGCGCCAAGCCCCCCCAGGTCATTTCTAAGGTCAGATCGACGACCGACCGGTGCTTCGAACGGCGCAAGCAGGGATGCCCCCGGGCAAAACGGCGGTTATCCTTCCTGTATTCCACCTACCCGCCACGATGAGATTCAAGCGTGCAAGCCGACCTGCTCACCAAAGTCATTCTGCCCCTGTCACTCTTCCTGATCATGTACGGCATCGGGATCTCGCTGAAAATTGCCGATTTCAGGAATGTCATGGCAGCCCCCACCGGGCTTGCAGTCGGCCTGCTCGGCCAGCTGCTGCTATTACCACTGACTGCCTTCGGTCTGGCGGTTGTCATGCAGCTCCCGCCGGAGATCGCGGTGGGCCTGATCATCATTGCGCTTGCCCCCGGCGGTGCTACCTCGAACATGTTCACCTACCTGTTTCGCGGGGACGTCTCCTTATCGATCAGCCTGACCGCGGTCGTCAGCTTGGTCACGCCTTTTACCATCCCGGTGGTTGCGGCGCTCGCCATGGATTTTTTCCTGGGTAGCAACACCACCTTCTCCCTGCCGGTAGGCAAAACGATCGTGCAACTGTTGCTGATCACCGTTATCCCGGTCGCCCTGGGCATGTTCACGCTGGCCCGTTGGCCGCGGGCTGCCGCGAGGATCGAAAAGGTGCTAAAGGTGTTCTCCGTGTTCTTCCTTGCGCTGATCATTCTGCTGATCGTGCTCAAGAACCGGGAGGACATGGCCAGCTTCTTCGCCCAGGTCGGCCTCGCCACTCTGCTGCTGAATGTGGCTGTACTGGCCCTGGGTTACCAGCTCGCTCGGTGGTCCAGGCTTAACCGGGCACAATCGATTACCATCGGCTTCGAGGTGGGTATCCAGAACGGCACCCTGGCACTGGTGGTTGCGGGCACGCTGATCGGCAACGCTGTCATGATGGTTCCCGCGGTGACCTATTCACTGATCATGTTCGTGAGCGGGACCTTTTTTGGGTGGGTTACGAGTGGCTTGAAGATCAACCCGGACGCTGAATAGCCGGACGGGTAAAGAAGAAAGACGATAGGCTTTTGGATTATGAGCGGATACCGCTCTGATTTTTTCGGGTCTTTCCTTAAACCGCTGGGTGTCGCAACCCCGCTTCGGCGTGGTTTGTTTTGTCTGTTTAGTGTTGTTTCCTGCCGGCCATCAACTCAATCAGCCGACGTTCGACGAGGTTTCCCGGCCTACGACCGGTAACCAACCCGATTCCGTCGTTACCTGTGTCGGTCTGAAAGGTCTGCCATTCACCCAATTCGCGTCTGCACCGGTTGCGATGCAGAAATGGCCACCGGCGTTCGGCAAAGCGTTGTATTGAATCAGGGCCTTTGTGCCACCATCCCACCGCCGAGAAGCGCCGCAAGTATCTCGCCGTATCACCCGTCACACCCGACGACTCGACGTCACCCCGAGAGTGTCCCCCTGTGAGGCCGTGTGTCCCGGGAATGGCCCGAGTGATGCCCCAGGCGCGATCGCCCGAGAGGGAATCGGGGGTGCCGACTCCGGGGCGAGTGAGGGGGAGGGCGGTGGCCTGTTGGGTCGAGCCGGACGGGGGGCGTGCGGTGAACGGCACCAAGGGACTATGCGCCACCGACCACGGGACTATAGTCCCTCGGTGGCTCTGCGATAAGCCATTGAAACGAAAGTGATTGGTGGGCCCACCAGGGTGAGGTCATGCGCTGGCGAAGCATGGCTTCGCGCATGTCCGAACGCCGAAGCGTAGCGCAGGCTGGAATAGTCCGGTGAGGTCCGGCACGAACGAAGTGAAGTGGTGGGCCCACCAGGACTCGAACCTGGGACCAAGGGATTATGAGTCCCCTGCTCTAACCAACTGAGCTATAGGCCCTGCATTGGGGTGGGGCGATGATAGCAAAAAGGCCGGGATTGCCGGCCTTTTTACGGATCAGCTGTTGTCGCCGTCGAGGAAGCTGCGCAGCTTGTCCGAGCGGGACGGGTGGCGCAGTTTGCGCAGTGCCTTGGCTTCGATCTGGCGGATGCGCTCACGGGTGACGTCGAACTGCTTGCCGACCTCTTCGAGCGTGTGGTCGGTATTCATGTCGATACCGAAGCGCATGCGCAGCACCTTGGCCTCGCGCGAGGTCAGGCCGGAGAGCATGTTCTGCGTGGCCTCGGTAAGGCCTTCCATGGTCGCGGAATCGACCGGTGAGATGGCGCCCTGGTCTTCGATGAAATCGCCGAGATGCGAGTCTTCGTCGTCACCGATCGGGGTTTCCATCGAGATCGGCTCTTTGGCGATCTTCAGCACCTTGCGGACCTTGTCTTCCGGCATCTCCATGCGCTCGGCCAGTTCTTCCGGCGTCGGGCTCGCGGCCCATTTCCTGGATCATCTGGCGCGAGATCCGGTTGAGCTTGTTGATCGTCTCGATCATGTGCACCGGGATACGGATGGTGCGTGCCTGGTCGGCGATCGAGCGGGTGATCGCCTGGCGAATCCACCAGGTGGCGTAGGTCGAGAACTTGTAGCCACGACGGTATTCGAACTTGTCGACCGCCTTCATCAGGCCGATGTTGCCTTCCTGGATCAGGTCGAGGAACTGCAGGCCGCGGTTGGTGTACTTCTTGGCGATCGAGATCACCAGTCGCAGGTTGGCCTCGACCATCTCTTTCTTGGCGCGGCGGGCCTTGGCCTCGCCGATCGACATGCGGCGGTTGATTTCCTTGATGTCGCTGATGCTCATGCAGCACAGCTCTTCGATCTCGGACAGCTTGCGCTGACCGCGTGCGATCTCGTCTTTGCGTGACTCGAGGTTGCCGGCGAACGCCTTCTTGCCCTTCGTCTGTTCGGTGACCCAATCGAGGTTGGTCTCGTTCTTCGGGAACGAGGCGATGAAATCACGACGCGGCATGCCGCACTCGTTGACGCAGATATCGAGGATCATGCGTTCCTGTTCGCGGATCTTGTTGACGATGCCGCGCAGGCGTCTCGGTGAGCTCGGTGAACAGGGCCGGAATCAGGCGGAACTCGAGGAAGGCCTCGACGCGTCTTTTCGCAGCATTTCTGCGTTTTGTCGACTCGTGCTGCTTTTCTCCAGCTCACGTTTCCAGGCTGGCGAACTGCTTGCGCAGCGTCGTTGGCTTTCTCGGCGACTTCTTCGAGATTCAGAGCCGGTATCTTCGGGCTCATCATCGTCGTCATCTTTGTCATCGGTCTTTTTCGTCGCATCGGCGACGGTCTTGGCGGCTTGGGGATGGTGTCGCCGATATCGGGCAGCGCGAAACCGACGATGACATCGGTCAGGCGGGCCTCTTCGCGGTCGATCTCGTCGAACCGATCGACCAGCCGCTCAACCGTCGGCGGGAAGGCGGCGAGGGCGGCGCTGACCTGGTTGCAGGCCGTCTTCGATACGCCGGCGATACGCAACTCGCCTTCGCGGGTCAGCAGCTCGACCGTGCCCATCTCGCGCATGTACATGCGCACCGGGTCGGTGGTGCGGCCGAATTCGCTGTCGACGGTGGCCAGTGCGGCGGCGGCGGCCTCCGCGGCATCGTCATCGGTCGAGACGGCGTTGTCGGTCAACGTCTGATCGTCGGACTCCGGGGCGGTCTCGTGCACCGAGATACCCATGTCGTTGATCATCCGCACGATATCTTCGATCTGTTCCGGATCGACGATGGAATCGGGCAGGTGATCGTTGACCTCGGCGTAGGTCAGGAAGCCCTGTTCCTTGCCCTTTGGCGATCAGGTCTTTGATGCTCGATTGCTGCTTCTCTTGACGGTCCATCTGGATCCTCAGTGTTCGACGCAAACGCCCTCGCGCCGAGCCGAATTGCACGGCGGGAGGGCGAAAAATTCAATCGGCCATAATAGCAGTCTTTGGTCGTCTCTGCCAGTCAATTGTCGCTTGAACATTGGTCGCGGTGTGCCGGTAAAGTTCCCTAAGTCGTTGTTTTTCCTCTTCGGTGAGGGTCGCGCTGCGGCTTTTTGTGAGCAAGATCTCACGTTCGTTACGCCGCTGTTCCTGGGCAAGCGTGCGCAGGGTGCCGATGAACTGGTCTTCGGCATCGTCCATGATGCCGAGTTCGAGCACCGGAGTCTGGCCAGGTGCCGCCGGGTCTGCGGGTCCTCCCAGCGTTCGACCAGCGCGGCCGGTGGGGATGTCCGGCATGATCGCGGGCCGCGGTGAGCAGGTCGATCAGTAGCGAAATACCGGGCGAATCAAGGGCTTCCCAGCCGCTCGGGCAGCTCGAGTCGGGCCAGTTCCGGGTACTGCAGCAGCAGGGCCACGGCGCGGCTTATCGGCGGAATGCTGCCCTGCGGGCGCTGGATGCGCCGCGCGGTGCGTTCTTGGGACGGTGCGGTGCGCGCCGGTTGCGGGCGGCGTTGTGAGGCCGACCCGTTCATGCAGGGCCTGCTGCATCATGTCGCGGAACATGCCGGCGGGCAGCTGTGCGAGCAGCGGCTTGGCCAGTTCGCCGAATCGGGCACGGCCGTCGAGACTCTCCATGTCGACCTGGCTGGCCAGCTTGTCGAACAGGAATTCCGACAGCGGTTGCGCCTGGCCGATCTGTGCGCCGAGCGCCTCCGCGCCGATCTGGCGGACCAGGCTGTCCGGGTCTTCGCCGTCGGGCAGGAACAGGAAGCGGGCCTGGCGGCCGTCGCGCATCAGCGGCAATGCGGTCTGCAGCGCCTTCCAGGCGGCATCGCGTCCGGCGCGGTCGCCATCGAAGCAGAACACGACCTCGGGCGTCGCCCGGTAGAGCTTTTCCAGGTGCTCGCTGGTGGTCGCGGTGCCGAGGGTGGCGACGACATTGCTGATGCCGAACTGGGCGAGCGCGACCACGTCCATGTAGCCCTCGACCACGAGCAGGCGCGACGGGTGGCCGTCGGCCTGGCGCGCCTCGTACAGGCCGTACAGTTCGCGGCCCTTGTGGAACACCGGGGTTTCGGGCGAATTCAGGTACTTCGGTTTGCCGTCGCCGAGCAGGCGGCCGCCGAAACCGATCACGCGGCCGCGTCGTGTCGCGGATCGGGAAGATGATGCGATCGCGCAAGCGGTCGTAGCGTTTGCCGTCCTGCTCGGTGATCAGGCCGGCGTCGCGCAGCAGATCGATGTGCGCGCTCGTCGGTGCCGAGGGTGGCGAGCAGGTTGTCCCAGCCGGGTGGGGCGAAGCCGAGCCGGAAACTGGCGGCGATCTCGCCGCTGACCCCGCGGCCGCGCAGGTAGTCGACGGCGCGCGGTGCATCGGCGTGTTGCCGCAGTTGGCTCGCAAACTGATTGGTGGCCTGTTCCAGCATGTCGTACAGCGGGCGGCGGTCCGGGCCCTGTTCGAAACCGTCGTCGCGCGGAACCTCGAGGCCCATGCCGGTGGCGAGTTCCTCGACCGCCTCGGGGAAGCTCAGGCGGTCGTACTCCATCAGGAAGCCGATCGCGGTGCCGTGCGCGCCGCAGCCGAAGCAGTGATAGAACTGCTTGTTCGGGCTGACGGTGAAAGAGGGGGTTTTTTCGTCGTGGAAGGGGCAGCAGGCGTGGAATTCGCGGCCGGCCTTCTTCAGCGGGACGCGGCGCCCGATGATGTCGACGATATCGGCGCGTGACAGCAGGTCGTCGATGAAATGCTGGGGGATGGCACCGGGCATGGTGCTAGCCTAGCATGCGCCCGGGCAGGCGAATCAGCCGAGCTTCTGTTTGACCAGTCCGCTGACCAGGCCGACGTCGGCGCGTCCCTGGACCTGCGGTTTCACGATGCCCATGACCTTGCCCATGTCGCGCATGGATTCGGCACCGGTTTCGCTGATCGCGGCGTCGACGAGGGCGGCGATTTCCGCCTCGCTCATGGCCTCGGGCAGAAATTCCTGGATCACCTCGATCTCGGCACTTTCCTGCGCGGCAAGGTCGTCACGACCGGCATCGCCGTACTGCTGGATGGAGTCGCGGCGCTGCTTGACCATCTTGTCGAGCACCGCCAGCACCTGGCTGTCGTCGAGCTCGATACGCTCGTCGACCTCGCGCTGCTTGATCGCGGCTAGCATCAGGCGCACCACCCCTAGGCGCGACTTGTCGCCACCTTTCATGGCGGCCTTCATCGCGTCTGTAAGCTGTTGTTTCAGCACGGCAGTTGCCTCAGTACAGGCGTTCGAACCGGCGGCTGTCGCGGCCTGCCTTCTTCTGCCAGCGTTTTACGGCAGCAGCGGCTTTGCGCTTCCGTTCCCAGGTGGGTTTCTCGTAGAATTCGCGGCGGCGGACTTCGGCCAGTACACCGGCTTTCTCACACGAGCGCTTGAAGCGACGCATGGCTACTTCGAAGGGTTCGTTCTCTTTGACGCGTACGTGCGGCATTGCTTCCTCGATTCAACAAACAGTTAAAATGGGTGTCTTGCGGCCGCGGACGACATGCCAGAGCCAACAAAGGCGCAAAATTCTATAGCCTCGTTTCACCAATTGCAAAGGTTTCAACAAGATGAAAGTGCTGGGTATCGAGACCTCCTGTGATGAAACGGGTGTTGCGGTGTACGACAGCGAGGCTGGACTGCTCGGTCACGCGGTGTATAGCCAGATCCCTTTGCATGCCGAATTTGGCGGCGTGGTGCCCGAACTGGCGTCGCGCGACCATGTGCGCAAGCTGGCGCCGATGATCGCGCCAGCTGCTGGCTGATCTGGGCCTGGCGCCGTCGCAGATCGACGGTGTGGCCTACACCGCGGGGCCTGGCCTGGCCGGCGCCCTGCTGGTCGGCGCCGGATTTGCCCGCAGCCTGGCCTGGGCCTGGGGTGTGCCGGCCCTCGGGGTGCATCATATGGAAGGCCATCTGCTGGCGCCGATGCTCGAGGACGATGTGCCGGCGTTTCCCTTCGTCGCCCTGCTGGTTTCGGGTGGGCATACCCAGCTGGTGCAGGTGACGGCGGTCGGTGCCTACGAACTGCTCGGTGAATCGGTCGACGATGCCGCCGGCGAGGCGTTCGACAAGACCGCCAAGCTGCTCGGCCTGGCGTATCCGGGGGGGCCGGCGCTGGCGGCGCTGGCGCAACACGGGCGATCCGACACGCTTTCGTTTTCCGCGGCCGATGACCGACCGTCCCGGTCTCGATTTCAGCTTCTCCGGTCTCAAGACGTTCGCCCTGACCACGCTGCAGCAGGGCCGTGAGAACACGCCGGATGAGCGACTGCCCCAGCTGTACGCCGATATCGCCCGGGCCTTCGAGGATGCGGTGGTCGATACCCTGGCGATCAAGTGTCGGCGGGCCGTCGAGCAGACCCATAGTCGTTCCCTGGTGATGGCCGGCGGGGTGAGTGCCAATCGGGCGCTGCGCAGCCGGGTCGACGGCCTGATGGCCGATCTGGGCGGACGGGCCTACTACCCGCGCGCCGAGCTGTGCACCGACAATGGGGCGATGATCGCCTACGCCGGGTGGCAGCGTCTGCGGCGTGGTGAGCATGATGACCTGGCCTTCGACATCCGGCCGCGCTGGCCGATGCAGGAGCTGGCGGGGCAGGGCTGAGGCCTGGTGTTTGCGGCGGATTCGATCATGACCGGAGGATTGGCTGGATTTGGATTCCCGCCTGCGGGAATGACGACGTTGATGTAGGAGCCTGTTGCTGGATCGCGAACTGGATACCCGCCTTTGCGGGCATCAACGCGGCAATGTGCGTGTCTCTTGCCGAAAAAGGCGTGGCTGCCTATTCCGACGGTTGCTTGGAAATTTGGCCTTCGCGCCCGCTGATCAGGTTTTCGATGTTGCTGCGATGACGCCAGATCAGCAGCAGGGTAACCAGCACCTGCATGATCACCAGCGGCGCCGAGGGCCACAGCAGCCAGATGTACAGGGGCGCCAGAGACATCGAGATCAGCGCGGCGAGTGACGAGATCCTGGCCACCTTGGCCATGAACAGCCAGGTCAGCGCGACCGCACCACCGATCATCCAGCCCAGGCCGAACTGCACGCCCAGCGCGGTTGCCACGCCTTTGCCGCCTTTAAAACCGAAGAAGACCGGATACAGATGGCCGAGGAATGCCGCACCCCCAACCAGCGCAAACACCAGTTCGGAGCGGTCGAGCAGGTGGCAGGCGAATACCGGGATGAATCCCTTGAGGCTGTCACCCAGCAGCGTGATCGCGGCGGGCTTTTTCCCGCCGATGCGCAGTACGTTGGTTGCACCGGGATTGTTTGACCCCTGGGTTCGCGGGTCGGGCAGGTCCATCAGACGGCACACGATGATGGCGCTGGATATCGATCCCAGCAGGTAGGCGGCGGCAATCAGTGCAAGGTCAAGCATGAACTTGGGGCTCTCGGTTTCTGCCGGCATTAGGCGACAGCGACGACCGGTGGTCAAGAATTGCCCTTGCCGCGCTATCAATGGGGCCTGGTGTCGGGGAGAGGGGCAGGGATTAAATTTGCTAAGCTGCGCCGAAGGGCGCTGTGTTGGTGCCGTTTTTCCCGCAACCTTGTTTTTGCAATGAAGCCCCCACAGGGGCAGGTTCAAGCCCGATGGATATCGTCTACCTTCGCGACCTGCGCATCGATACTGTGATCGGTATCTATGGCTGGGAACGCCGCACCCGTCAGACCATCATCTTCGATCTCGAGATGAGTGCCGATATCGCGAGGGCCGCGGCGTCTGACGATATAGCCGACACCTTGAATTACAAATCGGTTGCCAAGCGCCTGATCCAGTTCGTCGGCGAGAGTGATTTTCAGCTGGTCGAGACCCTGGCCGAGCGTTGTACCGAGATCATTCGCGAGGAATACGGCGTACGCTGGGTGCGCCTGACCCTGAACAAGAAAGGCGCCGTGCGTGGCGCTACCGATGTCGGTGTTGTCATCGAACGGGGCGAGCGTTACTGATGCCACGCGCCTGGATCAGTATCGGCAGTAACATCGGGCGCAAAAAGCATATCCGCGCCGCCATCGACGAGTTGCGTGAGTTGTTCGGAGAGCTGGAGATCTCCCCGGTGTACGAGACGGTGGCGGTCGGATTTTCCGGCGACGCCTTCTATAACCTGGTGGTCGGTATCGATACGCCACGGGCGCCGGGTGAGTTGCACCGCCTGATGCGCGAGATCGAGTCGCGGCATGGCCGCATGCGCGGCGGTGAGAAGTTTGCTTCGCGTACGCTCGATCTGGATGTTCTCACCTACGGCGACGCGGTCACCGACGAGGGTGGCAAGCACCTGCCGCGCGATGAGATTCTGAAGTACGCCTTTGTGCTGGCGCCGCTGGCCGATGTGGCGCCGGAGCAGCGACACCCTGAGCTCGACCTGGGCTATCGCGTGCTGTGGGAACGTTATGCCGAGGCCGATCGCGAGCACCTGCAGCGCCTGGCGGATATCGGCTGGTTGACGGGAAATGCCCCTGAGGCCGATTGACCCAGCGTGACCGCCATTCAGCCAAGGGATCGGCGCTGACGCTGACGAATCATCGGCTACTTTCTTTTCGGTCTCGCCGACTTCCGGCTTCGCCTTCGCAATCTGGATCGCTGCAAAGACCTCAACGATGCCGAAGGCCATCGTGCGGGGGACCAGGTGTTACGTGATGTCAGCGTTGTGCTGGGCCCGGAGCCGCGCGCGGCAGACACCGTCGCGCGGCTCGGTTTATTGTTGGACGCTGCGCCCGCCATCGACGGCAAGTATCTGTCCGGTCACGTAGTCGGGACCGGTAATCATGAACATCACCGCCTCCGCGATCTGCTCGGCACCGGCCGGCCGCCCCATCGGGATACGGGCCAGGATTTCCTGCTTTTCAGCATCCGCGAGGTACCCCTCGGGCCAGAGTGCGGCACCCGGTGAGACACCGTTTACCCTGATATCCGGGGCCAGATCCAGTGCCAGCGCCTTGACCATCATCGCGTTGGCGGCCTTGGCCATCGAATAGACCGGGTGTCCCGGGTTCGGTCGTTCGGCGTAGATGTCGACCATGTTGACGATGCAGCCCTTGCGTTTGCGCAGCTCCGGGGCCGCGGCCTGGGCGAGAAAGAAGGGCGCGCGCGCATTGCTGCCGAACAGGTCGTCCCAGTGCTGGATCGTGGCCTCACCGACCGGTGTCGGATAGTAGCTCGAGGCATTGTTGACCAGCACATCCAGACCGCCCCCGGCGGCAACGCAGGCGTCGATCAGGCGTGGCCAGCTCGCCGGATCGATAAGGTCGCCCTGCACGGTGCTCGCCGAATCCGGCCGGGCTGCGAGCAGCCCATCACGTAATGCCTCCGCCGGTTTTGCCGAACGCCGGTAGTGGATCACCACATGGGCGCCGGCGGCGTGCAGATACCTGGCCGTGGTGGCGCCCAACCTGGCGGCGCCGCCGGTGACCAGGGCTGTCTTTCCGCGCAGGGCATCTGATTGCTGCAAGGCCGTTTCTCCGTTGTGGGGGGCGATCGCGCGAATGCTTGGACACGCCGCGTCAGTCTTGTATGGTCGGCCCGATAATGACCAGACGACGGGTCACATTCAACCTCGAAGGAGCGCCGTTTTTTGCATCTGCCCGATCTGACCGACCAGGAAAAGACGCTGCTCACCGCCATGCGTGGCCATCTGCATGCCGCGATAGCGCAGGCGCATGGCGCCTTGCCGTTCGACCGGTTCATGGAGACCGCGCTGTACGCCCCCGAGCTTGGCTACTACGTGAACGGCCGCAGAAAACTGGGCGAGGCCGGTGATTTCGTTACCGCGCCGGAGGTGTCGCCGCTGTTCGGCCGCTGTCTTGCACGCCAGGTTGCCGAGTGTCTGGGCAATCTGGGTGGCGGTGCGGTGCTTGAGGTCGGTGCGGGTTCGGGAAGCATGGCGGCCGATGTGTTGAACGAACTGGAGACCCTGGACGCGCTGCCGCAGCGCTACCAGATCCTCGAACTCAGTCCGAGCCTGCAACAGGCGCAGCGCGAAACCATCGAAGCCGAGGCCCCGCACCTGTTGTCACGGGTCGACTGGTTGCAGACACTTCCGCCCAGCGGCTTTCGTGGGGTGCTGATCGGCAACGAGTTGCTCGATGCCATGCCGGTGCACCGTTTTCGCCTGGCGGATGGCGCATGGCAGGAACTGTTCGTGGGCCGCGACGGCGAGGGCTTTGCTGATCGATGGTCGGATATCCGCTCTCCCGGCCTGGCCGAGGCGCTGGCAGCCCTGGCGATCGATCCGGGATCGTTACCCGAGGGTTACGATTCGGAGATCAATCTGCGCCTTGCGCCCTGGCTGGGCGCGGTCGCGGAGCGCATGCAGTCGGGTTACCTGATTCTGGTCGACTATGGTTACAGCAGACATGAGTACTACCATCCTGAGCGCAGCAAGGGGACCCTGATCTGCCATTTCCGTCATCGCGCCTATGCCGATCCGTACCTGCTCCCCGGGCTGCAGGACATCACCGCGAACGTCGATTTCACCGCGGTCGCGGCGGCCGCGGTAGCGACCGGCTTCAACCTGGCCGGCTATACAACGCAGGCCCATTTCCTGATCGACAGCGGCCTGGATGAACTGGTGATGGCGTCGGATCCGAATGATGTTGCGGCACATATGCGCCTGGCGCAGGGGGTGAAAAAACTCACCCTGCCGAGCGAGATGGGTGAGCGATTCAAGGTGATCGCGCTGGCGCTTGGTGCAGCGGACGGCTTGTCCGGTTTCTCGACGAGGGATCTGCGTGCGCGTCTTTAGGGTATTGCTGGTAGCGTTGGGCGGGTGCCTGTTGCTCGGTTGCCAGACCACGCTGGAGCAGGACCAGCCGGTCAAGGCGCGCCACTTCGAGATCGGCAACCTGGCCAAGGCCGATGTCGATATGGTCGCCGAGATCAACGTGCGGCACAGTCTCGACTACCTGCGCGAACTGGCTCGCAAGCTCTACGTGCGAAATCCCAGTCAGCTGCGACGAGGCCGGCACGCGTCGCATCAGGCCGCGCTGAATGCCCTGTTCGGGCCGCGCCGGCTGCACCATCTGCCCGAGTTGCAGGGGCGCAGGGCGTCGTCGGCCATCAGCATGGCATTCGAGGATGACTACGCGGGCGATCGCGTTGCCGCGTTCGTCGAAGGGATGCGCACCATGCTGCTCGATGCCTACGAGGGCAAACAGACCTTTTACATGACCGATATGCTGGATCCGCAGAAACTGCATTACCTGGCGCGCAATTTCGAGATCGCATTTTGGAAGCTGGGGCACGACCATGATCTTGCCGGACAGCCCTTTTTGCTCAGCAACGCCCTGGCAGGGCGGGGTGATCTCAGTTTCGAGCGTCTCGCCGGCAAGCTGATCGGCCTGCAGGATCACATGGCGCAGGTCGTGGCCGACAGTTCGAACCGGCAGATCAAGAGCGTGATCCAGGGTGTTGCATCGGCCGTGTTTTTTCCGATCTGAACCGGCTTCTCGACAACCGGCAGCGTGTTCACGCGGTGATCAAGAAATCCACTTTCGGCGGGTGTTTGCGGCGATGCAGCGCTGCGCTGTGGCCGGTGCTTTTGCTGGTAGTGGGCGGCTGCAGCAGCGTCGCTTACTACGGCCAGGCGACCTGGGGACAGCTCGGGGTGCTGGGCGCATCGCGCCCGGTCGATGAGGTGCTGGCCGATCCGTCGACGACCGGGCGCGTGCGCGCGGTGTTGAGCCGTTTGCCCGAATTGCGCCGGTTTGCGAACGCGCAGCTGCGTCTGCATGAATCCGGCAGTTATCGCCTGTATGCCGACCTGCAGCGCGAGGCGATGGTCTGGAGCCTGGTGGCGGCCCGGCCGGACTCGCTTGAAGCTCACGAATGGTGTTACCCGGTGCTGGGGTGCGCGGCCTACCGGGGTTATTTCCGAGAACAATCGGCACAGCGCCAGGCCGACGCGATGGCGGCCGAGGGTTGGGATGTCGCGGTACTGCCGGTCCCGGCCTACTCGACGCTCGGCTGGTTCAGTGATCCGCTACCCAGCACCGTAATCAAATGGCCGATCAGCCAGGTTGCCGGG
The DNA here is from genome assembly GCA_963719025.1 of uncultured Gammaproteobacteria bacterium. Taxonomy (GTDB): domain Bacteria; phylum Pseudomonadota; class Gammaproteobacteria; order Chromatiales; family Chromatiaceae; genus Thiosocius. The sequence goes on along the minus strand of CAVRBK010000062.1, from coordinate 32,034 downwards.
CTGTTGTTCCACGAAATGGCGCACGAGACGCTTTACCTGGCCGGTGACAGCGCGTTCAACGAGGCCTATGCCACGGTGATTGAAAAGGAGGGCGTCACCCGCTGGCTGGAACAGCGGGGTAAGGCGGCGCAGCGCGCGGCATGGGCACTGGGTGAACGGCGGAATGGGCAGTTTCTCGGGCTGCTGCGCGCCACGCGGATGCGTCTCGAGGCGCTGTATGCATCGGGTCTCGCCGGTCCTCGACTCGGTGCCGGAAAACAACGGGAATTCGACCGGTTGCGCGAGGGCTATGCCGCGCTCAGGGAAAGCTGGTCGGGTTACGCCGGCTATGACAACTGGTTCGACAGGCCGCTGAACAATGCCCACCTCGCAGGGGTCAGTACCTACCATGCCTGGGAGCCCGCATTTCGCCGCGTCCTGCAGGATGTCGGGGGGGATATGCAGGCGTTTCACGATGCCTGTCGGCAGATCGCGGCATTGCCCGATGCCGAGCGCCAGGCAACGCTTCGCGCATTGCTGCCTGCTGCGTCGGCGCGCTGAGCGGCGTCAGTGCTGGCGTGATTGGCGCATCCGGTTCAGGCGGCGGTTTTTGTCTTCGCGGGTCAGGCAGCGCGCACCGGCATTCTCCAGCGATGTCGGCGCTGATGCCGAGTGCGGCCAGGCCTTCCTCGTGGCAGATGCTGGGTGTCTGCAGCGACAGGTAGTTGTCTGGCGTGAAGGGCTTGCCGGGCGCGTATTGCAGCACCTTGGCCTGCAGCCTGGATGCCCAGTCGGGCAGGCGGATGATGCTCTTGTAGCGTCCACTGTGAAACGCGACGAAACGCACGAGCTGTTCGAGCGTGTAGACCCTTGGGCCACACAATTCGTAGTGCCGGCCGAAGGTGTCCCGCTGCTCGAGGGCATTGGCGAAGGCCGCGACCACGTCGTCGATGTAGACCGGCGCCAGTTGCGCATCCGGACAGGCCAGCGGCAGTGGGCCGGGGATCTGCAGCAGCGTGGCGAAGCGATTGAGGAAGCTGTCGTCCGGGCCGAAGATCACCGACGGCCGGAAACTGGTTACCGCGATGCCCGGTTTGCCAAGGGTGTGCGCGCGGTTTTCACCTTCACCCTTGCTGCGCAGGTACTCGCTGCCGCCGCTGCCCTGGTCGGCATTCAGTGCGCTCATGTGCAGCAGCCGCTTGATCCTGGCCGCATGGCAGGAGGCGACCACGTTTTCCACCATCTCCACATGCACGCGCCGGAAACTGCGTTGTTTGCCGTCGGCGTTGAGTATGCCCACGAGATGGACCGCGGCATCGCAACCATGCAGTGCGGCGGTCAGATCCGTTAGATCGTAGGGATTGGCGCGCACCACCTCTGCGACGGTTCGGAGGTCGCGGTGCCGATGCGGGTATCGCGTGATCACGCGGCATTGGTAGCCGCGGTTACGCAGGTGACGGGTGAGATGTCTACCGACGAAACCGGAGCCGCCGATCAAGGCGATACGTTTTATGTTCATGCTGCTGTGTCGTGCTCCGGTCGCGAACCGCGGGCGAGGTCCAGTTGGGATGGGGATTACCCGTAGATTCTGCCTTTACGGCCAGCGTGTCTCAAGTGTTATCCGGCGGATACTCAACGGGTTTTCTGCCGGCGCCGCAGCAGTAGCATCTTTCCCCGGTCGTCGGCCAGGATCATACGGCCTTCCTGCATCTCGTAGCGGTACCGTGTGGCCTTGCTGCCATCGCGCGGTCGCCACCAGAAGTGCTTGTCATCATAGCGAATCAGAAAATCCTGGTACTTTTCGCGTGACATGTACAGGCGGGCCGCATCTGACCGGATGATCACGAAGCTGCCGTTGTTCAGTTCCCAGGCGCCGTCGAGCAGGCCGGGTGTCTTCGCCGACTGGCCCTGGCGCGCCCAGGGGGCATTGCTCCAGCCGCCGGGCAGGTTGCCGGGCATACCCCCCGACCATGCCGTACCCGGCAGGCCGCTCATGCCGGGCAGACCGCCCATGCCGGGTACGCCGCCCATGCCGGGCATGCCACCCATGCCGGGCACGCCGCCCATGCCGGGCACGCCGCCCATGCCGGGCACGCCGCCCATGCCGGGCATGCCGCCCATGCCGGGCACGCCACCCATGCCGGGCATGCCGCCCAATCCGTAAAGGCTGCCAAAGTCGGGTGTCGGTCCGACGCCGGCGCTGGGCAGGTAGGGTATCCCGCGTGGCACGCGGTCGCGGTCGATAAACCCAAACACTTCCATCATGCGTATCATCGCCTCGACGAACGGATTGTCGTCGTCGAATCCACCGTAAGCGGCTGTCGACAGGCGTGGCGCAAGCGCCAATCCGCAGCACAGGCCGACAGCCAGCAGCTTCTTCACGGTAACTTGTCTTGGCGGGTGTTTGCGGGGGGACACAGCAGCATCTGGATGTCGCAAGAGCGGCCAGTTTACGCCGAACCAATTAGGAGTAAACTAGGCATGCCGATTACAGCGTCGAGAAAAATGAATATGTCGATCAGCGAAGCCAGACGAACAGAACGCCGCGGGGGCACACATGACATGGTGCAGAAACTCCTGAGCGAACGTCAGGAGATGCTGTCGATGTTCTGCCGGGTGGCCGGTCTCGAGCCCTATACCGAATCGGTTCCGAGTGCCGACGTGCTGCAGGAATTCTGTCAGGTGCTGGTCGACTACTCGGCGTTCAGTCATTTCGAGATCTACGAACGCATCGTTGCCGGTCGCGAGCGGCGTGGCCGGGTGGTTGATGTGGCCCGCGAGGTGTACCCGCGCATTGCCGAGGCGACCGAAGTGGCGGTCGAATTCAACGACAAGTACGACGCCTCCGATCACACGCTGGACCTGCATCAGCTCGATCGCGACATGGGCAAACTCGGTGAAGAACTCGCCGTGCGCATTGAGATGGAAGACCGCATCATCCAGGCCCTGACGGCGCGCTGACCCGGCGCTCGGCGTTCTGCTCGAGCGGCGCTTCACGTTCTCCAGCCATGTTCACTCTGTTTCACAGGCGGCACCCCTGGCCAAAAGCTGAGGTTGTTGCGGCAGGGTTGCCGCGTGTCCGGTTTACACGCTTGCGCCTGGAGCGCTTTCCCGCCGGCGTAGATGGTCTGCACATCGATGTCGCGTTGGGGCCGGCCCTGGGCAGGGCAGCATCGATCTATGTATCCGCGCTGGTTCGCGAAAACCTGCAGCACCTGCTGAAACAGCCCGAAACCGGTACCAGCGGGGCGGTGGTCGACAACTTCCGCCAGATGGTTCGCGAACATCACCATACGGTGGTCAAGGAGGCGCGGGCTGCGCGCAGCATGGAGCGGGTTCAGCTGTTCCAGTTGGCCTTCCTGAAACTGCTGCTGCAGCGGGTCGACGACGAACTGGCGACCGTGCGCCATGAACTCCAGGACGCGCGTAGCCGGCGCGCCGGCCAGATGGATGGCAAGAGTCTGCAGTTTCACCAGCAGGCGGTGATGCTTGGTCGTCACGCGACACACGTCCGTTACCGCGTTGCCAACCAGCTTGTTCGCGAGCTGATGTTTCTCGAGCATGGCGGTATGCGCAACCTGCGCCAGTCGGTGCTGGATATTTCCTGGCCAGTGGCCGAAGAGATGCTGGCCAATCCGCTGTTGCAGCTCGGCGGCATCGGGGGTGTGCGGGATTTCGTCCGAAACTATCCCTTGCCGTTGCATGAACTGGGCACGGCTCGCGAGATCGGCGACTGCCTGTTCGAGACGCTGCGCGACTGGCTGCCCGAAAAGGTCAGCCTGCCTCCGGCGCGCGGCGTCAGCGAACGTGCTGCGGAGGCGGCACGCCGGCACGATCGCGGCATGGCGCATGGCCTGTTGGATACCGAGCGCTGGGCGCGCTGCCTGATCGGCCGGGAAGAGGTGGACGATGACGTCCTGACATGGCTTGACAATCCGGAAAACGTCGTGGCCCTGCTGGGCGGTACCGACGAGGTGTGGCCGCAGCCCGGCAACTGGGGGGCACACGAGGCGGAGCGTCTGCAGCGTGCGCTGAACCAGGGGTTTGTCGCAGCCCTGTCTCGCGCCGGCCTGTTGCAGAAGGCACAGGCGGGTTACGACCTGGCCGCGATCTATCCGGCGCTGGGCCTGGTGGACGCCGAGCCGTTGATCTTCGAGTACCTGCTCGGAACGGTCAACCGACGAGAGATGCTGAGGCGTGTCGAGACCCTCAACCCGGGCGGCGACGGTGCCGCGCTGATCCGTCGCATCGATACCCTGCGCAAGGAACGCCGCGCTGCGGCCAAGACCGGAAAGACGCAGGTTGCGGCGCGCCTGGCCGGCGACTTTCTGACCTTGCGGCGTGATCTGAAACTCGGACTGCGGACCTTCCAGGCGATGGACCGGATTCGACTGCTGGACGATGAGCGCGAGTTGACCCTGTCACGCACCAACAACGTGTTGCAGATGTTCTGTCACGAGGATCTTGCCGAGGATGCACGCGGCAGTCTCGCCGGGCACGTCATCGTCAAGGTAGAGGTCCGCGGGGGCACGACGATCGCGGCGGAAATGCGCCGGCGGAACCTCAATCCGGCGGCCCATTTCAGCCGCTATTTCTACGATCCGGTCGAGCGCCTGCGCCAACTCTTCGATGCGCACAAGGTGGTGGTGGAAGGCGATGCGCTGGTACTGACGATCCTGGAGTACAGCGGCAAGGGTGCCGAACGCCTGGCCGTGGCGCGCGCCTGCTGCCTCGCGGCCAAGCTGCTCGAGCTGGTGGATGCAATGAATCTCGAGAGCGAGCGCCAGGGGCTGTCGCGGCTGGAGCTGGGCATCGGCATCGCCTACGCCGACGAGGCGCCGACCTACCTGTACGACCAGTCGCGTCGCGTGGTGGTCTCTCCGGCCGTCAGTCGCGCGCGACGGTTATCGTCCTGTCACATGCTGCTGCGTGAGAGTTGTCCGCTGCCCGCGGGACGTGGTCTGTGTGTGGCCACCCCGGTACATGGCGAGCGCGTGGATCAGGCGCAGGGCGATGGCCTGGTGCGATATAACGTCAACGGTATCGAGCTCGATGACGCGGCGTTTGTGCAGCTGAATACCGAGGTGTCGCTGCGCAAGATCCGGGTGCGTGAAAAGCAGCGGCGTCAACCGACCCGTCTGTACATCGGTCGCTGCCCGGACATCAATGGCGAGATGCACTGGTTGCTGGTGCGCGAACAGGTGGTGAAACTGTGGGTTGGCAAGCAGTTGCTCGAAACCGAAGACGAGGGACGTTCCTACTACGAAGTGGTGACCGACACCCGCCTGATCGATCGGGTTCGTGCGCAGATCGATGCCCTGGCCGACCGGGGACAGGTAAAGGGAGCGGCAACCGTGGCCGGCGTGCGGCAATAGGTGCTGGATTGCCGGGTAGAATCCGGCCGCGAGGTGAATGACCGATGACAGAAGAAAACTTCGTTGCAACCTTCAATCCGGACCAGTTGCGTGCCGAGGCCGCCATTCGCAAGGCGGCAAAGGCCGGCAACGCCGAGGCGCAGTTCCGTCTCGGCGTGATGTTCGGCAATGGCGACGGCGTGGGCCTGGACTACGGGCAGGCGCAGAGCTGGTTCGAGAAGGCCGCCGCACAGGGGCATGAGAACGCATTGATCACGCTGGCCTGGATGTATGCCAACGGAACCGGCGTCGACGTTGACGAGGAGCGTGCCCGTGAGCTGTACCTGGAGGCCGCGAGGCGTGGCTCGGCCAAGGCGCAATACGTGGTGGCGACGATGTATCGCTTTGCCCAGTACGGGCTGGGCAAGGACATGGCAGCGGCTGTCGACTGGTATATGAAGGCCGCCGATCAGGGCATGGCGACTGCGCAGTTCGCCCTCGGCAAGATGCTGATGGAGGGCAAGGGCGTGGTGCAGGATGAGGCAGCGGCCCTGCAGTGGCTGTCCCTGGCACACGTCAACGGCAGCAAGCGTGCCGAAGACTACGTGAAGCACCTGATCAAGCGCATGGATCCCGCCGAGGTGAAGGCGATTCGCGACCGCATGACGGGCAACTGAGGTCGCGAAGCCGTGTTAACCGCTGCCCGGCTCTCAGCCGGCGCCGGCGGTCTGTGCCGTGTCGATCAGGCTGATGCTGGGTGGCACAGGGTGCAGGCGATCGCGTAGCCGGGTGGGTGTGAGACCCATCCGTTTCTCGTAGATCACCGTGTAGGCAAGTACCCGGCGCAGGTAGCCGCGGGTCTCTTTGAACGGCACCAACTCGATCCAGATGTCGGCAGGCAGGGTGCGCGCTGGCAACCAGCGCGTGACCCGATGCGGCCCGGCGTTGTAGGCCGCGGTAGCCAGCACCGCGCTGTCTCCCAGTTCACCCTTCATCTGTTTCAGGTAGGCACTGCCCAGGGCGATATTGGTGTCGGGCTCGAACAGGTCGTTGCGTCGAGGCGGCTTGGTTTTCAGTACCTTGCGTGCCACGCTGCGCGCTGTCGCCGGCATCAGCTGCATCAGGCCCATTGCGCCGGCATGCGAGCGGGCGTTGCTCATGAACGCGCTTTCCTGTCGCATCACCGCGAACACCCAGGCGATGTCGATACCCTGGCGTTCCGCGTTCAGTTCCACCAGTTCGGCGTGTTGCAGCGGGAAGCGCAGTTCCAGGTCGTCCCAGTAGCCGGTGCGTGCGAGGGTGAAGATGGCGCGGTCGTGCCAGCCGTTCTGCTCGGCCAGCTTGGCGGCAGCCTTGAGTTGTTCCGGGTCCATGTGTCGGGTGGCATCGCGCCATTCACGCCGGGCGTCTGTCCAGCGCTCAAGGGCGAACAGTTCGCGGGCACGTTTTACCCCGTCGAGATCCCGAATCTGGGTCAGGTCCGCGGCCACAGTGGGTGTCTCGATGTGTGCCAGATGGTAGTCGAGGCCAACGCGGTCGGCGGCGAGGAAGCCGTAGTAACTGCGTTCCTCCGCTACTTTTCGGTACAGCGCGTCGGCCGCCTCCAGGTCGCCTTCGCCCTCCAGTGCACGTGCCAGCCAGTATGACCAGCGTTCGTCATTGCGTTCGGCTTGGGGCAGGGCGGAAATCCACTCGATGACCCTGGGCCAGTCTTCACGCAACAGGGCGGCGCGTATGCGCGCGGCATGCACCAGCAGGTCGTCCGTGCCGACGCGGACCCCACGCACGAATGCATAGGCCTCGGGGGCTTCCTCGCGGACCAGGTTGCGCACCAGATAGTGTTCAGTGCGTCTTATCTGCTCATCGCTGAACGGGTAGCGCGGTCGTATCTTGTCCCACAGCTGCAGTGCTTCGAACCCGTCCCAGCGCGCCAGGCGACGGATCGCATGCGCCAGCATCGCCTCGCGGTAGGGATGCTCTGCCTGGTAGCGGTCACTGTTGTCGGCACGTCGGGGAGTGCGGTGCAGGCGCACCCAGCGCTTGACCCAGACCCGGTCGGTGTTCGACAGCTTGCGCGCGAGGTACTCGGCAAGTCGCCACTGTCCGGCCTCCATGGCCTTTTCGATACGCTTCCAGGTCATCTGCGTGGTACGCAGGCCGGCCTTCGACCAGGCGGCAAAAACCGGGTCGCAGGCGCTTGGCCGGGATTTGCCGTACAGCCAGATGTCGTCAACCAGCGGCATCGCCTCGGCCGATCTGCCCGTGGCGATCAAGGCATGCAGGTGGTGGCAGCGCCGACTGATATTTCGACCCGGTTTATAGGCCTTGAGATACTCGGCCCAGCGTTTTTCCTTTGCCAGGCGATCCAGCCAGGCACCGCGCAGGCGCGCTGCCAGTGGGGTTGCGGCATGGTTGCGCAGAAAGTTGTCGACCTCGGCAACGCTGGCGCGCGCGAGGCGCTTTTTCAGTGCCTCATAGTCGAGGTAGGGATACAGCGGATAATCCTGGAGCTGGCCGCGCAGACGCCGGAATTCGGCCATCTGGTCGCGTTTCAGTGCCTGCTCCGCTGCGAGGAAAAGGGTCCGTTGAACGTCACTCGTCGCGGCATGGACCGGGGCGGTGAGATTCAGCGCAAGGGTCAGAAGAAGCACCGTCATGGGGCGCATAAACGACATCGTGTCCTATCGATTGACCTGAAGCGGGAAGCCTAGGCTGTGCGTTCGTGCGATGCAATAGGGGGTTTCCCGTTTTGCGCCGCCGTTAAACGGGGTTCGCGGTTGACCCGCCAGTACCTTATCCTTGCCCGCCTTATGATGACGATGAACGATCTCGAACTGATTCGGCGCCTGGTCAAGACGGCGGCCGCTGAAGAGCTGATGAGCCGATTCGAATCGGTGAGCGCCGACACGAAGGCGGATGGCACACTGATCACCGAGGCCGATCTCGCCATGCAGCATCGGCTGCAGCGCGAACTGCATGCGCACTGGCCGCAGTTCGAACTGCTTGGCGAGGAGATGACCGCGCAACAGCAGGCCGATCTGCTGGCCAGGCCCGGGGCCGGGCTGTGGTGTCTCGATCCGCTCGATGGCACCAGCAATTTTGCCGCCGGCATTCCGTTCTTCGGTGTCTCGCTGGCGCTGATTGTCGACGGTGCCGTACAGGCTGCGGTGGTCTACGATCCTGCCCGCGACGAGTGTTTCAGTGCGCTGCAGGGGCAGGGGGCGTGGCTGAACGAGCAGCGTCTAATAGCCCCGGCTGCGCCCGGGCAGCTTGCCGATGCGATGGCGATGGTCGATCTGAAGCGCCTGCCCGACCCGCTGATACGTGCCCTGGCCAGGCGCTCGCCATTTCGTTCACAACGCAGTTTCGGATCGGTCGCGCTGGACTGGTGCTGGGTGGCCAGCGGGCGTTGCCAGGTGTACCTGCACGGCGGGCAGAAACTCTGGGACTATGCCGCCGGGCAATTGGTGCTCAACGAGAGTGGTGCCGTGGGAGGCCTGCTGAGAGACTACCGGGATGACTGGTTGGACAGCTTCACCCTGACCCCGCGCATCGCGATTGCGGCGACCCATCCGGCGTTGCTCGAACAGTGGCGGGCATGGATCGACAGCGGCCTTGCTGACGACTGAGGTCAGGCGCCGGTCGACGCCCGGCGTGCTCAGTTGCGCATGTCGTCAGCGATGAGGTTCAGCCAGTGCCTTACCGGGACACCGCCGGTCTCCCCGAGGTGGGTGAGACAACCGATGTTGGCGCTGACGATCAGGTCGGGATGGTCCAGCGTCAGTGCCTTGACCTTGCGTTCGCGCAGCTGCGTCGACAGTCTGGCCTGCAGGATCGAATAGGTGCCTGCCGAGCCGCAGCACAGGTGGCCCTCGTTGACCGTGCATAGCTCATAACCAAGGCCGGTCAGCAGTTTTTCAACCTCGCCGTTGAGTTGCAGCGCGTGCTGCAGGGTGCAGGGTGTGTGTACCGCGACCCGCAGGGCGCTGGGCTGCACATGCAGCTTTTCCAGTGCCTCGGCAGCCAGAAACTGGACCGGGTCGCGCAGCGCCTCGACGACCTTCCCGGCCTTCTCGACATAGGCCGGATCGTCCGCCAGCAGGTGCGGGTAGTCCTGGAGATGGGCGCCACAACCGCTGGCTGTGACCAGCAGCGCCTCGGCGCCGGATTCGAGTGCCGGGTACCAGGCGTCGATGTTGCGGCGGGCCATCTCGCGCGCTCGCCCGCTGTCGCTCAGATGATGGGGGACTGCACCGCAGCAGCCGGTGTTCGCAACATGCTGAACGGCAATGCCGAGGCGCTGCAGCAACCTTTCCAGCGCATGGTTGATTTCCGGTGCCAGCCCCGGTTGCACGCAGCCGTCGAGCATCAGTACGCGGCGCGTGGCATCGCCTAGCGGCAGCAGGGGGCTGATCTTTGGTGTGACCGGGATCTTGCCGCGTAACTTGCGCGGGACCAGCGGGCGCAAGGCCTGGCCGAGCCGCAGCAGGGGGCCGAAACGTTGCGGATAGGCGAGTACCTCGATCATCACGCGCCGCAGCAGGCGCTGCGCCAGGGGGCGGGGGGCCTGGGCCTCGACCTGGGCGCGCCCGATGTCCAGCAGTCGGTGATAATTGACCCCCGAGGGACAGGTTGTCTCACAGGAGCGGCAGGTCAGGCAGCGGTCCAGGTGCCCGCGCACCGTGGCATTGGCAGGTTCGCCCTCGAGCACCTGCTTGATCTGGTAGATGCGACCCCGCGGTCCATCGAGTTCGTCGCCGAGCAGTTGATAGGTCGGGCAGGTGGCGGTGCAGAATCCGCAATGCACGCAGGCACGCAGGATGCTGTCGGCCTCGCGGCCTTCTGCGGTATCACGGATGAATTCGGCTAATGCTGTCTGCATGCTGGTTGACTGTGTCAATCTTAGATCAGCGAGTTTACCGCGCTTGGGCAGGCGCGTGCCCAGCGGTTTTCGGCGGTATTTCCCGCCGCTTTGCCGCGTTTGACCGGCCGTGAACGGTGATATAACGCAATGAAGATTCCCGAGGTGATCCGTCGACGGCTGTCGCCACACCGCCGCCTTGAGTGGTATCCCCCGTTCCGGGCGATGCGTGTCCGTGTCCTCGAGCTGAGCGACGACTGGCGCCAGGTGCAGCTGTTACTGCCCCTGGCGCCTAACCGCAATCCGGGGGGAGGCATGTTCGGTGGCGCGATGGCGTGTCTGGCCGACCCGGTCGCCGCGCTGGTGTGTAACCGGGTGTTTCCCGGCCACCAGGTGTGGACGCGCGAATTGTCGCTCGATTTCGTGCATGAAGGGCGATCGGACATGACCCTGCGATTTATGCTCGATAGCGTGCAGGAAGAGGCGATCGGCGAGGAACTGGCGGTCAGGGGACGGGCAACGCCGCGGTTCTCCTATGGATTCTTTGATCAGAGTGGCCGGCAGTGCATCACGGTAGGCAGCCGGGTCGCGATCAGGCCTGGTGACTACCGGCCGGCAGGCAGAAACGAACTGGAGCAGGACAAGAAATGAATCGAGAAGACGGTCTGGATATGGACATGAGCAGCGGTATCGCTGCCTTTGAGTCGAAGCAATTCACGACGGCAACCCGCCTGTTGGCGCCCCTGGCCGAGGAAGGCGACCCGGAGGCTCAGTACCGGATGGCGATCATGGCGCAGAACGGCCTCGGGATGATTGCGAACGAATTGCTCGCCTTCAAATACATGAAGGCGGCCGCCGAGTCCGGCATCGGCCTGGCCCAGCATGGACTGGGGTTCATGTACATGCAGGGCGAGTGCGTCGAACAGAACGGCCAGAAGGCGATCGAGTGGTTCACCCGTGCGGCGGATCAGGGCCTGCAGGGGGCGATGACCACCATCGGCATGATGTACCGCGAGGGTAACGGGGTGGAGCGTGATGAGGAACAGGCCAAGGCCTGGTTCCAGAAGGCCGGTTTCGACGAATTCTGAGGCTGTGCCGGTCCGTCCGCCGGACCGGCACTGAACGTCCTCAGTCTGCCGGCGTTTCCCGACGCAGGCGAACCGCCTCGGCGAGCGTCTCCAGCAGCGGCTCGCTGTCGTCCCACGCCAGGCAGGCGTCGGTGATGCTCTGGCCGTAGATCAGGCCATCGGCATCCACCAGGTCCTGGCGGCCGGCGACCAGGTGGCTCTCGATCATCACGCCGATGATGCGGTGATTGCCGCGCCGCGATCTGGCGCGCGACGTCGTCGCCGACGTCGATCTGCTTCTCGTGCTGCTTGCGGCTGTTGGCGTGGCTGAAGTCGATCATCAGGTTCGGGCGCAGATCGTGCCTTGAGCATCTCCTGGCGTGGCCTCGGCGACCGATTCGGTGTCGTAGTTCGGGCGCTTGCCGCCGCGCAGGATCACGTGGCGTGTCCGGGTTGCCGCGTGGTCTTGAAGATCGCCGAGCTGGCCGTCCTTGGTCAGCGACAGGAAGAGGTGCGGCCGCTCGGCGGCGCGCATGGCGTCGACCGCGATCTTCATGGTGCCGTCGGTGCCGTTCTTGAAGCCGACCGGGCACGACAGGCCGGAGGCCAGTTCGCGGTGCACCTGGCTCTCGGTGGTGCGCGCGCCGATCGCGCCCCAGCTGATCAGGTCGGCGATGTACTGCGGGCTGATCAGGTCGAGGAACTCGGTGCCCGCGGGCAGGCCCAGGTCGTTGATCTCGCAGCAGCAGCTCGCGCGCGCGATGCGCAGGCCCTTGTTGATGCTGGAAGCTCTCGTCCAGGTCGGGGTCGTTGATCAGGCCCTTCCAGCCGACCGTGGTGCGCGGCTTCTCGAAGTAGACGCGCATCACGATCAGCAGCGTCGCTCGCTCAGCTTGTCGCGCAGCGGGATCAGCCTGTTCGCATACTCGATCGCCGCCTCGGGATCGTGGACCGAGCAGGGGCCGACCACGACCAGCAGGCGGTCGTCTTCGCCGGTCAGAATCCGGTGGATCGCCTCGCGCGTGTCGTACACGGTCTGTGCGGCCTCGGCCGTCAGCGGCAGGCTTGCGTGCAGAACGGCGGGTGCTTCCACCTCGTTGATGGCCTTGATACGAAGATCGTCTGTCTGTTGCATGATTTGGTCTGGTTATCTGGCTGGTTGCGCGATTATAGCGATGCGAGGCCCGCGTGCCATGTGGGTCTTTCCATTCGGCTGCGGGTCGCGTGCCAGCAGCCTGTCGGACTGAACACTGTTTGACTGCAAATCCCTGGATAGCGATCAACTGCGCTTATCCCCTTCGTCGAATAGCCCGGCTACTCTCTTCAGACGATAAGCTGATTTGATTCGCTTCCAGTGATTTTCGCCGCAAACGGTCAAGTCCACCAGACGGCTAGCCGCGCTTTTTGGCACGCCGCATCAGCCACACGTTGAGGCCTTGGGCGTTGAGTTCGATATCCGAGTCGAAGATGTCCCGTACCTGTGCGGCAGGCAGGTCGCTGTGGCCGGTGCCGGCATCCACCAGCAGGGTTTGCACGGCGCGCTTCAGCCGTTCCTCCCGGCCCTCGCTGTCGTTCGATTCCTCGGCCAGCGCCAGGTCGCGATGCAACGCGATACTGTGTCGCAGCATTTCGACATGTCTTTGCGGTTGCTCGATCTTGCCGAAGTGGGTCAGGCAGCAGGCCTTGGGCTCGAGCGCCATCATCCGCTCGAGGCTGACGAACCAGGCGTCCGGGTCGAAGGCGACCGGGGTGGTGGTGGCGACCAGCAGCGGCGCGTCGGGATCCTCGCGGAACTCGGTGTAACCGAGGCCGAAGGTGTCGCCGGTATACAGGTAGCCGCTGTGTTGATCGAAAATGCAGCCATGGTGATTGGCGTGTCCCGGCGTGTCGAGAAACTGCAGGGTGCGTCCGCCGAGGGCAAAGGTCTGCAGGTCGTCGGCGGCGAGGGTGCGGGATTCGTCGATCGGCAGCAGGGTACCGAAATCGCGTTGAAAGGCCTCCTCGCCGTACACGGAAGTAGCGCCTGCCTGCAGCTTGCTCGGGTCGATCATGTGCTGCAAACCCTTCGGGTGGACGATCAGGGTCGCGTTGGGGCAGGTCTGCATCAGCTGGCCCGACCCCCCGGCATGGTCGAGATGCACGTGCGTGGGTATGACGTAACGCACCTGTTCCACCGTGGCGCCGATGGCGGCGATGGTGTCGAGGATACGCGGGAGCGAATGCATGGTGCCGGTGTCGACCAGGGCCAGTTCGCCGCCGTCCTCGATCAGGTAGCAGGCTGCGTGGCGCGGGCCGTACAATCCGGTATCGATCAGGTAGCTGTTGTGACCCAGTGATTCAGGCATTTTGCAGGTTCCTCGTCAGTTCGAGCGCAGGGCATCGAGTATAGGCATGTCGCGATTTCGCCAACATTGGTTAGCTGTAGTCTTTGTATTGTTCGCGCTTGCCTGTGCGGCGGCAATGGTCCTTTTGGCCAGCGGCGCTGTGCAGATCAGGGGCGAATGGCCGGGTCTGCTGGTGGGCGCGCTGTTCCTTTTGCTGTCGTGGGCCGCGTTACGGCGCTAGCCTATTTTGCTTCGATCCGGCTCTTCAGATCGCGCAGCCCCTTGTCATAAGAGGTGCCAATCATGCTGTCCAGCATCAACCCGACGTAGCGACCGAACAGATCCCAGCCAAATTCCGTGCTGAACTGCCAACGCAGGCGGGTTGCCCGGCCATCGGGTTCAAGCACGAAGGTGGCCGTCCCGTGTCCCTTGTCGCCAAACTCGAGGCGTGTCTCCACGCGCTGGTTGGCGACGCTTGCGGTGATCTCCTGGCTGCCTTCGCCCACCCGCTGGTCACCGCTGGACCAGGTCATGCGCGACCCGACGCCGGTCTCCGGCCCGCTGAATTCGTAGTGGGTCTGTGGGTCGATGTTCGCCCACGGCGACCAGGCGTGGAAGGCGCGCATGCCATTGAGGTGGGGGAATAGCTTCGCTGGCGCTGCCTCGATCGTGATGTCGCGTTCGACCTGGGCGGCAGACGGCAGCAGCATGCCGATCACCGCGAGCAGGATCAGCAGGGTGAGCAGGACACGAAACATCAGGCGGGCAAAGGCCATGGCGGTTTTCCTCGGCAGGCATGCGGCGGCGCTGCGCCGCGCCAGGTCGAATGGTCGAAGGTCCGAAGTTTACAGATTCGGCCGCCAGTTGTGTGCGACCAGCCAGCTGCCGAGGTGGTCGTGGCCGAATCGCGTGATCGCCGCGTTGTCGACGTCGGTCCGGTACCAGTTGATCGCCGGTGCCCTGGCGACATGTCCCAGGGTGGCCCGAATCACGCCGGCATGGGCCACCACCAGCAGGTGTTTACCGGCATGGTCCCTGACCAGCTGTTCGAATACCGCGCCGATCCGTTCGCCGAAGGCCTGCAGTGGTTCCGCACCCGCCGGGCGGTTTTTGACCGGGTCGCGATAGAAGGCATCGAATTCCTCGCGCCTGCGCGTCTTCAGCTCCTGCCGGGTCACCCCTTCCCAGTCGCCGAACCCGACTTCGCGGAGGTTGTCGACGATAGCCAGCGGCACCTTGCGCTGCGCGGCAATCTCCTCGGCGAACGCGACGCAGCGCTGCATGGGGGAGCTGATCACCTGCTGCCAGCCTGCCAGTTGCGCCGTAGTGTCTCGCATCTGTCGCCAGCCTTTCTCGGAAAGTGGGTCATCCACGCCGTGGCCGCGGTAGCGTTGTCCGCCTTCGGGTTCGCCGTGGCGCAGGTAGTCGAGTGTCGTCTTTGGCATTTTCGGGTGTTACCGGGTTGGTTTGTTAACATGTGCCGATCGCGTTTCAAGTATGCAGGCGGATTGATGAGGAAAAAAACCTACGATGGTATCGACAAGGATCCGAAAGGTGCGATGAACCCCACGGGCAACATCGTGCGTGACGCCTGGCTGTTTGGTCTGATCCCGCGAACCGAGACCTGCGGGGGATGGAGTTCGCAACGTATCGAAAGTCTGTATGCGCAGGTCAGCGACGAATGGGACAAGTACGGGCACCTGGCGTCGAATCTGCCCGCCGAGCTCGCCGCGCTGCACCGTGAGATCTACGATGCGGCGATTGCCCGCGCGCGCGAACTTGGCTGGGATCCGAACGAGGCCTTCAACGACGACACATAACGTTTCGTGCCGACGTCAGGCGCTGACAGGGAGGTGCCATTGCTGGTGGGTCCGGTGATCGACCAGGGCATGCATGCAAGGACGCAATAACCTGCCGATGCGAGTGCGCCGGTTTCAGGTGATGCCGCCCTCGTGGGCTCTTGCGGCGACGCCGGGCCGCTCCTCCGTAAGGATCCGGAAAAGCCTACCCATACGGCGCATCCTCAGTGGTGATTTATCCGGTCTACCAGGGCCATGCCCAGTGCCGAAAATACGAACGTCATGTGGATGATCACGAACCACATCAGTTTGTCGTTTTCGATGTGCTGGATATTCATGAATGCCTTCAGCAGGTGGATCGAGGAGATCGCGACGATGGAGGCCGCGACCTTCTGTTTCAACGAGCCGGCGTCCAGCTTGCCCAGCCAATCCAGTTTTTCTGCGCCTTCCTTGATGTCTATCTGCGACACGAAATTCTCGTAGCCGCTGAGCATCACCATCACGATCAGGCCCCCGACCAGCGCAATGTCGACCAGGCTGAGCACCACCAGCACCAGGTCGGCTTCGGCGGTGTCAAGAACGATGGGCAACACATGCAGGACTTCCTGGAAGAACTTGATACCGATCACCAGCAGCGCAAGGCTCAGGCCGAGATAGATCGGGGCGAGCAGCCAGCGGCTGGCATACAACAGGTTTTCTAGCGTGCGTTCCACGACAGTCTCATTCCTCGCGCTGTGATCAATGCCGATACGGACGGCCCCGCCCCGCGCATCAGCCAGCGGAGTCCTGGCGAGAATCCGGCCACCGTATGCCGTCTCCGCCGAGCCTTCGGTAGTCCTGCCCCGTCCACCACCGCCGGGCAGGGCAGGCGACGACGCGCAGGATATCACGATCGGCAGGGGCTGAATTTTGTGCCGACCCAGCGACTGGCGACACCTGACTGGGTTGGTTATTACCTCGTTGCCATCATGCTGCCGGGGTGCGGCCGACGCGGGCATGGCGGGCCATAACGACAGGCGCCAGGCCGCTGGGTCGTGGGTTTGAGGTGACCCATAGACTTTAGACTATCGTTATATAGTGTAATATCGATTGGAGTTGACGGGGGTTTCTCGCGACACTCGCTGTCCGAATTTTTGCTGCGGGGTAAGTGGTTTTGCAGGCTTTGATGTACCGGCTGTTGCCTTTCCTGCGCTGGTTTCCGATGTCGCGTGCCGGTCTGCGTACCGACTTCGCTGCGGGGATTACCGTGGCCCTGGTGCTGGTGCCGCAAAGCATGGCCTATGCCCAGTTGGCCGGACTGCCGGTCGTGTACGGCCTGTACTCGTCGTTCGTCCCGGTGATAATCGCCTCGTTGTGGGGGTCGTCCAGTCAGTTGCACACCGGTCCCGTTGCGATGCTGTCCCTGATGTCCGCGGCGGCGCTGATCCCTTTTGCAAACCCAGGCTCGAGCCTTTTTATCGAACTGTCGGTGATGTTGGCGCTGATGGTTGGTGTGCTGCGGCTCACCCTCGGCGTGCTCAGTCTGGGGGCGGTCGTGAATCTGCTGTCCAGCCCGGTAATCGTCGGTTTCACCAATGCGGCGGCCCTGATCATCGGTCTCTCGCAGCTGAGCAAGGTGTTGGGCGTACCCTTCCCGCGCACTGAATCCTACCTTGCCGACCTGTGGCGGGTGATCCGCCAGGTGCCGGACACCCACATGCTGACCCTGGCGTTCGCGCTGGGCGCATGGCTGCTGATTGCCGGTCTGCGTCGCTATCAGCCACGTCTGCCCGGTGTGCTGCTTGCCGTGCTGTTGACGACGGTGGTCAGTGCGCTGATCGGATTTGAACAGAAGGTGACGGTGAACACGGCGCAGATCGCCGACCCGCAGATTCATGCCAACCTGGAGCAGTTGGACCAGGCGCAGCGGCGGATGGCCGAGATTACCACTGAGCTTGCCGATATCAGCCGCCATGCAGATGCATTGGCCCGCGACGGGGGGCTGGAGGGTGTGTCCGGGGCAGCGGGGGTGCGTTCACAGGTTCCCGGGCTGGCTTTCGAGCAGGCTGCACGCAAGCAAGACGTGACTCGCCTGCGGGTCGAGTTGCACGGCATTGTTCTGCACAGTATGGAGCAGGCGGACGGGCGCTTGCTGTTCCATGCGGATGCCCCGGCGTCCGGTGAAACCTTTGCTGACGGCCGACGGTGGCGCTTCCAGGGGGTTCGTGACGGGCAGGTGGTTCTGTCTGCTGGCGGCGACGTCGTCGGTGTCATTCCCGAGGGTCTGCCCACGCTGAAGGTCCCCGAGGTGCACTGGGACGTGGTCCTGGCCCTGTTGCCCGCAGCGCTGGTGATGGCATTGATCGGTTTCATGGAGGCCACGTCGATCTCCAAGGCGATTGCCACCAGTACCGGTGAGCGGGTCGATGCGAACAAGGAGCTTATCGGCCAGGGTATGGCGAATATCGCCGGCAGCTTCTTCAGTGCCTATACTGTCAGCGGTTCTTTCTCGCGTTCGGCGGTCGCGGCGCGATCCGGCGCAACGACGGGTTTGTTTGCGATCGTCAGTGCCTTTGCCGTGGTGTTGGTGCTGCTGTATTTCACCGAATACCTCTACCACCTGCCGCAAGCCGTTCTCGCCGTGATCGTG
The DNA here is from genome assembly GCA_963719025.1 of uncultured Gammaproteobacteria bacterium. Taxonomy (GTDB): domain Bacteria; phylum Pseudomonadota; class Gammaproteobacteria; order Chromatiales; family Chromatiaceae; genus Thiosocius. The sequence continues at coordinate 14,021 of CAVRBK010000062.1, read as the reverse complement.
ATGATGGCGGTGTTCAGCCTGATCAGGATCAAGCCCCTGGTGCAGGCCTGGTTTGTCGACCGGGTCGGTGCGCTGATCGGCGTGCTGACGTTCGTTGCGACCCTGGTCATGGCGCCCTCGATCGCCAACGGCATTCTGCTCGGTGTCTCTCTCACCGTGCTGCATTTTCTTATCCGGACGATGAAGCCGCGCGCGGACATCGTGGCGCGCAAGCCTGATGGCACCCTGGGTGGGATAAGCGCGAACCGGCTGACGCCGATGAGCGAGCATTTCGTACCGGTACGTTTTGACGGCTCACTGACCTTCGTCAATGTCGCTTATTTCGAGGACATTATACTAGAGGCCAAATCCAATTTTCCCAAGGCGACCGCGATCCTGGTGGTCGGCAGCGGTATCAACGATATAGACGCGTCAGGCGAAGAGAAGATCCGCGAGGTGGCCGAGCGGCTGCGCAAGGTGGGCGTCAAACTGATGTTCAGCGGTCTCAAGCATCAGGTACGCCGGTTATTTGAGCAAGGCGGACTGATCGAGCAGCTCGGAAGAGATGCGTTTTTCCCCGACAAGGAGACCGCGTTGCGCACCTTGCAGAAGACCTACGGCGAGGGCGTGTTGCCGCTTGGGGAGTCTGCCCAACCCGCCGGAGACGCCGCGCGCGCCTGATGCAGTGATGGGGTCGATTGTGGCAATTACGGGGGAGCGCCTACCCGGTTTGACATTCCGGAGTGTGGCTATACCATCAGCGCGCCGGTTGGCAGTCGCGATGCCCTGTAACAGGCGTGGTCCGGGACGCCGAGGTGATGATTTTGGTAAACAGTGCGCTGCCCCTACCGAGGGTGGTGCGGGGCAGGCGCGTGTGCACCGGGTCTGCTTCTTATTTTTCAACGCGTTGCGCGTTCAAAAGGAGGCAATGTGCAAAACCTGGCGATGGTTTTGCCGTTCTCTCTGTATCGTTCGCCAGCGACACATAGATTTGGATCTATGGTTTTCGAAGATAGGATCTATTGGAAATGCGGTTAGGCGCAATCCTATGCTTCGGCACCACTTCGAAGGATCCATTTCCCGCTCGAATCAACCAGCGATAGCGCAGGAGTTAAACCATGGCCAAGGCATATGATGCAGGCGTAAAAGAATACCGTGACATGTACTGGACCCCGGACTACGTTCCGTTGGACACTGACCTGTTGGCTTGCTTCAAGTGTACCGGCCAGTCGGGCGTTCCCAATGAAGAGGTCGCAGCCGCCGTTGCAGCTGAATCTTCGACCGGCACCTGGAGTACGGTCTGGTCCGAACTGCTGACCGACCTCGAGTACTACAAAGGCCGCGCTTATCGCATCGAAGACGTGCCGGGTGACAACGAGTCCTTCTACGCCTTCATCGCTTATCCAATCGATCTCTTCGAAGAGGGTTCGGTCGTCAACGTGCTGACCTCGCTGGTCGGTAACGTGTTCGGCTTCAAGGCGCTCAAGCACCTGCGTCTCGAAGACATCCGCTTCCCGATTGCCTACATCAAGACCTGTGGTGGTCCGCCGGCTGGTATCCAGGTCGAACGCGATCGCCTGAACAAGTACGGTCGTCCGATGCTGGGCGCAACCATCAAGCCGAAGCTGGGCCTGTCTGCCAAGAACTACGGCCGTGCCGTTTACGAATGTCTGCGCGGCGGTCTGGACATGACCAAGGACGACGAGAACGTCAACTCGCAGCCGTTCATGCGCTGGCGTGACCGTTTCGAGTTTGTTGGTGAGGCTATTCAGAAAGCCGAGCAGGAAACCGGTGAGAAGAAGGGTCACTACCTGAACGTTACCGCGGCTACCCCGGAAGAGATGTACAAGCGCGCCGAGTTCGCCAAAGAAGTCGGCTCGCCGATCCTGATGCACGACTTCCTGACCGGTGGCTTCACCGCCAACACCGGCCTGGCCAACTGGTGTCGTGAGAACGGCATGCTGCTGCACATCCACCGCGCCATGCACGCTGTAATCGACCGTCACCCGAAGCACGGTATCCACTTCCGCGTGCTGGCCAAGTGCCTGCGCCTGTCGGGTGGTGATCACCTGCACACCGGTACCGTTGTGGGCAAGCTGGAAGGCGACCGCAACTCGACGCTGGGCTTCGTTGACCAGCTGCGTGAGTCGTTCGTGCCGGAAGACCGCTCGCGCGGTGTCTTCTTCGACCAGGACTGGGGCTCGCTGCCGGGCGTCTTCGCCGTCGCATCGGGTGGTATCCACGTATGGCACATGCCTGCACTGGTCACCATCTTTGGTGATGACTCGATGCTGCAGTTCGGTGGTGGTACCCAGGGTCACCCGTGGGGCAACGCCGCAGGCGCCGCCGCCAACCGTGTTGCGCTGGAAGCTTCCGTCAAGGCCCGCAACGAAGGTCGCGAGATCGAGAAAGAGGCCCGCGACATTCTTGCCGAAGCCGCGCGCCACAGCCCGGAGCTGGCTATCGCGATGGAAACCTGGAAAGAGATCAAGTTCGAGTTTGAAACCGTGGACAAGCTGGACGTCGCCTGATCACAGGCGCACGGCACCACTCAATTTAGTAACAGATACAGATAGAGGACAAAGCTATGTCTAGCAAAGAGGTTGGTGATTACCAAACCGCCCACACTCTCGAAACCTTCGGTTTCCTTCCCAAGCTCAGCCAGGAAGAGGTCTATGAACAGATCGCATACCTGATCGCCCAGGGCTGGACGCCAGCCGTCGAGCACGAGCATCCCAGCAAGTCGGCCGACCACTACTGGACCATGTGGAAACTGCCGTTCTTCGGCGAGCAGAACCTGGATCGTGTGGTCGAAGAGCTGGAGGCATGCCGCCGCTCGTACCCGGATCACCACGTCCGCCTGATCGGCTACGACAACTACACCCAGAGCCAGGGTGTGTGTTTCGTAGTCTACGAAGGTCGTGGCTGATTTTCGTAAGGCCGTGCCGGGCGCAAGCCCGGCGTTGCAGGTGTAGGTAAAAGAAACGGGGATGACAATGGCACAGAGTGCAAATACCAACAGCAGCAGAGAAGTGGCGCTCGCGCGCCGTCGCGCAATGTCTGCCGGCGGAAAGGCGGCGTTGCCGAAATCGCAGCAGCAGGCGGCGCGTAGTGCACCAGCCAGTGCGCCCGCCAGTGCTCCGGCCGCCCCGTCTCCAGCCCCCGCCCCTCGTGCGTCCGCACCGCGGTCGCGCACCTCGGTGGCTGCCGGGTCGGGCAGCAGTACTGCCAGGAGTGCAGCGCTGGCGCGCCGCAAGGCGATGTCGACGCGCGGCAAACAGGCCGTCAGTCGTGGCGACCGCACACGTACCGCAGCCAGCGTCGCCAAGTCCGCGGCGCAGGCACCGGCACCCGGCAACAACAAAGAAGATTGTGGTTGCGGCTGCAAGGATCGTAAAGACGAGGCCGTCGTTAAAGCGCCGAACCGCGAGCGGTCTGCATCGAGCACGCCGCGCGCAGCCAAGCGCCGCAACGCCCGCAAACCCATGATTGCGCAGAATCCGGCCAAGGCGGCATCTTTGGCGCGCCGCAAGGCCCAGTCGACACGCGGCAAGGCCGGTGTCAGCGCTTCGGGTATGACCGAAGCTCAGACTGCGCGCGCTACCAATCCAGAGCTTTCCGGACGCGAACTTGCGCGTGCGTTGCGCGATCAGCGCAGCCGTCGCGGTGGTTCGGGCAAGAAGAAGAGCACGCCCTGTGGTCGGCAGCGCAAGAAGCCTGACGCAGGCGGTGCGCAAGACGCCCCGTGGAAAGTCGGCGTCAGTCAGACCAGTCATGATCAGTCTGTGACCGGCACCATGGTCGGTCGGTCCAGTTCGGTCACCGGCGATGAGCCAAGTACCTGCCGTGATATTACCGGTACCGAGTACATGGGTGCTGACCTGTTCCGCGAGTTCTGCCAGGCGGAGCCGCCCAAGGCGCAGCGCCGTGCCGGGAAGAGCGCGACCGGGCGTGGCAACGCGGTGACCGGCAACGAGGTCGGGCGCAGCGAAAAAGTCACTGGTGACGAGCCGGGTACCTGTAAGCAGGTCACCGGGACCGAATACATTGCTGCCGGTCAGGCCGAGGCGTTCTGCGGAACCAAGCCGCAGCCTGCAGCAGTCCGTCAGACGCGCGCCGAGACCCTCAAGGGCAAGGCCGTAACCGGCGACAACGTGGGCACCTCGAAGAATGTCACCGGCGGTGAAGCCGGTGCCGATCGACAGCTTACCGGCACCCAGTACATGCAATTGGGTGAGCGCGTCAGCGTGCCGCCGAAAGTCGGTACCAGTGGCACCCTGCGGGGTGGCATGGTCACCGGAACCCTGATGGGTCGCAGCGGCAAGACCACGGGTGATGAGCCGGGTTCGTGTCGCAACGTGACCGGCGACGACTACGTCAGCCGGGAGCAGTATCAGGATTTCTGCGCCAGCGCGCCGAATGCCACCGATCGAAAGGTCGGGATGTCGGCGACGCCCGGTGGTGAGGCCGTCACCGGTACCATGACCGGTCGTTCCGGCAAGGTGACGGGCGATGAGCCGGGTACCTGCAAGACAGTGACCGGTACCCCCTATGCGGGTATCGAAGACATGGCCGGCTTCTGTGAAGCACCGGCAGTCGAGGCTGCGCAGGCCCGCACGATGCCCAACCGACGCTTTTTCGGCTCGGTGATGACCGGACAACAACCAGGAGTCGACGGCAAGATGACCGGTGCTGACAAGGGCGCATGCGAACCGGTAAGCGGTACTCCATACGTTGGTCGCGATCAGGCCGCCGAGGCCTGTCCGGCGACTGCTGCGGAGCCTGGCGCGCCGGATTTTCCGCAAGCGATCGGAAGCGCACCCTGGGGTGATTTCAGTGTCGAATCGCCGGCACATGCTTCCGATCGCTCGCCGATTTCGTCCGCGGTGACTGGTTCTCAATATGAACACGGTGCAATCACTGGCCCGTTTGGAATGGCCGCCGGCAAAGTGACCGGTACCGAACAGGCGCGCTTCGGTCGGGGTGCTGACCTTGCCGACAAGGTGCCTGCCGCCGCTGAAAAGCACACCGATGGTCGAATCAAATCGCGTGTTACCGGTGAAGGTCAGGACGCGGGTGGAAAAATCACCGGCGATGACTGGGACCGGGGTGATCATGTGACCGGTACTGAAGGCGCTTCAGCGACGGTTCGCAATCAGTCGCGCCGTGGCGCACCAATGGGTGCCATGGGCGCGCGTGCCAGTGAGCCGGTTGAGGCTACGAAGCCGGTCAGTCGCGTCACCGGCAGCAGTGGGAACACCGAAAATGGCTCGCTGATCACCTTTTCTGGCGGCGCGCGCGGCTAACCGCGCCAAACGATCGAGCAACTGAATGATGCGTTCATCCCGACAATCCACGCTTGCATCGCGCCGCCGCAGTGGCACGGCGCCGATGCGTCGCCCAGGGGGCATGGCCTCAGCAGGCGTTCGCGGTGCTGTCGGGGCTGGTTCGCATCCGCTGTGCCGGATGGGCGAGAATGCGCAGTTGCATGCCTACGAGGGGACTGTCAAAGATGCATTTGACGGGATTGTGCCGATACTGAAAGAGATATCGGCGTTGCAGCACGAGGCGGACTTTGTCGCCCAGGCGCAGCGCATTGCCCGCAGCAAGCTCGGTTTCGAACTGCCCGACAGCATCCTCGAGGGTGCATGGGTGGAGCAACTGGATATGCGCCGCCTGTTTGCGTGGTGTGTGTTCCAGACCTACCGGCGTTTCTGCGACGACTTTTTCGCCAATGACCCATTGGCCAGCGTGGATGCGGGCGGATTCGACGAATTTCTGCAGGCCTGCGGATTCCATACGCTGGATATCTCGCCGTGCGCCGATGGACGTCTGGCCCATGTGGTGCGTTATGTACTTCGCCTGCCGCATCGTTCGGTGCGAAGAAAGTCTTATGCCGGGGCGCTGTTCGATATCGAGAACAGCGTCGAAAAGTGGGTGGAGACCGAGATGCTGCGTTACCGCGAAGGTCGTCCCAATCTCGCCGATGCCCCAACGCGCTATCTCAAGGCGGTGGTGTATCACTACAGCTCTGTTGACCCCCAGCATGAAGGTTGTGCCGCGCACGGTTCGGATACTCAGAAGGCGGCGCAGGCCGGGTTGGATCGGTTGAACGGTTTCAGAGAAGCGGTGGAAAACAGCTTCTGTTGCGGTGCCTCGATTGATTTGCTGTTGATCGGTCTGGATACAGATACCGATGCCATTCGGGTGCACGTGCCGGACGGGGAGGGCAACCTGTCGCTGGATCACTCTGTGGATGCATTTGAGCTTTTCCATAAAACACGCGCGATGAGCGCTGGGGAAGGAATGGCGGCGATCACCGCTGCATTGCAGCATGTGGCGCCACAGTCGGCTGCCGGCATGCAGCAGTTGGTTGCCCGCCTGGTAGAGAACAATATTTCGCAGATCGTGTACGTGATGAACGCCCACGGTCAGCATTATCCGGACATCGGCCACGCCGAGCGGTTTATCGGTGCCGGCGTCGGCTTCGAGGAGATCCAGCTGCGCAACCTGATGTATTTCGCGTATCTCAACACGGTTGAGGAGGCGACGCCGGACACAGATGTCGGTATCAAGATTTTCAAGGGGCTGAACGTGGCGCATGGCCTGCCGGTGCCCATCGTGGTGCGCTTCGATTATCACAGCAAGGTTCCGGGTGCCCGGGATCGTGCGGTGGAGCGATGCACGCGGGTAGCCGGCGCACTGACAGCACGTTACGCAGACCTTGCTGAAAAAGGCCTGCTGCATATCTTGCAACTGGTCAGGGATTGCACCGCCGATGCGGCCGTTGAGGTGCTGGCATGCACTGTCAACGCCGGTGGCGAAACGGGGGCGCACTAATGAAGATCTGTCAGGTTGAACGACCGTTGGTATCGACCAATCGCATCTCGGAGATGGAGCACAAACATCTTCAGGTAGTACTCGATGGCAGTTCCCGCGCCGTTGCGGTGGATGCGGTCGGCGCCAAACCGGGTGACTGGGTGATCTGTGTAGGCAGTTCTGCGGCCCGTGAGGCGGCAGGCAGCAAGGGTTACCCCAGCGATCTGACGATCGTCGGCATCATCGACAAGTGGCCGCCGGAGGAATCTGATGCAGATCCTGCAGGTTGAAGGTTCGCTGGTTTGTACCTCGCGGCACGAGGGTATGAAGCATTCGGTGTTTCGCATTGTGCGTGACGCTGACGGTAAGCGACAGGTCGCGACCGACCCTGTGGGCGCGAGACCGGGTAACTGGGTTTTTTTGGCGAGCGGTTCTGCCGCGCGCTTTGCGGCTGGGGATTTTGAAATCCTCACCGATTTGACGATTGCCGGGATCATTGATGAATGGCCCCCGGAAGATTTGGACGGGGCGGCGTCCTGAGGCGAGTGATCCCGCTAGGACAAAGTTTTTTTGACGTTTTTACAGACCTTATATCAAGGCAATAGGAGACACAGAAGATGGCAACTGAAAACTATGGCATCGCACTGGGCATGATCGAAACGCGCGGGCTGGTGCCCGCCATCGAAGCTGCAGACGCAATGACGAAGGCTGCTGAGGTCCGACTCATCGGTCGTGAGTTCGTTGGTGGCGGCTATGTCACCGTTCTGGTGCGTGGCGAGACCGGCGCGGTAAACGCTGCCGTTCGTGCTGGCGCTGACGCCTGTGAGCGTGTGGGTGACGGCCTGGTTGCCGCGCACATCATCGCGCGTCCTCACAAAGAAGTTGAGCCGGTGCTGGAAAGCAAGTAACTGAATGGGGCTGCGCCTTGCCGGCGCGGCCGCAGAGCTAATTCTTCCTAATACTGACGGAGAAGAGACAATGGCAAATGAAAACTACGGTATTGCACTGGGTATGATCGAAACCCGCGGCCTGGTCCCGGCTATCGAAGCGGCTGACGCGATGACCAAGGCGGCAGAAGTTCGCCTGATCGGACGTGAGTTCGTCGGCGGTGGATACGTGACCGTTCTGGTGCGCGGTGAGACCGGTGCAGTGAATGCCGCGGTTCGTGCTGGCGCTGATGCCTGTGAGCGTGTGGGTGACGGCCTGGTTGCCGCGCACATCATCGCGCGTCCTCACAAAGAGGTCGAGCCGGTACTGCCGACCGGTGGTCCGGCTGTCGATTAATCGCTACGCGCATTAGGACGTCGGCAAGCAGATGTTGAAAACGCGGGTTGATCAGGGCGTGCTGGGGTATCTTGGCAGGGCGCTGAGCCTCGAGTTCTCTGCGGTCCAGCTCTACGGTACGCAATCAAGACTGGTTGCTTACTGGGGACTGGCGCAAGCTGCAGAACGGCTCCGGCACGAGGCCGAGGAGGAGTTGCAGCATACCGATCGGATCATCGAACGGATGTTGGCGCTTGGTGCTGCACCAAACGCCTCGCAACTCAGGCCGGTTAAACTGGCGGACAACCTGGTCGACATGCTGAAGATCAATCAGCATTTCGAGCAGGAACTTATTGACCTGTACCGTGCCGCGGCGACCTACAGTGCCCGGATCGGCGACCATGACAGTCGACTCTTTTTCCATTCCCTGCTCGAAGAGGAGCGGATGCATCATAAAGAGTTGTTGGCGTGGCAGGCCGAACTTTGGGAAGGCGAGATTGACGCTTGAGCGGCTCGTCGGTACCAAGCCGTATCTGCATTCCTGACCTGAGGGGCGGCTGATGAGTTCAGAGTGGCGGGAGCGCAAAAGACCGTTGTGCCTGGAACAGCGGTACGAATTTGGCAGCTACACGGAACTGCGGGATTTTCTCGATGAGGCCGCAGAGCTGTCAGAGCGTGAGTCCCTGTACCCCGACATGGGGTTCGGGACGGACTATGTGAACGTCACGATCTATCCGGAAGAAGGCAGCGAGGTGTTGGCCGACAAACAGCGCCAATTCGCTGTTATGCTGGACAGCCTCTACTCGAAACAGACGGACGCCTGATCAACCCATGCCGGTAATCGCACTTGTAGGCAACAAGGGTGGGGCAGGCAAGACCACGCTGTGTATCAATCTCGCCAGTGCGCTGGCCGAGCGCGGAACGACCACCGTGCTGGATGCCGATCCACAGCAGTCATCTCATAATTGGTTCTCGATCGCCGATGGAAACAGTCCATTTGCGGTAATACCGGCCTTCGAGGATGCCGCCAGGACGATGGCCGAGCATACGGATTCGGTGCGTTATCTGGTCGTCGACTGTCCGCCGTCTGTCCATTCCCAGCAGACCAGCGATGCCTTGTCGGTGGCCAATCTGGCGCTGATTCCGGTCCAGCCGTCTCCTCTGGATCTTTGGGCAAGCGTACAGATTGAAACCGAGGTTGAGCGGGCACGGACGTTGAATGCCGGACTCGATGCTTTGCTGGTGATCAATCAACTCGAGCCGCGGACGCGGCTTTCCAAGGTTATGCGGGATGCCCTGGCAGAACTCAGCGTGCCCGCAGCACAAAGCGCGATTCGCCGCCGTATGATCTACAGAAAATCGATAATTCAGGGCCGGAGTGTCCTGGATGTGGGTAGCCAGGGTGCTGCGGCCGCGGATGAAATCAGGCAACTTGTCGACGAAATGGTGAAACAACTGTGACAACCAAAGACAACACGGGCGATCAACTGATGGCCTCGATTCGCAAGACCAAGACCGAGGGCGCAGCGCCGGAATCCAAGCCGGCCAGCGCACCTGCTGCTACCACGGCGACCAGAAAGAAAGCGCCGGCCAAGGCCGCGCCAGCTGCCGCCAAGCCGGCCCCTCCGGTGGCGAAAAAGAAGGCCGTTGCCAAACCAAAGCCGACGCGAACTGCCTCGGCGACTGCGAATCCGAGTTTCGGATCGTCGAAGAGAGTCTGGCCGGACTGACGTTTTTCGGCCAGAATGGGAAATCTCCAGTCGTGCCGGTTCGGGTGGATCACCCGGGCGTGCGCGGCTTTTTGAATTTCCACGCCTGCCGGAAAAGCGTTTCGCCGCGCAGCTATCGATCAAACGTGAGGCAGGGATTTGACAGTTCCGCAGAGTTTGCACGATACCCCTCCGGCGATGATGTCAGATCACCTGATCCGGCATACCACACTGCGCCAGCTCCAGATCTTCGAGGCCAGTGTCCGCTTCGGTAGTTTTACCCGTGCCGCCGAGGCGCTGTTTCTCACCCAGCCCACGGTCTCCATGCAGATCAAGAAACTCGCCGACACGGTGGGGCTGCCGCTTTTCGAACAGGTTGGCAGGAAGCTGAGGCCGACCGAGGCGGGTACGGAACTGTACAAATCATGCCGCCAGATGTTTGCCACGCTCTCCAACCTGGAGATGAAGATGGCCGATCTGAAGGGTATCCGGATGGGGCGCCTCACGCTTGGTGTCATCACCACGGCGAATTGCTTCGCACCCGAAGTCCTGGGTGAATTCTGCCAGCGCTACCAGGGTATCGAGGTGGCGCTGAATGTCTTCAACCGCGACCAGATCATCGATCGAATCAAGAACAACGAAGACGATCTGTACATCATGGGGCAGGCCCCGGTCGAGCAGACGGACGATATCGAGGCCTTTCCCTTTGCGCCGAATCCGCTGGTCGTATTGGCGCCCAGGAATCATCCCCTGGTTGGCCAGAGTAATATCTCGTTGGCCCGTATTGCCGAGGAACCGATCATTTTGCGTGAGCCCGGGTCCGGGATTCGCGATGCCATGCTGCGTCTGTTCAAGCAGCAGGATTTGAGCCTCAAGGTGCGGATGGAGCTGGGCAGTAATGAGGCTATCAAGCACGCTATTGTCGCCGGCCTGGGCCTTTCCGTGCTGTCCCTGCATGCACTGGCGTTGGAGGGGCGGGACGGTCCGGTTGCGCTGCTGGACGTGGAAGGTTTTCCAATCATGCGCAAGTGGTACATCGTGCATCCAAAGGGCAAACAACTGTCGTTGGTGGCCCAGGCTTTTCTCGAATTCGTAAAGGGAATCGAGCCGCAGATTCGTTTGCAGCTGCAAAAGCAATGGCCGGATATGAAGGATGCCTTGGACCAGCAGGCCGTTGCCTGACGAGACAATTGCCACTTTTCCGTTGCCGCGCCGCTGGCTCAGTGGCCGCGCAGGCGCCGCGTCTTGTCTACCATGCGGTATGTCGACAGGTTGTTGTTGAATCTCGAGGCTTCATACACCGGCACCCACAGAATCTCGTGCGATTCATCGTTGCCCGGTACCGGCAGTGCGTCATCGATTTCGAGCAGGAAACGGATGTCAAAGTGGGTATGACGCGGCTCGCTGCCGACGGCGGGGATGGTGTGAATGTCGACATCGAATACCGAGCCGTCGACCAACTTGATGTGCTCGGCCGGTATGCCCGTTTCCTCGTGCGTTTCGCGCATCGCAACCCGCAGGATATCGGCATCGCCGTCGGCATGACCGCCCGGTTGAAACCACTCATTGTGCTTGCGATGGTGCATCAGTAGTACCTTGTCGCGGTCTGGATTTACCACCCAGGCCGATCCGGTGACGTGACCGTGCAGGAGCTCGCGGTGAAAGCAATCGGCATGCTGTTCGACGAAGTGTTTTGCGCGCACCACGTTGCCGGCCTCGGCGACAGACAGAGGATGGTGCTCATCCAGCAGGCGAATCAGTTCTTCGCGATGCATGTCTGCTGCCCGCTGCCGTCAGGTGCCTGAGGGATTGTTGATAGCCGCGATTGCCGCGGCCGCGGCCTCGTCGACGTCGCCCTCGCGTCCGGCGATGGTGAGGCGGCCGAACGCGCCTACCGCGCGGACATCGATCAGGGTGATATTGGCCGCTTTTTCCGCCTGGTTGGCGGCGTAGACGATGTAGCCAGCAGGTTCCGTTTCGAGGATGAACATGCTCTGCCCGGGCAGGATCATGGAGCCTCGACGATCCTGGCGGTTGATAAGCACCGTATGATCGGGCGTCATGCCGCGGATAATCTCACGCCAGGCGATACGGCAGGTCTCGCGGTCTTCCTGCCGGGCGTTCATGTTGTGCAACAGGACACGGCCGGCCTCGCGGACATCACTCTGGTCGCGCTGATGAATAACCATCGAGCCATAGGCGCGCTCGACAACCTGTTGAGCGAGGTGAACGCGGGTCGCCTTCAATGCCATGTCGGTCAGCCGATGCACGGCCATACCGGGCGAGACCTCGACCCACAGGCAGGCGTCGCCGGGGATGGGCAAAAACCCTTGCGAAACGGTCGCCATGTACTCGGCCAGCTGCGGTTGCAGCGAGTCGATGTAGACGTAGGTCCGCAGCGAAATCCTTGGGTTTAGGGTATGCATGAACGTGGATCAGGCGCGCGCTACAGCAGGGCCAGTCAGATTCGAGTAGGCCCATAAGTATACTCTAATCATGCTGCCCCCGTCCCGCTGTCTGTAGCGGTTTCCGGCCGCTTGGCCTCCAGCAAAGCGGTCGCCCGGGTCAGTGCCTCCTGGCGTGTGCCGACCACATGTCCGGCCGGTAAGCGTTGCAGCAGGCCGAGCTTGGTCAATCGTTTCGCAACATCGCCGACCGCTCCCACGATGAAGACCGGGCGCTGCTGCTGCAGGTCTTCCAGGATGATGTTTTCCACCGCCAGGGAAGAAGAAACGCCCAGGATCGGCACCTCTGTGAAATCGACAATCAGGACCTCGTGGCTGGTGAGTACCGCGTATTTCCTCGAGATGGCCTTGGCTACCCCGAACAGCAGGGGACCGCCCAGGGCGAACACCAGGATCTTGCTGTCGGCCTGCTCGAGCAGTGTCTGTTCGTCGCGGGAGAGATCGTGATCGTGCGCCGGATTGGCGTCGTGGATCGCCTTTACCGCGTTGCTCTGCAGTTTCTCCATGCGCGCAATGGTCAGCACGTTGGCGATGAACACGCCGATCGCAACGGCCGTGATGAGGTCGACGAAGACCGTGAGTGCGATTACGCCGTACATGATCAAGGCAGCCTTGAAGGACACGCGGTGAGCGCGCTTGAGAAACGACCAGTCGATGATATCGATCCCGACCTTCAGCGCGATGCCGGCGAGCACGGCGAGGGGGATCTGCTCGGTCAGGTCGGCGGCCCACAGCACAACGATCAGCAGCAGCAAGGCCCGCGTCAGGCCCGACAGCGCGGAGCGTCCGCCGGTCTGGATATTGACCACCGTGCCCATCGTGGCGCCGGCACCGGGGATGCCACCAAACAGGCCGGAGACGAGGTTACCCACCCCCTGGCCGAACAGTTCCTTGTTGGAGTCGCTTTCCTTGCGGGTAAGGTTTTCCGCGATCACGGAGGTCAGCAGTGCATCGATACTGCCCAGCACCGCCAGGACGGCCGCCTCGATGACCATCAGCTGCCATTGCGCCGCGGTGAATACCGGCAGTTGCAGTTGCGGGAGCCCGGTAGGTATCTCGCCGATACGCCGCACCTCCGCATCGGATAACAGGAACAGGGAAACCAGCGTGCCAAGCACCAGGGCGAGGAGTTGCGGCGGAACCATCCGGCTGAGCCTTTTCGGGAACAGCACCAGCAGGCCGAAGCTGAGCAGCGCCAGCAGGGTCTCCTCCGGGCGGATATCGCCGATCATCTGCGGCAGGGATGACAGGGTTCCCGTCACGCCGCCGGGCGGCGGCGCCTGCCCCAGAAAAGGCCCCAACTGCAACACGATCAGTATGAGACCGATGCCTGTCATGAAGCCCGAAATCACCGTGTAGGGCATCATTGTCACGTAATGGCCGAGCTTGAGTGCGCCGAACAGCATCTGAAACACGCCGGCCAGCATTACCACGGTGAATGCCATCGCCATACCCTGTTCCGGGTTGGCTGCCAGCAACTGGGCAATGACGGCGGTCATGATGACCGTCATCGGACCGGTCGGTTCGGAGATCAGGGTGGGGGTCGAGCCGAACAGCGCGGCGAACAGGCCAACGAAGACGGCGCCATACAGGCCCGCGGCGGGTCCCGCTCCGGAGGCGACCCCGAAGGCGAGCGCCATTGGCAGCGCAATGATCGCTGCAGTCACGCCGCCGAAAAGGTCGCCGCGCAGATTATCGAATCGAATCTCGTTGAGGATGGCCAATGGCGGACGTCCGGGCTTGTTCGTACGCCGCAGTTATATAGGTTCTGACCCTGTTGTTAAAA